>NZ_CP012160.1:1453750-2180625 GCF_001187845.1 Octadecabacter temperatus | reverse complement strand
CCTACATCGTGATCGACAAGATCATGGAGGCCATCAAAGCAACAGGCGCTGAGGCTGTGCATCCGGGTTACGGGTTCTTGTCTGAGAACGCTAAATTCGCCGAAGCCTTGTCCGCTGCAGGCGTCGCGTTCATCGGGCCACCAGTTGGTGCGATCGAGAAGATGGGCGACAAGATTACGTCTAAAAAGATCGCTCAAAATGCAGAAGTTTCTACTGTTCCAGGTCACATGGGTCTGATCGAGGACGCTGAGGAAGCCGTTAAGATTTCACAGCAAATCGGTTATCCAGTGATGATCAAAGCTTCCGCTGGTGGTGGTGGTAAGGGCATGCGGATCGCATGGGACGACGAGGGCGCGCGCGAAGGCTTTCAGTCTTCCAAGAACGAAGCGGCCAATTCATTTGGTGATGACCGTATCTTCATCGAAAAGTTCGTCACGCAACCACGCCACATCGAAATTCAAGTGCTTTGCGATACGCACGGCAACGGTATCTATTTGGGCGAGCGTGAATGTTCCATTCAGCGCCGTCAACAAAAGGTTATCGAAGAGGCACCATCGCCCTTCCTTGATGAGGCGACCCGCAAAGCGATGGGTGAGCAGTCCGTTGCGCTTGCCAAGGCCGTGGATTACGCATCTGCGGGTACGGTTGAATTCATCGTTGATGGCGACCGTAACTTCTACTTCCTTGAAATGAATACACGTTTGCAGGTGGAACACCCTGTAACCGAGCTGATCACAGGCGTTGATCTTGTTGAGCAGATGATCCGCGTGGCCTACGGTGAAAAGCTGAAGATCGCACAAAAGGACGTCACGCTGACAGGTTGGGCGATGGAAAGCCGCCTTTATGCAGAAGACCCGTATCGCGGGTTCTTGCCATCCATTGGCCGTTTGACTGCGTATCGTCCGCCAGCTGAAGTTGCGGCTGGACCGTTGGTTGCAAACGACAAGTGGCAGGGCGATGCACCGACCGGCAAACACGCTGTGCGCAATGACACCGGTGTTTATGATGGGGGGGAAATCTCCATGTATTATGACCCGATGATCGCCAAACTGTGTACATGGGCGCCAAGCCGTGCCGAAGCGATTGAGGAAATGCGTGTGGCGCTCGACAGCTTTGAGGTCGAGGGCATTGGCCACAACATCCCGTTCCTAAGCGCGGTTTATGACCATGAGAAATTCACGTCAGGCAACATGACTACAGCCTTCATTGAGGAAGAATTCCCAGAAGGGTTTGATGGAGTTGAACTGCCGGACGCCACCTTGGACCGGATCGCAGCAGCAACTGTCGCAATGTACCGCGTTTGTGAAATCCGCCGTACGCAGATTTCAGGGCGTATGGGCAATCATGAACGCAAAGTGGGCGAAGATTGGGTTGTCACAATTCCCGGGCGTTCGCTGGAGGCACACGTCGATGCTGACAAGCAGGGCGCGACTGTCACAATCAATGGCACAGCGATGCGCGTTGAAAGCGATTGGACGCCTGGGCAGCCGCTCGCGAAGCTTATGGTGGATGGCGAACCGCTAGTCCTAAAGATCGGGCATATCTCGGCAGGGTTTCGTGTGCGCTATCGCGGGGCAGATCTGCCGGTGCGTGTGCGTACGCCGCGTCAGGCTGAACTGGCGACATTGATGCCAGAAAAGCTGCCACCGGATACGTCCAAACTGCTGCTTTGCCCGATGCCGGGATTGATCGTGAAGATCGACGTCGAAGTTGGTGACGAAGTGCAGGACGGGCAAGTGCTTTGTACCGTTGAAGCGATGAAGATGGAGAACAACCTGCGCGCCGAAAAGCGTTCAATCGTGACCAAAATCAACGCGCTAGCGGGTGATAACCTTGCAGTAGACGACGTGATTATGGAGTTCGAATAAACCCGTGACCTGTGTGCATTATCGCCCAAACCTACGATCATCGACTTCTTGCTGCCTAAGCGGCATTTTGTCGATCGATCGGGTGATTTCACGCACGCCCCACGGGCTCGGCTTTCGCAATTCGACTTCGCCGTCTTTGCCAATGATGACCAATCCAAACCCACGCGGGCGTAGACGTGTGCGCAGCGGGCTTTGCGCCGATGGATCGGTGTCCGTCAGAACGATGACATCACGTTCAGCAAGGTCATCCGCGTTCTCAAACAACAAATCCATTTGTTCGCGGAAACGCGGATCGTTCGGGCTGTCCGCAAAGACAACAACAGGGCGCGCAAGCCAGATGAGCGTATCGATATCCAAGGACGTCGCATCAAACACTTGTGTTTTATCAGCAGCCCATGCGTCTGCGATAGACGGGGTTTCGACCTCCTGTGCCGTGACGACGGATGCCGCTAACACCCAAGCAAACAAAGCTAAAATACGGATCATGAACGCCCCCTATGGCTATGATATAGGGACGCTGGTCCAAAAGGCTAAGGGTAAATCGCCCCTTGGTCACAACAAATTTAGCAAACGCCCAGCCTTTGGCGCGCTTTGCACGGTTTTCAGCGAACGCTGAAACGACACACACCGCCGGACAAGATACGGCGTTATTGAGAGGACGAACCGATGGGATCGAAAAAGGAATGGGCTGAGCGCGCGCAGGCTGAACTACGTGGCAAGCCGCTTGATGACCTGACGTGGAAGACGATTGAGGGTATCGACGTCCAGCCTGTTTATGGCGCGGATGATGTCGAAGGCCTTGATCACCTTGGTTCTTTGCCGGGCGAAGCGCCGTTTACCCGTGGTGTTAAGGCGACGATGTACGCGGGCCGCCCATGGACGATCCGTCAGTACGCGGGTTTTTCAACGGCTGAAGAAAGTAACGCGTTTTACCGCAAAGCACTGGCTGCTGGGCAGCAAGGTGTGTCTGTTGCTTTCGATCTGGCGACGCACCGGGGCTATGACAGCGACCATCCGCGCGTTGTAGGCGATGTCGGCAAGGCCGGCGTTGCGATCGATTCCGTCGAAGACATGAAAGTTCTGTTTGACGGCATCCCGCTGGATAAAGTCAGTGTTTCCATGACCATGAACGGCGCTGTTATTCCGATCTTGGCAAACTTTATTGTCGCTGGTGAAGAGCAGGGACATGACCGTAGCGTGTTGTCCGGCACGATCCAGAACGACATTCTAAAAGAGTTCATGGTGCGCAATACCTACGTGTACCCGCCCGAACCATCGATGCAGCTTGTCGCGGACATTATTGAATACACGGCCAACGAGATGCCGAAGTTCAACTCAATTTCGATTTCGGGCTACCACATGCAAGAAGCGGGCGCGAACCTTGTGCAGGAATTGGCGTTCACACTGGCTGATGGTCGTGAATACGTGCGCACGGCGATTGCACGCGGCATGGACGTGGATAAATTCGCGCCGCGCCTGTCGTTTTTCTTTGCCATCGGCATGAATTTCTTCATGGAAGCCGCCAAGTTGCGTGCGGCCCGTTTGCTATGGTCGAAAATCATGGCCGAGTTCGAACCGAAATCCGAGAAATCATCCATGTTGCGCACCCACTGCCAGACGTCTGGCGTGTCTTTGCAAGAACAAGACCCGTACAACAACGTGGTCCGCACAGCCTATGAGGCGATGGCGGCGGTTTTGGGGGGCACCCAGTCCTTGCACACCAACGCATTGGACGAAGCGATTGCCCTGCCGACCGAATTTGCAGCCCGCATTGCACGCAACACGCAGCTGATTTTGCAGGAAGAAACTGGCGTGACCAACGTGGTCGACCCACTCGCCGGATCTTACTACGTCGAAAAGCTCACCGCGGATCTGGCGGATGAGGCGTGGAAGATTATCGAAGAGGTCGAAGAAATGGGCGGCATGACCAAGGCGGTCGCGTCTGGCATGCCTAAGCTGCGGATTGAGGAATCTGCAGCCAAACGCCAAGCGATGATCGACCGTGGGGATGAAGTAATCGTTGGTGTGAACAAGTATCGCCTTGATAAAGAAGACCCGATCGACATCATGGATATCGATAATGATGCGGTGCGTGAAGGCCAAGTCGGGGGGCTGAAAAAGCTTCGTGCTGAGCGTGATCAAGCAGCCTGTGACGCAGCATTAGCCGAAGTGGAACGCCGCGCACGCGAGGGTGGAAACGTTCTTGAAGCCGCCGTTGAAGCGGCGCGTCATCGCGCAACTGTAGGGGAAATCAGTATGGCTATGGAAAACGTATTCGGCCGTCACCGCGCAGAAGTGAAAACACTGGCTGGCGTTTATGGCGCAGCCTATGAGGGCGACGAGGGCTTTGCTGCGATCCAGAAGGACGTGGAAGATTTCGCCGAGGCCGAAGGGCGTCGCCCACGTATGTTGGTCGTTAAAATGGGCCAAGACGGGCATGATCGCGGCGCCAAGGTTATCGCCACTGCATTCGCCGATATCGGATTTGACGTAGACGTTGGCCCGCTGTTCCAAACACCGGAAGAAGCCGCACAGGACGCCGTAGACAACGACGTGCATGTGATCGGGATCTCGTCACAAGCGGCGGGTCACAAGACACTGGCACCTAAATTGATTGAGGCGTTAAAGGCCGCGGACGCTGAAGATATTCTGGTCATTTGTGGCGGCGTTATTCCGCAGCAAGACTATGACTTCCTGAAGAAAGCTGGCGTGAAAGCGATCTTTGGACCGGGTACAAACATTCCAGAAGCGGCGCGTGATATTCTGAAACTGATCCGCGCCACGCGCGCGTGAAACGCATCGGCATAGCAATTGGGATGGTCCTAGGCGCAGTCTGGGCCGTCGCGATTGTGTTGCTGCCGTTACGGTTGGGGCTGCCTTTCATACCCCCCGCTTTGGCGATCCCCGCAGCATTTCTGATACCCGGTGCTGTCATGGCAATGATGATCGGCGTCCTTGCGGCACGGCGGTTTTTCAATACTGACCTGATTGATGGCGAAGCTGCTGCTTCTGGCACCCGTGCACAGATCGATGAACGCGTTTTACGCAATACGACCGAGCAAATGGTGCTGGCGCTGCTCGTCTGGCCGTTTGTTGGCTTTAGCCTTGGTGGGGTGTCGATCCTCGCGCTTGGAATTGGCATGGCTGTCGCGCGTCTGCTGTTCTGGGTTGGCTATCATGTCTCTCCTCCGCTACGCTCACTCGGGTTTGCAGCCAGTTTTTATCCGACGCTCTTCGGCGCGTTCTGGGCTGTTTGGATTTGGGTGAACTAGGGACGGCATATGAGGTTGGACCATCTGGCGATTGCTGCTGAAACGTTGGAAGAAGGCGTTGCTTGGGCGCAAGATCGATTGGGCATCGTATTTCAAGGTGGCGGAAAACATGAACGCTATGGAACCCATAACAAGTTAGCCGCGCTTCACGGTGGTATCTATCTTGAGGTGATCGCAATTGATCCGGCGGCAAGCAGTGATGGGCCGCGCTGGTTTGGGTTGGATGACTTTAGCGGCCCGCCACGATTGGTGAATTGGATTTGCGAACCTTATGTTTTGCAACCGCTGTTAGTGCACGGCATGCAATCCGTTCCAATGTCACGTGGCGATTTGCGCTGGGACATGGGAGTGCCGCCAGATGGATCGTTACCTATGGGCGGCGGATTTCCAACGGTTTTGTCGTGGCATACAGACGTGCCACCCGGTGTCACGCTCGGATCATCTGGGTTGGTGCTTGAAGAACTCACTGTAAGACACCCAAAGGCGCTTGAAATCGCAACAGAACTTGAAGGCGTCTTTAAGGATGACAGGGTTACATTTCACGCAGATGACAACGTGGCGCTGTCCGCGCGGTTCTGCAACGACAACCGGACAGTAACGTTATGATTATTCGTGGAGCGACCCAGCATGACAGCGCTGCGATTGCCGCGTTTTGGAACCCGCAGATCCGTGAAACCGTAGTTACATTTAACTCAGTCGAAAAATCACCAGAAGAGGTTGCGCAAATGATTGCGGAGCGCCCGTGTTTTTTGGTGGTTGAGATTGGCGGAACGGTTCTGGGGTTTGCCACTTACGACCAGTTTCGCGGTGGCATTGGATATGCTCATACGATGGAACATACCGTCATTCTCGCGCCTGAAGCATCGGGGCAGGGCGCGGGTCGGGCGTTGATGAAGGTTTTGATGGATCATGCCCGCGCCGCGGATACCCATGTGCTTGTGGCTGGCGTTTGCGCCGAGAACGCCACGGGCGTCGCGTTCCATAGTGCGCTGGGGTTTGAGAAGGTCGCTGTCCTTCCGGAAGTCGGGCGCAAGTTTGATCGATGGATGGATCTCGTACTGATGCAAAAACGGCTCTAACATCCCGCGACGGATTGGGTAAGAATGCCCCCATGTCGATTTGGACCCGTATCACTGACGCACTGTCGTCCCTGACCGCTGGCGAAAGCCTTTCAGAGGTTTTTGCCAACCTTCGCACGCCGCCGGAGCGATCTGTCGCGTTTGCAATTGCTGTCATTGCTTTGGGTGCAAAGATGGCAAAGGCCGACGGGCAGGTCACCCGCGATGAGGTTACGGCCTTTCGCGAGGTGTTTACGATTCCGCCTGGTGAGGAAAAGAACGCCGGTAAGCTGTTTAATCTGGCCCGCACGGATGTCGCTGGATTCGAAGATTATGCTTATAAAATCAAAGCGATGTATGGTGATGACGTTGCCGCACCGCTATGTGATCTGATCGAGGGGCTGTTCCACATCGCCCTTGCGGATGGGTATTATCACCCGAATGAAGACGCGTTTCTTACCCGAGTGGCTGAGATTTTCGGACTGGATGATGCGCGTTTCAAAAGCCTGCGGGCGCAGTTTGTTCCAGATGCGGAACGCGACCCATACGACGTTCTAGGTGTCAGTGCGGACACGTCCATGGAAGACATCCGCAAGGCTTGGCGGAAACTGGTTCGTGAAACGCACCCTGACCAGATGATTGCACGCGGGGTGCCCGAAGAAGCGGTGAAGCTGGCCGAGAAGAAGATGGTCGCGATCAACCGTGCATGGGATGAGATCAACGAGCGTGGTGCCGCGTGAAGATTGTAACCTACAACGTTGAGTGGTTTTCAAACTTGTTTGATGACGAGGGCAACCTATTCGACGACGACCGTTGGTCGGGGCGTTGGGATGTCACGCGTGCACAGCAAACGGCGGCACTTGGCGCAGTGTTTCAGGCTCTGGATGCTGATGGGGTGATGGTCATTGAGGCGCCCGACAGCCATGCGCGCCGTGACGGGGCGGGTGCGTTGGAAGGGTTTGCCGCGAAATTCGGGATTAGAGCGCGCAAAGCAATCATTGGCTATGTCAATGAAACGCAACAGGAAATCATATTCCTCTATGACCCCGACGTTCTGAGCGTGCGCCATGATCCGCGCGAGGACGGGGCGCCACGCTTCGATGAAGCGATCAAGATGGACCTTGATGTCGATGCGCAGCTCGACACGGTCAAATGGTCAAAGCCGCCGTTGGAAATTGAGGTCACGCATACATCAGGCGCGGTGTTCCGACTTATCGGGGTGCATGCCAAATCTAAGGCACCCCACGGAGCGCGCAACGATGCGCAAGCCATGCGTATTTCGATCGCGAACCGACGCAAGCAGCTGGCGCAATGCATTTGGTTGCGCAGGCGTGTTGAGGCGCATCTGGAGGCGGGCGACAACGCGATCGTTCTTGGGGACTTCAACGACGGCCCCGGTTTGGACGAGTATGAGAAACTGTTCGGACGGTCTGGCGTGGAAATTGTTCTGGGCGAGGGCAACGGCGAGCAGATGTTTGACCCCCATGCGCGATTTGCGCTGTCTCAGCGGATCGGGGCGATGCCAGTGACCGCGCGTTTTACAGTCGGTAAGGATCGCCACTTTATGTCCGCGCTGCTGGACTACATCATGGTGTCGCAAAGTGTGCGGGCAATGAACCCGACGTGGAGCATTATGCATCCGTTTGATGATCCAGAATGTTTTGAGAATAAAGATCTGTGTGCCGCGCTCCTTCAGGCCTCTGATCATTTTCCGGTCGTAATAGATATTCCGCTTTGATTGAGAAGTTGCGACTGCGTCCCTATATTAGACACATGAAACATCTCATCCTTGCCGTCCTCATCGCACTTCCTGTTCCTGTACTTGCCCAAGAAGAGGGCGAGATTGAGGAGGGGTTTTCATTGATGGAGGAGGGCGCGAAGCTTCTGTTTCGCGGCATCATGAATGACATGGAACCAGCCATCGATGACTTTGCCGACCTTGCCGGAGAGCTTGAGCCAGCGCTTGAACTTCTCGCAACCGAAATGGGTCCCGCCCTAATGGAATTGATCCAAACGCTTGATTCCGTGCGGTATTATGAACGCCCAGAAATCCTGCCAAACGGGGATATCATCATCAGACGCAGTCCGGATGCGCCAGAATTTGAGCCGCGCGATGCGGATGAAGTCATCGACCTTTAGCCTGCGTTCGTTCGGCGGGCGCCTTTGACGCGAACGGAGGCTTCGGCTTCAAGTGAGCTGGCAAGGGAAACCAGACGGCTTTGCGCAACTTCGCCAAACAGTGGTCCTGCCGCTTCTTTCAAGACCAGTTCTAGGGTGTTTGATTTCGCAGAATACTTCAGCGTTCCCGGTTGCTCGTCAGCCTTGATCCACAACATTGCGCCCAATCGCATGGCTTTCCCGAGCACTTCGGCATTGCGCTGCTCTTTGGGGTCCAGCAAACCGAACAGCGGTTCAAACCGTGTGCCGTCGCGCTTGTTGGTATAGCGATGCAAAAGCGCAATCCCTAAGAACACGCGTTCAGAGTGTTTCAACCCACCCAAGTTTGCACGCGTTGTGTTGTCGAACACGACCTCGTGGCGGTAATCGGGATGTGCTCGCCAGCTAACATCATGCAGCAAACATGCGGCTCTGATAATGCGTTTTCGTGCTTGGCTCGTACGGCCAAACAGCGGCATGACAAAGTGGTAAAGCGTGCGACCAAACCCAGGCAGACGGGCATCTTTGGCCTCGGCAAAACGGCATGCCTCGATCAGCGGGTCACGTTCGCGAAGCTCAGCTGGCATTTGCTCATAGAGCATGCCTTCGCGGATGCCGTAGCTGGACACGGTGATGTCCTTGGGTTTGAAACGGGCGACAACTTCGCGCAGGACATGAACCGCATAAGGCACCAATGCCATGCGGCTGTCTGAAATTCCGCAACGTGCGCGTAGCTCTTGTGCGTCATTTTCTTCAATGTATTTCAGTGTCTTAGCGATGCGGTTTGGCGTCATGCGATATTCATGCAAAACCGTTAACGGATAGCCGCGGCGTTCCATGTCGATCCGTGCAATGGCACGCCATGACCCACCAACCAAAAACAAGCGCCTGCCGGTGTTGCTGCCCATTTTGTCAAACATGTCCGCGACGGTTTCTTTGATATAAGCGCGACGGGCCTTCTTGCTGGACATTTCACGTAGTTTTAGAGGTCCAAGCGCCGATGTCATGCGCCGCCCAACGCGGCCTTCAAACAGGTCGGCGAGCTCCATCGAGGACCCACCAATGTCGCAGACCAAACCGTAGCTACCAGGCCACCCAAGCAGCACACCCTGCGCGGACAAACGCGCTTCTTCTTGGCCGTCGATGACCCAGATTTTTAGACCCGTTTCACGCAGAACTTCAGCGCGAAAGTCAGGGCCATCGCTGGCCTCACGCACGGCGGCGGTCGCAACTGCCGTAAGGGGCGGAATGCCAAGGCTGTTGGCTAGGGCGACAAAGCGGCGGATCGCAGATAGGGCCCGTACGCGGCCTTCGGGATTAAGGCGGCCCGTTTCGGCCATGCCAGCACCGAGGCCCGCCATAATTTTTTCGTTGTAGAAATAGGCGGGGCTACGTGCCGCGCCATCAAAAATCACCAGACGAACAGAGTTTGAGCCGACATCAATTACCCCGACACGCGACAGTGCACGTGCTTTGGGATCATCGAAAAGCGGACGACCAAAGGGGCCCCAGTCTTGCTCGGCATCAGAAGTCTTGCCTTTGCTCATTTCGCCCTCGTTTGGTTCTTTGTGAACATGGCTAGCGCTGCAGCTTGAGTCAATTGCGTCACTTAGTCTTCTGTGTGTGTCAGTTGCGGTACGTCAGATGCACCTGCCGTGCCACGCCCTGAAAGTGAAGGGTTTTCCATAAAGAAGCGGTGGCAATTGAACGCAAATGTGCCTTCCTCAACGTAAGCGCGAACAAAGCCGCCGTCCGGTTCCATGATCCAGCTTTGCGCAACGTCAGCTAGGTTCGCCGCCATGATTTGGCTAACGATCTGGGCTTTGACGGTGTTGTTGTTCACTTCTACCAAGGTTTCGACGCGGCGGTTCAAGTTCCGGCTCATCCAATCGGCGCTGGAAAAGAACACGCGGGACTTTTTGGCGGGTAGGCCGTGGCCATTGCCAAAACAAACGATGCGCGAGTGTTCAAGAAAGCGCCCGACAATAGACTTAACCCGAATGTTGTCGGACAGGCCTTTGATGCCGGGGCGAAGGCCACAAATGCCGCGAATGACGAGGTTGATCTTCACGCCAGCTTGGGACGCCGCATAAAGCGCATCAATGACGTCGGATTCAATCAGGCTGTTCATCTTCGCCCAAATTTCGGCGGGCTTTCCAGCGCGCGCGTGTTCCGCTTCGGCGGCGATCAGCTCTAGCAAACGCGGCTTCAATGTGAGCGGGGAAATCGCGAGGTTCTCGAGATCATCCGGTTGAACATATCCGCTGAGGTAATTGAACACTTTGGTGGCGTCGCGCCCAAGGGCCGCATCGCAGGTGAAGAACGACAGGTCGGTATAAATGCGGGCTGTGATAGGGTGGTAGTTGCCCGTTCCGTAATGCGTGTAGGTCACCAATTTATCGCCTTCGCGGCGCACAACGGTTGAGATTTTGGCGTGTGTTTTAAGGTCCAAGAACCCGTAAACGACATGGGCACCAGCGCGTTCCAACCGTCGCGATTGGCGGATGTTGGCGGCCTCATCGAAACGGGCCTTTAGTTCAACCAAGGCCGTGACGGATTTTCCGTCTTCTGCCGCTTCACATAGCGCTTCGACGATCGGGGACTTTTTCGATGTGCGGTACAGTGTTTGTTTGATCGCAACGACATCAGGGTCACGCGCGGCTTGTTTCAAAAACCGCACAACCATATCGAAGGTTTCATACGGGTGATGCAGCAGCATGTCTTTCTTGCGAATGGCCGCGAACATATCTCCGTCGTGGTCTTGGACGCGTTCAGGAACACGCGGTGCAAAGGGCGGCCACAGAAGGTCAGGGCGCGCGTCCAATACCAGTTCATTGATGTCGGCCATACCAATGACGCCGTCGATCTCAACGACTTCGTCCTCAGACACGTGAAGTTCGCCCATGATGAGGCTGCGCAACGCCTTGGGCGCACCCGCGGATACCCGCATGCTGACGACTTCACCGCGACGACGTCGTTTAAGCGCAACTTCGAATTCTCGCACGAGGTCTTCGGCTTCGTCTTCGACTTCTAAGTCGCTGTCGCGAAGGATGCGAAACGCACACGAACCTTTGACTTTGTAGCCGGGGAACAACCCATCAAGGTTGTCCATGAGCAATTCTTCAAGCGGCAAGAAGCGATGGCCATCCTCGGATGGGCAGGCAATGTAGCGATCAATTTGCGCGGGTACCGGCAACAATGCCCGTAACGCGCGTTTGTCTTTGCGACGTTCCAGTTCCAACGCCAATGCGAACCCTTCGTTTGGCAGGAACGGGAAAGGGTGGGCAGGGTCAATTGCCAATGGGGACAGAACGGGAAACACCTGCTGAAAGAACACGTCCTTGAGGTGTGTCCTGTCGTCGTCCGACAGGTCCTCGCGCTTGAGGATTGAGATGTTTTCGCGCACCATTTCGGCGTGCAAGTCGGTGAAAACCTTTTGCTGGCGCGCCAATAAACTGCGCGTGTTTTCATCAATTAGCGCCAGCTGCTCTTCTGCCGTTAGCCCGTCCATTGACGGTGCCGTGTTACCGTTGTGCGCTAGTTCCCGCAGGCCCGCGACGCGCACGGTATAAAATTCATCCAGATTGGTTGCCGAGATGGATAAAAACCGCACCCGTTCCAACAGTGGAACACGCGGGTTCTCGGCCTCTTCGAGGACACGCCAATTGAAGCCCAGCCAGCTGAGTTCACGGTTAAAGAACCGCGATGGGCCGTTCATATCCCCATCCACGACCTGTGCTTCGGGGAAATCGGCCTTAAGGAAGTCTGCCTTAGTCATCAGTGTGTTGTGCCAGTCATTTATGTCAGCAAGGTGACACTATCGCTCATCTGAGTGCAAAGTGTCCAGCACGGCACGCACGAAAGGGCGCGACAGGGATTTGGATTGCGCCAGTGCCTCGCGGTCAAGTGTTTCGACGATGTTGCGTAACGCATCAAACGAGCGGGGCAAATGCTTGATGAGGTAGGCAACTGCGTCTGGCGTTGGGGCAAGTTGGCGATCAGCAAAGTGTTTAAGCAAAACAGCCGTCAACAACGCATCATCAGGGTTTTCAATTGTCACCGTCGTTGCCGCAGATAGGCGGCTCGCCAGATCGGGCAGGGCGATGTTCCAGCGCGACGGGGCCGTTTTCCCCGTTATCAGCAGCGCGTGACTGTCACGGCGCAGGGCGTTGTGTGCGTGAAACAACCATTCGTCGTTGGCAGGATCTAGGGTATCTGCGTCCTCAACCACAAGCGGGCCTGAGGGGAGCGGCGTATCCTCCGTGATGTCCTTGGCATTGAGAACCGTAGCATCCGTGCTGGATGCAAAGACCCGTGCAAGGTGCGTTTTACCTGATCCCGCGGGCCCGATGAGTGCGAGCTTGTGATCGGGCCAAGTGGCAGGTGTTTGCAGCAGCGCATAGGCCAGTTCATTGGCACCCGAGACAAAAAAGTCCTGCGCTTCCAACCGCACGTTGGCGGGCAGATCAAAAGCCAATTGACGGGCCATGGTTTAGGTGTCCTTGCCGATGTGGCCTTTGTAAAGCTGGCCGGCCTTGTATTCGCCAATCAAGAACCGCGCCAAAACACCGATGATCGCGGCGACAGGAACAGCCACAAGCATCCCGACGAACCCAAACAAACTTCCAAAGACCGTTAGCGCGAGGATAAGCCAAACAGGGTGCAAGCCCACGGAACTGCCAACTAGTTTTGGCGTAAGAATGTTACCTTCGAAGAATTGTCCCGCCGCGAAAATCGCACCGACAATTCCGATCCGCAGCCAGTTAATTCCGTACTGTACCGTTTCGCCGTCAATGACTTCGGTGCCACCCCACCACTGGAACAACGCCAAACCGACAGCCAAAGCACCACCGACAAGCGCGCCGATATACGGGATAAATGAAATCAAACCTGCAATCAGGCCGACAACAAGACCGAAGTTCAGGCCTGCAACCATCAGCGCGACGGCGTAAAACGTACCCAAGATCAGGCAAACCGTGCCTTGCCCGCGAATGAACGACGCAAGGGTTTTGTCGATTTGGCTGGCCAATTTGCGAACGGTTTCTTGGTGGTCACGTGGAAGAAGGTCGTCAATTTGGGCAACCATGCGGTCCCAATCCATCAACATGTAAAATGTCACGACAGGAACGATAACCAGTAGAACCACCACATTGATGATCCCCTGCGCAGAGTTAAGCAGCGCTGTGACCAGATCCCCGCCACGTGACTGGATCGCACTACCAAGACCGACCAATTGATCCGTTAGGAAGCTGCCTTGGAGATCAAGGTTCGGAAAACGCTCTGCGAGCCACGCTTTGAAACTTACCCACGTTTGGGGCAGGTTTTCGATGATTTCACCAATAGTATTGATGAGTTGGCCCAACTGCCCAATCAACGTTGGCACGACGAGTAGGAAGATCAGGAAGAATAATAAGACAGCGGACAGGGTGATGATGACCGTGGCCATCACGCGGCTTTGGCCCCATGCCTCAAGGCGGTCGGCGATTGGGTCAAGGAAATATGCGATTGCCCCACCCAAGATAAACGGGGTCAGCACGTTGCCCAACGCCCAAAGCAGAAAAATGAGTATGCCTGCGACGAGGCCCCAGTATTGGAACTGTTTTTGTGAAGGTAGGGCCATTTCGCCTCTCGGTGTTACGTGTACTGTGCTTGGTATCTTAACTGGCGCAGCAGGGGGGCTTTTGCAAGATTTGGCATAAAGAAAGGCGTCTTACGTAGGCTTGCCTGTCTTGCCCTTGGGCGGGGGGCTGACTAAACCAATGCCAACCTTATTTGAAAGTGATCACATGCTTCTCAGCCGTTATTTCCTGCCCGTCCTCAAGGAATCCCCTCGGGACGCCACAATCGTCAGCCACCAGTACATGCTGCGTGCGGGAATGATTAAGCAATCCAGCGCTGGGATTTATTCTTGGCTGCCACTGGGTTTCAAAGTTCTGAAACGGATTGAGCAGATCGTGCATGAAGAACAAGAACGCGCTGGGCACGTGGCGATGTTGATGCCAACGATCCAGTCGGCTGATCTTTGGCGCGAAAGCGGGCGCTATGATGATTACGGCGATGAAATGCTGCGCATTACGGACCGCAACAAGAATGACCTTTTGTACGGTCCGACCAACGAAGAACTGGTCACGGACATCTTCCGCAGCCACGTGGCAAGCTACAAATCCCTGCCACTGACGCTGTACCATATCCAGTGGAAGTTCCGCGACGAACGCCGTCCGCGTTTCGGCGTGATGCGTGGCCGCGAATTCTACATGAAAGACGGGTATAACTTCGATCTGACCAAAGAAGACGCGCTGCACGCGTATAACCGTCACCTCGTGTCCTACTTGCGCACTTATGAACGTATGGGCCTTCAGGCGATCCCGATGCGTGCGGACGGTGGCCCGATTGGGGGCGACTATACGCACGAATTCCTCGTGCTAGCTGAAACGGGCGAGTCTGAGGTGTTTTATGACAGCGCCGTCACGGACCTGACATTCGGCGATCGTGAGATCGATTATGATGACGTGGATGCCTGCGAAGGTGTGCTGCAAGAGTTCACAACCAAATACGCACGCACGGATGAAACCCATGATGAGGCGTTGTTTGCAGACGTTCCCGCAGACCGCCAGCGCACCGCGCGCGGTATCGAAGTTGGGCAAATCTTCTACTTTGGCACCAAGTATTCCGAAGCAATGGGCGCGACAGTGCAGGGGCCGGACGGCAAGCCAACGCCAGTTCACATGGGGTCCCACGGGATCGGCGTTTCCCGTCTTTTGGGTGCAATCATTGAGGCATCTCACGACGACAAAGGCATCATCTGGCCGGAAGGCGTGACACCGTTCCATGTAGGTATCGTGAACCTCAAACAGGGTGACGAAGAAGCCGATGCTGCGTGTAAGGCGCTGTATGATCAAGTCGCGGCGCTGGGCCTTGAGACATTGTATGATGACCGAAATGAGCGTGCGGGGGCAAAGTTCGGCACGATGGACCTGATCGGCCTGCCATGGCGCATCACTGTCGGTCCGCGTGGGTTGAAAAACGGTGTTGTTGAACTGACATCCCGCAAAACAGGCGAAAGCGAAGAGATGGCGCCGGAAGCTGCGATTGCTAAGATTGCAGAAATCTACCGTGCCCACGGTTTGGTGAAATAACCAACGAGCGGCGCGCCTTTACCAGCGCGCCGCCTTTTGCCCAACGACGGGCGGTATCCCTGCTATGGTTGACCACAAAGGCAAAGCCCCGTTAGGTGTCTGTAAACAATGAGGCATCAATAAAATGGCAGGCAAAACAGCCCCCTTTTCCCGTTTCGAATGGATGATCGCATGGCGCTATATTCGCGCCAAACGCGCCGAAGGCGGCGTGAGCATAATGACGTGGATTTCGCTGATCGGCGTGACGCTGGCGGTGTTTGCCTTGATCGCCGTGCTGGCGGTGCGCAGCGGTTTTCGTGCGGATTTCGTTGATACGATTGTTGGGGCCAATGCGCACCTGACGGTTCGCGAAAACTACATGGAAACGGTGACGGTCACACAGGGTGATCAGTCCGTCGATGTGACACGCCGCGTTGATACGATTGCTGATGGCGATGTGCTTGCCGCGCGCCTAAGCGCGATTGACGGCGTCACCCGCGCTGCCCCAATTGTTCGCGGAGAAGGGCTAGCTTCGCAATCTGACAACAGCAGTTTCGTGCAGATTTACGGCATCACGCAGGGTGATCTGGAGGACATCCCGCTTGTGTTAAATCCGCAATCCAGTTCCGGTTCGATTGATGACTTTGGGGTGAATGATGCGGGTGCTGGGATCGCGCTCGGCTCTGGCGTTGCGCGTAAACTTGGGGTGCAAGTCGGGGACCGGATTAATCTATTGTCGGCAACAGGCGTGCAAACCGCCGCGGGTCGCAGCCCCCGTCGCGTCGCCTATGATGTGGTCTATATCTTTCAAACAGGGCGCTATCTCACGGACGTAAGCCGCGTGTACTTGCCACTTGAGGCCGCCCAAAGTTTCTTTAGCCGCGATGGAGTTCACGACGAGATCGAAATCTATGTCGAGGACCCGGACCGCGTCGAAGAATGGATCCAGCCGCTGTACGCGCAGCTTGGACCAGAGTCGTTTTTGTACAGCTGGAAGGACAATGAAGGTGCCTACCTTCGTGCCCTAACGGTTGAGGACAACGTCATGTTCGTCATCATGGCAATCCTTGTGCTGATCGCATCAATGAACATCATTAGTGGGTTGATTATGTTGGTGAAAAACAAAGGTCGCGACATTGGTATTTTGCGAACAATGGGCCTGACCGAAGCGTCGGTTTTAAGGATTTTCTTCATTTGCGGTGCGGGGCTTGGCACGGTCGGAACGCTGCTTGGGGTGATCCTCGGCTGCTTATTCGCGATCTACATCGATCAGATTTTTGCCTTTGTGAATTACGTGGCTGGCGGCGGCGTTTGGGACCCATCCATTCGCGGCATCTACACGATCCCCGCAAAGCTAGAGCTTGATGATGTGCTGAAAGCAGTTGTCTTGTCGCTGTCGCTCAGCTGGATTGTTACGATCTTTCCAGCTCGGCGCGCCGCACGAATGAACCCTGTGGAGGCGCTGCGTTATGAGTGATGTGACCCTAAAGCTCGACGGGCTGGAAAAGGCCTATAACCACGGCAAACCAAACGAAGTGCAGGTGCTTCATGGTGTGTCCCTGCAGGTCGGCAAGGGCGAGGTCGTGGCCTTAGTCGCGCCGTCTGGAGCGGGTAAGTCCACCTTGCTGCATATTGCCGGATTGCTTGATACGCCGGACACGGGAACCGTTGCGATTGGGGGCGAAGACCTGACCAAGCTGGGCGATCGCAAACGCACTGCCGTTCGGCGCAACGATGTGGGGTTCATCTATCAATTCCACCACTTGCTGCCCGAATTTACGGCGCTTGAGAACATTGTCCTCCCACAACTGGCGAACGGTGTGCCGCAAGGCGAGGCCGAAGCGCACGCGATGGATTTGCTGTCGCGTGTTGGTGTTGAAACCCGTGCTGAACATCGCCCTGCCGCACTGTCGGGCGGTGAACAACAACGTGTCGCGTTCTGCCGTGCATTGGCAAACAAACCGAAACTCTTGCTCGCGGATGAACCAACGGGCAACCTTGACCCTGGGACGTCGGATCGCGTTTTTGATGCGTTGATGGAATTGGTGCGCTCATCAGGTCTTTCGGCGCTCATCGCCACGCATAACTTGGAATTGGCCGCGCGGATGGACCGTACCGTGCGCCTTGAGGCAGGATTGATCGCATGAAGGTATTCGTTTCCGAGATTGAAGATGTCGCAAAGGCGGCAATGGTTGCACATGGCGCCGGTGACTGGCAGGCGGGCGAAGTTGCGCGCGCGGTTGCTCGTGCCGAAGCGTTTGGGAACGTGATCTGCGGGCTTTATTACCTTGAAAGCTATTGCACACAGTTGAGGTCTGGCCGTGTTGACGGGCAGGTGGATCCTGTTGTTTCGCGGCCAAAAGCGGGTCAGGTTATTGCAGACGCACGGTTTGGTTTCGCGCAACCTGCGTTCAGCCGCGGGTTGTCACAAGCCATTGAAGCGGCCCGCGAAAATGGAGTTGCAACGCTTGCCGTCGCGCATGCCCACACCTGCACTAGCCTTGGGTTTTTTACCGAACAGATCGCGGCGGCAGGGCTTGTCGGGATTGGCTTTACCAATGCATCACCCGTTGTCGCGCCGCCAAATGGCAACAAAGCTGTCATCGGCACAAACCCGATTTCAATGTCGCTACCGAATGGTGGAATGCACTGGGATTTCTCAACCTCTGCCGTGGCATTAGGCAAGATCACTATGGCGAAAGCCGCCGGTGAAAGCATTCCGCTGGGCTGGGCCGTGGATGCAGATGGCAAGCCAACCACTGACCCAGAGGCGGCCCTGAAAGGGGCGCTTGTGTCCGCGGGCGGGTATAAGGGATGGGGTTTTGGCCTAATGGCCGAGGTCCTCGCCGCTGGGATGACCGGATCGGTGAATTCACTGGATGTGAACGGGTTGAAACTGCCTGACGGCAAACCTCATGATCTTGGTCAGTTCTATATTCTTCTGGAACCGGGTGCCGACTTCGGCGTACGCCTGTCGCGTGTGGCGCAAGCTGTGGCTGAACAAGAGGGCGCCCGAATTCCGGGCCAGAACCGTCAGCCTATGGGGGAAATTGATGTGCCTGACGCACTTTGGACTGCATCACGCGCCCTCGCGAAAGTTTAACAAACGCGTGAGAAACGAAACCTTTCGTTGTGGTTTGCCGTCCCTTCGGGGCAACGTGCGGTCAACAAATTGAAAGGTGTTATCATGCGTATTCTGTCTCTTGTTCTCCCATTGGCTCTGTCCGCCTCGGCTGTTGCCGCAGGCCCGATTTCATTCGGGGGCAGCTGGAACGAGCAGCGTCTGCAGCTGTTCAATTCAAACGACTATTCCTTCAACGGTGGTTCAATGACGATCGCCTCTGATGGCGGTGTTTCCCTTGCATGGACACGCACTGGGCGTGGCGATTGGGGCGCGCGCGCTGCGTCTTGGAACTGGTCCGTTGATCAATCCGTTCCTGCTACTGATCTGCGCCGTAAAGGTGGTGATGATCGCAATATTTCCGTCTATTTCGTGTTCCTGCCGGAAGCGGACGCCGCCAACATGGAAGGCGCGAACATTCGCCAGTTGAACGGCAACCCGAACGTGCGCATCTTGCAATACGTCTGGGGCGGTAACCATTCGCGCGGCTCTGTTCAGCAGTCGCCATATGCACCGGGCCAAGGCGCGAACGTGATTTTGCGCTCTGCCGGAACGGGCAGCAATTCCGAAAGCGTTAACCTTGCCAGCGACTTCGCAGCGGCCTTTGGTGGCACACCTGGTGCGCTTGTGGGGATCGCGGTTTCCGGTGACAGCGATGATACGGGTTCAACCATCCGCGGGTCTATTTCAAACCTCGCCGTGCGCTAGTCGCAAATTCCTAACAAATCTGCATCTTCATGAACGCCGAGCACCTCAACAGGTCTCGGCGTTTGTGTTGGGTGCTGCACTGGCATAACCGCCGCGAGGGTGTCGTATAAGCGCTGTGTTCGCGCCGCTTCGGGGGCCAAAGTTCGGCAGCAAATATACTCCTCAACTAGGGACGCTTGCTGCTCATATCCCATCTCTAGGAAACTTATTTTTTCTTCCGGATCAAACAGATACGGGTCCACGCCGGGCTTATGTTCTACGAGCCCGCGAAACGGGGAATACCCCGTCGCAGCGCGGTTCTGCCATTGCCAAACATGGGTCATCTCATGGGCGAAATACATCGCCGCGACGAGGTTAATGCGATCAGGATAGCCCTCTGCGTAATTGTCTATGGTCCAGTCAGGGTTGGTTAACACGTGCCGCCATGCGACTACGCCTGCTGTGCGCGTTTGGATCGTTGGTCCGCTGGCGGGTGGCGCAATCTTTTCACGGCATGTCACCTGTGGGCGGGACGGATAGATCCGCGTCCACATCCCGATAAATCCAGCCTCGACCATCCTGACGTCATTGGCGTGAAAACTCTCGCCCATGATTTCCCCCATAAGCGTGCGTTCGCTTGGCGTGATGCCACGTCCACAAGCAGCCAAAATCAGTAGGGCGAGAAGAATGCGCATGTGCGAACGCTAGGCCGGTCGTAAAGCGGTGCCAAGGGGGATCGTAATGTGCAGGCGGCTGATCTGGATCAAAGTAGCGCGCCCCATAACGCCTATACTTGGACAAAACAGGAGGTCACCACGATGAAAACCCTATGGATTGCACCGCTGCTTTTGGCGGGATGTGTTGAGCAGGAACTAGATGTCAGCGTTGAGGCTGGCGGCGTGTTGTTCCAAGAAAATTGCGCGGCCTGTCACGGGGCGGACGGCAAGGGCATGGGCGAGTTTGGCGAACAGTTGTTTACCATGCCGCCCGACTTGACCGTGCTTGCGGCTGACAACGGCGGCAACTTCCCACGGGACTATGTGCTCGGTGTGATCGACGGGTTTGAGCGCGGCGACCACTTCAGCGCCGCAATGCCTGAGTTCGGCGCAGCAGGCATGGGGCCGACGGTTGTTGTTGAGGATGAATTTGGTCTAGGCACGCCCATTCCGGCACGTCTGCTGGCGCTCGGGTCATGGTTGGAAAGCGTGCAGGAGTAAGCCACGGTTCCGCACGAGCGGATGAAACGTCCAGTGGACGTTTCAAGAGGTGAACGGGCGGAGCCCAGCGATTGCGCCTGACCTATCCGCAAGGATAGGACACCCAGCCCAATGATCCGCCGCCTGACCATCCGGAGAGCTAACCAAGCGCGGCCCAACGTGGCAAAAAGACTGTGTAGTCCCGTTGCTGCCCACTCTGCGTCAAGACCCCCCAGTCTGACACCACTCAGCAAAGTGACGAAACAGCAACCTTGGAACGGTCGATCCTGAGTTAGCCGCTCAGGGTCGTCCGTTTTTGGTTTGGAGGGGGGGGGTGCGTCACCCAGCCAAATCAAAGATTTGGCAGTGCCCGAACCTACAGATAGTTTCAAAATCAACTTAGACAGTGTTCACCACTTGGAAAGTTTGGCATGAGTAAATCGAATACTTTGCCTTAATTGCATCAAGTCTGATGGGTCTTCTTGCTTGTGGACTACACGATGGCAAGTTGGACACAAAACAAGGAAATCGCTGGGTAATTTATAGCGGCGAGTCTCGCCTTCTGAGAGCTCTCGAATTGGTTTTGCATGGTGAACATCGAGCGGAGTGTTCTTCAAGGGGCCATTGAACCCATAGTGGATCCGGGGGTCTAGTTGGCAACCTTCACATTTGGCTCCACGCAAGTTTAGAACTTTTTCTCGAACGTTTTTAGCTCTTTCAATGCGCCGTGAGAGGACATACCGCCTTGTCTCTTCGATATCAGTTGACCCTGCTTCTTCCATCATCGAGTCGATTGGAGTCCTTCCCCCTCTATCTACAAGGGAACGATAAGCGGCGAGCATCGCTTCGAGGTCACGGTAAAAAACCGATTCATCTATGGAGTTCGCATTGTACACTCGCCCAAACGCATGACCCGCCTGATAACCTGCGGGAAGCTTGGCATCGGACCCGAGATCAATCTTCCCGCAGTCAAATAACTTAGCGAAATCTGACACCCGTTCGGACATTTCTACAGCACGCCGTGCCAAAACGTTTCTACCGCGTTCGTTTTCTCCAAACTCCTGGTAAACTTCCGTGGTTCCCTGGTTGAGAGAAAGAACGATTTCTTCGCTTTGTGGGTTAATTAAAAAGACAACATAAAAACCACGCGTTGCCGTGTCAGTAATGAGTGGGTCAAAGAAAGCGAGCCAAGGCACAGATGCCCACTTTGACTGTCCTACGCTTGCTTTTAGCTCCAGGTCGTAGGGTAAGAAGACCGTACTTTTCTTTGCTTCCAATGCAAGGTCATGCCTTACGAAACTAGCAAATTCACTGCCTGAAAATTCTTTTCCGCGTTCATAAACATATTCTTTGGCCAATCGCGCCAAATCGTCATGCAGCATTTTTACTCCTCAAACATCCAACTCCTCAACAAACCGCGCGTTCTCTTGAATGTATTGGAACCGCATTTCCGGTTTCTTGCCCATCAAACGCTCTACCAGATCGCCTGTTTCACCCGGTTCGTCTTCGTCGATTGAGACGCGGATGAGTTTGCGGCTTGCTGGGTCCATTGTGGTTTCTTTTAGGTCTTTGTGGTCCATTTCGCCCAAGCCCTTAAAGCGGGACACGTCCATTTTGCCGGACCCACCCAGACCGCGGGCGAGAACTTCGTTCTTCTCGGCCTCGTCCAGACAGTATTCGCGTTTCGCGCCTTGGGTGACGCGGAACAGGGGTGGGCAGGCGAGGTAGAGGTGGCCTGCGTCGATCATCGGGCGCATCTGGCTAAAGAAGAACGTCATCAAAAGTGCTGCGATATGTGCACCGTCGACGTCCGCATCGGTCATGATGATGACCTTGTCATAGCGCAGATCGTCGACGTTGAATTTCGCCCCCAGTTGCACGCCAAGTGCTTGGGTCAAATCACTAATTTCCGCATTGGTGCCAAGCTTGTTGGACGCGGCCCCCATCACGTTGAGGATTTTACCCTTGAGCGGCAGCAGCGCTTGGGTCTTGCGGTTGCGGGCCATTTTCGCGGACCCACCCGCAGAGTCACCCTCAACGATGAACAGCTCCGTGCCTTCGCGGTTCTTGTTGGAACAATCCGTCAGCTTACCGGGCAGGCGCAGTTTGGCCGTGGCGGTTTTACGGGATGTTTCCTTTTCCTGCTTGCGGCGTAGGCGTTCTTCGGCGCGCAGCACAAGGAAATCAAGAATCGCACCGGCGGATTTGGTGTCGGAGGCCAGCCAGTTGTCAAAGTGGTCGCGCACGGAGCCTTCGACCATCTTGGTAGCGCTTTCGTTGGACAGACGGTCCTTGGTTTGGCCGACATATTGCGGATCGCGCACAAAGATACTGACCAGCGCGCAGCCGCCCGTTGTCAGGTCGTCGCGGTTGATAAGCTTGGCTTTTTTGTTGGACACGCGGTCGCCGTAGTCGCGGATGCCTTTCAGGATCGCGGTCCAGAAGCCTTGCTCGTGGGTGCCGCCTTCGGGGGTGGGGACCGTGTTACAATAGGATTGGATGAAGCCATCGCGCGATGGGGTCCAGTTGACGGCCCACTCGACCTTGCCGACCTCGTTATACTTATCGCGAAAATCGACGGTTCCGGCGAAGGGGACCTCAGAATATACGGTTGCGCCATCAAGGCGTTCTTTCAGATAGTCGGATAGGCCACCTGGGAAGTGGAACTTGGCCTCCATCGGGGTGTCGCCGTCAGCGATTGCGGTTTTCCAGCGGATTTCGACGCCTGAGAACAGGTAAGCCTTGGAGCGCGCCATCGCGAACAGGCGCGCTGGCTTAAGGCGCAGCGAGCCGAAGATTTCTGGATCGGGGTGGAATGTGACGGCGGTGCCACGGCGATTGGGTGCGGCGCCGACGGTTTCTAGCTTGGTTTGCGGCACACCGCGGGAAAATTCCATCGCGACGAGTTCTTTGTTGCGGGCAACCTCGACGCGCACATGGTCTGACAGTGCGTTCACAACAGAGGAGCCAACACCGTTCAGACCGCCAGAGGTTTCGTAGTTATCACCCGAGAATTTGCCGCCAGCATTCAGCGTGCAAAAGATGATCTCGAGGGTGGATTTCGTTGGGTCAGACGGATGCGGATCGGTCGGAATGCCGCGCCCATTGTCGCGCACGGTGACGTGGCCGTTTTCGTGAAGCTCAACCTCGATCCAAGTCGCATGGCCTGCGACGGCTTCGTCCATTGAGTTATCGACGATTTCGGCAACCATGTGATGCAGCGCGCGGTCGTCTTTACCACCGATATACATACCGGGGCGCAGGCGTACGTGCTCCATATCCTCAAGCACCTGAATGCTAGAGGCGTCGTAGTCAGAAGGCGTTTGCCCGCTCAGTAGATCGTTGGCCATGTGCTGCTCATTTGGTTTTGGTTTGCCAGAGTATGCCATGGGGTCGCGGGAGGGGGAAGTGTGGTTGCGACGATCTAGTTAAGGTTTCGCGCAATGGGCTAAGGAAAGGATCGGGTTTCGCGTCATCTGATTTTCCCTATCTGATGGGGTAATCCCACAGCAGGAAACCTAGGAGGCGTCGCGGCACTCAAGATTCCAAACGTTTGGTGTTTCCGATGATCGGTTTCCTTCGGGTTCCAACCAAAGGGAATTCACCGCGTGCCAGATCCCGTTTACCGGTTCTTGGGCAACGCTAAGCGTGAGGTGCATTGTTGTTCCGGCGCTCAGCGCGGTTTCTATCGCGTGTACCTGCGTGTCGTCGATTTTTGAGATGGTGTATTCGGCGACTACATTTTGCATTGGCGTACCGAGCTCTCTGACATCGAAGCGGCCCGCCATCGGTCGGATTTCTGATTCTGTATTTGACGCGGTGGCGGCAATTCTGTCCGCGTTTGTTCCAGGGAAGAACTTGACGGTTGAGCAGGAAAGCACAGGAATGCCAAGGGCAGTGTCCGGCGTCTGAGCGAAAACGCAAGCGCTGCTGAGCAGGTAAAATGTTGCTGTAAAAATAGATTTCACGACTTAACCTTTTGCACCCAAACCCATTTTCATCAGAGTCTTACGTAACGGAGCGACGCCATACAATGCCTCAACGCCCTTTGCGCGCAGGTCGCGCAGCAGCGGGTTTTCGGCTTGGGACGCGCGGTTCAATATATCGACGCCTTTGGCGCGGAGCGTGATGTCGGTGTGTCGGGTGCGGTGGTATTTTTTCAGCATGTCCGCATTGCCCAAGCCGTCAGGGTTGGCTGTCGCGAGGTCGAGCAAGCAGGCCATATCCGCGAGCGACATATTTAAGCCCTGTGCTCCGATGGGTGGCACGACATGGGCGGCCTCAGCGACCAAGGCGACGCGTTCGGCGGACAGTTTATCCGCGATTTGACTGATGATCGGCCAGACCATACGGCGACTAACAAGGGTTAGCGGGCCGTAAACCTCGGCGCTGCGACGGGTCGCTTCTTTGTTGAAATCATCGACGGGCAGGGCAGCGAGACGCGCAGCTTCTGGGCCGTCTTCCATCCAGACCACGGCAGAGCATGGCTTGCCCTCATGATCGGGCAGGGGAACGAGCGTAAACGGCCCACCAGTGCGGTGAACCTCGGTTGAGACGTTTTCGTGGGGGGCGTTATGCGTAACGGCAAAGGTCACCGCTTTTTGCCCGAAACGTTTGGTTTTGACGTTAATGCCGGCGGCTTGGCGCACTGGGGAGCCTCGGCCATCCGCGCCGACAACAAGTTTAGCACTGATACGAGTGCCATCCGTCAGGGTTACGCGTGCCTCATTTGTGCGCGTAAGCATCGAGACAAAACCGACGCCGGTGCGAAACTCGACGTTAGGAAGTTCATCCAGTCGGGCCACCATTTCACGGCGCAGCAGCCAATTTGAGAGGTTCCATCCAAAGGGGAGTTCACCAATATCGGCTGCATCAAAATCCCGCGTGACGCGTGGCTCTGGCGTTTTGCCGCCCGCATCCACGATACGCATGATCTGGAGGGGCGTCGCGAATGGCGCAAGACGTTCCCAAAGGCCCGCGGCAATTAGAAAGTCACGCGCGGGCTGAAGGAACGCGGTTGTACGCAGGTCCGCGCCATCCGTTGTGTCATCGGTAATGGGGGGCATTGGGTCTGCGATCAGCACCGAAAAGCCAGCCGCGCCAAATGCGGCGGCTGCCGTAAGCCCAGCAACGCCACCACCCGAGATGAAAATGTCCGTCTTTATCATGTTTTGAAACATAGGCGTGCGCGGGGCGGCATGAAAGGCACGTTAGACAAGCTGCGACAAGAAAGCCGCGAGGTCGTCTGTGTGATGGTGAATGTGATCGTGTGATTGCGCCGCTGGTGCCACATGCACGGTTCGCATGCCCATAGCATGTGGGGCTGCAAGGTTGCGAACGTCATCCTCAAACATCGCGCCCTGTTCTGGAGGAAGACCATCAAGCGCGAAGACGGCCTCAAACGCGGCCTGTTCGGGCTTTGGGCGATAGCTTGCGTGTTCGACACCGTAAACCGCATCGAAAACCCCGTCCAAAGCACGGGCGTTCAGCACGCGCCGCGCATAGGGTTCGGTGCCGTTGGTGTAGACGATTTTACGCCCAGGAAGGGCACGGATGGCTGCGGCAAGGTCTGGCGCCTTGGGCAGTACGGTGAAGTCGATGTCGTGCACAACGACGAGGAACGGATTAGGGTCGATGTCGTGTTCTGCCATAAGCCCCGCAAGCGTTGTGCCGTAGGTTTTCCAGTAATGACCGCGCAGATGATTGGCACGCGCTTTGTCGATGCCTAAGGTCTGAGACATAAAGTCAATCATCAGGGTCTCGATTTGGCTGAACAAGTCGACGCTCGGCGGATAAAGCGTGTTGTCGAGATCAAAGACCCAAGCACGCACATGTGAGAAAGATGACTTAACCATGGCCTCAACGTAGTTCTATTCTGTGCGGAATTCGAGAGGGTTGATACCGTGAAGTACCGTGGCGTACAGTCGCGCAAATTTGCCAGTTGAAAGAGCCCCATGAAACCTACGCAAAAAGACGCATACGAGTTGATCCTAGAGGCGATTGATACCGGTATATATAAACCTGGAAACCGTTTGGTTGAGAGCGAATTGGCCGAACGGTTTGGCGTGTCCCGGACCCCAATTCGTGAGGCATTACAACGTCTTGAGACACAGAATTTGCTTACGCGCGACGGGCGTTCGTTGATTGTTGCTTCTTTAGACCATGGCCAATTGAGCGAACTTTATGTTGTGCGTGGCGCGCTCGAAGGCTTGGCTGCGCGGCTTGCAGCGCGGCATTCAACACCCGAAGAGCTGGCCGTTTTGCGCGATATGCTAGAGGCGGATCGCAAACTTGTTGATGATCCAGACGCAATGAGCCGCGCAAACCGTCGGTTCCACAAACAAATCCACCTTGCGAGTCACAACCGGTTTTTGGTGCAGCAATTGGACCTTGTACATCGCTCAATGGCGTTGCTGGCGTCGACTTCGATTGCTGTTGAAGGCCGACCAAGTGATACGCTGGAAGAGCACGAACGCATTGTCGCGTCGATTGAAGCCGGGGATGGGGATGCTGCCGACAAGGCGCTCCGCGATCACATCAGCGAGGCGTTCACTATTCGGCTGCGATTGGATGCGGCTGCGGTTGAAGCTGGTTAATCGTGACGTTGGCGTCTTGGTTCTCTTGGGACGGCGCAAAAATCCCGTGGCTGGTTTTGTCCCAATAGAATGGCTTCGTGGCGAGCTCAATCACCCCTTTGTACGCGGCTAAAGCAGCAAGCGGGAAATACAGATGCAAGGTTGGCGTCCATTTGATGAGGTCGCGTTTGCCTGCCGACGACACGGCGATGGCCGAAACCGTTATGCCGATGATTTCTGACAATAGAAAAATCGCAGCAAAGCTTATCGCGATGTTTGGGGCGAGCACCCCATCAAGCGGATGAGGTATGCCGAAGGGCATCAACCAAAATGACCAGAGCAAAGGTGCAAGAAGGAATTGCGAGATCGTTCCTGCAAACAGCATCTGGGTGCCAAAGAACCGCCATGCCCCGAGTTCAATCCATAATTTCAAAGGGTTTCGCATGTGCACGCCATAGGTGATTGCATACCCTTTTAGCCAACGAGACCGTTGTTTGACCCATGGCCATGCGCGTGCGTTGGCCTCTTCTTGGGTGACTGTATCGATGATTTCCGTGCGGTATCCGTGGCGGGCCAAGCGTATGCCAAGGTCGGCGTCCTCGGTCACGTTATGGGCGTCCCAACCACCAAGGTCTTCCAAAATTTCACGCCGGAAAAACAATGTTGTTCCGCCCAACGGGATGACGAGGCCCATGCGTTCAAGGCCGGGCAGAACGATGCGAAACCAGGTGGCGTATTCAACAGTGAAACAACGCGCTAACCAATTGGAACGAGAGTTGTAAAAGTCGAGGCGCCCCTGAAGGCAGGCAACGTCTGGTTTGCAGTGCGCGAAGTGATTAACGACAGTGTTTATCTGTTCAGGGTCGGGCGCATCTTCTGCGTCATAGACCCCGATGATCGACCCTTTTGCAAAGCAAAGTGCATAGTTCAGGGCGCGGGGTTTGGTTTGAAGTGTCCCTAGCGGCACCTTTATGGCCCGCATCCAAAAGGGCAATTGAGTGGCGGCGAGGGCCTCCTGTGTGGTCGCGTCATCGGCTTCTAGTACAAGACAAACATCAAGGCGGTCAGTGGGATAGTTGAGTTTTGAAAGGCGACCGACCAATGCGCCTGCGATGTCTCGCTCGTGAAAAAGCGGAACAAGGATCGTGACAATGGGAAGTTGGTCGGCTGGTTGCGGCGTGGGTGCAGGCGCTTGTGGTTTAGTTAACAGGTGCAAGACGGCCGCCGCTGTTTTCAGCACCGTATTGGACAGCAACGCGAAGACGGCCCAGCCACACAAAACGAGAAAGCTAATTTGGGGCCACATGATTAAGCAGGTGCAAACTGTCAAAAGCGTGGCCAGCCCCCATCGAAACGCTTTACCAGAATTCCAGTCGCGGCAAGACTCAGCTTGGCCAGTGCGCATTTCTGCGTTGTGCATCAAGGTTTTATGGCACATCCGGCTAAGGGCGAAATCAAGGTTTTCACTGGTGACGATGGCCAGATGAACAGGCCCGAAGATGACGGTAAGCGCATCACGAACACGGAGGAAATCTTGCGTGGTGATGGCGAGGACCGTAACGCGACCAGCAATTCTGCGCCAAGGAAGAACGCGGTGTTTGAGGCATAGATTTGGACCAAATTCAGCCACGAGGCGCGGGTCAGCCGGTTGTTTGATGGGGTCGACAACGGAGGTTCCGGTAAGACCAGCCTCAAGCTGCGCGAAGGTCGATTGTGGAAGGCCCAAACGGTGGCGCAATGCGTCATTTAGAGCTTTTGTATTGCGATTGGCGACATCAGCCTGCGCATGTGCGCGCACCGCATCTACGCCATCTGGTCCCAAAACCTCGGCCGTAGATAAAGGCGCTGCTAAACGTGCAGCCACGTCCGGTGCTTCCGACAACGCAGGTTGCCGACGCGTGCTGAATATCAAAGCCATAAGGCCCTCGTTACCTGTCCCGCATCCACATTGGACGAGGAACGGTTAACGGGCCGTTAAGAGTGAGACTTGAGGATTAAGCGGAAACGCCAGCGCGTTCGGCCATCGCCGCAGCAAAGCGTTCAAACAGGTAATAGCTGTCCATTGGTCCAGGCGATGCTTCCGGGTGGTACTGGACCGAAAACACAGGTTTTCCATCCACCGCGATGCCACAGTTTGATCCATCAAATAGGGATACGTGGGTTTCGCGAACACCATCGGGCAGGGACTGGGTATCGACGGTAAAGCCATGGTTCATTGAGGTAATCTCAACTTTACCTGTGTCATTGTCTTTCACAGGGTGGTTGGCGCCGTGGTGACCGTGGTTCATTTTGATCGTCTTCGCGCCCAATGCGAGGGCAAGCATTTGGTGGCCCAAGCAGATGCCGAACACTGGAATGTCCTGCGCCAGAATGTCTTTGATCATTGGCACGGCGTAAGTGCCCGTTGCGGCAGGGTCGCCCGGGCCGTTTGACAAGAATACACCGTCAGGGTTGTGCGACATAACCTCTTCGGCGGTCGCAGTCGCTGGTAAAACGGTGACATCGCAGCCCGCAGAGGCGAGGCAACGCAGAATGTTGCGTTTCGCACCGAAATCGACAGCGACAACTTTGAATTTAGCTTCTGTTTGGCGTGGGAAACCGTCCGGCCATGCCCAACGCATTTCGTCCCAGCGGTAAGACTGCGCACAGGTCACGTCTTTGGCGAGGTCCAGACCTTCAAGGCCCGCGAAGGCGCGTGCATCGGCCACGAGTTTCTCGATATCGAAGTTGCCTTCGGGGTCATGGGACAGTGCCACATGCGGCGAACCTTGCTGACGAATGGCCCGCGTCAGGCGGCGCGTATCAACGCCGCCGATGCCAATGCGGCCACGCGCCTCTAACCATGGCTCAAGGCGCTCAACAGAGCGCCAGCTGGAGGGCAGTGTCGGATCCTGTTTGACGACCATACCAGCGGCAAAAGGATTGGCCGTTTCGTCGTCTTCTGGCGTGACGCCTGTGTTGCCGATGTGAGGGAAGGTGAAAGTTACGATCTGGCCTGCATAGGACGGATCGGTCATGATTTCCTGATAACCAGTCATTGCGGTGTTGAAGCACAGCTCGGCCGTGGTCGTGCCCGTTGCGCCGAAACCCATGCCGTAAAACACGGTGCCATCGGCAAGAACAAGGCAGGCTGTTGGTTTGGTAGTGCTGGCCATTGGTCGAATCCCCCGATGAGCGACAAATCTGGTCGCTATGCGGGCATTCGCACAGCGAATTTCTCCGCTTCCTAAGGGGTGGGCTTGACCGGGTCAAGACGCTCAAATGACCTTGCGACGCGTTACTTAAAGGACGCTTGTTATACATGCGCACTTCGAAGTATGGTCCGCGACTGTTACCGCTCACAATATCAGGGATGATCGAGATGGAATTGCGCGCAAAGGTCTCAACGGCCCTTAAAGAAGCTATGAAAGCTAAGGACGCCGACCGCTTGTCCACACTGCGGCTGATCAATGCAGCCATCAAAGACCGCGACATTGATGCGCGTGGCGCTGGTAGCGATGAGGGCGTCGGAGACGATGTTGTACTTGCGATCATGGGGAAGATGGTCAAGCAACGTCAAGAAAGCGCTAAGGTCTACGAAGAAGGCGGGCGTCTTGAGCTGGCTGAAAAAGAGCTTTCCGAAATCAAGATCATTGAAGACTTCTTGCCACGCCAATTGTCTGATGACGAAGCCGCTGCTGCAATTGACGCCGCGATCACGGCAGTCGGTGCGGAAAGCATCCGCGACATGGGTAAAGTCATGGGCGAGCTTAAGGCCAAATACACGGGTCAGATGGATTTCGGCAAAACCGGACCGATGGTTAAAGACAAGCTCGGCTAGCGTTTGAATAAACGCCCGTCGAGAATGGCGAGGCCGAGTGCCAGAAGTGCGAGGCCTGCGTAAACGTTCGGCGACAGGCTTTCGCTGAGGACCAATGCACCAAGGACGATCGACACGGGTGGGATAAGCAGCGTAACGATCATGGTGTTGGCTGATCCTGCCGCCGCCAAGATCCTATAGTATAGCAAGTAAGCACCCGCGGTCGCGAAGACGACGTAGTATGCGATGGCTCCGATCGCGGTCAGGCTTAGGTCAAAGGATGGTGTGCCGTCTATCAGATAGGCTGCGGGCACCATTAGGATGGATGACCCTGTCAGCATGCCTGCCGCTGCCACCTGTGGCGTGAGGTCTTTTAGATTGATGCGCGCCCAAACACCGGCAAAGGCGTATGAAATCGTTCCACCGATGACGGCCAGTTGCGCCAGTGATGTGATGTCAAAGTTACGCACAGACTCTAGGCCGATTGCTGTGGCGACCCCAAAAAAACCTATCAGGGAGCCGAGGACCTTTCTGGTCGTGAGGCGCTCATCTGCAAGGATTAGCGCGGCAATGATGACGCCGAAGATCGCGGTGCCCGCGTTAAAGACCGATGTTAGACCTGTGGGGATGTACAACTGCCCCCAAGCCATGAGGCTGAAGGGGATGACGTTATTGAGCAGCCCCATAACAAATAGAGCACCCCAGATTTTCGGATCACGGGGGATGGGAAGACCGCGCAGCGCGACATAGCCCCAAAGGATCAGCGCAGCCCAAAAGACGCGATGCGCTACAGAGGTGACGAAGGGAACTTCGTTCAGTGCAAGCCGAATGGCGAGGAAACTGCCGCCCCAGATAAATCCGAGGAGAAATAGTTCGGCCCATGTGCGAGTGGAGATGATGCGCTGTTCGGTCATGCTGCTTTGATAGCGCGGAAAACCGCGACCACGCGACCCGTTTATTGCTGTTTGGGCGGAACAGTCGTTACGAAAGCTATCCGTTGGAACCAGCTTTCGACGTCGAGGTGTTCAGGCAAAGCTTGGATGCCTGAACCGACTACTTTCTGTTAAAGCTGGCGCTCTTACAGGTGGGCTTGCGCGCCAAAAACTTCTGCAATCGCTTGTTCGCGTGTCAGGCCTGCAGCTTCGAGATCCGCATCTGACATGTCAGCAACGCGCTTTGCTTCTTGTGCCATTGTGCTGGCTTCAGCGAGTGCGACGAGCATGTTTCCGATTGCCACAAAAGGGCGGGCAAGAATGTTAAGCAGGCCTTCGGAAACTTGGTGTGTAGAAGTGTATGCCATTGAAATATCCAATCTGTGTTCGATCTTCTTTACTCCCTTAAGTTAAGTCCGCTGGCCTCTTTCTGCACCTGCACAATGGGGAATACCCGTCATGCACAATGCGCAACGCTCGAGGGCTTTGGGGGGTTAAATGTGACTAGCTCAGATTGCGTAGCGCTTTGGTTAAGTCATCATATAAGGCAGCACGTTCGTCTTCTGACAGGAAACGGCCAAGCTCGACCTCGCGATCAGCGCCCTTAAGCGTCAGGTAATTCACGATGCGTTCGTTTTTGCGATCAATCTTGACGTGGACCCAGTAGGGGTTCGCTTCCCACGTTTGTACACCTTTGCGCGGATCGGTGTGGATCAGCGTCATGCGATCCGGCCAGATACACAGCTCTTCGAGGATTTCACCGTCTTTATAGGACCGTTGAAGCGCGTACCAGATGCCCCAAACCGCAATCATAAAGAAGGGAAGAAGGCCCCAGAGGACAGGAGAGCCGATGACGGCAAGGAGAGGGACGACGATGAGTAAGGCGGTGGCTGAGATGAAGACCACGAAATCACGACGCAGCAGCGAGCGGTAAGGCCAGAGGTGGAGTTCCGCGGTGGGGGCATCTGGGCCTGTGGGGGTGATCCATTCATAGGGCATGGAGCAAATTTATACGGCGGAAGGCGCGTGTCGAGGGGATGGGGTGTCGCAGTCGTGGGGCGGGGGGGAAGTAACGCATCGCAATCCAATGTTTGGAATGCCATCGAATCCGCCGTTGTCACTGCTCATCAAGTCCAATATTTTTTGTTTGAGGAACGACGGAAACAGATGTGTCGTCCTGAGTTGGCAATTATCTTGGGCGAATAATATGCAAAGTATTTTCTATGATCTTTTGAATCTTCCTGATGGCGAGCTTGCAAGTACTGAAGTTTCTGCGGTCAGCTTCGATGGTCAGGAAAGGTTTACGCTTGTCTTCGAATATTGGCCTGATGTGTATGAATTTTCAGGTGATAAGTCCAAGCTAGTGATCACTGCAAGCGGTGCGAATATTAAGGATGAGCTAGAGGCAGATTTCATAATTGGTTACTCCGTTGAGGACATTCTTGCCAATAAAGAAAGAACTGTATTGCAGATAAATACAGGCATTAGAGCCATTCACCTGGCGTGTGAGAAGATATATTTCTCAACAACATAGTTGCCCTAGTGTTGTACATTCCGGGCTCAAAGCCGCCATTGCGCCACAAAAAAGGCCCCGGCGTTTCCGCCGAGGCCTGTGTTTGTCAGACTGTTAGGTCCTTAGTGTCCGCGCTGGTGGTCCCAGTCAGACTGCTTTGGAAGTGTTTCGAATGTGTGCTCTGGTGGAGGGGACGGCAATGTCCATTCCAGCGTGTCAGCAAATTCGCCCCACGGGTTGTTCTCTGTCGCGTTTTTCGGGCTCAGCAGTGTCTTGAACAAGATCACGATGAAGAACACGAAAGATGCGAATGAGAGGAAAGCACCCATAGAGGACACATAGTTCCACGTTGCGAAGGCTTCGTTGTAGTCGATGTAGCGGCGCGGCATGCCGTTACGTCCAAGGAAGTGCTGCGGGAAGAACGTGATGTTCGCACCGATGAACATCATCCAGAAGTGCAAGTGACCCGCCCATTCAGGGATCATGCGGCCGGACATTTTCGGCAACCAGTAGTAGATACCAGCAAAGATACCGAAGACCGCACCAAGCGACATAACGTAGTGGAAGTGTGCCACAACGTAGTAGGTGTCATGGTAGGCACGGTCGACGCCAGCCTGTGACAGAACGATGCCGGTTACGCCGCCAACGGTGAACAGGAACAAGAACCCGAACGCCCACATCATTGGTGTTTTGAACGATACAGACCCGCCCCACATCGTCGCGATCCAACTAAAGATCTTAACACCTGTTGGCACCGCAATAACCATCGTGGCCAGCATGAAGTAGGACTGCTGTGTCAGGGACATGCCAACGGTGTACATGTGGTGCGCCCAAACGACGAAGCCCAGAACACCAATCGCAACCATCGCATAAACCATCGGCAGGTAGCCAAAGATCGGCTTCTTGGAGAAGGTCGAGATGATGTGGCTGACGATGCCGAAAGCTGGGATGACGATGATGTAAACTTCTGGGTGACCGAAGAACCACAAGATGTGCTGGTACAGGATCGGGTCGCCGCCGCCAGCTGGGTCAAAGAAGGTCGTACCGAAGTTACGGTCCATCAAGAGCATCGTGATCGCGCCCGCAAGAACTGGAAGCGCAAGAAGAATCAACCACGCTGTCACGAAGATCGACCAAGCAAACAGCGGCACTTTGTGCAGCGTCATGCCTGGAGCGCGCATGTTCAGGAACGTTGTGATCATGTTGATCGCGCCAAGAATAGAAGAGGCACCGGAAACGTGAACCGCGAAGATCGCGAGGTCCATTGAGATACCAGTTTCAGTTGTGGAAAGTGGTGGGTACAGGACCCAACCAACACCGGAACCAAGCTGTCCGTTGCCACCAGGGGCAAGCAGGGAGGACACACCAAGTGCAACGCCGGTACAGAACAGCCAGAAAGACAGGTTGTTCAAACGCGGGAACGCCATGTCAGGCGCACCGATTTGCAGCGGCATGAAGTAGTTACCAAACCCACCGAAAAGCGCAGGAATAACAACAAAGAACATCATCAACACACCATGGTACGTGATCATCACGTTCCAGAGGTGGCCGTTTGGCGTACATTCGCTCAATGCCGCAGGGAACAGACGCGCGCCCTCCATACACATGTATTGAACGCCGGGGTTCATCAGTTCCATGCGCATGTAAACGGTGAACATGACGGACAGGAGTCCGACAAAACCGGCTACGAACAGGTACAAAATACCGATGTCTTTGTGGTTGGTGGACATGAACCAACGGGTAAAGAACCCGCGGTTATCTTCATGCCCATGGTCGTGGACGGCTGCATCTACCATGTGGCGTTCCCTTAAACTTAGCTATTCTTTTGAGGGGCGAACGGATTCACCCCATGCTTGGCATTGGTTTTACGGCGATGATGCTTGATGGGCAATGGCCCATTCAGTGCTTTGCATGGGTAAAATTGGCGCAGGGGTGTCGAATATCGGGCCTGCCTGCAACCAAGGGGCGTTTGGCGGTCTAGGGCGCGCCTAGAAGCTCTGCGAGGGCGGTGCGATTCTGGCTGATATCGCGCAACGAATAGCCGTCGAGCACTGTGAAAAACGCTTCTTTGGCTTGCGAGAGTGGGCCACGCAAGCCGCACGCTGGTAGAATGGTGCAGTTGGGCGTGCTGCCAAAGCATTCCGCGACAGGAACGTCGTCCATAATCGTTCGCAATACTGCCCCGACGGATATCTCAGAGGCTGGCCGCGCCAATCGCAAACCGCCGCCGCGCCCACGTTCAGATGTCACATACCCACCGCGTACAAGTTCGCTTGCGACTTTGGCGATGTGGTGGCGAGACAGGCCGTAGTTCAGCGCAATGGAGGTGGCCGAGCCCCGTCCGTCTTTAGAAACGGAGAGGGCGATGAGGATGCGCAACGCGTAGTCGCTGAATTTATCAAGGTGCATGGCTTTAATTAGCATTTGCAATGCGCATTTTAAAGGCGTATTTGAAATGCGCATTAAGATGAACCTTAAGGAGCCACCATGTCCATCACCGACGTAATCCTTTGGCCCGGAACGAAGATTTGTGAATGGATGGGCGTAGACCCTGAAGCAGATCAGGGCCTGATCCGTTCCATGTTTAATATGTTGGTCTATCTTGTGGTGATCCTGACGGTCATGTGGGTCATCTTGGGATGAGGCCGCCGCCACGCTTTGACGTCACGGCCGAGCAAATTGACGAGGTGGTTGCTTACTTCTACGCCCGCATTCGTGCAGAGCCGACATTGGGTCCGGTGTTCGCCGATAAGGTCGAAGACTGGCCAGCACATGAAGCCAAGATCGCTGCGTTCTGGCGCAATGCCATTTTGCACGAACGCGATTATTCCGGAAATCCAATGCGTGTGCATATGCAAGCGGGCAACGTTAAGGCAGGCCACTTCGAAGTTTGGTTGGAATTGTTTGATACAGTGTTGGCTGAACAGCTTCCGGCAAAAATCGCTACCGGATGGTCAGCGCTTGCGCACCGCATAGGGGCAGGGCTGCGGTTTGGTCTAACGGCAGATACCGCAGGTGGTGTACCAAATTTGCGCTGACCTTATCCGTCCTGTTCGCGGTCTTGCCAAATGACCCAAACGAAGGCGGCACCGAACAACGCAATAAGGCTTCCCGCAATAAGCCAGCCCCCTGTGAGACCGAAATCTAGGTTCCCAAATGTCGCCATTGGAAGCGCACGGTGGAAGAACACTGCTGCGATGATCGTCAAGCCAAGACCAAATACGCCAAGCCGCAGTGGAAGAATTCCAAAAAACACGAACGCGGTAAGATACGTATACGCCCAGCTAAGCGGGCTGAGCAGCGCCAGTAAAATCGCAGCAACCGGCAGCACCAACGCGGAGTGGGGGCGTTTTGCGGCGACCCAAGCGATCAAGACCAGCGCACACAGGTTTGCAAAGGATGAAATCGAAACCCAAAGGGGTGATTTACCGAGCGCCGCCCACCCGGAGTCAAGTTCGACCACGCGAGGTTGGCGCACTTTAACGAGTTCATCAGAAAACACCGTCCCTGCAAGGTAGGCATCAATTGAAAACGAAAAGTTCGTAACAACTACCGAATGGGTCAACGACTGAATAAGCGTGAGGTATTCCGCGTGAAGGGGCCAGCCCGCCAATGCAATTGATGTCAGTCCAAGCGCGCCACCAACGGCTGCGAAAGATACGATTGCGGACCACTGGCGACGCCCTAGAAATATAACAATGAACAACAGCGGATAGACCTTGATCGCAGCGGCGATCGCAAGGATCGCGCCCGCGCTGCGCAGGTGTCCGAACTGCGCGCGTTCAAAAGCAAACACAATGAGGAAGCTGACCAGAATTTGCGGCTGGTTCTCGGCAAGGGCGAGGCCGATGGGTGTGGTGAGAACAAGCGCTGCGTAGGTCATCGCGAACACGGCCAACTGGGTCATGCCCCGCAAGCCGCACATGCGCGTGGCCAGAAAGACCGTCGCGGCGAGGGCTGCTTGGTGAATAACTAAAAACGCGAGGTCAAAAGCCGCGAAACTGGTCACGGTTGTTAGGTAGGACGCAAGTTTGGCCCAGATCGGTGGGTAAATATATGGAAAGATGCGCGCGGTTTCGTCGGTCGCTGAAACATGCGCCCACCAGTCTGATGGGGTCGTCATGTCAAAGTATGCACCGACCGCTGGGTAGATTTGGTCGACGCGGCCCATCTGCATGAACTCGCCAGCGATCCACATCGCAAACAAATCCGCTGACTGGGTCGCAACGGCACCGACGGAAGAAATGAACACGCCGTAAGCCACGAGAACACAAAAGAAGGCCGTCATGATGATCGGCTTAAGGGTCGTCTCGGTCACGCGGGCTATCCTGTCTCTGGGGTGTAGGGTGTTACGCTGCTGTCAAACGTTTTGCGTAACGCAACGTCGACGTCATCCATTGTGACGGGCAGACCGAGGTCCACAAGGGATGTGACGCCATGTTCGGTGATGCCGCACGGAACAATGCCATTGAAATGCTTGAGGTCGGGTTCGACATTGATGCTGAGCCCGTGAAAGCTGACCCATTTGCGCAGGCGAATGCCAAGGGCTGCAATCTTATCTTCGGCAGGTTGGCCGAGTGCGTTCAGCGGTTCGTCATCACGTTGCACCCAAACGCCAACACGCCCGTCGCGGATTTCGCCCTTCACGTTAAACTCCGCCAGCGTTGCGATCACCCAGTTTTCGAGGTCCTGCACAAAACGGCGCACATCGTGGCCGCGCTTGCCCACGTCGAGCATGACATAGGCGATGCGCTGACCCGGACCGTGGTAGGTATATTGCCCTCCACGTTTGGTCGTGTGAACAGGAAAGCGGTCAGGGTCCACCAGATCGGCGGGTTTCGCGGATGTTCCGGCGGTGTAAAGGGGCGGATGTTCGAGCAGCCAGATGCATTCATCCGCCTCGCCGCGATGAATTGCATGGGCGCGATCTTCCATGAAAGCCTCGGCCTGCGCGTAATCTGTAAGCCCGTCTGTGGTGATCCATTCAACCATTCAGGTTCGGGGTAACAACCCCGCCTCCTTGATACTGGAAATATTGGCGCGGCTGACAGGAATGTCGGGGCCGCTGGCCATGCTTAGGATCGCACCGTCGCCTTTACGGGCTGCGGCAGTGACCTGATCCAACGCGATCCAATGAGAGCGATGAACCTGCAATCCGGTGGTGTCGCCCACTTCACGCATCGCGTCGGCTAAGCGGAGCAAAACCATATCTTCGCCATTGGTGGTGCGGATGCGGACGTAATGGTCTTCCACTGAAAGCGATACGAGTGCGCCGCGCTTATCAAATGGCAAACGATCAAGGATCACGGGCAGGGCGGCGGATTCGGGTGCCGTTTCAGAATCGTCGATAAGTAAGAACACAGCGGTAATTATCGATGAAATCGCGATGACGTTTGCCGAAAGTAGCAACAAGTCGCGCCCAACCGCCCAATAGCCGATGGCAAGACCTGTCAGAACGTAGACCGCAGCCAACACACCCAATGCCGTTAGTCCGCCGCAAAATATCAACCGTTTGGCAAAGCCTGCCCTTGGCCCTGCCAGATGACCGCCAATCTGATTGGCGAAATACCCGATTGTATAGCAGCTGAACACAACTGCGGCCCAATAGGCCAAGCGTGGAGCAACGCGCATGACTTCTGAAGTGTTGAAAGGCCCCATCAACGTCAAGACGACCGAAGCACCCAAAAGCCCCGCGAGCCTTGCAGGTTGGGCCATATGGCCCCGCCATTCACGAAGCGCGGACTGCGATGCGGTGTCGTTCACGTAGTTGAGCCTCCGTTCGGGCCAATCGGCGTTGGGTCGTGGTGCTGTTTGGATAAGACATAGGCAATCACAACGAAACTGCCAAACCGAAAGGTACTAACATGTCGCTTGAACCATTGCTTTCTGCCCCGTTACCGATCCAAATCCACGCTGCGTCAGCGATGTTTGCTATCGTGCTTGGGCCGTTTCCGCTTTATCGCAAGCGCGGCGACATGGTGCATAAAGTTGTCGGGTATTTGTGGGTTGTCGCGATGGTGGGGGCGACGTTGTCTTCGTTCTTCATCTATTCCTTTGCGATCATCGGCCCGTTCAGCCCTTTGCATGGTCTTGCGATTTTGGCGCTGTGGTCGCTTTGGCGTGGGATTAGTTTCGCGCGTGCAAAGAACATCCCAGCGCACCGCGCAACGTTTCGATCCTTATATTGGACTGGGTTGATGATCGCGGGTCTAGCCAATTTCCTCCCCGATCGTCGTATCAATGAGGCGGTTTTTAACGGGCAGGATGAGTTGGGGTTTATCGTGATTGCAGTTGGCAGCGTCGTTATTTTGGCCATTGTATTTGGCGAACGGATAAAGGCACGTCTAGCTGGTGTGCAGGTTTCGACATCGTAGTCGCATTTTGCGCTTGAGGTGGGGGCGATCCGCCGCTAAATGCCTCTCACGCTTCAAGACCTGCGGTCGTGGCGGAATTGGTAGACGCGCAGCGTTGAGGTCGCTGTGAGGTAACACTCGTGGGGGTTCGAGTCCCCCCGACCGCACCAAGCGGTTCCCAGATGGGAAACGTTTAAGTTCTGAAAACACAGTACCCATCATCGATGCGCTGCGCAGAACCTAACAAATATTTGACAAACGTCGCCCGAATGAGTTCGGGCCAATCGGCACGCCTTATGGCAGTACTGATAGCCAAAGGGCGGTTGTTACGATTGAAGCAACCGTTGCCACCAAGACGGCTGTTGCCGCCACACGTTTCGCGGTTCCGTACATGTTTGCAAAGACATAGGCGTTGATGCCTGGTGCTACAGAGGCTGTAATGACGGCGGAGCGGAAAGCGTCAGTGGACACACCGGTCATGTTGCCCATCATCCAGACGATCAGCGGGTGAAACCCAAGCGAGACGGTACAGACAAACAAAACCGTTCGCATGTCGCCTTCGGGTCGATACTGAAACAGAATACCACCAAGGGCGAACAATGCAGCGGGTAGGGCGGCGCGTCCCATTAGGTCGATGGCATCGGTTAGCACCGCTGGGATTGGGATTTGGCCAAGATTGACAATAAACCCAAGCGCGATGGACAGCACCAAAGCATTGGAAAACATCGCCGTTACCACTTTGCGTGGTAAAGTGCGCAAGGGTGTCCCTTGAGCGCGCGCCAGCTCCATCGAGATGATCCCAAGCATGTAACCAAACGGGGCGTGAATGGTGATGATTGTGTAGTTCCCGAGAAGCGCGTCAGGACCATAGGCCCGTTCTGTAATCGGTAAGCCGAGAAGCAAAGTATTCGAAAAATAGCAACAAAACGCGATCGCAACGGAATCGTCCCAAGGCCGGCCAAAAATGAAGCGCGCGCCTAACAGTCCGATGATAAACGCGCTCACCACTCCTGTATAGAAACTAGTCAACAGTGGGATATTGAAATTCTGACCGAGGTCGATCGTTGATATCGCGCTAAACAAGAGGCAAGGAATGGCGAAGTTTTGTGCGAACGCCATAAGTCCGTCAGTGTGTTTTTCAGAGAATAACCCGCGCCAAACGGCCAAATACCCGAATGACATCACGATGAAGACGGGAAGAACGATGGTCAGAATGTCAAACATCGTGCTTGTGTCCGTCGTGGTTGGCCCGCGCCTTTGATGCCAGCATTAAGAGTACGGACGTGTTAGGTATCAAGTGTCAGTTCCAGCCCGTCGAAGGCAGGTTGGATGTTGTCAGCGGTTTCCGCGTTCAAGGTCTCATAGTCCAGATCAATGTGCATGTTGGTCAGCACTGCGCGTTTGGGCTGTACGCGTTCGATCCACTCAAGTGTTTTGGCAAGGTGGGCGTGGGTCGGGTGCGGGTCACGACGCAGGGCATCAACGATCCAAAGGTCTAAGTTCTCAAGCATTGGCCAGACATCATCAGGAATGTCGGAGACATCGGGCAGATAAGCGGCGTCGCCGATGCGAAAGCCAAGGGCGTCGATGCTGCCGTGTTCGACTTCAAATGGGGACAGGGTGATTGGGCCACCAGCGCCATCAATCGTTACATCCCCGTCAATTGTGTTTAGGTCACAGATCGGCGGGTAGCTAGATCCTTTGGGTTGCACAAAGGCATACCCAAAGCGCGCAAGAAGTTGGTTTCCGGTGTCGCCATCCGCCCAAACCTGAAGGCGTTGACGCATATTGAAGACGACCATGCGAATGTCATCAAGGCCATGAACATGGTCGGCGTGGGCGTGGGTGTAGATCAACGCATCCAGCTCACCCACTTGCGCATCCAGCAACTGCTGACGCATGTCTGGGGAGGTGTCGATCAGAACACGGGTGACACCGTTCGGCGAGGTGCGTGTCACGAGGAGCGAACACCGTTTGCGGATGTTTTTCGGGTTGATTGGGTCGCAATCGCCCCAATGCCCGCCAATACGTGGAACGCCACCAGATGAGCCGCAACCAAGGATGCGTAGGGTTGTTGTCATGGCGCCCAACCTGCGGCTTTGTCGAAAAGGCGTTCGAAATTGGCGGTGGTTTGCGCGGCGAAGTCTTCATAGCTGAGGCCGAACACTTCAGCCCCGACTTTGGCGGTGTGTGCGGTGTAGGCGGGTTCATTGCGGCGTCCGCGATGGGGCGGAGGCGCGAGGTAGGGACTGTCTGTTTCCACAAGCACGCGGTCAACCGGGGCAGAGGCGAATATATCGCGTAGGTCCTGAGACTTCGGGAAGGCGGCGATGCCAGACATGGACAGGTAGAACCCGTGATCAAGTGCAGTGCGGGCCAGCTCTGCACTGCTAGAGAAGCAATGCATTACACATTTGAACTCTTTCTCTTTGTGCGCTGTTCCTAGAATTTCGGCCATATCGTCGTCTGATGCACGATTGTGGATGATCAACGGCAGCCCTGTTTCTTGGGCTGCTTTTACGTGAACGCGCAGGGATTGTTTTTGAATCTCGGCTGTCTCCGCGGTGTAGTGGTAATCCAACCCGCTTTCGCCAATGCCAACCATTTTTGGATGCTGGGTCAGGGCGATCAGTTCGTCGACAGTCGCTAGGGGTTCTTCAGCCGCGCTCATCGGGTGGGTGCCTGCCGCGTAAAATACGGGATCATAGGTTTCGGCGATGGCGCGGACCTGCGGTTCGAGGCGCAAGCGCGTGCAGATCGTGACCATGCGAGATACGCCAGCATCTACCGCGCGCTGGATGACTTCAGCGCGTTCTTCATCGAAATCCGGAAAGTCGAGGTGGCAGTGGCTGTCTACGATTTGTGGCGTGCTCATGTGATCCTCACTTAGGTCACGTCCTGCGCGGCCTTTTCGATCTTAAATAGCGTATCAAGGATGAGGGCGGCAGGGTCAAGATTGACGGCCTTACCATGGCGGGTGCGCTCGGACACGTCTTGGGCCAATGCCGCCCACCGCCGTGCGGCTGCATCATGTGGGGATAGCTTTGCCAAAAGCGCCGCTTCGCCTTGTGCGGCTTGGGTTTGGGGCGGACCTTGGATGCCAGCACGCGCGGTGCGGGCAAGGAATTTATCGATAAGGTCGAGAACCAAAGCGAACCGCGTGGCACCTGCTTTGCCCGTGCAACTATCTGCAAGCTTCGCGCCGCGCTGGCGATCAAACCTTGGCAAGCCGTTAAATAGGCTTACCAATTCGGAATACACAGTTAGGCCGTCTAGGTTGGTCAGACGGATTGCTTCGCCCACGGATCCACCGGAAAGTGCGGTCAGGGCTTCGCCCGCGTCCGTTTCAATTCCAGCGGCGGCAAGGGCCGCTGTCACATCATCCGTGCCAAGCAGACCGCAGCGCAATTCGCGGCACCGCGACCGAATTGTTGGCAATAGGCGCGATGGTTGGTGCGAGAGCATCAGGATCACGGCATCAGCGGGCGGTTCTTCCAGCAGTTTAAGGATCGCGTTGGCGGCGTTGACGTTCATTTCGTCCGCTGGGTCGACGATGACCACGCGACGCCCACCATCTGTTGCGGACATGCCAAAGAAGTTCTTGAGCTTACGCACTTCATCCACTGTGATGACGGACTTGAGCTTGTCCTTTTTGTCATCCCACGCGCGACGCAGCACAAACAAACGCGGGTGCGCGCCGGAACGGATCAAACGCATATCAGGGTGTTCGTCGTCCAGCATTAGGCTTGTCGGTGGAGGCGGCGCGCCGAACATATCATCTTCGGCAACAAGGGGTTGGGACAGCAGAAACGCGGCCATGCGCCATGCGAGCGTGGCTTTGCCGACACCTTGTGGACCTGTGATTAGCCAGCCGGAATGGAGACGGCCAGATGCAAAGGCATCTAGAAAATCCGTCTCGGCGCGGGATTGGCCGAATAGATCAACGGTTTCAGACGGATGCGGTGCGCCTTCGATCTGGTCGGGGAGGGGGCGGTCTTCGGGGGCGGTGGCCATCAGTTGGCCGTCGCGCGGTCAGCCACATGCACAGCAATTTCTGCGGCAACAGCAACAGGATCGCGATTGCCGTCAATCAGCACGCAGCGCTTGGGGTGGGCTTTGGCGAGCGCAAGGAACCCGTGGCGCAGAGTTTCCTGAAACGCGAGCCCCATGTCTTCAAAGCGATCTTCGCCAGAACCCCGCGCAAGTCCACGTGCAAGCGCGATGGATGGGTCCATATCGATAATGAATGTCAAATCAGGTTCCCGCCCGATCATGACATTGTGCAACGTATCAACCGTGCCACGCAGGTCACCGCGTGTTGCACCTTGGTAGACACGGGTGCTGTCGGCGAAGCGGTCACAAATGACGGTTTTTCCGGCGGCAAGCGCGGGCTGGATCGTCTTTTCCAAATGGTCGCGGCGTGCGGCCGTAAACAGTAGGATTTCGGTTTCCGCAGACCAACGTTCAGTATCGCCAGTCAACAGCAGCGCGCGAATTTCTTCCGCCCCAGCGCTGCCGCCCGGTTCGCGGGTTAAAATCGCATCAGGGATGCGGTCTTGAAGAAGTTTGGTTTGAGTGGATTTACCGGACCCGTCGATCCCCTCAAAGGAGATGAACAACCCTTGCAGGGTGCCGTCATGCGCGTGATCTGCCACGTTTATTCAGCCTCAACTACAACGTCGTCAGGCGTTCTGACACGTTCAACCAATACATCCGCAGCAGTGCGCAAACGTGTGCTGAACCCACCAGCCGCGATTGTTGTATCCGCAACGAGCGGGACGCGGGTTTCGGGCAAGTTTTCAAGGCGGATCACCAGTTCGGCAATGGCATCCCCTTGGGTGACGGGCGCTTGGATCGGGCCGTTGAAAATGACTTCTGCGTCAATCTCAGCACCGCCAGCTGTTGGAACCAACAAAGAAAGATCTTCTTCAAGCATCAGGCCGACATGGGGCACGTCGCCCATCCAGACTTCGGCTTGGGCGATACGTGTGCCGCCGCGGGCAATATCGCGCTGTGCGAATTGACGGAATGCCCAGTTTACGATGCGTTCAGCTTCTTCGGCGCGAGCTTGGGCGGTTTCGAGACCCGTAATGACAAAGATGACGCGGCGGTCGCCTTGTTTGGCGGATCCCACGAGGCCGTAGCCAGCCTCAGACGTATGGCCCGTTTTTAAACCATCTGCGCCAATGCCAAGAGCGAGCAATGGGTTGCGATTTTGGGTGTTGGCAGGGTGCTCACCGTCATAGTCGAACGATTGCTCGGAAAAGAGCGGGTAGAACGTTGGGTAGTCTGTGATTAGCCGATCCGCCAAGATTCCAAGATCGCGCATCGACATGCGTTGGCCAGCTGCGGGCCAGCCGTTGGAATTTGCGAAGCTAGAATTCATCATGCCAAGTTCACGCGCGCGCACGGCCATCTGCTGAGCAAATCCGGCTTCGGTCCCGCTGCGCGATAGGCCTTCGGCAAGAACACAGGACGCATCGTTGCCTGATAGAACGATCACACCGCGCAACAGGTCTTCGACGCGCACACGGTCCGTGGTGTCCAGAAACATCGTTGAACCGGTGTAGTTCATGCAGTGTTGGGACACGGGTAGAATGTCGTCTACCGTGACAATCGGGTCTTGCCCATTCAACGGGTTGATCGCCTCAAACGCCATATAAAGCGTCATAAGCTTGGACATGGACGCAGGCGGCAAAGGGTCGTCTGCATTCTTTTCCAACAGAACGATGCCTGTTGAATGGTCCAAAACATAGGCAGCCGTGGCGCGGGTGTCGAAGGTTTGCGCCGCGATCGGTGCGGCGCTTGTGATCAACAATGCAAGTGTAGCGAGATGGCGGATCATAGGGCCTCTTGGTGGCAATTAGTTGGTGACGAAATATGCGTCTTCAAAGCCTTGGGCTTTGACCTGACGCAAAAGTTCGGCGCGCTCGGTTTCAGATGTCGCAGGGCCGACAATGACACGCCAGAAGGTGCGTCCTTGGCTGGTTTGTTCTAGCACAGTTGGGACGATCCCGTTGCCACGCATGCGATCAGCGGTGCCACGGGCGTTGTCTTCAACTGAGAAAATACCGAGCTGGATGAAAGGGCGTTCCAAGCTTGAAGACGCCGCTGGTGCGGCTGCTGGGCTTGGTGTTGGAACTGGCGCTGGCGTTGCTGCGGCGGTTTCGATCGCGGCGGCGGCCGCTGCGATTGGGTCGGCTGCCTCGCCATCGAGCGGGGTGCTTTCAATCGGTACGGCTGCGATGTCTGTCGGGGCCTCGAAGTCAGCGGTTGGCATGGCTTCTGGCGTTTCAGCGACTTCTTCACGGCGCAATGCGGTGACCTGCAAGTCGGTCGGCGCACCAGCAAGCATTTCAAGTGCTGACGCCGCGTCCGAGGAAACCTGCAGGGCAGGGCCTGGGTTTTCACGCTCACGGCGGAACAATGCGCCGATTACAAACGTGCCGTTTGCTTGGTTGCGAATAATAACGCGCTCTGGCTCAGATACGTCTGGATGGGCAACCCAAACACCACCAAGCGACGGGCGACCGTCCCACAAACCGGGCTCAGTGACCTGAAAAGCATCAGGGGCTTCGACGTCACGTTCAACAAGTTGCACGCTTTGGGTGGGTGCAATGGTTGTCTCTGCACTTGCGTTGTTCGCCATAGTCGGGAATGCAAATTCGCCGTTCTCGTCGCACGCACTGAGTGCCAGCACCGAAGAGACGGCAAGCGCCACCGTGAATTTCTTATTTGATGCCAGTGCTTTGCCTGAAATGCGGTGTGCCATTTTTCGCCCTCTATGTTGCGCCTATTTTGAAGGCGCTATGCCCATTTTGGGCTTGGTCTGCTCAATCTGATTGGCCCGCGATCGCAGGCCTTTGCCGAACATTAGCCGTGCAGGCGCTGCAATGAAAGGCTTTGGTGCGCTTTCGGCGGATTTCCTCTTTGGGGTGTTCGTAAGTGTTTGATGCAATTGAGGGCCGAAAGGGACTTTTAGAATCAAACTTCCCCCCTTAAAGGTAGCGCGCAGCGGAGGTTTGGCAGAGTGGTCGAATGCACCGGTCTTGAAAACCGACGGGCGTGAAAGCGTCCCCAGGGTTCGAATCCCTGAGCCTCCGCCATAGGCATCCCCTAAGTCGTTATATTTATGATAAAATATGCGACTTGGTTGTTTTTGACTCCCCATTTGGTTCCCCCGTCGCGTTCTGGTACTCGGTGGATTTTGATGGTCTCTGTTGGCTGCAGGCTTAAGCATATTATTCTACTAGGGCGGGAAGCAGGCGTTCGCTGCGAGGACGAAGTTTAGGTTCCTCTTATGAGAAGCGAAAGTTCAGCAGCTTGTGGCACTTTCACCTGCAGCGAGCGGCAGCAGAGCGCCCAGCGAGCGAGTTCGATTTTCTCGCGGCACGCGCTCGCAGCACAGAAAATGCAACAATCGCAAAATCACCTTAGTAATCACGCGGCGGAAAACCGGCCATTCATGAAAAGTGCAGCAAGACAAATCAGTCGATCTCTTAGGTTGCGGACAAACAGATCATTCACTGTATTTGCGTCAACACTTGTGTCCACTTGTTATGATTCAACGCAAAGGTAACTATTAAGAATTGTCTGACGGCGCACCGTCATCTTCGGTCGCTCCAATGCTCGCCGTAATCGCAGCCACGAGATCTTCGGGAATGTCCACAGGAACCGAGGATGCGTCTGACGCCAAACCCTGTTTGGCGGCCGCCATGCTTGCCTCATAGGCTGCAAGATACTCGCGGCACTCGCGGCAAATCTTCAGATGTAGGGCGAATACCCTTCGTTCATGAACCGTTAGCCCACCTTCGAGATATTCAACTATGAATTCTTCAAATTGCGGGCACGAAATCATCATCGGCAAACGGAACATCATGCCTTTCATTCTGCGTTTAACTGAGTTTGGGGTTATCAATTGAACCTCCCTTCGCGCATTTGGGGTTCGAGCAATGTTTTGAGTGCGGCTCTTGCTCGATGTAGGCGTACTTTGACATTTGCTTCGGAAATTTCGAGAGCTTCTGCTACCTCGGCCGTTGTTTGCTCTTCGATGTCTCTTAGTAGCAAAACAACTCGGTAAGCATCGGACAGTTTGTCGATTGCGGCCCTTACGGTTTGACGTGTTTGCTCGGTGATAAGCAAGTCTTCGGGATTTGGCACGTTAACCCAAGGCATTTCAACCCTGCATTTCCACTTGTCAAATTCTGGGAGGAGGGGGTCGATTGTGTTGTCTTCCTTTAGGGATTTTCGTTTGCGCAGGATCATCAAGGCTTCATTAACAACGATGCTTCTCATCCACGCTTGAATACGAACCTGCCCTTTAAACTGATCTGACTTCGTAAAAATCTTGCTGAAAGCGATTTGTACAGCATCCTCAGCGAGGGGAATATCACGCAAGTAATGGAGCGCGACCTGCATCATCCATTGAATGTTTTCGCGCACAAACCCAGCGACGGCTTCCTTGTCAGAAGCGTCCGGCAGATTGTGCGAACTGGTAGTATTTCGCTGGTTCTCGCCCAAGTCGGCCCTCGTATTATCCGCAGCGGATAAGTTTCATGTTCCGTCCTTCATGGCGCGCTTGAAGGACACTGTCAAAGTCTAACGGGTGATTGGATGCGAACTGGTTTTGGGCGGATTCCCGTGGATCGCATTTTGCATATTCGTCTACGGAGCAAACAAACCATCGAGCTAAGAAAATAGGTGCGCACGCGGCAGGGCGCACAACATTGTTACTAAGGGTGTAACCATCTCGCGGTCGTCAGCATCTAACATGGACGAAGACTGCAAATAGACAACCAAACTTGGAGCTACGATGACATTTTCACTATGGCACGAAAAAAAGAAAGATGGGCCACTTAATGCTCTTTTTCTGAATTGCACGTTAACGAGCGGACCTGAAGTGTCGAACACTGAGGCGCTTAGCAATATGGTCATTCAGCGGATGAAGGAACTCGAACCAGATTTAGAAGCTGAAATCGTTCGGGTCCGTGATTATGACATCGGTTATGGGCCGGTTAATGATGCAGGTGATGGCGATCAGTGGCCTGAAATTCTTGAGAAAATAAAACGGTGCAATATTTTTGTGATGGCGACACCGATCTGGATGGGTACGCGATCATCCGTATGCCAGCAAGTTATCGAACGCCTTGACGGGTCTACTAAGACGGTAATGTGCGAAAAAACCGGGCAGTTCCCACTTTACGGCAGCGTCGGCGGCATGGTGGTTACGGGCAACGAAGATGGCGCACATGATTGTATTGCCTACACGCTGTCAAACTTGCTGCATTTTGGCGTCACCTGTCCGCCGAACACCGATGTGTACTGGGTCGGCGATGCAGGCCCTGGTCCGAGTTTCATTGAGGCCGGTGGCGCCATGAGTCCCTACGTCCGCCGCAATGTCGAACTGACAGCCCGGAATTTGATTCAGGGTGCGAAAATCATGCGCGACAACCCTTATGAGATCAACATTGCAGAGCAAAACAAGAAAATGATGCAACGCAACGAAATCAAGATGGACGGGATGAAATTGGCCATGAAGCACATGAAAGAAAACATGCCAGACTGATGACCAATGCGCTGTCTGAAAAGGCAGCGCCCTTACATTTTTAGGAGACAAATGATGAATCTAGAGACCCTAGCTGAAGGTCTAGGTGTGGCAGATGTTGTTGATGCAATGATGATGACCCACCCTCACCGCGCGCATATTATCGACCTCACCAGTCCCGATCCATCGCGGGTGCTGATCGGACCCGCTGTAACGATCGGATTTCTACCTGTCCGAAAGGACTTCATGGATCCCGACAAGCATTCGCTTGTACCCGCAATTTACCGTGCAGTTCAAAACCACGATGCCAAAGGCGCGGTTCTAGTTATGGCTTCGAACGGACACACTAAGACGTCGCTTGGCGGCGGCACAAAACTTAGCCGTGTCGAAAACCTCGGAATGGCAGGAATTCTTGCCGATGGTTACATCCGCGATTTCGAAGAAATCGACAGCTATGATTTCGCCACTTATTGCACCGGAGAAGCGGTGCGAGCGGGCGGTAATGAAGTGCAGCCGTATCTATCGGACGTGCCGGTTTCGATTGGCAATGTCACGGTCGTTCCGGGCGATGTGATCTTTGCCAAAGGCAATGCTGCGGTGGTCGTACCTGGTGATGAGGTCGAGATGATCTTCAAGAAAGCCCGCATGATCATGGAAAAAATGGACGCTGCTAAAGAAGCCGGTCGGTCTGAAAATCCGTCACAGGTTCTATCCAAAGGGGATGACGCAATATGAATACGCCGCAAAACACCAGCGAACAAATTGTTGCAGCTCTTGCCGCAGAAGGGGTCGAATATGTATTTGGCATTCCTGGCGACGAAAACCTCCATTTCCTTGAAACGTTGCGCAAGGACGGACGGATCAAGTTTGTCTTGTTCCGCCATGAACAGGCGGCTGGGTTTGCTGCCGCTGCCTATGGGCGTTTGACCGGAAAACTCGCGGTTGTCATGTCAACGCTTGGCGCTGGCGCGACGAACCTAACGACGGCTGTGGCACATGCCTATTTGGCAGCGATACCGATGTTGGTCCTTACCGGACAAAAAGCAGTGCGTGACAACAAGTTGGGGCAATATCAACTTATTGATGTTGTTGATGTTATGCGTCCGATCACCAAATTTGCGGCTAAGATCCCATCAGGGCCTATGGCCGGGTCAATCTTGCGACAGGCTATGATGTCGGCGCTTGACGGACGACAGGGACCGTCGCATCTGGAATTACCAGAGGACGTTGCACGTGAGACCGAGCTTGGTCCGTTGGTACCCTGCCAGCATGGAGATATGCCTATCGCAACCGACGCTGCCATCGCGACGGCGGCTGACCTCATTGCAAACGCGAAACGCCCGCTGATCATGGTCGGTGGCGGAACACGTGCTAATCGCCCCGACGTGGCTGCAGCAACCCGCGCTTTGATTGAGAAAACCCAAATCCCGTTCATCTCTACGATGATGGGCAAAGGGGTCGCCGATGAGGATAGTCCACTTTATCTTGGGTGTACGATCATGCCCGGAGATTATCCGAATTGCGCGGTGCAGGCCGCCGATCTTATCTTGAATATCGGCCATGATACGATGGAAAAGCCAACCTTTTTCATGGAACCAGATGATGGGCGTACTGTGATCCATCTCAACCCATTTGCGGCGCATGGTGACAATGCCTATTTCCCGCAGGCGCAAATTGTGGGCGAGATGGCGGATTCCATAAGTCGGCTAACCGCAGCAATTACCCCAAGCGACTGGGACCATGCCGGTTTCTTACGAGTTGGTCAGGCAATGCAAGCGAGCATCGCACGCGCAGCTCAGGAAACCTCCTTTCCTGCAAAACAAGGCCATCTGATCGCAACACTCCGTGATTTCATGGCGGACGATGATATCTTGTCGCTCGACAACGGCATTCACATGATGTGGGCAACCCGCAACTTCAACGCGCGTCAGCCCAACACGATGCTGGTTGATCACGCGCTCGGGTCTATGGGAATTAGCTTGCCCGCAGCGATTTCGGCAAAGTTGGTCTACCCCGACCGCAAAGCCGTTGTGGTGACCGGCGATGGTGGCTTTGCAATGAATTCGCAAGAAATCGAAACTGCGGTGCGCCTTAACCTTGACCTGATCATTGTCGTTTTCAATGACGGTGGCCTGGGTATGATCGCGATGAAGCAAATGGCCGAAGGCTTCGACAAATTCGGCGTTGGCTTTAAGAATCCAGATTTTGTGCAATTTGCCCAAAGCTATGGTGCAACAGGGCATCGTTTGGACGACCCATCAGAATTCCGGGCTGTGCTTGACGCAGCTGCGGCGGCTGGGGGCGTTCATATCATCGATGCGCCTGTGGACCCAATGCAAAACATGATGCTGATGAAGGAAATGCGCTCTGTCGATTGCGCTGCGCTTTTGAAGGGCGTCTAAAATGGAAATGCCGGAAAGTATTTTTAAAATGCTTGAATTGGTAACACTCTTTGTGGATGGCGTAGGTTACGCCATCCTCATCTTTACCGTTTTCAAGTTCGTAATCCGATATGTTGGGTTCGAATTGCACCGCATACGCGGCTTGGAATGTGCCAAGAGATTTCAGGAGATCCGTGTCGAATTTTTAAGCCATGTCATTCTTGCAATTGATTTCATGGTCGTGTCGGACGTGATCGAATCTGGTCTAGTCGACACAAGGGACAGTCTGATCACCCTCGGAATTTTTGTCTTGATACGATCAATTCTAGCGTTCTTTCTCGGGCTTGACCTCAAGGATGCGCGCGATGAGAAAATTAGCGAAGAACCTGTAGGATGATTGAGCGCTGCAAAATCAAATGACCAAGGATTAGAACCGATGAACGATGCCATGATAGACCAACTTGCCAACTTATTTCGGTTCACTGCAAAAAACCATCACGAAGCTTTCATTGAGACCGACGGAGAGGATGCTGATTGGGCGATCTGGTATGCCGAAAAAATGCACAACCGTATCGTGGGCCAGTTTGAATTCACTGTGTCTAAAGCAGAACTTGTGGACTGCCTGTTAAAGGCTGATCTGGAACACCGCGCCCGCGCGTCGGACAAAGATTGGCCAGAATTTTATGCGCAAATGTTACTCGAGCATCTCGCTCCGACTTCTGTTGGAACAGACAAGTTATCGCTTTATTACTTTGATAGCTGCCCGTTTTGTAAAATGGTTTTGGCTGTGATTGACGATCTTGATGTGGACATTGAGTTGCGCAACATCTTCGATGACACGCAGCATCGGGACGATTTGGTTTCTGCGCGGGGCCGTGCGACTGTGCCGGTCTTGCTGATTGAAGGCGCGGACAAAACGTCTCGTTGGATGCCGGAAAGCCGTGACATCTCTCGTTATCTTCAAACAACATTTGGGTAAAATAATGAAAAAGCGCGGTCAGGCAATTCTGAACGATCCTCTTCTCAATAAAGGCACAGCGTTCACCGCAAAGGAACGCGACGCGCTTGGGTTAGCCGGACTATTGCCGCACCGGATCGAAACGCAGGACCAGCAATTGGAACGGGTGTTTTCGAATTGTGCGCGCAAACCCAACGATCTGGAACGGTATATCTTTTTGATGTCTCTTCAGGACCAGAACGAAGCCCTGTTCTACCGCACGGTTTTAAGTGACCTGCAACGCTTTATGCCGATCATCTATACGCCGACGGTGGGCGAGGCAGCTTTGCATTATGGTGCAATTTTCCGCCGCCCCCGCGGACTTTACGTCACGGCCCAAGACCGGGGACGTGTCCGTGAAGTTTTACAGAATTGGGGAGGCGATGCGCCAAGCGTCATCGTGGCAACCGATGGCGGGCGAATTCTAGGCCTTGGTGATCTAGGTGCCAATGGTATGTCGATCTCCGTTGGAAAATTGGCGCTATATACCGCCGCTGGCGGCATTCACCCGGGCAGCACGCTTCCAATTGTGATTGATGTTGGCACCAACACCGAACGGCTCTTGTCCAGCCCGCACTACTTAGGCCTTCGCCAGAAACGGATTGTTGGCGAAGCCTATCAGGATCTGATGGACGAATTCGTCGAAGCAGTCGGCGAGGTATTCCCTGACGCAATGCTTCAGTTCGAGGATTTTGCGACCGAAAACGCGATTACTCATTTAGCGCGGTATCGCGATCAATCCGCGATATTCAATGATGATATTCAGGGAACTGCGGGGGTAACGCTTGCTGGAATTCTCGCGGCCCTGCGCATCACAGATGGCGCATTAGAGGACCAGAGGGTTTTATTCGTTGGAGCGGGTTCGGCCAATATCGGTATTGGTGAACTGGTGGCCAGTGCCATTGCAGAAAAAGGTATGTCACTGGATGCGGCCCGCAAACAGCTTTGGTTCATGGACAGGAAAGGGCTGATCGTGGAAGGACGCGATGCAATAAACTCTTTTGCTGCGCCATATGCCCACGCCCATAGCCCCATTGGCGACATTGCGACTGCGATCGAAGTGCTCCGGCCAACCATCTTGATTGGTGCAACCGGACAACCGGGGATCTTCGATGAACCTGTTGTCGCTGCGATGGCAAAGGTGAATGCACGTCCCGTGATCTTTGCCTTGTCCAACCCGACGTCGCGGTCTGAGGCCACAGCTGAGGACGTGTATCTCTGGTCGCAAGGCAAAGCCGTTTTCGCAAGTGGTAGCCCATTTGGTCCGGTAACAGTTAACGACGAAACTCACGTGCCCGGACAATCAAATAATGTCTATATCTTCCCTGGCATCGGGTTGGGGGTGACGAGCTGTAAGATATCGCGCGTCACGGATACGATGTTCCGTGCTGCTGCGCGTGCAGTCGCCTCTGGCGTATCTGAAGACGCTCTGAAAGAGGGCCGCATTTTTCCCGCTTTGGACGAAATCAGAACGGCTTCACTCGACATTGCGGTTGCGATTGCCGAGATTGCATTTACCGAAGGTCTGGCTGGGATCAGCCGTCCGGATGACCTAAGGGGCTTCATCGCAGAACGAATGTATTCGCCACGATACTAAGTCTTTCAATCTATTGGAGCCGAAGATGAAATCCCCCGAACTCCGGCGAGAAAACGTGCCGGAACTATCTACCGAACAAATGATCGAAGTCGACCGCGCGATGATCGAGGATTATGGCATAGAGCTTATCCAGATGATGGAAAATGCCGGTAGGGCATTGGCTACTTTGGCCCGCGATCAGTTTCTGGGCGAAGGCCGTAAGGGCAAGCGGGTCACTGTTTTGGCTGGAAGGGGTGGAAATGGCGGCGGCGCTATTGTGGCGGCGCGCCGTCTTGCGACATGGGGTTTCGATGTCCATGTCAGCCTAGCGAGAGACCCAAACACGTTTTCCGGAGTGCCTGCGCAACAACTGGCGATCCTGCAGGCAATGGGAGTCAAACTTCAAACCTCAATTCCGGAAAAATCAAATTCGGACGTCGTTCTTGACGGCATTATTGGTTACAGTTTGAGCGGTGCCCCCAAGGGTCGCGCCGCGGATTTGATCCGTTGGGCCAACGCACAATCGGCGCCGGTCGTGTCATTGGACGCGCCGTCAGGAGTCGATGCAACCAATGCTACTGCGTATGACCCTAGCATACGAGCCACCGCGACGCTCACCCTCGCGCTGCCAAAGGCCGGCCTGAACCATCCGCAAGTCGGAAGCCTTTACCTTGCGGATATCAGTGTTCCCCCAGAGCTATACGCGCGCTTCCTAGGGTTAACTGTAGGGCCGATATTCTCGGACGGTGATATCCTAAAACTTAATTGACCCTAGCGCCTCATGGACAGCTGCGACGCCTGCGGCACGATGCAGGTCGCCCGAAAAGATTTCGCCCAATTGCGATCGTGACAAGACCTCGTTTATCGCAGGGTCTTCCATCAACGCAGTTTCAAATGAAACATCGTCCTTGGCCCTGTCGACGGCTTGTTCGACAAGATCATGCGCCCGCTGTCGCCCAATTTTTGGGGCCAGAGCCATCATTACCGCCTCTGCATAAACAAACCCACGGGATAGCCCAATGTTGGTCTTCATTCTTACTTTGTCGACATCAAGACCTCGCGCCAACTCGATCATGTCTGCCAACGCCGCGAGCGATTGAGTGCAAGCGTCTGGCACGAGGGTCCATTCAGATTGCCAACTTCCGGTTCCCCGTTCATGATCCTGTATCATTGCGTCCATCATCATAGAGGAAATTCCACGAACCTGTCGCGCGATCACCAAGATCTGTTGGGACAACAACGGATTCCGTTTGTGTGGCATGGTTGAGCTAATGCCGCGCCCCTTGACCGAAGGCTCACTGATCTCGCCAACTTCGGTTTGGGCCATGTAAATAATATCAGTTGCAATTTTGGCCAATGTCCCGGTCAGCAGGCCTAGGAAATTGGTGAATTCGACTAACGTATCGCGATGACTGTGCCAGGCAAATCCGGGATCGGCCAACCCCAAATGCGCCGCTAGACCTGCCCGGATCGCCGGGCCATTAGGATGTACCGCGACCATGGTTCCGACAGCGCCACCGAATTGCACCTGCAAAACGCGGGGGGCCAGATCCCTTAACCGTAGCTTGTAGCGCGCCAATGCCTTTGCCCAGCCCGCGACCTTATATCCAAACGTAATCGGAACTGCCTGTTGCAACTGGCTGCGTCCAGACATCAGTGTGTCATCATGCGCAGTCGCCAATTGAACCAATGCTTCAATACCCTCGTCAAGCTGGGCATCAATCAGTGATGTGACATCTCGCAGTGCTATAACAAGACCGGTATCCATGATATCCTGAGTAGTCGCGCCCCAATGCGCGTATTCGCCATGACCATCCGGAACGAGTTCGGCAATCTGACGTACGACGCCAACAATTGGGAAACCCACGGTCTGAAAATCCAGCTGCAACCGTTCCGTATCAAAATTCTCTATTTTGACATGCTTAGCGATTGCTTCTGCTGAGACGTCAGGAATTAGTCCTAGTTCCGCCTGAACTCGAGCCAGAGCTACTTCCACGGCGAGATACCTTTGGTAGTCGGGCATCTCGCCAAACGGGTGTTCAGTTTTAAAGATTGAACCGGTTTCCAAATTGTCCATGTCCTGCCCTGGTTGTGAGTACTCTTCATTTTAAACTGATGCACCGATATTGCCAAAGGTTTCAATTCGGAACTGATTTTACATGTTTAAATGAAAGCACGAAGTCAAAATGGCGTCACTACCACCGCTTCAGGAAGCTGGGTGGATTTGTGACAACAACGCACGAGCCCGGATGTGCAATGACTTCATTTTCGAAGTCAATCGCTCCGGAAGGGGAAATGGATCGACCCGCACTCACTTTGCCAGAGTCACCTTAATGGTAGATCGCCCCAGAATTCTGTCGTTTGATGAATCCGTTGCATCGGCCAAATTGGACCGCTGAGCAGCCTGAAGTCTATGCAGCATTGCACAGTTACCTTTATAATCCGAGGCGAACGTTAGAGACATTGTTAAATATTGCGTCAGCAAAAACAGAACGTTCGTCAGGCCGCTTTTCCTCGTCTTTCGAGTTAAGGAAAGACGCAACGAAATGACAGTTTGGTTCCCATCTATTCTTGATCGATTGAATGGCTGGTTTGGTGGAAATTACTGCACCGCTGAAAGTTCCGTGCTGCGCGAGCGAGCAAATGCTGCGCGGCAACCGCTGCGCCTACACAAGTCCGGCTTGTCCCACAGAGCGCGACGTCGAGCATAGCATTTTACTGCGCAGCGGTTCCAATGTCCGCTTTGGAGTAGCTGCATCACAGTAACTGAACCAACAACGAATGCCCGCTAAGGGCCGTTCGTTCCTCACTGTAAACTCAACGGGGCGTTGTCTGTTCCGATATCCATTCTTCATACACAACCTGTACGCTACGCCGTTGCGCCACAGCGTCGGAGATTCGCTTTACGTTTGGAAACTCCTGTGTCGATGGTTGCCCTCGCGAGGGCTTGAGCCAGGTAGTTAACATGAATAAATAGATGTCCGCAGCGCTGAAACGATCACCGATTACCCAATTATTGTTTCCAATCTGATCGTCAATAACCTTCCATGTCTCGCGCAAACGTCGAAGACCACGGCGTTGCGCACTCGGTTCTGTCGCAGGCGTGTCAGCAAAGCGATCTGGGTAGTAATCAAGCTGGAACGCATTTTGCACAGTATTGGAGAAATAGACCAATGTTTGAAGAAATAATCCGCGCTCGGGTTCATTAACCGTAGGTGCAAGTTTCGCTTCAGGATGACGGTCGCAAAGGAATATCGTTATCGCAGCGCACTCGTACATCGCGTACTCATCCCAAATGAGAACCGGTATCCAGCCGTTCGGATTTAATGCCAGTTGACCTTGCGGCTTGGGTTTGTCCGTATCGGTGCTGGTTGGAAGGAGTTCGTAATCGACTCCAATCTCTTCAAGAATGACCCTGACACCCAATGATGCACTTTCTGGCGCGTAGTACAGTTTGTAGCTCATGTAGCATTACTCTCCGCGTTGAATTGGTACTTTGTAACGGATTGCCGTCATCCCGACCATTGAAGATGCGGCACGATGGACGAAGGGCAGGTTTGGCGATCAGCAGAGGCGGCGACGGGATGCTCGTTGATTGTCTCCTGTGGGCCGCTCTTGTTGGTGGCCGGATGCGCTGAACGGTGAATGCTGCGCTGCATCCAATGTCCGCAAGGAGCCCGAAGTGACCAATGCCGCGAGGAATACAATTGGAGGCTTACTATAGGATTCGACAATGTCTTTTGATAGTTACCGACGGAAACCGGTTGCCCGCGCGTTTCAGTATCATGCGCGTTTGATCTTGATCTCAATTCAAGCGCTCAATCTGTATCCGGAAAGCCAATAAGTAGGAAATTCAATGCCGCAGAAACGAGCGATGCCCAACCAAACCCATACATTCAATTTGCCGTTGTCTTTATGCACACTGACAACCTGCGCCATTGCATTTGCCGCCATCACCTCGCAGGCAGCGCAAGCACATGAAGAAATCAAAGATGTCATACTAACCGACCGATCAACCAATTGCGCCGATTATGCCGATACATATTCGGCCGAGGTAACCGACGTTCAAAACGCACGGAACTTCAGGGCATCACTTGCGATAACGGTCACGGGTGATAGCTGCGAGATAACCTCGAACGCTGTCCCGAACCACGATTTCAACGCAACCGGTCGATTTGCGAGGCCCGTTGCTGAACAAAACCAAAGCTATTCGGTTCCCGCCAACCCGACATTCAACTCGGCGCCTGTGGCACTGAGCCTCCGCTATGACAATGCTGTATTTCTCAATGGTGTGAAGCTTGATCTGCTTGCGGCGGGGTGTTTCGGTGTTGGTGACGGACGGATCGGCTGCAACGATGTGTCCTCGCCCTATCGCTACGATCCGATGGGACCCGGTGCAGGCTTTGGGGCGGATGAGCACAACGCGCACACGCAGCCGGACGGTACTTATCACTACCACGGCAATCCAATGGCGCTCTTTGATCAAAGCAACCCGACTTCGCCGTCTCCGGTCATCGGATTTGCTGCCGACGGGTTTCCTATCTTTGGCAGCTATATCGCGGACGGGAGCACCATTCGATTGGCGACAACAAGTTACCGCCTCAAGTCCGGAACACGCTCGGGCGGACCTGGTGGTTCATACGATGGAACTTTCGTGGACGACTGGGAATTTGTTGCGGGGTCCGGTGACCTCGATCAATGCAACGGAATGGTTCAGGATGGCGTCTACGGCTACGTTGTCACGGAAAACTACCCCCATGTTATCGGATGTTTCATGGGAACCCCCGATCCATCTTTTCTTAAGCGTCGTCGATAAGTCCTACTGTTGCGATGCAGCTCAAAAGCAGACCTTGGCGCAGCCGCATCGAACGTCTCCTTCGGTGAGCCGCCCCGCAGCATGCCAAACGTGCGGCCAAGGTCGGGTTTGGGCCGGTAGTGCCATCTCGGTGCCTTAAGCCGGAATATAGGTTAGGCCCGCGAGGTTGATACCAGTCTCTACCAAATCGAATGCCGCTTCCGGCCCATTGCTGCCGTTCACGCAAGCTCTCGACGTTCCATTGCAACTTCCCCGAAGCGGACATTGGCTGGCAATTGCAGCATTTTGCGCGGATGGATGGCCGCAATGCGGACAATCCGGACTTGTGTATCCGCAGCTATTGTTGACGCGGCATTTGCTCGCACACGCAGCACAGAAATTTTGGCGGCGCAGCATATTTCACCAAAGCAGCCGTTCAAACGGGTCAATCGCGTCGGATCTCAAACTAACATTTCGCTACAGCTGCGCCAATGGCTCGTTTCATAATATGCCTGTTTCTCCACAATAATCACCCGCCGAGTCAGAGGGCCTTCTACGCACTTTGTATAAGCCAAATTAACGTCATTTGAAGGCACTGGCTTGTGACCCTGAAACCATGCGCTGTAGCGAGGCGCGGACACGTCCAACATTCCCGGGCTGACTACATTTACTCTCAGGCAATTGGCCATCTCGATTGCTACGTTTTTTACGAAGCCCGCCAATGCGCCATTGGCCGTTGCAGCATTTGTTCCCATCCGGATTGGGTCGCGATCAAGGACGCCACTTGTTAGGGTAAATGAGCCTTCATCCGCAATGACGTCCAGACCAGCAAGGACCAAATTCACCTGTCCCATGACCTTTTGCCGAAGACCGATCATAAAAGTTTCCTGATTTAACTCGGCCAAGGGCGCAAATGTCGCGTCACCAGCACATGATACCACAGCATCGAATTTACCGACCGTCCTATACAGCGATTTCGCCGCATCTAGGTCGGCTACATCGATCTGATACTCACCACCAGTGCGGCCAACAGCGATAATTTCGTGCCTCTTCTCAAGTTCCTTGCAAGCTACTTTTCCAATATCACCGGTTGCGCCAACTAGAATTATTCTCATAGCTGGCCCTCCAAAATTTCATCATATTTTTGCAGTTTTCGGTCAAGTATCGCGCGACATCGATCCAACTCTGCGTATCGAGCTTTTAAGCTCTACCTATGTGCCAACAGCGCAGCTTTACGTTCCGCGATTGTTGCATCGTCAGATGAGTAAAGTTTAGCGAACGCGCGCATTTCAGACTCCGGCATCCATGTTGCGCATAAAGATGCCAACAAAGCCAACCAGTCAGTGTTTGTTGCCGAGAATGCTCGCTTCCCGTCAGAGCCACGCTCAATGAACGGAAAAAGCCCAGGTTTCTCGTAAAACTTATTGTAGAAGTGCTGAGGCCAGTGCGCTCAGCAACTTCTGAAATTTTCATACTGGTTCGACTTTTCAATTTTGGTTCATACCGACCTCTAGCTACTTTAGGTCAGGCGTTGTGTCAGGATTGATCGTTGAAGCTGAGGTCCATGCACGTTGCAGCATTGGTCGGTCCGGGCTCGCTGCAGTCATCAGACGCCAAATAATCCATGGCTGCTTACGGACGGCGAACGGCGGGTGCCGTTCGCCAGAAGTTTAGATGTCGATCTTTTCGGCAATGCTTAAGGCGTCTTCAACTTCGACGCCCAAGTACCGCACTGCGCTATCGATCTTTGTGTGACCAAGAAGCAGTTGTACCGCCAGCAAGTTACCAGTTTTACGGTAGATTTCAGCGGCCTTTGTCCTGCGGATGGAGTGGGTGCCGTATCCACTCGGTTCTAAGCCAATGGCTGCTACCCAATCCCTGACAAGTCGAGCATATTGGCGGGTCGAAATGTGTGGGTGTTCGTGGAAGCGACGTGGAAACATGAAGCTAACTCGCAGCATTTAAGGGCTTCTGACCCATCTGGCTACAGCATCACGCGTATTCTCAGTCAATTCAAACTGAACCGGTCGCTTCGTTTTGCTTTGCACCACGCAAACACGTTCGCGAACCTGATCGGCGTTAACGAGGTCGCTCACCTTGAGGCATACCAAGTCGCACTCGCGCAACTTGCTATCGATCGCGACATTGAAGAGCGCCAGATCTCGCAAATTGTTTGCCATTTCGAGACGCGTTCGGATTGCCCAGACCTGTTTAGGTCGAAGAGGCCGCTTTTACCCGAAGAGGCGGCCCTTGTTCCAAGGTCGGTGCTTTGGGGTGATTTCTGGAAGTTGTACTCTAGGCATATTTTGCCCTCCATACCGCCCTCCAAACCCAAACGTCAGCACCATGCCAACGATGGATTACAGCACAATCTGCTATGACTGCTTTGGACCTATCATGCAGATGCATCATGTCGCGTGTGCATCAGACCGAGTTGTGACCAGACTGCACATCGACTGCGCTACAGCGAAAGTCGGGTTTTGGGACGTAGCAGAATGCCAGTCGACGTATTGGATCACTGCAATCGTTCACAAAATTTTCCATTTTTAACGTTGCGGTTCGCAGAGGGAACCTGCGGCTGGAGTTGGACCCTACAGGCTGCAAGACAGCACCAAGATCTGACAGAACCAAAGCACCTTCCTGAGCGCTGAAGGTGCCTTGGAACTGATCAGATCTACGTCCCACATATAATGTGTTTCGCGTTCAAATTGCGATCAGTGTTGCGGTCCGTCAACTCACCACTCGATTATTCCGGTACCAATTCATCTGGCAGGTTTTGAAAGCAAACCGGACGCAAGAACCGACGAATAGAAAGCGTCCCAACTGAGGTTGCCCCGAAATTGGTGGAGGCCGGATATGGCCCGCCGTGAACCATTGAATCGCTCACTTCGACACCTGTTGGAAAACCGTTGGCAAGAATGCGTCCAGCCTTACGTTCGAGGATTGGCATCAGATCTTTGGCAAGTCCGGTGTCTGCGCCATCCATATGAAGCGTGCAGGTCAATTGCCCCTTGAGCGACCGCGCAATCGTCACCATTTCATCGTGGTCTTTGACACGCACAATCAGACCGAGCGGGCCGAACACCTCTTCGCCGAGCGCCTCGTTGGCAAGCCAAGCCTGCCCCGTGGTCGAAAAGAGGTAGGGCGTTGCATTTCGCATGTCGCAAGTCGAGGTCAGCACCTCGGTGATGCCTGTCGTACCTGATACACGATCGCGACCTTGGCGATATGCATCGGCAATGCCGTCGGTCAGCATGGTCTGAGGATCAACCCCTTGCAACGCTTCCGTCGTTGCCTTGGTAAATTCATCCGCATCGGGCCCGTCCATCACAATTGTGATTCCGGGGTTTGTGCAAAATTGTCCAGCGCCCATCGTCAGAGAGGCGGCCCATCCTGAGCCGATCGCGGGGCCACGGTTCGCTGCGGCACTGGGCAGCAGAAACATCGGATTGACGGACCCAAGCTCGCCAAAAAACGGAATGGGGTTGGGGCGCTGCGCACACAGATCAAACAGGGCACGTCCGCCACCAAGTGAGCCTGTGAAACCGACAGCATTGATCAGCGGATGCTGGACCAATGCAGTTCCGACATCGCGCTTTCCACCTTGGATTAATGAGAAAACACCCGGATGCACGCCGCAACGCGCGATGGCCGCGTTTATTGCCTCTGCAATGATCTCGCCTGTTCCAGGGTGGGCGCTGTGGCCTTTGACGACAACCGGACAGCCCGCCGCAAGCGCAGCGGCGGTGTCACCGCCTGCCGTCGAGAACGCGAGCGGAAAATTGGATGCGCCGAAAACGGCCACGGGCCCGATTGGGCGCTGAGCCATTTTGAGATCGGGACGTGGAAGGGGCGCGCGATCTGGCAGCGCCTCGTCATGCCGCAGATCAAGGTAGTCTCCGGCCAGAATATGGCTGGCAAAAAGGCGCAGTTGCCCCGTCGTGCGCCCGCGTTCACCCTCAAGCCTTCCGACAGGCAATCCGGTTTCTTGGGTTCCGATTTCGGTGATTTGGGCACCGCGGGCTTCGATTTCATCCGCAATAGCGTTCAGAAAATCGGCGCGCTCCTGTCGGGTCGAATAGCCATATGCCCAAAATGCGTCCTCTGCAGCTTCGCAGGCGGTGTCGACCAAATCAGGCGTGCCGATGGAATAGTCATGGCTGGGGCCATGTGCGGGCTCGGACGTAAACGTCGCATCTGCGGCGATCCAGTTTCCTGCGATCAGGTGTTTGCCGTGAGGTTCAAAAGTCATTTTGGTGCTCTTTTATGAATGTTTGGGGTTATGTGCTGACAAGGGCGCGCGGCGTTAACGGCCGTGTTTGGCGCGCCATTCTTCGAATTCTTTGAGGTTTTCTTCTTTGGTGGCCGGATAAAGACCGATAATAGGCGCACCCGCCTGCACTTTGCTCAACGCAAAATCCTCGAATGCGGTCATTTCGACCGCTTCTATCGCCACTTCGTCAGCTAAATATGCCGGAATGACGATCACGCTGTCATCGTCGCCAACGAGGATATCGCCCGGAAAGACCGGCGCGTCGCCGCATCCGATAGGGACGTTTATGTCGATCGCCTCATTGGTGGTCAGGTTGGTCGGGCTGGATGGTCGGTTATGGTAAGCAGGCATCTCGAGTTCACCGATGTTCATAGCGTCGCGAAACCCACCGTCGGTCACGACACCAGCCGCGCCGCGCATCATCAGCCGTGTGATCAGGATGTCGCCGGCTGATGCGGCATAGGCGCATTTGCGGCTGTCCATCACCATGACATGATCCGGAGGGCAGGTTTCAATCGCATAGCGTTGGGGGTGTTTTGGGTTTCTGAACTCGACCAGTTGGTTGCGATCTTCGCGGGCAGGCATGTAGCGCAGCGTGAAGGCTGGCCCAACCATGTTCTGCCCTTTTCGGGTCAAGGGGTGAACGTCCTGAATAACCTGATTACGCAGGCCACGCTTATAAAGCGCGGTCGCAAGTGTTGCGACGGAAACCGTTCTCAGAAGCTCTTTGGTTTCGGGCGAGAGGGGGTATTCGGACATCGGATTTCCTTTTTTGTGTCGGAATGGGGTTCTTGAAAATAGGTCGAGAGTGTCATGCCTCTCGGGTGACTGTGTTGTGTCGAATTGAGGAGATGAGAGACAGACCGATAAGCGCAGCGCCGATCAACCCTGTGATGACTTCGGGGATGTGCCAAATGGATTGCCCATACATAATGATCGACAGTGCAAGCACGGAGTAGAACGCGCCATGCTCCAGATAGCGAAATTGCGACAACGTGTTTCGTTCGACTAGCATGATCGTCATAGAACGCACGTAAAAGGCGCCGATGCCGAGGCCGATTGCGATCAGGAACAAGTTGTTCGTCAGGGCGAATGCGCCGATCACGCCATCAAAGGAAAAGCTGGCGTCGAGGACTTCGAGATAGAGAAACGCACCGAACCCGCCTTTGGCGGCTGCGGCCCGCGTTTCCTTTTCGGCGTCCAAGAAATGCGCCACAAGCTCAACCGCGAGGAAGGTCACGAGGCCACAAATGGCCGCGAACAGAAAAGTCGCGCTTTCGGCTTCGGGAAGCGCAACGGACATCAGCAAGGCCGCACATAGAACAATGGCGGTTCCCAACCCCCGGATGGAAGCCCACTTTCGTAAATTGGCTTCGATGAACTTGATCCAGTCGACCTCTTTCGACTGATCTAGGAAATAGGTCAGGGCCACCATCATAAGGAACGTCCCACCAAACGCGGAAATACCGATATGGGCGTCATCCATAATGCGCGCGTATTCCTGCGGATCAGTCGCGGCGAGGACAACTGCGGCCACCGGCCCGACTTGAGCCGCCACAACAACGACAAGCAATGGAAAAACAATGCGCATGCCAAAGACAGCGATCAGAATGCCCCACGTCAGAAATCGGCGTTGCCATACGGGTTCCATTGTCTTGAGGATGTTGGCGTTGACGATTGCATTGTCAAAGCTCAAAGAAATTTCAAGGACCGCCAGGATACCTCCGATCAAGAGGAACGACATCGCGCCTGAGAGGGTCCCGAACGTATGAAACCCGAGCCAAAAGGACAGCGCTAAACCGACGGCGGTGATGCCAAACGGCCAACGGAAATATGAAAGTGTCGAATTCATTTTGGGACCCCAAGAGAGTGAAATGGTCTATCGACCGGAGAAATCAAAGGCGCGTTCTGAAAATGGGCAATCACATTGTCAACGGCAAGCTGCGCCATCGCGTTGCGCGTTTCAACAGTGCCACTCGCGTGATGCGGGTAGAGAACGACGTTGGAAAAAACGGTAAGCGCTGGGTTTGGATGGGGTTCGTTTTGAAAAACATCCAATCCTGCAGATGCCAGTTTGCCATTTTCTAACAGGTCAAGGAGCGCCGTCTCGTCCACAACGCTGCCGCGCGCAATGTTGATCAAAGTGCCATCGGGCCCCAGCTTGGTCAGGACGTCGTGGTCGACCATCGCATTGGTGTCTTGTCCACCCGGGACAATAACAACGAGGATATCGCACCACTGCGCCAACGCAGCCGCGTTTGCGAAATAGGGGAACGCCACGTCACGCTGGCGCCGCGTGCAATAGCCGATCTCAAGCTTCATCGCAGTAAGGCGCGCCGCGATCTCTTGCCCAATTGCGCCGAACCCCAATAGCCCTGCGCGTTTGCCTTTAAGGGTGGAGAGAAGCGGGTAAGGGCCGGTCTTTCCCCACTCGCCCGACCGCACGTAGGCGTCACAGGGCAACAAAGTTTTTCTGGTCGCAAGGATCAGCATCAGAGCGGTGTCGGCAACTTCGTCTTTGAGGGCCAAAGACGCGTTCGTAAGCGGGATGCCAGCGCGGTGCAGCGCGTCGTGGTCGATGGCCTCAACGCCGGCGCTGCTACAGGCGACGATCTCGAGGTTCGGCAACAATTGCAGCTCAGCTTGCCCGAAGTCGTCATGCCCCTTGAGGATGACCGCGCGACACTTGTGGCCCTTCTCTTGCAGGAACGCCGTGCGGTCAGCGGCCTCGTCACCGCGCAGGACCTCGACCTGTCCTTCAAAGGTGCGCAGAACCGCAGGCGGGAGCGGTGTCAGGAGCATGACATGCGGTTTACTCATGTGTTTGCCCCCTGTAATTCGACAAGCGCTTTGCGACGCGCGGCCTGAATTTCGGGATCCGGGCTGAGGCTCGCTGCGATCAAGTTGCGTGTATAAGGCTCGCGGGGGGCATCGAATATTTGATCTACCGGACCTTGCTCAACGATCTTGCCGCTTTTCATGACGATCACGCGATGTGCGAAGTCACGCACCAAAAGCAGGTCGTGGGCGATGAACAGGTAGCTGAGCCCCAGTTGATCTTGCAAGCCTGTCAGCAACGCCAGAACCTGCGCCTGGATCGAAACATCCAGCGCAGAGACAGCTTCGTCGCAGACGATCAGTTTGGGCTCCAACGCCAAAGCCCGTGCAATCGCGATGCGCTGCCGCTGCCCGCCGGAAAACTGATGCGGGTTGCGGTACATGTGGTCTGCCTGCAATCCGACTTGTTCCAACAACTCGCAGACCCGTGCTTTCCACTGTGGTTTGGGCAAGATCTCGGGGTGGATCACAAAGGCTTCTGAGATGATGTCAAAGATCGACATTCGCGGGTTGAGCGATTGTGTCGGATCCTGAAAGACCATCTGGATATCGCGGCGCAGCTTGAACAGCTCTTTGGGGTCCATCGTCACAAGATCGCGGCCTTCAAACAGCGCTTCACCACCGGTTGCGTCTTCTAACCGCAGGATCGTCTTGGCCAATGTGGATTTACCGGATCCGGACTCGCCGACGATAGCGACGCTTTCCCCCGGCAGAACCGACAGGCTGGCACCTTCCAGCGCGACAAATGCACCATAGTGTTTCGTCAGGTTATTGATTTGCAGCATTGGCGCAGCGTCAGCCAATTGTTGCGCCATTTCGCCGTTACCCGGAATCGCTGCAATCAGCTTTTTCGTGTAGGGATGATGCGGGGTGTGGTAGACGTCACTGGCACTGCCGGTTTCAACAATTTCACCGGCGTTCATGACGACGACCCGATCGGCGATTTCGGCAACGACGCCAAGATCATGCGTGATAAGCAACAGGCCCATGCCCGTTTCGGCCTGCAGCTCCTTCAGCAAAACGAGAATCTGCGCCTGCACCGTCACATCCAGCGCGGTCGTTGGCTCGTCCGCGATCAGGATGTCAGGTTTCAGCGCGAGGGCCATTGCGATCATAATACGCTGGCGTTGCCCGCCAGAAAATTGGTGTGGATAGGCGTCTACCTTTGTGTCGGCCTCAGGAATGCCGACACGCGTAAGCAGTTCGATGGTTTTTTCGCGGGTTTGCCCTTTATGCACGCCATGCGCCGTCATCGTTTCGGCAATCTGAAAGCCAACCGTGTAGACCGGATTGAGGTGGCTCAACGGATCCTGAAAGATCATCGCAATGCGGTGACCGTTCAACCGCCGCCGTTCTTCGGGCAGCATCGTCAGAAGATCGCGACCTTCAAACAGGATCTGACCGGATGTGATTTCGCCTGGGGGCAAGTCGATCAGATTCAAGATTGCGGACGCGGACACCGATTTGCCAGAGCCGGACTCACCAAGAATGGCTAGAGTTTCACCGCGTTCCAAATGCCAACTCACATCGCGGACAGCGTGCACGGTGCCGTGTGAAGTGTGGAAATCGACCGAGAGATTTTGAACTTCCAAAAGACGATCAGTCATTTTTCTTCCCCACATTTTCCAGACGCCAGCGTTGCGCGGGGTCAAGTGCCGTTCTTAGCCAGTTCGATACGAGGTTCAGCGACAGCGTCGTGAGAATAATTGCAAGGCCCGGCCAGAAGGAAAGCCACCACGCAGACGTCAGATAAGGCCTCCCCTGCGAGACCATCAGACCCCATGTGATTTCAGGGGGTTGGATGCCGATGCCAAGAAACGAAAGCGCGGATTCCGCGAGCATGACAAACGCGAAGTCCAGCGTCGCGATGGTTATCAAAGTCGGCAGCACAACCGGTAGAATATGGCGAAACACGATGCGACGGTTTGAGGCGCCCATTACCTGCGCGGCTTGAACGAACATGCGTTCGCGCACTTCCAATGTCTCGGCGCGTGCGGTGCGCAAATAAACCGGTATCCGCGTAATCGCGAGAACGATCACCAAATTGAACACCGAGCTTTCGAGCATAAACAGAACGATCACGGCGAGCAGGAGCGATGGAAATGACATGATGATATCAGCAAGGCGCATGATAACCTGGCTGATGATCCGCGATGTGTAACCCGCAACCAACCCCAAAGTCGTGCCAATGATCAAAGAGAAAAAGACCGCACCGGCGGCAACAAAGATCGTGTTTTGTGCAGCAACAATGATGCGCGCCAGCAAGGGACGCCCCAATGCGTCGCCACCCAACCAGTAGGGCCAGCTTGTCGTGAAATCGAAAGGCGGTGCGTTACGACCCCTTAGGTTTTGCTTGGTTGCGATATCTTCAAGCAGTGACGAACCGATGATTGCACAGACCACGACGATCAGCAGAAAGACCACCGATACAAATGCGAACTTGTCGTTCCACAGCATCCGCAGGGTCTGCGCCACCGGATTTGGGGCGTCTGGGATGTCTGGAACTATGGGGTCCTGATGTGGGGCGTGTGTCATGTGTCAGTACCTGATGCGGGGATCGAGGATCGAGTAGAAGATGTCGATCAAGATGTTCATTATGAAAATTGCCGTGGCGGTGACCATGATCGCGGCCAAGACGACCGTGAAATCCCGTTGAAGGATTGAATCGATCATCAACTTGCCAACGCCCGGGAACCCAAAAATTGTTTCCACAACAACAGCACCATTCAAAAGCGCGGCGGCCTGATCCCCGATGACTGTGATGACAGGCAAGAGGGCATTGCGAAGGGCGTGCACAAAGATGATCGGGCGGTTCTTGATACCCTTGGCGCGGGCGGTTTTGACGTAGGCAGAACTTAGCGCTGTGATCATCGAACCGCGCACAATCTGCAAGATGAGGCCGAAGGGGCGAATGAAGAGAACCGAAACCGGCAATACCCAGTGCCAAACAGTGCCCGTGCCCGAGGTGGGGAACCAACCTAGATTGACCGAGAAGATGACGATGGCCACGATGGCAACCCAGAAATCAGGAGCGCTTGCGCCGATTAGCGAGAAGAAAGTCGCGATGCGGTCAAAGACCCCGCCGACGTGAAAGGCTGCCAGTGATCCGACAATGATGGCAAAGAAGACGACCAAAGACATCGTGACGGCCGCCAATTGTAGTGTCCAACCAAAGCCGCGCAGTACTACGTCGATTGCAGGTTCGGACCGTCTGATCGAGTCGCCGAAATCAAGACGGATCAGATCGCCAAGGTAGTTGAAAAACTGAATGAGAAGCGGATCATTAAGACCGTGAATTTCGCGAAACTGGTTGCGGCTTTCCTCAGACGCATCAAGCGGAAGATATAACCCCGTTGGATCGCCGGTCAGCCTGCTCAGAAAGAAAACCAGCAGAATTAGCCCGACAAGTGAGATGCCGCTGGTAATGGCGCGTGTTCCCAAGAATTTCAGCATATTGATTGATCCTTGAAAAAGGGCGGCGCAGGCAAAGGACGTGCCTGCGCCGGTTTCAATTTAGTTGAACTGGATCTGCGAAAGCTGCAGTTCGCTGTTCGTCCGGATAGATGGTGTGAAATCCAGACGTTCATTGACGCGGCTGAACCCGACCATGTGGAACAACATAACGTCTGCGATCGATTCCTCGTGAAGGTAGGTGAAGAGTTCGCTCCACTTTGCTGCACGTTCGTCACCTGTTGCCGCAGTCGCGTCGGCGATCATCGCGTCAACGGTTGGGTCAAGCAGGCCGGACTGCTGTCCTTCTGAATGATACTTGAAGTACATTGAGAAGACAGGATCGCCGTTCGCATTGTCGTGCTGCGCTTGGATCAACTGCGGACCACGATCTTCAGGGAACGGTTTGGCATAGCGTTCGAGCCATTCCGCAACTTCGACCATTTCCAACTTCATGTTGAAACCGACGTCTTGATACATGGCAAGCAAGGCTTCCATCGTCTCAAGCACGTTGGCGAAGTTGTTTGTCCGGCCGATCAACGTGATTTCCGTATCAATCGGAACACCATCAGCGGCGGCGGCGGCAAGCAATTCACGCGCACGATCGGGATCGAACGGATACGGAGCAAGATCGCGGTTATAACCGATGGTCGATGGTGGCGTCATACCTGTCGCCAACAAGGTGCCGTTGGCCAGGATCGTACCGACGAACGCTTCGCGATCAACCGCGAGGCTCAGCGCTTCGCGGACACGCCGATCATTGAGCGGTGCTTGCGCATGCTCAATGCGAAGAAACAACGTTTCCGAGTTCGGGTATGAAAAGTCCAGCGTTTCATCAGTCGCATCTTGAAGCGCGATGTTTGGCGCAATGTCTGCTTCGCCTGCCGCAACCATCGCTGCACGAACAGCACTGTCGCCACGGAAGACGTAAGTGGCGGATTGCACGGTTGGCTGGTCACCCCAGTAGTTTGGGTTCGCATTCAACGTGATGGATTGTCCACGAACGTATTCGTCAAACGTATACGGTCCTGTTCCAATCGGATGATCAACAAAGCTGTCAAGTGGTGTGTCGGACGGCGTAACAGTGACGGTGGACATCAGCATCGGCAAAATCGGCTGGGCTGGGTCTGCGGTCACGTCGATGGTGTATTCATCGATGACGTTTGACGTGATTTCGATGCCGCCAAAGAACTTGGCGCCAATCTCACAGGCAATATCAGGCGACTTCATACGAACAAGCGAGTGCGCAACGTCATCGGCGCGCATTTCTGTGCCGTCGCTGAAATTAACGTCCGGGCGCAGCGTGAAGCGCCACGTGCCATTGCCCATGTCTTCCCAGCTTTCGGCCAGACGAGGCTGCAGGCCCGTTTCTGGGTCCATTTCTGTGACAGTTTCCGAAATATTCTGAAACAACACACGACCGACGTTTGATTTGGTGGCCGAGCACGGTTCGACAATCTCAAGTTCTTCCGACAACACAACCGTCACGGAATTCTCTTGAGCTTGCGCACCGAACGCGACAGTCGACGCAAGCGCCGACGCCATGAAAAGGTGTAACTTACTAGTCATTTTTTCCTCCCTAAAGAATGAAGATCCAGCACCCTCTCATCAAGAACTTGGTCTTGAATGCTGATCTTCACCCTCAGAATTGGGAAGGTGGTGGGGATTGTAAATTCCAAATTTGGATTGCAACGATACACAAATTGGATCATATTGCCGCCAGGCAGGTCACGTTGCGGAGGATCACGAATGGCGCACGGGCAGTTTGAATACTTCCAGATGAGATGCTTTGTCGCCGTTGCAGAGGAGTTGAGTTTCCGGCGGGCGGCAGACCGGATGAACATGACGCAACCTCCGTTGTCTCGCCAAATCAAAATCCTTGAAGAACGCGTTAACCTTACGCTCCTTGAACGTAGCAATCGGCATGTTCGCCTGACCCCAGCGGGTGAGAATTTTTATCATAGCGCCATCGATATTATTCAACGATCCGAACATGCTGTCCTAAACGCGCGACAGGCAGAACGCGGTGAAACCGGCAGAATCGCAATCGGGTTCGTACCCTCAGCGGCGTTTAAATTCATGCCGTTAATTGCGCAGCGAATGGCCGCTGAAATGCCTTTGGTGACGCTCAGCCCGATCGAAATGATGGGATACGAAGTCGTGGAGGCTCAGCGATCTGGTCGTATTGATCTTGGGTTAACGCGGATGGAAAATCCACGGGGCGAAATAGAACGAACAAGGGTCGTGAACGAACCCTTTGTTTTAGCCATCCCAAAGGCGCATCCATTGGCAAAAAAAACGATACTTTCGATCTCTGACTTTGATGGGGAACCTTACATTTCTTTCACCAAAGACCGTGGCGGGTATCTTAAAGAGACTCTCAGCGCCCTGTTTTATGCGTGCAACATCACGCCGGACACGCGACTTGAAGCGAGTCAAACGCACGCCGTGATCAGCCTCGTCAATCACGGTCTTGGCTTCGCCGTCGTTCCTCGATCCGCGCAAGTCATTCAGATGCGCGATGTCATTTACCGCGAAATCGACCTACCTTCACAGTTCCGCTCGGACATGTATCTGGTCGCCCGATCCGGGCACAGCACAGTCGTGCGAGACCGCGTCCGAACCCTGATAACCGATGCCCTGAGCCAATTCAGGGAGGCTAAACTTGAATGCTAAGCCTGCCCTAAGGATGCGCGCATTGAGCTCGAAAATGACGCGCGTTGGCCCGTAGTTTATTACCTGGAAAAATTTACTTAGGTGGTCCGCGTTCGCGGCATCCGCCCCTATCGGCCGCCGCAATTCGCCTCTGGATTCATGTCGCAATGTGCACGAATGGCCGCTTGTCCCGCTGCACGAAATTCTTCGCTCACGCCGCATTTTGTCGCTCGGAGCGTATGCAGCCATAAAATCAAAATAACAGTGTGGGCGGTTTGCTGCCGTTCGCTGCTATCTGCACGAACGGTCGTTTCAGCGAAATCGCGCGATTGATGACGGTGTATGAAGCAGATCAAATTGTTAACTCTGTCTCGACGTAGGCTGCTCGGCCTTGAATTATTCTACCAGGTGGTCAAATTCACATAAGGGTCAATATGTTAGTTGGGCCCGAACGATGCCCTGCTTCTCCAGTTACAGCGCACTCCCTGCATATTGCGACATAACCCAATCCGCCCAGTCTTGCATCATGGCTCTTCATTATTCGAGTTAATCCCTGCGGTGATAAGCGGCCTTGTCGTGTACTTGATTGTGTGGGCAAGGGCGCGTTCGGCTAAATCTCTCACACAAGCGTTCTCTGAAGCCCAGTGGCGAAAACTTGATCGAAACCCGTGCGCCCTTGCAACGCGACCCAGAACATCGCTTGAAATTCGGTTGTCGCGGAGGACCTTGGTCAGCGTCATATCACTCAATTCGACATCGGGACGCGTTGAAAAGACAAACTCGCAGCCAAGATGATGAGGTTCGCGATACCGAAGAAGATCCATCGCGTGGGTAGAAATTGGTATTCGATGCTGGCGACCAGCTTTCATTCGAGCTGAGGGGATGACCCAGACATGTTCAGCGAAATCAATTTCAAGCCATTTAGCCCCTCTGACCTAACCAGATCGCGCTGCGGTTAAGATCAAGAATAATTGGGCTTGTCGTCCGGCACTTACAGAAGCCCCCGGAAAAATCTGCATAGAACCGTGAGGCATTTCCCGCCAAGGCACCGCTGGAAAATGCACGACTATATCATGCTTCGCTTTCTGCTTCGGCAACAGAGCTGTCACTGAAGAATCAGGTTTTGCGCTTCAATAGCGGCAATGCGTGCGGCTGCTAAGCTGATCGCAGGGTAGGTTCCAAGCCCCATGCTGCTTCCCTGACTTAGGTGAAACAAAGCGAAATGTATATTTTCCTGTTCCGACTCAAAAGCCTGCCCGAAAGTAAAGGTCAGTTACACCACCGACCGCTAACGGTTTTTACCCGGTCGTATTTTGCGAGCCTTTGTGTCAATTAGCATGTGTTCGTGTCGCTCCATTAGCCCTTAGGCCCCACATCTGGACCCACATTTCTCTTGAGTTAGGGTGATGCAATATGAGACCAAACTAAATCAACAACGTGTTAAAAATCGCAATAAATAGAAATCTCCCGTTCTTATTGTACAAGATGATACGAGACTATTCATGCTTATGGCGGACTGAGCCTTAGCCATCTCACCATTCAATTGATATATGGATGCTTATTTTAGAGCGAGTAGAGGGCTTAAGCTGTCGTTCTGAAGGTTCTAAGTATGCTCGACATCACGAAGCTGAGGGCCGCGACGCAGACGATAGATGGGCCCGCAGGGGTGTCGAACACAAAGGCTGCGCGTAGGCCGACGATCACTGAGGTCATGCCGATCAACCCGGCTGTCACTGCCATGCCCTCAGGTGTTCGTGACAAAGGTCGTGCTGCTGCTGCGGGGATGATCAGCATTGCGGCAATCAACAAAACACCGACGACCTTAATCGCGACGGCCACGGTGATTGCCAATGCTAAAGTTAGGACAAGCTGCTCACGTTTTGGGTTGATGCCGTTCGCATAGGCCAGGTCTTCGTTCAAGGTTGTGGTCAAAAGGGCCGACCAGCGCCATCCGATCAGCGCTACGACAATAGCTGCGCCGGACCAAATCACACCTAAGTCCACGCGCGATACGGCAAGAATGTCACCAAATAGATAGGCCATAAGATCGATGCGAATACCCGATAAAAACGATACGGCGACCAAACCAAACGCAAGGGCAGAATGTGCCATTACCCCCAGCAATGTGTCCATTGCGTAGCCTCTGCCGGACAAGAAATTCACGGTCAGCGCCATCAAGAGGGCCACAACCATTGCACCGACAAAGACTGACATTGAAAATGCGAGCGATAGGGCGACCCCAAGGATCGCGGCATGAGCAGTTGCGTCGCCGAAATAGGCCATCCTGCGCCAGACCACGAAACACCCAAGCGGGGCCGCAGCCAAAGCCACTCCAGTCCCTGCCAATGCGGCGCGCACCATAAAATCATCAAGCATTATTCGGCGGCCTCTGTGTGATCGTGGTCGTGGTGATTATGTGCATGGTCATGATCGTGCCCGTGGTCATGTTCATGACGGTAAAGCGCCAATGCGCCACCGGTTCCAGTTCCGAACAAGGCACGGTATTCTGGTGCAGAAGCCACAACAGCCGGCGTGCCTTCGCAGCACACATGACCGTTCAGGCAAATCACACGGTCAGACGCACTCATCACGACGTGAAGTTCGTGGCTGATCATCAAAATCGCGCATCCGGTTTCTTTTCTAACTTGTTCAATCTGCTGGTAAAAGGCGGCAGATCCGCGTTGGTCAAGGCCCTGCGTTGCCTCGTCTAATAGCAATACATCCGGCGTCCCAAGTAGGGCGCGGGCCAGCAGGACACGCTGGAATTGCCCACCGGATAATTTGGATAATTGTGCGTTTAATAGATCTGGCGCACCGGCTTGCGTCAGCGCTTGATGGATCATGTCGGGCTTTGCGCCATTTGGCAGGCGCAGGAACCGTGCGACGGTCATCGGTAGCGTTTCATCAATATGGAGCCGTTGTGGCACATAACCAAGCGTCACATTGCGCCCGAGTTCCACAGTGCCGCGAACAGGTTTAACCGCCCCGATGATAGCACGCAAAAGGCTCGTCTTGCCGGATCCGTTCGGCCCGACAATCGTAACGATTTCCCCAGCTTCAACAGAAAGAGAAACGCGCGACAAGACAGTGCGCGCACCGTAATTGATGCTCAGGTCTTTGACAGTGATCAGGCTCATGCTTCGACTTTATCCACACATGCAGGACAAACGCCTTCCGCCTCTACGACAGTCCGTTCAATTTTGAAACCTGTGGCTTGGGCGGCCTCGCCGAGTGCGCCACGTGCGGCTGAAGATTGTGTTTCAGCGACGGACTCGCACAAGCGGCAAATCATGAAGGCGGGTGTGTGGGCGTGATTGGGATGAGAACAGGCGATAAAAGCGTTCAGGCGCTCAATCTTATGGGCCAAACCATTCGCGACAAGGAATTCCAGCGCACGGTATGCGACGGGTGGTTGTGACCCGAACCCGTCTTCGCGCAAGTGATCCAGAATTGCGTATGCACCCAGTGCACGGTGTTCCTGCAAAAGGATTTCCAATACCTTCCTGCGAACAGGCGTGAAACGCTGACCACCTTGTGCGCATAGCGTTTCAGCGGCCAGAAGACCGTCGCTCACGCAGGCACCATGGTTGTGTTCGGCGAACCCAAGGGGGCCGGTGTCGTGTTTATTTTTTGAATCACTTGTCATGTTATTACATTTTGTTTAGGAGGCCTGTAATGTTATACAATCACATAGGTGCGATGATGTCCAGAAACCTTCTTTCACTCTCCTTAACGGCAACTTTGATGGGCGGAACGGCCTTCGCCGATGCACCTAGCGTTGCGGTAGATATTGCGCCAGTTCATTCTTTGGTCGCCCGCGTCATGGATGGGGTCGGCACCCCTGATCTTATCGTTCAATCCGGCGCGAGCCCGCATGAATACAGCCTTCGCCCGTCTGAAGCATCCGCGCTTCAGAATGCTGATCTTGTGTTTTGGGTTGGTGAGGATCTGAGCCCTTGGTTGGAAGACGCGATTGAGAACTTAGCACCAGATGCCTCCGTTACTGAGCTGTTGGAAGCTGATGAAACGTTGAAGTTGGAGTTCCGTGAGGGCGCATTGTTTGAAGCGCATGATCATGGGGATGAAGACGACCACGATGATCATGACGAGGATCACGACGATCATGATGAGGATCACGACGATCATGATGATCACGCTGAAGCAGATGGGCACGAAGGCCATAACCACGGTGCGCATGATCCGCACGCATGGTTGTCACCAAACAACGCCTCCGCTTGGTTGAACGTGATTGCTGCACAATTGTCCGCTGCAGACCCTGAAAATGCAGGCACTTACTATGCCAACGCAACCGCAGGCCGCGCCGAGATCGAAGCGATGATGGCCGAGGTCAACGCGACGCTTGAACCTGTTCGTGGCGGTAAGTTCGTGGTCTTCCACGACGCCTATCAATATTTTGAGACCGACTTTGATTTCGCGGCATCTGGCGCGATCTCGATTGGCGATGCGTCCGACCCGAGCCCTGCGCGGATCGCAGAAGTTCAGGCCCGTGTTGCGGAAGAGGGTATCGCCTGCGTGTTGTCCGAGCCGCAGTTCAATGCCGGCCTTGTCGCGACTGTTCTGGATGGTTCAGAGGCCAAGACAGGCGTGATCGATCCGCTTGGTTCTGAACTTGAAGTTGGCGCTGACCTTTATCCGCAGTTGATCTCCAACATTGCGACCGTTCTAAGCGAGTGCCTTGAGTAACACGTGCGACTGACCTCTGCCGCGTCCTGATCGGATGTGGCAGAGGTTTAAACGACCCCTGAAACGTTCCCATTTTCGCAAATTATGTTATGTGATAACATTGAGTTGAGGCCGATTTGAATACCCCGCAATCCCCGAATGATACGCGTATACCGATCACCCTGTTGACGGGGTTCTTGGGGGCAGGGAAGATCACGGTTCTTAACGGGATTTTGGCCTCGGGGCAGGGGCCAAAGATTGCTGTTATTGTCAACGAATTCGGTGATGCGGGTTTGGATCATGATCTGATCGAAGCGGTCGATGAAGATGTGATCCTGATGCAGTCGGGATGCTTGTGTTGCTCGATGCGCGACGATCTGGTGCAAACCCTGCACGACCTGATGGACCGACGTAAGAGCGGCGAAATCGCGTTTGATCGCGTCGTGATCGAAACGACGGGCCTCGCTGATCCGGCACCCGTATTGCAGACGCTTTTGATGAACCCCGCACTTGCGCGGCGCGTTCGGATGGATGGCACGGTAACAGTTGCTGACGCCGCCGCAGGGCCGGACACGCTGGATCGCCAGTTTGAATCTGTGTCGCAGGTCGCAATGGCCGATCTTATTCTTTTGACGAAAACGGACCTCGTTCTTGAACCCAAATGGCGGGCTTTTGAAGAACGCTTGCGCGGGCTTAATCCAACGGCTGAAATTCGTCGCACGGATCATGGCAGGGTCGATCCGGCTGGGCTTTGGAACCTCAACGGGATGCTTCCTGGGATCAAGCAAGAGCAGGCGACAGACTGGCTGTCACTTCCGGTTTCTGCTGATCCGCTACAAAATCTGTCAGGGTTCGCTGTCAACGCGGAACCCAATGAAATTCAATCCCCCCATGATGCGCGTATCGGATCCGTTTCGGTTGTTTTGGACGAACCAATTGCGGTCGAAGCTTTCGATTTGTGGTTGGACACGTTGATCGCCTTGCGTGGCCCCGACATTTTGCGCGTCAAAGGGATCGTGCATCTGGAAGGCGTCGACACGCCGTTTGTTTTTCACGGCGTTCAGCACCTGTTTGATCCGCCTGTACCCATCAATGACTGGGAAGGGGACGTTCGCCAGACTCGCATCGTTGTTATTGCCCGCGACATGACTCGCCCAGAACTGACGCGCAGCCTCGACATGCTGCGCGCGCAACAAACTGAACCAACATCTGGCCTCATATCTGAAGGAGTTCTCTTATGAGTAAAAAACTTCCCGTAACTGTTCTCTCTGGCTTTCTTGGCGCTGGAAAAACGACCCTGCTTAATCGCGTCCTGAACAATCGCGACGGCCGCCGCGTCGCGGTGATTGTCAATGATATGTCCGAAGTGAACATCGACGCGGACCTCGTGCGCGTGGACACAGAGCTAAGCCGCACAGACGAAACGCTGGTCGAAATGTCGAACGGCTGCATCTGCTGCACCCTGCGCGATGACCTTCTTGAGGAAGTGCGTCGACTGTCGGCAGAAGACCGTTTTGATTACCTGTTGATCGAGTCCACGGGGATTTCCGAACCGCTGCCTGTCGCTGCGACGTTTGATTTCCGCGACGAGCATGGCGAGAGCCTTTCGGATGTGGCCCGTCTGGATACGATGGTGACCGTTGTTGATGCCGTGAACCTTCTGCGTGACTATTCCAGCCATGATTTCCTGAGCGATCGGGGAGAAGTTATGGGCGAAGAAGATGAACGTACTTTGGTGAACCTGCTGGTTGAGCAAATTGAATTTGCCGATGTCGTGATCCTCAACAAAGTGGCTGACGCCGAGCCGCATCAGGTGCAGGCGGCCCGTCAAATCATTCGCAGCCTGAACGCGGATGCCGAAATTATCGAGACTACCCATTCTGATGTTCCTGCCGATGCGATCCTGGACACGGGGCTGTTTGATTTTGAAAAAGCGCATGAGCATCCGCAGTGGGCCAAAGAGCTGTATGGTTTCGCAGATCACGTGCCGGAAACTGAAGAATATGGCGTCGGATCGTTTGTTTACCGCGCGCGCAGACCGTTTGAGCCTGAAAAAATCATGGATGTACTGAACGGCGAATTGGCTGGTGTGATCCGTGCCAAGGGGCATTTCTGGATCGCGACGCGCCCTGAATGGGTGGCCGAGTTTTCATTGGCTGGTGCGCTGTCATCGGTCAAACCGCTGGGAACCTGGTGGGCGACGGTTCCAAAAGAACGGTGGCCAGATCACGAATCCGGTCAAGCCTACATCAACCAACACTGGCAGGAGCCATGGGGTGATCGTCGTCAAGAAATCGTATTTATCGGTGCAGGTATTGATTGGGCAGATATCAAAGCGCGGTTGGATGCCGCCCTTATTCCGGATGATCAGGACATAACGCCGGAAACGTTGCCGGATTATCCTGATCCGTTTCCAAACTGGCAGCGCGCGGAAAATGCCGCCTAATGAAACGGAACCTTGGCGAAATGAGTTTGGCACGTCGAAAGAGAGCGGCAGATCCAATGCGCGCATATGATGCGCTGCCAAAACCGTTGCGTGAATGGCTGTCGAATGCGGCTTTGCCTTGGTCGCCTGTGTCCTGCAAGCGCATTTGGAACAAGGCCTGCAAAGAAGGCCTAAGTCTTGATGACGCGCTTGCACGGATGATGACGGCCGAACGAAAAACGCTTGAGCGGGACAAGTTCAATCGTTTGAATTTTTAAACGGGCTGATGTTGCGCTGTCTAGGTGGGGAAGGGTTCGATTGAATCGGCCGAGAGTGCATAGGAAATGTCTGCAAGCTGCGTCGAGGTGGACGCTGTTCCAAACATGCCCACGACGGTGACGGCTTCAAACATGCCGGAGCTTTCGTAGGGCTTTGACGTTGTGACAAACACCAACTGGTTGGCGGGTGGTGGCGGCACGTGAACACAGGCCCCGACATATGGAACAAGAATAAATGCCGTAACGCCTGAGCCTGAAAAGTCGATTGGCACGATAAACCCCGGAAGGCTGACGACCTGTCCGTTCCAATCCGTCCGCACGCCACTTGAACGGGGTTGCTCGCTTGTCAGGGTGTCTGTTTCGTCGTGCTCAAATAGTCCTTGGACGGAGGGCGGAATAGGGATTTCCGTTTCCGGAACCAAATCACGCCATTTCAAATCTATAACGTCATCGGCAAGTGCGCCGCGGGGGGCGCAGGCAAGTGCCGCTAAGCCGACAAGCAATGAACGTCGATTTGGCGGTAGGGTTACCATACATAGATTTCCATAAACTCTGCCTCCAAAACATAACCCGTTTCCGCGACCTCCGTCGTTTGGATGTCATGTTGCATACGGCCTGTGACCCAGACCGCGTCCCACAAGTTGTCAGAAGGCCACGGTGTAATTGTGTTTACGAAGACGAGCTGATTGGGCGGCGGAGGGGGCGTGTGAAGGCAGGCCCCGACATAGGGCACCAGAACGAAATTGGTCACGCCCGTGTTTGAGTACTCAATCGGGAGAATATAGCCGGGCATCTTGATGTACGCCCCGTCGAGGGCGGGATTAAGTTTGGTCGCGTTCGCGTCAAACTGGGGAAGCCAAAGATCGTTGCGTTCATCCATCACGCCTTCGCCGATGATTTCCGAGTAGGGAACACCTGGCGGGATCAAATCGTCCCAAGTGATTTCCGTTGCGCGATTGGCGAGCGCGGCCTTCGGCAATGCGGCACTTGCTGCGGACAGCGCCATCAATTTGCGACGTGATATGTTCATTAACGGGCTCCTGCGGCGTTAAATTCGCACCATCATACCATCGGCAACGGACATTCGGTAAGCCCTGATTGCAGGAACCATGCTCACAATTGCGCCAGCGAGGATAACTGCGAGGAGAACCCAACCCTCGCGCATGCTGGGCGCGGTGATGGGAATCCACAGGCCAAATGCGCTGTCGATCAATGGTTGCGCGACGAGTAGGCCGAGGTAGAGCAAGGCAAGGCCAAGCAGTGCGCCAATCGCGGACATCACGGTGGCTTCGAGCACCAGCAGGCTAAATATTACCCGTGGCCGCGCGCCCATCGCCCGAAAGATTGCCATTTCTCTGCGTCGTTCACTAAGGCTGGAAAAGATGGTCGCCATCATGCCGATCAATGCCGTCACGATGACCATGGCTGAAACGGCGATCAGTGCGGTTTCCGCGATCCCGACGATCTGCCAAAGTTCCTGAAGCGCGATGCCGGGAAGAATGGCGAGAAGCGGTTCTTGCGCGTATTCATTGATGCTGCGTTGCAATCCGAACACCTGAAGGCGACCTTTTACACCGACTAAGGCCGCCGTAATGGCTTGGGGTTGTAGGTCCATCTGGCGGATCACATCCGCAGGTGTCGATTGGCCAGGAATTTGCGCGCCGCTTTGCCAATCAACGTGGATCGCCTCAATCGCTTCGAGGCTGACAATGACCGTGCGATCCACAGGTGTTCCGGTCTTTTCCAAGATCCCCGAGACGCGAAATGGCTGGTCTTTGTGTTCGGAAAATGAGGCCAATCCGTGGGCCACAACAATCGGGTCACCTATGGAATAGCCTAGTGTTTCAGCGACATCGGCCCCAATCGTTGCATCAAACAGGTCATCCATGAGCGCGCCGTCGCGCACAGCTAAGGATTGGCCTGAGCGATACTTGTAGCGCTCGAAAAACGCCGTGGTTGTCCCCATGACGCGGAACTGGCGGTGGCTGTCGCCCAATGAGATCGGGACGATCCAATCAACAGCGTCGTTTTCGGCGATGTCTTGATAGCTTTCCCACGTCATGTTGTTGGTCGCATTGCCGATGCGAAATACGGAATACAAAAGCAACTGAACTGACCCAGATCGCGCACCGACAATCAGGTCCGTCCCCGAAATAGTGTCGGCAAAACTGGCCTTGGCGCCTGTGCGAACTTTTTCAACGCCTAAGAACAGCATGACCGACAGGGCGATCGCCAAAATGGTCATCGCGACGGTCAAGCCGCGTGCCAACAGCGATGCAAAGGCCAGACGCAGGATCATGCCGCGTTCCTGTCTGTCTGAGCGACATCATCCATATGAATAACGCGGTCAAATTGATCTGAAAGGCGTGCGTCGTGGCTGACCATCAACACGGTTGAGCGGTGCGCACGAGATTGCGAGAACAGCAATTCAAGAAACGCAGATTGTGTTGCCGCGTCCAACGATGACGTGGGTTCATCTGCGATGATTAGGGGCGGTGCGCCGATCAAGGCGCGTGCTGCGGCCACGCGTTGTTGTTGGCCCACGCTTAGCTTGCCCGCTTGTTCGTTCATGACGTTGTTGGGTAATCCCAACGCGCGGCACAGTGTTTCTGCTTCGGTTTCGGGGTCTGACACCCGCGCGGCGCGGTCTGGTGCGAACCGAAGCGGCAGCAAGATGTTGTCGCGCACATTGGCAAAGGGCAACAGATTGAACTGCTGAAAGATAAGGCCGATTTGTTCGGCGCGAAAACGATCGCGTTTACCGGCAGACAAAGATGAGATGTCCGTGCCCGCAACCGCCACCCTGCCGCTTTGTGCGGTGATTGTTCCGCAAATCAGCGACAGGAGTGTCGATTTTCCGGATCCACTTTCGCCCAACAACAGCACCGTTTCAGCAGGTGCCAATGCCAGTTTAGGCACCGATAGCTCAAACGGTGCCCGCCCCGGCCAGCGAAACTGGACGTCCTTTAACTCAAGGGTGGGGGGCGGTGTTGGCAACGATCACTCCGATTAGTTTAGATCGCTAAGGTCCAACATTGGAGAGTCGCGTTCAACCTCAAATGCAGTCGCGCCCGCGTTTGATACAATCTGTACTTCAACTTCGAGAGCATTTGGGAAGACAGCGAAGTAGGCGAATGAAATCTCGCTGAGGGCCGAGATGTCACCGCATTCAAGTAGGTATTCCGCGTGAAATTCGGTGTGGGACCCTGCGTCGGCTTCATCTGCGTGATCATCGTGGTCGTGTTCATCATGATCGTCTTCGCCGTGGTCGTCATGGGCCTCGTGCTCTTCATGATCAGCGTGGTTGTCTTCTTCGTGACCATCTTCATCATGGTCATCATGGTCATCATGGTCATCATGGTCATCATGGTCATCATGGTCATCATGGTCATCATGGCTGTCTTCGCTTTCCAGTTCGGCATGCGCTTCAAGAACGGTGCATTCAGCTGCGTCCGGTGTGCCAAAAAGATCAAGTGGCTGCGCCAGAACCGCCAATGCAGCGTCGACCTTGGCAACATCTTCTGCGCTTTCCGCGATGTATTCGAAACCAACAATGTCAGCGCCAGGGGCGTGCAGTTGCATTGCGATCTGTGATCCTTCGATTGCGATATCGAGTTGGCCGACACCGTGCTCGTGGCTGTCCAACTCGCGCGTTTGTTGGGCAAGTGCAGGTGCGGCAATGATTGTTGTCAGGGCGAGGTAGGATAGAATTTTCATTGGGAGTTCCTAGTTGAAAACGGGAAAATTAGGCAGAACATTCGTCACACAGCCCGTGCATTTCAACGATATGGCGCGTGGCTGTGAATTTGGATTTGCTTGAGATTGCGGATAGCTCAGCTAGCAGGGGCGAGCTGTCGTGCTCTTCAACGGTTCCACAATCTTCGCAGATGGCGAGGACAGGAACCGCAGAATGGTGGTCGCATCGACACGGCACGAATGACTTGGTGGACTCAAGTTTGTGCGCGCGTCCTTGGTCGGTAAGGGCGGCCAGTGCGCGGTAAATTGTTGGGGCCGCAAGATCAGGCTCTTCGCGCTTTAGGCGATCCAGAATGGCATAGGCTGTCATGGGTTTGTCTTGATCGTTCAGGATGTTGAGAACGTCAGACTGCCGAACGGCTGCTTGTTTGCGCATTTGATCTATCTCCATCGGTGTCAGTAGTTTGTTATTTTATAAAGTAACAAATCACAACGTTTGTAAATTGTACGCTGTGAAATGCGCAGGATTGGGTGATTCTGTCAGGTCTGTTGGCCATGGTGTTGGTTGGAGGCTGCTTTGTTCAATTATACCTGAGTATTTTTATAGGGTTTACAGTTCTGACTATTTTTGTCAGGTACTCAGTATGAAACACGAAACCATATCACGAGGCGGCGCGCCAGTCGGTCATCTGGGCGAGCTAGACGCAGTCGAAGCAGCGGCGGTTATCTACTGGCGGCTGTGGTCGCAAGGGATCGACGGGCAACGGCAAACCAAGGCCGACCTCCACCGCGTTCTTGGCGAAAAGCACGGGTTCGAGGCGGCCAGCGCTTTGGCCCAGATTTTTGATCTGTGCGTGCGACATGGCCGACGCCCGCTTATGCGCCATGACATTAATTGCAAATGCCTTGGTGCGGATGAAAGCTGTATCGCGAATTTCATCGGCTATGCGTCCGAGTGCAAACGCGAAGACGCAGCCTTGATTGCCAGTCTAATCGTCACACCCGATTTGTGCCTGCCCATGGCTGCGCTCGCCCAGACGTTTGGGTTGGCGCTGCGGCGGATGGCATTGGCGGAATTACCACGCGACGCGACCCGCGTTGCGTTTGAGAGCAACCCAACTTCAAAAACAATCCACTAAGGGAACACCATGAAGAAGATCCTACTTTCCACGGCACTGTCGTTCGCTGCTCCTATGGCATTCGCCGACGTTAATGCATCTGAGGTTTTGACGAACTACGCCAACATCGCTGAAGCGAAATATCAAGACAGCCTTATAACGGCCCAAGCGCTGCAAACGGCAGTCGATGCGTTGATTGCGGACCCGTCAGAAGGCAACTTGCAAGCTGCGAAGGCCGCTTGGTTTGCGGCCCGTGTTCCATATCAGCAGACTGAAGTTTACCGTTTCGGCAACGCGATCGTTGACGACTGGGAAGGCAAGGTGAACGCTTGGCCGCTGGACGAAGGTTTGATCGATTACGTTGACGCATCCTATGGTGGACCGTCCGATGAGAACGAATTCGCAGCACTAAACGTCATCGCGAACCCGTCGTTCACATTGTCCGGTGAAGAAATCGACGCATACGAGATCACACCTGCGTTCCTTGAAGGTCAGCTGCACGAAGCAGATGGCGTAGAAGCAAACGTTGCGACGGGCTACCACGCAATCGAGTTCCTGTTGTGGGGCCAAGATTTGAACGGCCACGGCACTGGTGCTGGCAACCGCGCATGGACAGATTATGCCTCCGGTGAAGACTGCACGAACGGCAATTGTGATCGTCGTGCTGACTACCTGAAGGCGGCGACTGATCTGTTGGTGTCTGATCTTGAATGGATGACGGCGCAATGGGGCGTTGAGGGCGACGCGCGCGTTGAAGTGCTGGCTGACGAAACAGCTGGTCTGTCCGCAATGCTGACTGGAATGGGATCTTTGTCTTACGGTGAAGTGGCCGGTGAACGCATGCGTCTTGGCGTCATGCTGAACGACCCAGAAGAAGAGCATTCTTGCTTTGCCGACAACACTCACAACGATCACTACTATGACGGATTGGGTGTGCAGAACGTCTACCTTGGCAGCTACACACGGATCGACGGTTCAGTCGTTTCTGGTGCGTCCCTCGCGGAGCTCGTTGCTGAAACGAATGGCGAACTGGATGTCGAAATGCGCACCAAGCTGTCCGCAACGATGCGCGAGCTGGGCGACATTAAGCATGCGGCAGAAGCTGGCTTTGCTTACGACCAGATGCTTGAAGCGGGCAACGCGGCTGGCGAAGATTTGGTGATGGGTGGTGTGAACGCGTTTATCGATCAGACGCGTAGCATTGAACGGATTGTTGGTGCTCTCGCGGTTGGGGACGTCGCGATTGAGGGTTCCGACAGCCTTGACGACCCGGATGCCGTTTTCCAATAGAGCGCCATCACCAAATATGGCATGCGCCGCGGGATCTCGCAGCGCATGCCGTTTCTTATTCGGATACCAATACCTATGAATACGCGTTTCATCTTTGCGGCTATGATTTTGCTCCTGACCACCCCGTTTGCCGTGGCGGAACTGGATCGTTATGCGCTCATCTCGGGTGATCCGCATCTAAACGTTGTTGCGCGAACGCAAGATGAACAGGCACGTATTGCGAACGTTACAGCCCTAAGCACTGATTTCAGCGTGCCCCAACAGTTTGAGGAACGTCCAGCAGGTGCCGCGACAGTTCGTGTAACGTCAGATGCAAACGCGTTCAGCATGCCGTCTGGCAACATCACGTTTGAGGATGAGTTGTTGTTTAAGGTCGGTAACGGTTTGTTCCGTAAAATCTGGGTGTCCTCACCGTCCTCAACATTGGCGTCAGACGGGCTTGGCCCGCTGTTCAATGCGCGATCCTGCCAGCGCTGCCACATCAAAGACGGTCGCGGGCATGCCCCCGAAGGCGAAGATGATACGGCTATTTCCATGTTCTTACGGGTTTCGGTGCCATCTGTGGACGCGCCCTATGCAATCGACGGATATCACGCGACGCAGGGTGACCCGATCTACGGTTCGCAGTTGCAAGACTTTTCATTGGCAGGCCTTGCTGCCGAATACCGACTTGAGATTTCCTATGAAGAAATCCAAGTGGCTTTGGCGGGCGGCGAAACCGCAAATTTACGCGCCCCGACCTATACGGCCGCCGATCTTGGATATGGCCCCTTGGCTGACGGCGCGATGTTGTCTCCACGGATTGCCCCGCAGATGATTGGGCTTGGCTTGCTTGAGGCAATTCCTGCAGCAGATATCCTTGCTCTTGCTGATCCGGATGACGCGGACAGTGACGGCATTTCTGGCCGTCCTAATATCGTCTGGTCGCAAGTCTATGATCGGCCAATGTTGGGCCGCTTTGGATTAAAAGCAGGTTCGCCATCAATTCTGGAACAATCCGCTGCGGCCTTTGCAGGTGACATCGGAATATCCAACCCGCTACATCCCAACGGTGCAGGCGAATGTACCAACTTGCAGACGGACTGCATCAACGCACCGCACGGCGACGGGGATGCGCGGGTGTTTGAAGTCGATCAAGAAATCCTTGACCTCGTGACGTTCTATAGCCGCAACCTTGGTGTGCCCGCGCGGCGCGATGCAGGCAGTGATGATGTGTTGCGCGGCAAAGAGGTTTTTAACGATATCGGGTGTGTCGGGTGTCACCAGCCATCGTTCGTGACGCATCGACTGGAAGATCAGGTTGAGCAAAGCTTCCAGCTCATTTGGCCCTACACCGATATGCTGTTGCACGACATGGGCGATGGGTTGGCCGATAACCGCCCAGAAGCGATTGCCAATGGCCGGGAATGGCGCACGCCACCTTTATGGGGGATCGGGTTGACCGAGCAGGTCTCGGGGCATACCCAGTTTTTGCATGACGGACGTGCGCGCAACCTGTTGGAAGCCGTGTTGTGGCATGGCGGAGAAGCGCAAGCTGCGCGGGACCGCGTTGTTGATCTACCGCCAGAAGACCGCGCCGCGTTGATTGGTTTTTTGGAGAGCTTGTAAATGAAGTATGTCGTAGCCCTGCTTTTCGCGCCAACGCTTGCCATTGCTGACCCGCGTATTGATGCCGCACTGGACGATCACATCTTGCCCAAGTTTGCTGCGTTGACGGAAGCGAGTGAAGCCCTAGCGAATGCGCAGACCTGTTCAGTTGAAGATGAATGGAACGATGCCGCCGCCGCGTGGATCGCAGTTTCTCATTTGCGATTTGGCCCGACCGAAGCAGATAGTCGTGCGTTTTCACTCGCGTTCTGGCCTGATCCACGTGGGTCTACGCCCACGGCGTTACGAGGCCTTTTGGCCGATGACGCGCCCGCGATCGTCGATGCCTCCGTTGCGGGGCGCGGGTTTTATGCGATGGAATTCTTGCTGTTTGATCCGGCGTTTGCGAATGCGGTGGGGCGATGTGAACTGATCGCTGCCCTAGCAGATGATGCGTTTGAAACGGCGCTAGCGATCGAAACCGATTGGCAAGATCGCTACGTGGACCTGATGCGTCAGACCGGAAATGACACGTATCGTGATGATACCGAGGCCCTTCAGGAACTTTACAAATCGCTGACGACGGGTCTGGATTTCACCGCTGATATGCGTTTGGGCAGGCCCCTTGGAACGTTCGACCGTCCGCGACCGACACGTGCGGAAATGCGGCGATCGGGCCGGTCATTGGCGAATATTTCGGTGTCGCTTTCCAGCCTTGAAGAGCTTTCTCTGATCCTGTCCGGCGATGCGCTTGCTGCCGCGCTTCAAGAGAAGTTTGAAGCGGTGCAAGCGCAAGTTGGCTCAATCTCTACGCTCGAGGGCAGCGCAGATTTGAGCCTCGTGGCGAATGCTGGGGATCGCTTTAAGGTCGAGGCACTGCAACAACGGATTGCTGAGGTGCGCGTTTTCTTGGGCGAGGAGCTTGGGCCGGAGCTGGGCGTGATCGAGGGCTTCAATTCGCTGGACGGTGATTGATGGCGACCCGTCGTGGATTTCTAGCTGGGCTGATCGCAAGTGGAATTGCGCCCGCTGCGACATGGGCCGACGCGGGCAATCCGTCGTTCCTGTCGGCAGCGCGCACGCCTGACGGCGCATATGTGCTGGTGGGGCTAGACGGGCAGGGGGCGGAGCGGTTTCGCATTCCACTGCCCACACGCGGACACGCTGCTGCAGCGCATCCAACACGCCCTCACGCCGTGGCATTCGCCCGCAGGCCAGGGACCTATGCAGTGGTGCTTGATTGCCAAAGTGGCGATGTCATTGCGCGCCTGAACAGCCCGTCGGGGCGACATTTTTATGGCCACGGTACGTTTGATGCCACGGGTGATTTGTTATTCACCACAGAGAACGATTATGAACTGGGCCAAGGCCGTATTGGCGTTTGGGACGCACGCCATGGTTATGTGCGCGTCACCGAGATGCCATCAAACGGGGTCGGTCCCCATGATTTGCGCCTGATGCCAGACGGAACCCTTGTTGTCGCCAATGGCGGGATTGATACCCATCCGGCGTCGGGGCGTGAAAAGCTAAACATTCCAACGATGCGCCCAAACCTAAGCTACTTGGAATTCGACGGGCGGTTGATTGAGCAAATCGAACCAGATGATCATCTGGCCAGTATCCGGCATCTCAGCGTGCGTGCAGATGGGCTGGTTGCCGTTGGGATGCAATGGCAGGGGGATATGGCGACGTCGCCGCCCTTGGTTGCCACGCACTCCCGCAATGGTCCAATGCAATACATGGGCGACGGGGTTGAGGTTGAAGGCTACGTGGGTAGCGTCGCGTTTTCTGGGGATGGTTCGCGGGTCGCGATCACATCGCCGCGGGCCGGCGAAGCGCAGATTTTTGAGGCCGCAAGCGGCGCGATACTTGAACGGATGTCGAACCGTGATGTTTGCGGCGTATCTGCGTTAGGGCGCGATATGGTTCTGACGAACGGGGCAGGGCAGGTCTACCAATTGGCAGGCGACGCGTCATTGCTGTCATCCCATGACCTGTCTTGGGACAATCATCTTGTGGCGGTTGGTAACGTGTAACGTGAACACAGCTCAGGCGGCAGACTAGAAAAGCAAACGGCCCCGCAGAAAACTGCGGGGCCGTCTTTTTGTTAACCGTGATGCTGCTCTCTTAGATGAACGGCACCAAGTTCGAAATCCAAAGCCATACGACCGAGAAGTCTACCGATGGGAGCCAGAGCGAAACCGCAGGCACATAGGTAACAAGGATCAACGCACCGAGAATAGCCAGATAGAACGGCCAGATCGACTTAAGCGCTTCCTCGATCTTGATCTTACCGACGGCGCACCCAACGAACAGGCAGGTCCCGACTGGTGGCGTACACAGCCCCAAACCAAGGTTCATCAGCATCATGATACCGAACTGGGTTGGGTCCATGCCAAGTCCCTTGGCGATTGGCAGGAAGATCGGCGTACAGATCAGGATCAGTGCTGCCATGTCCATGATCATACCGAGGATCAGCAGGATCACGTTGATCATCAACAGGATCATGATCGGGTTGTCAGAGATCGTTACGAGTGCGTTGCTGAGAGTTGCAGGCACTTGGTAAAGCGCAAGAAGATATGCGAACGAGCTGGCGAATGCGATAAGGATCATCACCATCGACGTTGTCCGTACAGTCCCGACAATGGCGGTCTTGAAGGATTCCCATGTCAGGCTGCGGTAGAAGAACGTGGTAAGCAGGATCGCGTAGATCGCGCCGAATGCACCGGATTCTGTTACTGTGAAGATACCCGACAATGTACCACCAACGATGATGACAGCCGTCAAGAAACCTGGGATCGCGTCACCGGCACTGCGGCCAACTTCTTTCCATCCGGGGAAGGGCTCGGACGGGTAGTTGTGCTTGACCGACATAGCGTAGGCTGCAATCGCAAGGCTGACGCACATGATCATGCCGGGGATAACCCCTGCGAGGAACAGCTTGGACACCGAGATCCCGCCACCAGCCGCCACAGCGAAGATGATCATGTTGTGGCTCGGTGGAATGACGATGCCGGCGATAGATGACGTCACCGTGACGTTCACCGCAAAGTCAGGGCGATAGCCGCGCTCTTTCATAACCGGCACAAGGATCGAACCCAGCGCTGAAATGTCAGCAACCGCTGAACCAGAAATCCCGCCAAACAACATGGACGAGAAGATATTCACCATCGCGAGACCACCCTTGAGGTGACCGACAAGCGCGGAGGCGAGTTTTACGAGCCGCACGGCGATACCGCCGTGCAGCATGATCTCACCAGCCAATACGAAGAATGGAATGGCGAGAAGGGAGAAAACAGACACACCAGCTGTCGCACGCTGGAAGGTGATGAGCATCGGGAAGCCTTCGTACCAGAAGGCGGACGCTGCAGCGATACCCATCGCAAAGGCGACAGGCATGCCGATAACGACGCCAACGCCAAAGACGAGCATAAGAATTGTAAGGCCCATATCAGATCTCCTGCCCGGAATTGTCGATTTTGGCTTCGGTATTGGCTTCTGGGTCTGGGAGCCAATCGGAATAAGAAAGAATGCGGATGATACCGCGTGAGCCCGCGTGAAGAACGATCAGAGCGCCACAAATGGTGATTGCCATCGTGCGGAAGCTTTCTGGAACGTCCAGCATCGGAATAAGGGAGTCCCAACCAAATGCCATTAATTGCGTACCAGCCAAGAACATGATGGCACCAAACGTGGCGAGCATGAAATCAATGATGATAATGACAGTCTTTTGGACGTGGATTGGGGTGATGTCGCGGAACAGCGTCACTCCAAGGTGGGTGTCATCGCGGACCCCAGCGGCGGCGCCCAGAAAGGCGATGTAACAGATGAGCATAAGGGCCAATTGTTCAACCCAAGTCGGTGTTACGTTCAAAACGTAGCGGCCAAACACCAGCCAGCCAAACGTGACGATCAAGACGACTAGGGCGATAGATGCTGTGAAAATACTGGCCCATTGGACCCCTGCGAGCACGGTTTCACACCGCTCAATTATGGTTTTCCGGCTACTCATAGTCGCCCCTCGTGGATTTTGTTGGTGGATTGCAAAACGGCCCATGCCACATCAGGGCACGGGCCGCCTACAAAAGCAAAGGTGCTTAGCCGCCGTTGCGGATCAGGTTAACCAGATCAGCAAGGTCAGGGTTCGCTTCGAGGAAGCCGTCGTAGACTGGAGCCATTGCGTCCTGGAACGGGCCTTTGTCTGCGATTGTGTTCACGACTGTGCCGCCAGCTTCAACGATTTCCATGGAAGCCGCTTCACGGGCCTGCCACAGTTCACGCTGCAATGTTGCAGAGTTCGCGCCAGCTTCTTTCAGGATTGTCTGCTGCTCTTCTGTCAGACCGTCGAATGTGATCTTGGACATGCAGAGACACTCAGGAATGATCAAGTGCTCAGTCAGGGAGTAGAAGGAAGCAACTTCGTAGTGGGAAGTTGACTCGTAGGATGGTGGGTTGTTTTCCGCACCGTCAACAACGCCAGTCTGGATAGACTGATACACTTCGGCGAATGCCATTGGTGTCGCGTTACCGTCCATGGATTCAACCATCTGAACAAACAGATCGTTGGACATGACGCGGATCTTCAGACCTTCAACATCAGCAGGTGTGTTGATTGGACGTACAGAGTTGTAGAAAGAACGAGCACCAGCATCGTACCAACCGAGAGGCTCAACGCCACGTGCACGCATGCCTTCAGAAATTGCTTCACCGACTTCACCGTCCATCATTTCATACATCGCTGGGATGGATGGGAAGATGAATGGCAAAGAAACAACGTTGGCTTCAGGTACAGATGTACCGAATGGGCCAAGGCTGAATTCACCAAAGTCGATTACGCCAAGACGAAGCTGTTCGATCGCGTCAGGCTGGCTGCCCAGAACGCCGTTGTGGAATGTTTTAGCAGTCAGTTCACCACCAGTACGCTCCGCAACTTCAGTTGCGAACGATTCCATCGCGATGGATACCGGATAGTCTTCTACGTGGATGTTCCAGCCGCGAAGTTCTTCAGCGGAAACTGCTGTAGATGCGAGTGCTAGGCAGCTGCCAGCGATGGCACTGCTAAGTGTGAAACCTTTAGTCATGTGATCCTCCCAGATACATTGTTTTTGCAAGTTGACCCTACGTGAATGAACCAGTCGGGTCGCCAACAGGTATACTAGTATTGCCAGATCGGCGGTGAGTCAATCAAACCCGTGCCAGAAGCGGCGAAGAAACTTAACATGCCTGTGAGTTTAGACTTTCCCGCGGGCAGGTCTGTCGTTTGTTTTGTTGAAAATCATACCATCTAGAAGCTCTGACAGGTCAGGGCGCACGGCGGGACCATTTGAAATCGCAACAATAATTTGGCTGCCGTCTGGACGCAGCACGAAGGTGCCGGGCTCAGCAAAGCGGCCGTCAGCTTCAGCAGGGGAAAGGGGGTCGGTAACGTATACGCCGAGTTGATCCATCTGTGCCTCGCTCAACCCATAGCCGAGATCGAAGTCCCAACCGAACTCTGTTTGGTCGGCTTGCGCCTTTTCGAGCGAATCTGCTGAGACAACGGCAATGTCGAAGCCAGCGTCGGTCCAATCGTTTCGCATGTTATTCAAAACATTGAGGTACTTCTTGCAACGCGGGCAGTGCTTGCCACGGTAGACGATAAGAAGCGTCCAGTTTTCTGTGTCCCCACCAACTGTAATTTCGCCACCACCGACACGGGGGAATGACATTGGCGCAAGGATACTATCGGCGACTGGTTTTGGCGTTGGCATTTGAATGGCTCCAATTGTTTGCAATGAGTAGGGCTTGTTTACGGAGTGACAGATAACACTCTGGGGACTAGGATACCAGTTTACAGGGCTTTAGGGGGATGTCATGGCATTATTGAACGAAGACCGCTTATTTCCGGTTGAACCCGCCGTGCGCGACATTGCTCGATCGCTTTATCAGGACGTGCAATCCCTCCCAATCATTAGCCCGCATGGGCATACCGACCCCCAATGGTTCGCTGAGAATAACGCGTTTCCCGATCCCGCAAAGCTGTTCGTGACACCGGATCATTACGTTTTCCGCATGCTGAATTCACAAGGTATCCCCCTTGAGGCGCTGGGCGTGCCGCGTATGGATGGGGGCGAAACGGAACAGGACCCGCGTAAAATTTGGCGCCTCTTTGCGGACAATTATCATTTGTTCCGCGGCACGCCGTCTCGCATCTGGGTCGATCACGCGTTGCAGAAGGTTTTCGGTGTAACGCAGCGGTTATCGACGCAAACGGCGGATGAAATTTATGACCAAGTTGCAGATTGCCTGACGCAAGATGCCTATCGCCCACGCGCGTTGTTTGAGCGTTTCTATATTGAGGCGATCTCAACCACTGAAAGCGCGATAGATGATTTGCGTTGGCACAAGATGATCCGCAAAAGCGGTTGGTCCGGCAACGTCGTTACGGCCTATCGCCCTGACGCCGTTGTTGACCCAGACTTTGAAGGCTTTGCTGGAAACGTCGAAAAGATGGGTGAGATGGCAGGCGAGAATGCGACAACATGGGCGGGTTATCTGGCCGCGCATCGCAATCGCCGCGCATTCTTCAAAAGTTTTGGTGCGACATCGTCGGATCACGGCCATCCGAATGCGCGCACTGAGGATCTACCTACGGATGTTGCCGCAGCGCTGTTTGATAAAGCCCTTCGTGGGGCCTGCACACCAGATGAAGCGGATGCCTTTCGTGGGCATATGTTGACCGAGATGGCGCGGATGAGTTTGGATGACGGGTTGGTTCTGCAAATCCACCCTGGATCATTCCGTAACCACAGTGACGCAGTTATGGCGCAGTTTGGCCGTGACAAGGGCTACGATATTCCAACACGCACCGACTATGTTCACGCGCTAAAGCCGCTGCTTGATGCGGTGGGGCAAGAACCGAGCATGTCGATCATTGTGTTTACCTTGGACGAAACATCGATTGCACGTGAACTGGCACCATTGGCGGGTGTGTATCCCGCGTTGAAGTTAGGCCCACCTTGGTGGTTCCACGACAGTGCTGAAGGCATGCGACGGTTTCGCGAAACCGCGACGGAGACGGCCGGCTTTTACAACACGGTTGGATTCAATGATGACACCCGCGCGTTTTGTTCGATACCTGCGCGCCATGACGTGGCGCGGCGCGTGGATTGCGCGTTTTTGGCGACTTTGGTCGCAACGGGGCGGCTTGATTTGGATGAAGCACCGGACGTGGCGCATGATCTTGCGTATGGCTTGGCCAAGAAGGCCTACAAATTTTGAACGCCTGTTGGCTGACTTAACCTACATTGCCACAACAGGCTTCACGCACGTCGCCGATTCAAAAATCCGTTAGCTTAGCGCGGCAATCACGCCCCTTAGTTCGGCAAGTCCACGCAGGCGTCCGACAATCGGATAGCCAGCTTGGGTTTTCAACGCTGCGTCATTCAACAGGTCGTGCCCATGATCAGGTCGGAAGGGGACCGACGTTTGGTTGCGGCTTTCTGCCTCAAGCAATTCGTCGATCAACGCGACCATGTCCGTGTCGCCCGACAAATGGGGCGCTTCCTCGAATGAGCCGTTCGGTTCCTTGGCGACATTGCGAAGATGCGCGAAATGAATGCGGTCTCCGAACGTGCGTGCGATTGCGGGAACGTCATTGACAGGGTTGGCACCAAGGGAGCCGGAACACAGCGTCAACCCGTTTTCAGGTGCATCAACCGCACCCATGATCCAAGCAATATCATCGGCGTTTGATACGATACGAGGAAGGCCCAAAATGTCGCGCGGCGGATCGTCGGGATGAACGCAAAATTTCATGCCAAGGTCTTGGGCTGTCGGAATGATTTCTTCCAAGAAACGTTTGTAGTTCTGTCGCAGCTCGTCACGTCCGATGCCGTCATAAGCCGCCAAGGCGGCTTGCAGTTGCGGGATGTCATAGCGATCAAACGCGCCGGGCAGGCCGGACATAATGGATCGCAAAAGCTCGTCGCGTGCAGCGTCGTCGCTGGCTTGGAACCAAGCATCGGCGGCTGTGATCGTCGCCTCAGAAAACTCATCGCGGGCGGCGTCGCGCCCAAGCATATGGATTTCGAATGCGGCCATTTTTGGAGCATCAAAGCGCAGGCACGTACCACCACGGGCAACGGGTGCGGCAAGGTCCGTACGGGTCCAGTCGAGAACTGGCATAAAATTGTAGCAGATGGTCTTGATACCCTCGGCCGCGAGGTTGGCCATGGATTGGCGGTAGTTGGCGAACAACGTGCTTAGATCGCCTTCGCCTTTTTTGATGCGCTCATGGATCGGTAGGCTTTCGACCACATCCCATGTGAAACCCGCTGCTTTAATCTCATTGTGGCGCGCTGCGATGCTGTCTTGCGACCAGACCTCGCCGTAAGGGATTTCGTGCAAGGCAGTGACGATACCCGCCGCACCCGTCTGGGCGATGTCGGGCAGGGTGATTGCGTCAAACGGGCCAAACCAACGCCAAGTTTCTCTCATGTCTTATCCTTTGAGTTTCGCGATAGTGTCGTCGCTTATCGGGATTGCGCTGGTTGGTGCCGGGGGCGTCATTTTCTGTCCTTTAGGTTCCGATAAAATCCGCGGGCAGGGGCACAAGCGCGCCTTTTTGACTGATCACGTGCCCGGCGACTTGGGCGGCTTTCAAGATCGCGCCGCGAACAGACCCAGTTTGGTGAAGGCTAACCAAGAAACCAGCGTTGAAACTGTCACCCGCAGATGTCGTGTCGACGACGGCGGTTGCAACAGGTGGCGACACATGGCCGGATTGTTCACCGTGTGTGAAGTGCACATCGCCTTCACCATTCTTAACGATGACGGTCGTGGCACCGGTGGCCAGGTAACGGTCGCGGGTGGCTGTGATGTTGGCATCGCCGAAATGATCTGCCTCGTCGTCGTATGACGGCAGCACAATGTCACTGACCGCGGATGCACGCATCACGGTGTCGCACATGGTTTTTGGCGAGTCCCAAAGACGTGGGCGCAGGTTGGAATCAAAGACGGTCGTTTTGCCGTCCGCGCGTGCTTTCGCAACGGTATCAAGCAGGGTTTCACGCCCCTTTGCATCCAGAATGGCCATAGTGATTCCAGAAAAATAGATCACGTCGCTGTCGTCTGTTGCGGCCTTTAGTGCTGCGGCATCATCGGCCAATTGCCGGGCTGCAGACGAGTCACGCCAATACGAAAAGCTGCGTTCGCCGTTGTTTAGACTGATGAGGTAAAGCCCGACCGAGCGATCAGGGCTGCGCAACATGTGTTCCGTGTCGATGCCTGCATGCGCCATCATATCAAGCATCTTGTCAGATGCGTCATCCGTTCCGACGCGACTGACGAAGCGCGACTGACAACTTGGGAACAAGGCTTTAGCGTACCACGCCGTGTTGAATGTATCGCCCGCGAACCCGAGCTTGTATTCGTCTGCGTTAATGGTTGGTGCCATTTCAACCATGCATTCGCCAATGGAGACGAACCGCAAGGACTGGTCAGCTTTCGTAGAGGAGGTCGAATGTTTCAAGAGCGAGGACATGGTGCGTAGGGCTTCCTTTTGCGGAACTGGTATACTATCATACCAGTTATTGAAAGTCCTGTGGTTTTGCCAGTCGAATGGCGCAAAAATGTTGGACTTTCCTAAGTTAGTTATCAAAAGATATAGCAAATCAGAGGAGCATTAAAATGAGCATTTTGCAGCAGCCTGTGCAGGCAAAACGTTCATTTCCAAGCTCTGTTTGATTGCCCAGACCATATTCGCGTTGAAGTTAGCCGTTTTGTCGGTTGCGACACGCCAGACCTCGACTGTTTTCTCTCGCGCGTTGCGCGCGACGTCCTTTGAAAGGGAACTTCATGACACTTAAGACCGAAACACGTTACGCAATTGATCCGACCACTGCCAAGGCGTTTGATACCGATGGATTGCGTCAGCATTTCCACAAGGATGGTTTGTTTGAGGATGGCGAAATCAACCTCGTGTACACCCATTATGACCGCTTTATCCTTGGGTCCGCTGTGCCTGCTGGAAAAGCCCTGACGTTGGATCATATGGCGGAAACGGGAACGGCGACTTTTCTTGAACGCCGCGAGATGGCTGTTTTGAACATCGGGGAAACGGGTTCGGTATCCGTTGCAGGCGAAACCTATACGATTGAGAACGGCGAGGTTCTTTATATCGGTATGGGCGCGGGAAAGATCGAATTCAGCGGGGCGGGGCGGTTCTACATCACGTCTGCTCCGGCGCACCAAACCTACCCGACAAAGCTGATCAAGATTGCCGATGCGCGCCGCGTGGAACTTGGCGCAAAGGAATCCGCCAACGAGCGGGTGATCATTCAGCTGCTGCACCCAGATGTTTGCCGGTCCTGCCAATTGCTGATGGGATACACACAGTTCGCACCGGGAAGCGTTTGGAACACGATGCCCGCGCATGTGCATGACCGCCGCATGGAGGCCTACTTGTATTTTGACGTTCCAGAAGACGCACGCGTGTTCCACTTCATGGGTGAGCCAAGCGAGACGCGCCACATTGTGATGGGCAATGAAGAGGCGGTCATCTCGCCGCCTTGGTCGATCCATTCCGGTGCTGGTACGGCGTCTTATACGTTCTGTTGGGCGATGGCGGGCGACAACGTCGACTTCACCGACATGGACATGGTTGCCATGGATGAATTGCGATGAACCCGTTTTCGCTAGCTGGTCAAACAGCATTGGTAACAGGTGCTAACACGGGCATCGGCCAAGCGATTGCCGTCGCGATGGGCCGCGCAGGTGCGCACGTAATTTGCGCGGGTCGTTCAAACTGTGATGAAACCGTCGGGTTGATCGAGAGCGGAGAAAGCCTGTCTTTGAATTTCGCTGACCCAATGGCTGCACGGGATGTTTTTGCGGATCGTAAGATCGATATCCTTGTGAACAACGCAGGTATTATTCGTCGCGATGATAGCGTTGATTTTTCGGAGACTGATTGGGACGACGTGATGGATGTAAACCTGAAGGCGGTGTTCTTTACCTGTCAGGCATTCGCAAAAGCGGCACTGCCACGAGGTACCGGAAAGATCGTCAACATCGCTTCATTGCTTAGCTTCCAAGGCGGTATTCGTGTCCCAAGCTACACCGCATCCAAGCATGGTGTGGCGGGGCTGACCAAAATTTTCGCCAATGAGTGGGCCGCCAAGGGGCTGAACATTAACGCGATCGCACCGGGGTATATTGAGACGAACAATACCGAAGCGTTGCGTGCGGATCTGGATCGCAACAAAGCCATTCTTGACCGCATCCCAGCAGGGCGTTGGGGGAAAGCGGATGACATTGCGGAAACGGCGGTGTTCCTGTCCTCGCCTGCTGCAAACTACATCAACGGTTCCGTCTTGAACGTTGACGGTGGATGGTTGGCACGGTGAGTAATCCGCGCACAGGTGTCGCCCTGATTGGTGCGGGCATGATTGCACCGACCCATCTGGCGGCGCTTGAAGGCGCGAATAACATCGCGCGCTTACACACGGTTGTCGTGCGCGATGTTCCCAAAGCCAGTGGGCTGGCCAAGCACCTGAAGGCACAACAACCGAACTTCACATCTGATCTGGCCGAGGTGACAGAGAACGCAGATGTGGATGTTGTGATCGTTGCCACGCCGCCCAGCGTGCGTATCGATCTGATCACGCAACTGACGCAGGCCGGTAAACATATTCTGTTGGAAAAACCGATTGGCCGAACGGTTTCCGAGGCTGAGCAGGTCGTTGAAATCTGCGAAACGGCGGATGTTCAACTTGGCATATTGGTGCAGCATCGCATGGGGCCTGCGGCGACTGCAGCCGTGCAGGTCATTAATGAGGGCCAACTTGGGGCGCTTGGGCATGTTGAGATCGCCGCCGCGCTTTGGCGCGACCAAACCTATTACGACGAACTGGGACGCGGGACCTACGAGCGCGACGGTGGAGGCGTGCTGATTACGCAAGCGATCCATCTGATTGACCTTGCGCTTAGCCTGACTGGGCCGGTGATGTCAGTACAGGCGATGACGGCAACGACGCCACTGCATAGTATGGAGGCCGAAGATTTCGCGGTTGCAGGATTGCAGTTCACCAATGGCGCGGTTGGTTCGCTTGTCGCGACCACCGCGACGTTCCCACATCGCGAAGAAACGATCACGCTCCATTTTGCGGCCGGGTCGCTGCGAATTGAACGGCGTCGGCTGGTGGTGTCTTGGCGGGATGGTCGGATCGAGACGCACCCGATGACGCCAGAGGCTGTCACCGATGAGGGTGCGGCGAGTGTGTCCAAGCACGATCTACATCAGGCAATGATCGAGGATTTTATCGGGGCGGTCCGAAAGGGCAGCCAACCGATTGCGACGGGGCGCGATGTTCTGGCGTCTCACCGCTTGATTGAAGCGATTGAGGTGTCGTCACGGACGGGACGAAAAGTCGAAATGCCAGGGTGATTTAGTTTGGGCAGCGCAGTTAAACCGCGCTGCCCAAAGTTGGTTTAGCTGAACAGCATACCGCCGTTGATATCAACGTTTGTGCCAGTCAGGAACGCGCTGTCTTCACAGGCGAGGAACAGCACAAGGTTGGCCACATCTATAGGCAAACCTTGGCGTTTCATCGGAGCTGCTGCTTCGTAGCCGCGACGACCTGCGTCTGGTGTGTGGATGTTGTGGAAATCCGTGTCGATCATGCCTGGGCAAAGACCATTCACACGCACATTAGGGCCAAGCTCTTTGGCCAAGCCGCGTGTGATTGTCATGACAGCACCTTTGGACGCTGCATAAGCAACGGAACCGGGGCCGCCGCCATCACGTGCCGCTTGGCTGGCGATGTTCACAATCGCGCCTGTCTTCATGTGCGGGCCAACAGCCTTAATCATCAGGAACGTGCTTGTAAGGTTCAACGACATCACGTCATTGAAGTGCTCAAGCGACATTTCAGCGAAGGTCTTGCGTGCGATCAGACCGCCGGAATTGTTGACCAGAACGTCGACGCTGCCAAATTCGGCAACCGTTGCGTTCACCAGCGCATCGACGCCTTCTTGGGTTCTCAGGTCGCCCTGCAAAGCAATGGCATTGCCGCCCGCTGCTTTGATTGTCGCAACTGTTTCGTCGGCCCCTTTGGAGCTGGCGAAGTAATTGATCGCGACGTTCGCGCCTTCAGCGGCGAGCAAAATTGCTGTTGCCGCACCGATATCACGGCCACCGCCTGTGATGATCGCTGTCTTTCCTGCGAGTTTCATAAGGAACCCTTTCCGTTTCTTGTTGTCCGGCGCGTCATGTTTTCATGAGCGCCGGAGTATGCGTTTGTTGTTTAGATTAGCTTTTAAGCGTCATGAAGTAGTCAAAGATTTCAGGAACATTGCCTTCACCCATGCCCGCGTCGACCGCCGCTTGGAGGTTGTGCGATGTGCCTTCTGCGATCTCAGCCCGTGTGCCGAGGTCTTCTGCCATTTTAAGGAAATAGCCAAGGTCTTTGTTGGCGTTGTTTATGGAGAAGCCCAAGTCACTGACGCCATCAACGGCGTAGTTCTTACAGAAGCCCATGAACGGTGAATTGGACGGGCCAGCCGACATGATTTCGAACAACTGTTGGCGATCAACACCAGCGCGGTCAGCTACGGCAAACGCCTGTGACATGGTGGCGACTGTTGTCATGCCCATGAAGTTGTTGATGAGCTTGGTAACGTGACCAGTGCCGAGTGCGCCGATGTAAAAGACGTTTTCGCCTTGCTCGTCGAGGACAGGCTTAACCTTTTCGAAGGTCGCCTTGTCGCCGCCAGCCATAATGTTGAGCAAGCCATCTTTGGCGTGTGCAGGTGTGCGGCCGAGCGGTGCATCAACCATGCCAGCGCCCTTGGCTGCCAAGTCAGCACCAATTTTGCGCGTCGATGCAGGAATGGATGTGCCGAAGTCGATCAGCACGGACCCTTCTTTGATGCCTGCAAGAATGCCGTGGTCGCCGTAAACCAATGCTTCAACAACGTCGGATGTCGTCAGTGCCAACATTACGATGTCACTTGCTTCAGCAAGTTCCTTTGGCGTGGACGCTTCCGTCGCGTTGCCGCGATCAAGAACCGCTTTCACAGCGTCCTTGTTGAGGTCCATAACAACCAGCTCAAAGCCACGCTTCTGAAGGTTCTCAACCATATTGCCGCCCATAAGGCCGAGTCCGATAAATCCGATGGTAGGTTTGGCCATGCCAAGTTCTCCCTTAAGTCTTTTCTAATTATTGTTTCAGAGAAAATCTTCACGGTGTGGTGTGAAGATATCCAGCAAGGTGCCTGCTTCTAAGCAAGTTGCACCGTGTATGATGTCGGGTTGTTTGTAGAGCGAGTCACCGGCCGCAACGATGTAAGTCTCGTCGCCGACTGCGAACTCAAACTTACCCGAAATGACATAGGTAATCTGTTCGTGCGGGTGGCTATGAAGCGCGGCCACGGTACCTTTTTCAAAGTGTACTTCGACGCACATCGCATTGTCGTTGTACGCAGCGACCTTGCGTGTCAGCCCGCCGCCAGCATCGAACAGTTTGTTTTCGCTTCCAGGAAAGTAGTTCTTTACGGTCATTTCGCGTTTCCAGTTTGAGTATTGTTACGTGTTCGCCAGCTTTTTCATGACCACTTTGAATGTGTTTTCATCGGGGTCGGTGAAATAAAGGTCGGCGTCATAGCCTTGGTCATCCATGAAGTGGAAGATGCGTTTCGGGTCTTTGTGGCTATAGGGCACAAGCAACGTTGCAATTCGGTGCCGTGTTGATGCCGGATATTGTGCGTGCAGGCAGGTGCTGACAGGCAGGCCTTTGTAATCGGCAGGGTCAACATCAGGGAAACCCGTTTCCTGCGTGAGGATTGGTTTACCTGCTTCGGACCAAACGACCTGACCGTAAAAACCAGCCTTCTCGCCGTTGTTGCGGAAGGATGTTTTGCCGAGGTCGTATTTTTCGTTCGCGTGCAACAGCCAGTCGATGGTGACGGGTGTTTCAGCATCTACTTTGTCGACGATCACGAAATAGCTGCCACGCACGAAGTAGATCTCACGCTCGGCCAGGGTCACTTCTGGCGACAGGCTTTGATATGCTGCCGTTGCATCGCCTTTGATATAGATGTGGTCGTCGTGTTCTTCGGCGGCAAGGATTTTACCACGCGCCTTCATCGCCTTGGACTTGTCCTTGTCGGCGTACTGGCCTTTGCCGTTGATCAGGATCGCGTTCTTGGAACGGGTCTGACGACGCCAATTGCGGTGCATCGTTGAATTGAAGGCCACGTAGTGGCCCGATTGGATCGCCATGTCTTCGCCAAAAGCAGCCATACAGAATGCGTTCTGGTCGCCGTGGCTGTGGCTGATTGATCCGAATTGCGAGGACTTGAACACCAGTTGGATATTCTTGTCGGCGTCCGCCATTTCATGCTGAACGCCGACCCAGCCGATGCCCTTAAAGTGTCGCAAGCCGTTAACGGGAGAAGTTGCTTGAACAGGGGCACAGCTGGAATTGTAAATGAGATCGTCGAAATTGGTGTCCCACCAACCCCAGTTGTAAAACGCCATCTCGGTGCCTGGGTTCAGACGTTCGAGTTCTTCGTAATACCACTGGTAAGCACCATTGCCGGTTTCACCCGCGAATTGACGCAAGTTAAGGCCGGTTTTAATGCAAGGCAGATCGCCTTGTGTTGAGTCATCGCCAAAGGTCGAGCGGCGCGTGCTTGGGGCTTTGCAATAGAGCGGGAAGTCACCTGTGTTCTGGAAGAACGGGCGCTTGTACAAATCAAAGCCTGCATATGATTTCAGCAGGTTCGCTGCATCGATCAGATAGGCCATGCCCATCATCCAATAGTTCGTGCCTTCGGCCCAGCCGCCGTCGCTGTCGCCCCAAGGCGAGTAGACGGTGAACAGGAATTCGATGCAGTAATCTAACCATTCACGAGCTTCGTCATCCTCGTCGTCCCCAAGAAGCGCGATACAGGCAGGGATGAGCGTCAAAGACACAGACCGAACAGCATGGCTGTCGTAAGGGAAAAGGTGGATTTTGGCGTTGATGATGGCGTGTTCTGCGATGTCGCGGGTGCGTTCCAGCAACGCGGCGCGAACTTTCGTGCGTTCCGCGTCATTCATTTGATCGTAGAGCCAATCATAGCCCCACGCCAAAGCGTTACACACGCGGTAGGCCCATTCGTCCGTGTATGCGCGGGACGTATTACCCATCGGGTTCCATTCGGCCGTGGACAACAGCCATTCCTTGGCGCGGTCCAGCATGGCTTGGTCTTGCGTGACCTGACCACCAATCGCAAGGTGGCGTATCGCGTAAAGCAATTCCTGACAGTCGATATAGGTTTGACGCCAGACAGGGGCGACGCGTTTGTTGTCAGGATACCCAGCCGGCTCTTTATAAACGTCTTTGTCCATCCACGGCAGGACGGATTTTTCATAAAAGTTCGACCAAGTGCAGTGGCTCGCATCTTTAGACACGGCTTTGCGGAAGTCGCCCAACTTGTCAGGTGTCAGCCAAAGGCGTGGATGGGCGCGGGTGGCGCTATCAAGACGCGCCGCGCGCAGGGGCAGGGGTGTTTCGGGCAGGTCAGCAGTGATCGTAAATGCGCGATCTTTGCTCCAGCTTGTAAGTGCCTTTCCGGCCTCATCGCAAACGGCGTATGACCAGACATAGTCGCCCACTGGCAACGTGACGTCAGGTGTGAAGAAGTTCAGCGGTAGGCATGTGTAGTTGGTCGTCGTTTTGGCGGGGTACTTCGGGTCCGTCGAGATGCGCAAAGCATACTGCGCCTCATCTTCGATCACCGGAAGCCAAGTAAAACGGGGTGGGTTTTCAGCCACAGGGGCCGCGTCGTCCACATTTGAATCCGGTCCATACTGGATCATCAAACGGCCTGGGTTTGGTTCATCTAGTGTCGGAAGAGCTTGTGTGGACATGAGAATTCGGTCTTTCGGATAAAGGGAAAAGTAGGAGGAGCGACTGTGCCGCTCCTCCCGATCGTGAGTGGCTAAATTACTCGCCGTACTGACGGGCGTATGCGGAGTTCATAACTTCAAGAAGCTCCTGGTAGCCCATGTCGTTGAGTGTCGCGATGTATGCATCCCAGTCCTCGTTGACGTCGGAGTTACCAAGGATCCAACCCTGCTGACGCTCAAGCATGTAGTCACGGATTGAAGAGAACGTGCGGTCATAAACGCGCTGTTCATCTGCGTTGAATGCGACGCCGAGGAACTGATCTACGAGGTAGTCGCCTTCGTCATAAAGCGCGATGCCTTCGAGGGCGAACTCGTTAGACCACTGTGCTTCGTAACCGTAGTCTTGGTAGTAACCACGTGCCTGAAGTTGGGAGCCAACACGGTACAGCTGGTTGTTCACCGGCTCGCCATTTGTGAGGAACTCTTCAGTGAACGTCGCTTCGCCATCGACCATTGTGTACTGCTGGCCTTCGACGCCGAAGTTAGCCAAACGACGGCCTTCTTCTGTGAACCAGAAATCAAAGTACTTGATGGTTTCGATTTGGTGCTCGTTGGTTGCGCCAATCGCCCAGCCATCTGGCTTGATTGGAATACGGCGGTGCTCTTCCATGCGAACGCCGGACACGGATGCCGGTGGCGCAAGCGCTTCGAATGCAAAGCCTTCGATGTCAGCGGACAGACGGTTGTAGCCACCTGTAGATGCGAACCAATCGTGTGTCATGCCGCCAAGGTTTTCACCCAGCAGATAGTCACGAGAAGAACCGCCACGGGTGAAGACTTCAGCGTCGATCAGACCTTCAGCGTACCAACGGGACAGGTTTGCGATACCTTCACGGTAGCCTTCCTGTGCGTATGGGTGAACCAGCTGGTCACCTTCAACGTAGAAGTCGTGGTACGTGTCAGAACCGGAAGAACGACCGTCCCACAGTGTTACGAGACGGATAAGCTCAGGCCACTGACGTGCGAAGTAAGGCACTTCGTCAGCCAAGCCGTTGCCGTTTGGATCGCCGTCACGGAATGCAACGAGAACTGCTTCGAGTTCTTCAACGTTCTCAGGGCGCTCAAGGCCAAGTTGCTCGAGCCAGTCGGTGCGGATGAAGTACGCACGGCCGTATTTGCCATCTGGAAGATACGGAATGTAGTACATGTTGCCGTCTGCCGCAGAGATCGCAGATGCGATTTCAGGGCGTTCGTCAAAGAACGCCTGTAGGTTTGGCGCGTGCTCAGCGATCAGGTCGTTCAGTGGAACGAACGCACCTTCTGGACCGTACTGGTTCACGAAGTCTTTGATGCGGCTGGAACCAACGATGTCAGGGATCACGCCACCAGCAAGCATCAAGTTCAACGCTTCGGTTTTACCTGTGTTTTCGTCGGTGCGCATGTTCGCACCAACGGTGTCGTCCACGAGGTGGATGTTTGTCATCGCGCGTGCTGCGACTTCAACAGGCCAATCTTCGATGTACGTCGGGTAGCGAACGTGGTTCATCTGAATGGTTAGTTCCAGAGGCTCGTCCACGATCAGCAAGTGACCGTCGGCAAACGCCGGAGCTGCCATTGCGGTACCCGCAAGGAGAGCTGAGGTTAAAGTTAGTTTACGCATAATGGTTTCCTCCCAGAAAAGTTGCGTTTTCGTTATTCTTTGACCCCACCCATCAGAATTCCTTTTTCGAAATACTTCTGGATGAAAGGGTAGACGATGATGACTGGAATGATCGAACAAACGATAATTGCAGCAGACACCGTTTCGGCCGAGTAGTTGGTTGATGCGAGTGTTGCCCCGAATTCGTGGTCATCCGAAAGCGTCGCAATTGTGTGGCGCAGGTAGACTTGCAACGGGATCTTGTCTTCGTCGCGCAGCAAAACCATCGCCCAGAAAAAGCCGTTCCAGCGAGACACGAGGCAGAACAGAGCTACGGTAGCGATGGCAGGTTTGGCTAGCGGCACATAGACCTTCCACAAAACCTGAAAGTCGTTGGCGCCGTCCATTCGTGCGGCTTCTTCAAATGAACTTGGAACGCCTTCAAAGAAGTTGCGCAGCAAGATCAGGTTAAAGCCGTTCACTGCGAAACCGATGATGATGCCGATATAGCTGTCCAGCAATCCAAGGTCGCGCATGTTTAAGAAGAACGGGATCAGGCCCGCGTTGAACCACATGGTGAACGCTACCATCAGGTTGAAGAAACGGCGGCCAAACAGCTGTGGACGTGACAGGGCATAGGCGCCCGGGATCAAGAACAGCAGGGAACAAATCGTGCCGAAGATCGTGTAGAAGAATGTGTTGCCGTAAGACACCCAGAACATGCGTTGTGACAGGATGTATTTGTAGGCTTCGAATGTTGTCTCAATCGGGGTCAGAACGACCTGCCCAGCACGTGCCGCAAAGCCAGAGCTGAAGGACAGAGACCCGATATAGATGAACGGATACATGGTTGAGACCGTAAAGACCGCAATCAGGATCATGTTGATGATGACGAAACGCTTATCGCCAGCGGAATAGAGGTTGAGATTAGCCACGTTGATATCCTCCTACCACAGTGATGTGCGCGAGTAGCGCTTAGCGATTGAGTTGGCGCCGATGACGAGAACGAATGCGACGACAGCGTTGAACAAGCCCGCAGCAGCAGCAAAGTCGTACTGACCGTTCTGCAAACCTTGACGGTAGATGAAGGTGTTCACGACGTCGGCGGTTTCATAGGTGCTTGGCTGATAGAGCAGGATGATCATCTCGAAGGAAACTTCGAGCATGTTACCGATGCGGATGATCAACATGATGATCAGCGTCGGTAGGATGCATGGAATGGTGATTTTCCACATCATCTGCCAACGCGTGGCCCCATCAACAACCGCCGACTCGTAAAGTGTGGGAGACACGCCAGCGATGGCAGCAAGGTATACGATGGATTGGAAGCCCGCCTCTTGCCAGATGGTCGTGCCGATAAAGATCGGGCGGAACCATTCGGGTTTTGTCAGGAAGTAAACAGCATCCATTCCAAACCAACCCATCACGGTGTTCACGATACCCGCAGATGGAGAGAACGCCGTGATCACGATACCCGCAATGATAACGGATGAGATGAAGTGCGGCAGGTAAACGATTGTTTGAGCTGTGCTTTTAAACTTACGATTCAGGATTTCGTTGAACATAAGCGCAAGAATGATCGGCACAGGGAAGCCAATAACAAGGCTCCAGAAACTGATCGCGATGGTGTTTCTTAGCGCCCGCGTAAAGCCTTCGCTGCCGAACAACGTCTCGAAATGTTCAAACCCGATCCAAGGGCTGGCCGCGACGCCTTTAAAGATACTGTAGTCCTTGAACGCGATCTGCAGGCCGTACATTGGCTTATACAGAAACACGATCAACCAGATGATCGTTGGGAGAAGCAGCACATAAAGCTGCCAGTCGCGTTTGAGGTGATCGGCGATACGCGTCACTCGTGAGCGTTGCGTGTAGGCCACTTTGGGCGTGTCGGCCTTATGCCCGTCCGCGCCGTTCATGCTTCACGCGTTTGGCCAGACAGGGCCAAGCCAGTTTTCGCGTCAAATACTTTGATCAGGTCTGGCTTCGCCGTAAAGCCAGTGACGGCCTCGAGCGTGTCCATGTTGCCGAGCGTATCGGTGCGGATCACAAAGGGCTCATCGCCAACAGTCGTGTGCAGCAGTGCTTCGGACCCGAGCGTTTCAACCAGCTCAAGATCACAGGCAACAGAACCAGGCGTCGCTTCAGTAGCGATCTGCGCATATTCAGGACGGATACCGACAGTCACCTTGCGGCCAACTGAGTTTTGCAATCCTGAGAGCTTTGACAGGGCCAGCTGCCCACCAGCAAAACTAGCAACCGGAGACGTATCCCCTTCGCCAATCGTGGCTTCGATCATATTCATCGGGGGTGCGCCCAAGAAACCAGCGACAAAAGCATTTACTGGATTGAGGAATAGCTCCATCGGCGTGCCGATTTGCTCAATCCGGCCATCGTTCATCACAACGATACGGTCAGCGAGAGTCATCGCTTCGACCTGATCGTGCGTCACATAGATGGACGTAACGCCAAGGCGCTTGTGCAAACGTTTGATTTCAGCGCGCATCTGCGTGCGCAGCTTGGCGTCTAGGTTTGAAAGGGGCTCATCGAACAGAAACACTTTCGGGCGGCGAACAATCGCACGGCCCATAGCAACGCGCTGACGTTGCCCACCAGACAGATCAGACGGCTTGCGTTCTAGGTAATCTGTGAGCCCGAGAATGCCGGCAACTTCGTCAACGGAAGCTGCGATTTCTTCTTTGCTGTTCTTGCGGATTTTAAGGCCGAACGCGATGTTGTTTGCCACATCAAGGTGCGGATAAAGTGCGTAGTTTTGGAAAACCATCGCCACATCGCGGTCCTTTGGGGCGACACGGTTCATGACGCGACCATCGATGGTCAGCTCACCACCAGAAATTTCCTCAAGACCTGCGACCATGCGCAACGTCGTGGACTTACCGCAACCGGACGGTCCGACAAGAACGACAAATTCTTTTTCTTTAACTTCAAGGTCGATTCCGTGAACGACCTGCACCGCGCCATACGCTTTAACGATGCTCTCCAACTTTACGCCAGACATTAGTATCCCCCCTAGTGCGCTTTCGCGCTGTGCCTCCCGAGTGGACGAAAGAATCGCCCAATTTGATCTGGTATACCAGTTCTCAATCTGGACTACTAGTATTGATTTGTGCGTAAATTGCGGCTCTGATGGCTGGGATACAATGAGGCTAGCATGCGTATAACGAATGTAAAGATCACACCGATCGCAATTCCCGATGTTCCATTGGCGAATACTAAAGGCGTGCATCCGTCCGTGTTCTTACGTGCTATTATTGAGGTTGAGACTGACACAGGTTTGACGGGTCTCGGTGAGGCGTATGGTGCAGCTCGTACGTTGAAGGGACTGCAAACTGTGGCGCCTACACTTGAAGGTCTCGACCCATATAACCTTCGTGACTTGCGCCAGCGCGTTGAAACCGCATTGCCAGAAGGGGGTGGCGTCAATGCGCCAACTGCCTTGGCAGATCATAAGGTTGTCGATGTTGTCTACAGTGCGTTCGAGATCGCGCTGCTGGATATTCGTGGCAAAGAAATCGATCGGCCTTTGTATGATTTGCTCGGCGGTGCTGTGCGTAAGACCATCCCGTTTGGGGGGTATTTGTTTTACAAGTTTGCCAAGCAGGACCTAACGTTCGGTCCCGACATCATGGGCGAAGTGATGACGCCGGATGCGCTGATAGAACAAGCGAAAGAGTTTTCTGCCAAATACGGGTTCAAGTCGTGGAAACTGAAGGGCGGAGTTCTTCATCCCGACCTAGAGGTCGAAACCATGTTGAAGCTGCGCGAAACGTTTCCGACACATGGATTGCGCATTGACCCGATGGGCGCTTGGTCTCCGAAGACAGCACTGAAAGTCATCAAAGATCTTGGGGGCGTTGAAGGTGGGGTGCTGGAGTACCTTGAAGATCCTTGCCGCGGTATGGATGCGATGGCGGAGCTTTCGGCGCAAACGGATATGCCTTTGGCCACGAATTTGGTCGTCGTCGAGTTCGACGAGATCATCGAGGCCGTTAAAAAGGACGCGGTGCAGATCGTGCTGTCGGACCATCACTATTGGCGCGGAGCGACCGGAGCGATTCACCTTGGTGAGATGTGTCGCGCGGCGAACTTGGGTGTTTCGATGCATTCTAACTCGCATCTTGGAATTTCCCTCGCTGCGATGTGTCATGTGGCCGCTGCGACACCAAATCTGACCTATGATTGCGATACGCATTACCCATGGTCCGCCAAAGAGATCATCAAAGGTGGGCGTCCGACGTTCCAGAATGGCACGCTTCAAGTCCCTGAAGGGCCCGGACTAGGGGTTGAACTGGATCATGAAGCCGTCGCGCAACTGCATGACCTTTACAACACCGCGATGGTTCAAGATCGTGACGATACTGACGAAATGCTGAAGTACATTCCTGATTACGTTCGAAAGGTACCTCGTTGGTGAGCCAACCTTATACGTCCGTTCGAAAGGTTTGTCTTTTGGGACAAACCTTACTAGAAAGCCTGCAATTGTGGAGAATTAATCATGCCTAGCGCAAACCAAGTTCGTGATCGACGCACCAGTGTGGATGTTGTGTTCGACCATCTGCGCGATGAGATCGCCTCTTTGAATTTGCTGCCAGGGGACAAGATTTCCGAAGCAGAGATTGCTGCGCAATTTGGCGTGTCGCGTCAGCCGGTCCGAGATGCATTCAGCCGCCTTGAGAACCTTGACCTTCTGTTGATCCGCCCGCAGCGCGCTACGGAAGTGAAGCGCTTTTCCATGCGTGAGATTGAAAAATCACGATTTGTACGTGCTTCTGTTGAGTCTGAAATACTGCGCCGTGCAGCGCAGCATTGCGATGCCATTGGCGCGTCCCAATTAGACGCAAGCCTAATCCAGCAAACCGCAGTTGTTGAAGCCGATGACTACGATCGATTTGGCGCGTTGGATTATCAATTCCACCAAACCCTATGTGAAATCGCCAAAGTCGACTTCGCGTTCGAAGTCATCAAGCAAGAGAAAGCCAACGTAGACCGTTTGTGCATGTTGAGCTTGTCCAAAGTGAACCGTTTGAGCCAGCTTTTGGACGACCACAAAGCGATTACAGAATGCGTCCGCAATCACGATGGTGACGGGGCTGTCGCAGCTGGAATGATTCACCTCTCACGTTTGGATGCCACGATCGACGCAATCTTGGATGCACACGGGGACTATTTCGACCCATAGGGCGGATAAATCAGTCGTCAAAAACCTGTGCGCGTTTCCAGTTGCCCGTGAAAAGGCGTAAGTGGAATGGCGGAAACTTGACCAGTTCTTCGATCAGGACCAGTGCAAATACCCATGCGATGTGCAGATCCAAATAGATCACGAACAGAATGGTTAGTGGGACTTTGAATACCCATTGCCCCAATAAGAATATGTTCATAACCCGCACCGTATCGCCCGCCGCACGTAGCGTTTGACCGCAGATGGCGTTCGATCCCTTTGGGAACGGCAAAAGAAGCAGCACAGGTAGGAATGTCATCAGGTACGCGCGGGTCTGTTGCTGAAGGTCATCGTAAAGACGATCCGACATTAGGATTATCACCAAATATGCAAGCGCCACAAAAACGGATGCAACAAATGAGGCGCGCCATGCGCGGCTGAGGAATTCATCCAAGCTCGCCTCGTCGAGGTCTTTGCCGAGCAGTTGTGCCACCGCGATGCCGACGGCCTGTGCCCAAGCCATACCGAAGACGCCAGCTGTCTGGACCCACGGCATGATGAGCGTCATAGCGGCGAATTCGTTGACCGTCATCGTAGCGTAAACAAGCATGCTTACCTGCGTGCCGATAGACATGCTGATAAAGGTCGCGGCAATCGGTAACGAGAACAGCCAGTGCCGTTTCAGCGCATGGCGAAACGTGTCTTTCGACCACCCCTTCGCGGCAATGATATCGCCTTCGCTGCGCCAGAACCGCCAGCCCAAAAACGCGACCCGCGCGGCCGCTGCCGCCGCACTACCATAGGCCGCGCCAACAACGCCAAGTTCTGGGAAACCGTATAGGCCATAGATCAACACAATGCTGAGCCCGATGTTGATCGGCATCGCGATTAGGTAGCTATAAAACGACAGCTTTGTGTTTCCGCAACCGTTGAAATGGCTGGACAAGCATTGGCCGACGGCTTCGAACACAACCAACCAAAGAAAGACGTGAAGGTAGCCAATTGCTTGGTCGGCAATTTCGGGTGTGTGGGCAAAGTAGTCGATTATCTGATCGCCAAAGAATATGACCACGACCAAGCCAAGGGCGGTTGCTGCAAGGTTGATCAGCAGTCCGCAAAAAAAGCTGGTCTTCAGAGCAACGGGACCCGCTGCACCAAAGGCTTGCGCAATTCTGATCTGGGTTGCGTTCGAGAAAGAAAACAGGATGCCCAACAGCAAACCTGCAAGCGCGCCGGCCAATCCCATCGCCGCAAGGGCGGCCTCACCGAGGGGCGCGACGAGATAGGCATCAACGACAATGATACCGTGCAGCATGATCGCTTTGAGGCCAAGCGGCCAAGCCAACCCAAACAGATCACGCGTTGAAGGGGTGCCCCGATTTTGGGCCGTCTGTGACAAAACGCGATCCTCGGGTTTGTGGTTTGAGGGTGCTTAACACGAACTCTGGGATACTAGAATTGAAAAGGGTGTGGTTTAGGCCGCAATCGTACCCAAACGCGTCCCAACGCCGTCTCGGGCTAAGATCGCGCGCCACCAGTCCTCGTTATCAAGGAACCACTGAACGGTTTTCTCAAGGCCTTCATGTAACGTCACGGAGGGCCGCCATCCAAGTTCCGCCGAGATGCGGGATGCGTCAATTGCAGTACGTTCATCGTGGCCGGGACGGTCTGAAACAAAGGCGATTTGATCCGCATACGGACTGCCCGTAGGGCGTTTATCGTCCAATAGCGCGCAAATGGTTTTCACCAGATCAATATTGCGGACTTCGTTGTTGCCCCCGATGGTGTAGCTGCGGTTTGCCGCACTGCCTTTTAAGACGGCTAACAAAGCATCCGCGTGGTCGTCAACAAACAGCCAGTCACGAATGTTCTCCCCAGTGCCATAGATTGGAATGTCTTTGCCCGCCAATGCGTTGATAATCACCACAGGGATCAGCTTTTCGGGGAAATGGTATGGCCCGTAATTGTTTGAGCAGTTCGTAAGGAGAACTGGCAGGCCATAGGTCTCGCCCCATGCGCGCACGAGATGATCGCTCGCAGCCTTCGAAGCGGAGTAGGGCGAGCGAGGCGCGTAGGGCGTGGTTTCGCTGAACTTGCCGGCTTCGCCAAGCGAGCCGAAAACTTCATCCGTTGAGACATGTAAAAACCGGAACGTCCTGGGCTTTCCTTGGGAAACCCAATGGGTCCGCGCCGCTTCGAGGAGATTAAAGGTGCCGGTCACATTGGTTTCAACAAAAACGCATGGGCCGTCAATTGATCGGTCTACATGGCTTTCGGCAGCAAGGTGCATAACTGCGGTCGGGCTATGGGCTTCGAATACCTGCGATAGGGCTGCGGCGTCGCGAATGTCGGCTTTGACGAAGGAGTAAAGGGGATTGTCTTGCACGTTTTTGAGGTTGTTGGAGCAGGCGGCGTATGTGAGGGCATCGACATTCACCACGCGCATCCCACGTGCAATTGCAGCGCGGACAGCGGCAGATCCGATAAACCCAGCACCACCAGTTACCAACAAGGTCATTGGGTAACGTCCCAGGTGAACGGGCTTTGCAGGTCGGCGAATTTCCCTGCGACCGCGTCTTTATCAGAGAGGACGGCGTCGGTTGCGTGCACGCCCCAATCAAACCAATGTCTGGATCATTCCAAAGGAGACCATGTTCCGCTTGGGGTGCGTATTCGTGCGAACATTTGTAGACGACCTCGGTTTGCGGTTCACGTGTTACGAAGCCGTGCGCGAACCCTGCTGGAACCAATAATTGACGCCCGTTTTCGAAACTAAGTTCAACCCCTGTCCATTTTCCGTAAGTTGGAGAGCCCGCGCGAATATCAACTGAAACATCAAAACACGACCCGCGCCCGCAGCGCACCAGCTTTGTTTGGGCGAAAGGTGGAGATTGGAAGTGCAGCCCACGCACTGTGCCAGCGGCCAATGAAAACGAGTGATTGTCTTGAACAAAAGCGATGTCGATACCGCCCTTTGTGAGTGCGTTAAGATTGTAGGATTCAGAAAAGAACCCGCGTTGGTCTGTGAAGCGGTCGGGCGTGATGACAAGCACGCCGTCCAAATCAGTCGTCTCGATTTTTACAGCCATTGCGAACCCTTCGCGGAATACCAACACCAGTGACAAGACGTCGATAGGTGTTGGTTAACGGATACTGGATCGCGGTTAATGAAGTGTTACGACGAGTATCCAGGGAACGGAAATCTCTTTAAAATAAGAAGTCACCTTCATCCAGCAGGTTGATGTCCACGTTCTCGATCAGCACAGAGCTATTTGTGCCAGTTATGATGACCACATGATCGCCGATTTGCGTCATGGCGTTCAAAACGTCGGCGTAGTTCACGATCTGATCAACGCGTGCAAAATCAATACGTTCCAAGGTGTTGTTCGCGTCGAAGTCCAGAATGATATCGTGACCGTGATTGTCTTCGAACACAAAACGATCCGCATTGAAATTTCCGGCAAGAGTGTCGTCCCCTGCGCCGCCGACAACCGTATCAAAACCTGATCCACCATAGAGCGTATCTGCGCCGTCTTCCCCAAGAAGCATGTCGTTACCAGAGCCGCCAAAGAAGCGGTCATCGCCAGTCCCACCCCATGCAGTGTCATTTCCATCGCCGCCAAAATGCCCGTCATTTCCGTCGCCGCCAGAAAGAAGATCATCGCCCACACCACCGAAAAGCCGATCTAACCCAAGATCGCCAAACAGGGTGTCGTTGCCTGCGTCGCCATAAATATTGTCGGCCTGATGTCCGCCATCCATGATGTCGTCACCATCGCCACCCACCAATAGGTCGTAACCTGCGCTGCCGAACATCGTGTCATTGCCCGCGCCGCCCCAAAGGCCGTCAACGGTGATGCCGTAGTTGCTCCCAGCATCCATGTAGTCATCCCCGTCACCGCCATAAAGTCGGTCCGCCGTGGTGCCAGCCCACAGGAAATCATCGCCGTTGCCGCCAAATAGCCAATCGTAGCCGTCGCCCCCAATAAGCTGATCTGCGCCATCATCACCGTACAGCGTGTCGGCGTGATCTTCGCCATAAAGGACGTCGTCTCCTGTGCCGCCATGCAACGTGTCAAAGCCAATACCGCCAAATAGGTGATCGTTGCCGCTTTCGCCCTCAAGAATATCCGCACCACCGTCACCAGCGAGTTGGTCGTTGCCAGACCCGCCCGCAATGGTGTCGTCCCCAGAAAGCCCGAAAACAGTATCATTGGTGCTTGAGGCGGCGATGTCATCGGGCGCATTGGTGCCGTTGGTCACGGTGCCGTTGGTCGACGGAACCATGTTCGGTGTCCCTAAACGGTTCAATTGGTCTGGGGGCGTACCAGGTAAGATAGTTGGCGAGAGTTCCTGAACAGTCGGTGTGACCGGCCCATAAAGCGACGTGTCATAGAGCGACGGATCGACGCCCATTCGATTGCCGATGATGACATTCAAATGCGTGAAATCATCGGCACCAAGGGCCGTCCCATCAGAGCTATAGACGTCGAGCACGGAGTCGAAAAACTGTAGTTCAGCGCCCCAAGTGTAGGACGTGATATGCAAATTGTTGAGCCCGCCAATGAGGCTGAGCGCGGAAAGATCTAGCACGTCTTCGTTGGGATCAAAGTCGGTGATGATGTCGGTGTATTCATCTTTCACCAAAATAAAGAGGTCCGCGCCGATCGAGCCAGTCATGACATCAAGGCCATTACCGTCGATGATGGTGTCCTCGCCGTTATTTCCGGTCAGTGTATCGTTTCCATCGCCGCCGATGATGATGTCGTCATTGGCTTGGCCATTAATCGTATCATCGCCACCAGTCCCGAGCTTAACCTTACCAATGTCATCAAAGGTGATGTCATACTCGACAAGGTAGGGCGCGCCTTGGGTCGTTGCGAAGACACGCGCGCCGTTTACTGTTTGGGTCGCGGTGATGCCCGTAATCCCCTGCAACGGAGAACCGACACTGCCCGCAATTGTTTCAACGTGTTGGAGACGACCTTCGCTGAGCAGTGCAAACAGGCTGATGCCATCATCCGCGCCCGCGGCAAGAACGTAATCCACTCCGTTCATAGTGACCGTCGTGACGTGGGATGCAGATTCAAACCGCGTGTCGAGCGTATCAAACAGGTGATCGACAACCCGCATTTCTTCGCCATTGTTCGCAATTTCCAAAACCGAGAGCGTGCTGCTACCAGATGATGCGAGGATCGCGTAAAGCCCGCCGTCAATTCCGTTTGCAAAGGTTATTGCTCCGGGGTCGTTAACCCAAAGCCCGTTGTCGTTGGTCAGGTTATGCAGATGCACAAGGTCGCCGTTACCGTTTTCGTGAAATAGGGACACAGTGTCAGACGCACCGTAACTGACCAGCGCAATCGCATCACCGTTGTGGGTCGCCGTTTCAATATGGGTCGCAACCGCGCTGGACAGGGAATTCGGGACGGATATGGTTTCATATCCCAGCGACCCGTTCGCGTTGAACGTAACCTGCGCCAGTCCTCCATCGTTAAGCGCGACAAGTCCATTTGAGGAGCCATCCCAAAGAGCGATCGTGCTGATGTTTGCGGCATCCATACCGGACGCGGACCAATCAGTTGCTACATCAAAGGGCGATGTTGCGCCGTCGGGGGAAAGGGTAACGCCTTGCAAGTCGGCATCGTTGAGGCCGGCCAAAAACAGCTCAAACGTGTTAGCGCCCGTGTCGCGGATCGCTAGGTCGGTGGTTTCCAAATGCAAGTACGACGCATCAATTTCCCAAGCACCAACTTCAATGGCATCGCCAGCATCACTGCCCAAATCAAACGCGGTCAGCCAGCCATCCCCACGCGTTGCAACGAACAACATCGGGCCGTCAGCGGTGTCCAGAATTTGCACGTCCGTAATCCCGATATGCGGATTATCCTCAATCGGACCGCCGAACACGGAGACGGCACCATAAGCTGAAAAAGACGCTAGCATTTTAATCCCAAAACCATCTCACCGAAGACACTTGTGCGGTTTCGTTCGGGCAAAGAGCGGCGCCAAATCGGGGCAGAGGGGGGGCAATCCCGGCGAATTTTAGATGATCTTTCAGGAGTCGAGGTGTTGCATAGATCCGCTTTGGTGCGAACGCAGGGTTTTCATCTTCTTAAGTTGGAAATCGGACGGTGCAGCAAATGCACCTCAATGCCATTTTCTGAACGCGCCAGATATTTCCTTGAAAGGACGCCCCTATGTCAGACCAATCCCAGATTCTATCGATGCCTTATATTCAGCCAGCTCAGGCGCAAAAACACGTCACGCACAATGAGGCGTTATTCTTGTTGGATGCGGTCGTGCAGTTGGCGGTTGAAGATGTGAACCTGACCGCGCCACCCGCTAGTCCTGGGGCGAATGAACGCTACATTGTCGGTGCGTCCGCAACGGGGGCCTGGGCAGGTAATGACAACAGTGTTGCGCTTTACGCAAATGGCGCATGGACGTTCTTTACCCCCGTCGCGGGTTGGCATGCAGATATTCTATCAACGGGTGAAACACTGCGATTTGATGGCACGAACTGGGTCTACCCAACCAGCGCACCGCTACAGAATGTGGATCATGTGGGCGTGAATGCGGCTGCAGATGACACCAACCGATTGACGGTTGCCGCTGATGCGACGTTGCTGACAAATGATGGTGACGGCCACCAGTTGAAAGTGAATAAGGCCGCGCCGGCGGACACCGCTAGCCTGTTGTTTCAAACCGGTTACTCGGGGCGCGCTGAAATGGGCACGACGGGGGGCGATGACTTCACAATCAAGGTCTCGGACGACGGCTCAAGCTACCGCGATGCAATCGTAGTTGAGGCGGACACAGGTGCCGTTCAGATGCCGCAAGGCCAGTGTTACTTTGAAGACCTCTTTATTTTGAACGACACTTCTTACAACATGCCAATCCCGTTCTCGGACCCTGCGCGGATTTTGATGTGGCTGTCTGTCAACATCATCGGTCGCTTCTACCTTTTCTCGATCACAGGTAACCTGAGTGGTGCGAATAATTTTGGGTCGATGTTCATCAGCCCTCCAGGATCGTTGAACTTCCTGAGCGGGCCGCTCACCGGAACAACAGGCCCCGCCAACGCAATCAACATTTCTGTCGATACAACGGCGGCAACCAAGCAGCTGTACATCGAAAACCGCCTCGGTTCGAACCGGTTCTTCACACTGTCCACGATGGGCAAGTAAGGCGTTTCCCAACCAAACTTCTGAACGGAGAAAAACATGTCCACGACAAAACCAATTGATGATGCACCAAAAGTTGTTGAATACCGAATTTTCAATTTACCCGGCCACGGACGGGTGCGCGCACCTGTTACGATGACAGAAGAAAGCTTGATCGCAGCATTGCACGCCGATGACCCGACGGTCGCGTTTAAGTAACGTAAACGCATGTTAGTAACTGTTAACGATTGTGAAAGTTTTCGAATTTAGTGTGTGTTCCTTAGAAACAGGACCCTGAACACATGAATAGTTTGAGACGTCATTCGTCCTCTGGTTTTGGAAACCCGCAATGACGATTTTAGTCTTTGGAAAAACGGGGCAGGTGGCGACTGAATTGTCGCCCCTGTCCGACGTGCTTTGCCTTGGTCGCGCGGATGTTGACCTGACTGACCCGATGGCCTGCGCCAATGCGATTGCGTCACATCGCCCGCGCGCCGTGATCAACGCCGCTGCCTATACCGACGTCGACGGCGCCGAGGTTGAAGAAAACATCGCGCAGGTCGTGAATACACGTGCACCGCATGCGATGGCACGGGCTTGCGCCGACATCGATATCCCGTTTGTGCATATTTCAACCGACTATGTCTTTGACGGTTCTGGTTCGGAACCGTGGACGTCAGATCACCAGCCGAACCCGCAAAATGCTTACGGGCGAACCAAGATTGCCGGTGAGGCTGCGATACGTGAAATTGGGGGCCGCTTTGCGATTTTGCGCACGTCATGGGTGTTTTCGGCCCATGGCAAAAACTTTGTGAAATCCATGCTCAAATTTGGCGCGACACGGGGCGAGCTTTGTGTGGTGTCAGACCAAATTGGCGGCCCAACCCCAGCGCGCGAAATTGCGTTGGCCTGTCATGCCATTGCCAAAGCGTTAATGGATGCACCTGAAAAGGCCGGCGTGTATCATCTGTCTGGGACGCCTGATTGTAACCGTGCCGATTTCGCCCGCCAAATTTTCAACGCCGCTAAAGTGTCCTGCAAGGTAGATGAAATTCCGTCATCGCAGTTCCCTACGCCAGCGGAACGTCCGTTGAACTCGCGGTTGGACTGTCAGGGATTAGAGCAAACTTTTGGTGTACGACGCCCAGATTGGCGTGCATATTTACGCGACCAGTTAACTGAAAATTAACGACGCTTCGACACTACTGGCGGACATGCGCAAAGGTATAATTCTAGCTGGCGGAACGGGCTCTAGGTTGTATCCAATAACAATTGGCGTGTCCAAGCACCTTTTGCCGATTTACGACAAACCGATGATCTATTACCCGATCAGTGTTTTGATGTTGGCAGGCATCCGTGTCATCGCGATCACCACAACGCCCCAAGACCAGTGCCAGTTTCAACGCACGCTTGGCGATGGCAGCCAATGGGGGATTTCGCTTTCCTATATTGTGCAGCCGTCCCCGGATGGGTTGGCGCAGGCTTATTTACTGGCAGAGAATTTCTTGAACGGCGCGCCTTCAGCGATGGTGTTGGGGGACAATATTTTCTTTGGGCATGGTTTGCCTGAGATACTGCATGACGCAAATCAGCATACCGACGGCGGAACTATCTTTGGCTATCGCGTTGCCGATCCAAACCGCTATGGCGTTGTCGACTTCGACGACAATGGCGTCGCGCAGCAGATCATCGAAAAGCCGATCGAGCCGCCGTCAAACTACGCAGTTACAGGTCTATATTTTCTTGACGCAGATGCCCCCAAACTTGCGCGTGATGTTCGCCCATCTCAACGTGGTGAGCTTGAAATCACCTCCCTGTTGGAGATGTATTTGGAGGCCGGAAAACTGCGGGTGAATAAAATGGGGCGCGGCTATGCATGGTTGGATACCGGTACGCACGCAAGCCTGCTGGATGCTGGAAACTTTGTGCGGACACTAACGCAGCGACAAGGGCTTCAAACCGGTTGCTTGGAAGAAATCGCCCACGCGCAGGGTTGGATTTGTGACGAAACGCTTTGCGCATTGGCTGCACGGTTCTCAAAGAACAGCTACGGCACGTATTTGAATGGTTTGCTCGACTAACGCGAGGCTCCGCGCACCTTATTCGCGCGCATAATCATCCTCATAGCGGACAATGTCGTCTTCACCCAAGTAACTTCCAGTCTGCACTTCGATGAGTTCCATCGGCACATGGCCAGGGTTTTCAAGTCGGTGTTTAGCACCCAACGGCACGTAGATTGACTGGTTTTCAGATACGAGGCGCACATCATCCCCAACCGTAACGCGCGCGGTGCCTGCGACGACGATCCAGTGCTCCGAGCGATGAACATGGCTTTGCAAGCTAAGCGCAGCACCGGGCTTTACGACGATCCGTTTGACCTGAAAACGGTCGCGCAGGGTTAGCGTTTCGAAATAGCCCCATGGCCGATAATCGCGGGGGAAGGTGTCTGCTTGGCGGACCTTTCGCGCGCGTATTTCCTTTACCACGACACCCAAATCAGCCACGCGGCTGCGGTCTGCAACCAACACCGCATCCGGCATCGCAATCGCAACGATATTGTTAAGGCCAAGACCGACAAGCTGCACATCATCGCTTTCAGAACGCAGCAAGCTGTCCGTGCAATCCACCGCCAAACTTGGGCCATGTGTGCTTACACCCGCGTCATCAACGGGCATTTGTTTTTGGATCGCATCCCAGCCGCCGAGATCAGACCAATCGCCTTCGTGTTCGATCACGGCAAGATTGTCCGCCTTTTCCATGATGGCGAAGTCGATAGAAATATCTTCGCAAGCCGCCCAAGCGGTCGGATCAAGGCGCAAAAAGCCTAGATCATGACGGGCGTCGGCAACCGATGTTTTGACGGTCTCCAGCATATCAGGTGCGTGCTTTGAAAACGCCGTTACCAACGTGCTGGCCTTGTACAAAAAGATACCAGCGTTCCAAAGGAACCGATCCGTTGCCAACATGTCCTGCGCAGTTTGCAGGTTCGGTTTTTCAACGAAACGGCGCAAGGCGATGCAGCCGTCAGGCGTTTCATCCGCGAGTTCAAGGTAACCATATCCAGTTTCGGGATGTGTTGGCATTATGCCAAACGTCACGATCTGCCCGCCGCGGGCACAAGGAATGGCGCGTTCAACGCTGGCGAGGAATGCCTCAGTATCTTTGATGAAATGGTCAGACGGGGCGGCAAGTATCAGAGCGTCCGGATCGTCATCTGCCACTTTCAACGCTGCCGCGAGGAGCGCAGGGGCGGTGTTTCGTGCTTCCGGTTCAATCAACACCGCGCCAGGATCAATGCCGACATCAGACAGTTGTTGGGTCGCCGTGAAACGAAAGTCGGAGTTGGTCACAATGACAGGGGCAGCAAAGGATGTTGATGTAAATCGTGAGGCTGACTGCTGAAACAGGCTGCTGTCCCCAATGAGTTTGGTGAACTGCTTGGGGTAGCTTTTGCGCGAAAGGGGCCACAGCCGCGTACCTGATCCGCCGCATAGAATGACTGGGGTGATGGTGTGCTTTGTCATTGCTCTCACTCAATACTCATTTCAGCGCTTCGCGGCTGCCTGCCTGTGTTTTGCATAACATTTGGCCGAAGTTATGGCCAATTCCCAAGTTTTCTTATTGTTCGTTAACCTTAACGGCGTCTTAAGATTTCGCAGGTAGCCTGTGCTGGTACGTAAGAAGTCTGGACATCACGCATGGCGGCCACAAAAATGTTTGGGAACCTGTTTTTAAGCATTGGCGCAATGAAAGCGGGGACCACATGGCTTTATTCTGTGCTGGCCCGCCATCCGGAACTGCATTTTGCGATGGAAAAGGAAATTCACTACTTCAATCATCGCTATGTGGACGACTCGCTTCTAAGCGAGGAACGCCGCCTGTCTGAAGCACGAGAGAGGTATTTGTGGCGGTTTGATCCGCAAAAGGCCAACATCGATGCGATCCGCCAGAACCTGCATTGGGTTGCCGCATATCTTGACCGGCCGGTCGACGATTTCTGGTATCGCAACCTGTTTCAACTGCGCAAATTTCAAACCTATGCGTGTGATTTTTCCAACCTGAATGCCCATCTTCCAGCTGAGGTTTGGCCAAAGATTGCGTCGAAATGTGACACCTTGCGCGTGCTTTATACCATGCGCGATCCGGTGAAACGGCTTTGGAGCCATACCAAATTCCATCTGCAAGTGACGGGCGAACTAGACAAGTTGAACACGTGGTCAAAGTCTGAATTTGAGGCCTTCATCCGCCAGCCGCATATTTGGGACAACGGGGAGTACGGCGCGGTATTACGGCGGTTGTCACAGGGGTTGGATCAGGTGCAATATAAAGCGATCTTTTATGAAGACTTGCACGATAATCAGCGCGGAATTTTGCATGATATTGAAGGGTTCTTAGGCATCACGTCGTTTGACTATCCGCAAGCGGAACTGGACAGACGAGTCACCGAAAGCAAAAAGCATAAGATGCCTGATTTCTTCCCTGAATTGGTTGCAGGAGACGTCGCGCGCATCCGACGTGAGGTTGAAGCGCAAGGATACGTTTTGCCGTTATCGTGGGGTTAAAGCAGTGCTTTGCACAGCATACGTGCCGCTTTGTCATGTAGGGCGGGCGTCGCGTAATAAACATTTAGGGCGCGCAGTTTGTCTGGTCGGTTCGGGAACTTCTGGGTATCGAAAACCCGCTCAACCATATGGCTATGGTCGTTTATCAAAATTTGAACCGGTTCTGGGTTCAGGACACATTTAATAACCTCAAACCCCATGTCGGGCAGCTTTGAAACCATTTCACCAGTGACCATGTGGGGAAACTGCCCAATCGCTGAACGGGAGTAATCAAGGTTGTCGTTAGGCGCTTCATTGGACAGCCACAGGAAGACCTTGCGGCCTGAAATCTGGTCTGCAAGTTCTCGATGTTGTTCAAGCCATTTGTCTTGCACGGCTTTGCGTTGGGCCAGCAATGCATCCTCGCCGTAATCGGTTTTCACTATTCGATATGCTTCTTCCGCCATATAACTTTCGCTTTTGCAGGGGCCGGTTTGGAACTCAAGGACACCATTGTTGCGCGCCGTTTTGAATACGCCTGCGCTGACGGATCGTGCGGACATGCTTTGCACAACCACGGTGTCGGACGTGGCCAGAAGTGCCATGAGTTCGGGGCGCTTTAGGTAAAACTCGGCCCCGGCACCGGAAAACCCGAGGTTCGCAACAGGGCGTTCAAGAAAACGCCCGACTTGCTGCGGGAAAGGGTGCTTTACGAAGCGCCCAAAGGTTTGCGCGGCGCCGATGAAGCTAATGCGATTTGCGGCGTCTAACTCACATTGGGGTCCGCGCAGTGCGAGGTTGGGAAGGCCTGCGTCAAACCAGATATCATAGTCAAACGCGTTGCGGTCCGTCTTTTGATAGCCAAGCCCCATGTCAGCCCCCCTTCAAAGCGCGAGCGCGGTTAGCGCGTCGAGTTTTTCGATGTCGGTCATTTTCTTTGGGTTCAGCGCAATCAACGCCCGTTGCGCCACCGCGAACTTTACGGATGGCAAATGTTGGTACGTTTCAATCAACTGCTCCACCGCCGTTGCGCGATCGGTCTTCTTAACCCCCCCGTGCGAACTCGCAAACTTTGGATCAGCAGCGCCGACAATCGTTTCATCAGGCATGAGGGCTTTTTGATGCGGTTCGAGCGAAACCGGTATAAGCGCCATAAGTCGCGCAATCTCGGTTTCCGGCGCGGCACAAAAGCGATCATAGCTTGCAATCCGGAAATGAAACCGCCGTGCGTTTTCGCAAATCAGCCGGATCGCCGCGCGCTGCCGTGTAAAAAAATGTGCAACATTATCCTCGGTGATTTCGGTGAGCTTCTTTTCTTCCCAATGTTCACGGGAGGCCTCGACTTGAGACAAGAAGGCCTCAAACGGACACCGTAGGATTAGGACCAGACCGGTGTAGATGCCATTTTGCTGAGCGTTCTGGGCAAGCCCCAATGATAATTCAACATTGCGCAAACGGGTCGTCGTTTCCTTCATTGCCAGATTGGGCGTTTTGGCGAAATCTAAATCATAGTCGTTTTGAAATGCGGCAAGGTTGGTCGTTTCATATCCGTCTTTGCGCACGCGTTGATACGGTTCATGAATGCCGCAGACAGTGGAGTGCGACATGAACGCATTGCCAATCAAAGTGGTGCCGCTGCGTGGTGCCCCGATCAGCAAGGTTAAGCTGTCGGGCGGAGAAGTGGGGGGATCTGTTTTAGCCATAGTGTTTTATCCGCCTTTCTGCGCAACCAGCAGGTCACGCAAAGTGCGCAAAACCACGAGGTCATCGGAGTTCTTTTCGCGCAGCAATTGGGTCAGTTCTGGCGAAATGGGCGTGTTGTCAGATTTGGACGAATTCGCGCGGGCTGGGCTCCAATTGAAGTTCGGGGCTAATGTGCTTAGCCGTTTGGAAATCAATTTCATTGCCGCATCAAAGTTCGACACAAGGCCGATAACGCCAGACGTATTTATCAAGCGAATGCCATCAAACGCGCGCATGAGTTCGGGTTGATTGCTTGGGCAAAATGCGGCGAGGCGGCCGGTTTGAAAGTTACGGCACTGCCGGTCTTTTGCGCGGGCAAGTCGTGCGCGAACGTAGCCACCAAAATCGTTTTGCTTGGCGAGTTGCGCGCCCCAGCTGTCAGAGGTCTGATTGCGTTCAAATTGATAGGCCGAGCGGATACGTGCAACGGGATCGCGTAGCAGCATAACGGGGATAATTTGAACGCCCTCGATAGACGGAAGCGGCCCGACGATTGTGTGGGATGAGAACGCGCTGGCCGTCGGGTTTTGGGTGATCCACTTCTCGACCGCTGCGGTATTGGACCCGTTACTTGTGTCAAATTCTGCTGTGACCCAACTGTCTGGAAAGTTCCGTTTTAGGATTTGGTCAAGAGAGGTGCCGGCGTTCTTGAACAGATGGTAGTGCAGCATGACGGTGCGTGTGGGGGACGTTGTCGGGTTCATAAAATCAGTCGACGGTGTTGTAGAGATCAGCGGCCTCAAACGCGGATCGCATCTGCGCGCGACCTTGGTTGAATGAAAATGCATCCCACATATAGGCTTGCGCATTGGCCGAAATCGCGTGCCAAAGATCGTCGTCCTCGGTTAGCCGTGCGATTGCGTTTGCCCACTCGGACGGTGTGTTCACGATAAAGCAATCATGGCCATTGCGCAGGCCAATCCCTTCGGCCGCGGTAGGGGACAAAACGCAGGGAATACCATGGGCGAGGGCGCTCAGCACCTTGCCTTTAATTCCGGCGCCAGAGCGCAGTGGGGCGACAAAGATGCGGTGGTTATCATAGGCGTCGCGAATGTTCTCTACGAAGCCAATCGGGTTAACCGCATCGCTGGCCAGCGCTTTGATGTCGTCCGTCATGGCGGCACCATAAATGGACAGATCAACGGGACTGGGCGTTGCATGAATCGCTGCGGGTAAAATGTCGCGGATGAACCACGAAACACCCTCGCCGTTGGGATGGTGGCGAAAGCTGCCAAGGAAAGACAAGCCGCGCCGCTTGCTTAGGGGCGTGCGCATCTCGGGCACATCGACAACCCACGGGCATTTCACAACTTTCGCCGCACCATCCGAGTAAGCCTGAATGACCGAATGTTCGACGTCGTTATACGACAACACCACATCGACATTGTTGATGATCTCCATCTCATCCGTGCGGGTTTGGCGGGCCTTCTCGAGCATGGTTTCGTCGTTTTCGGACTGTGCCGCGCGGATTTCGCGCAGGAAATGCAGGTCAGCGTTATTGAACAACACACGCGCTTCTGGGGCGAGTTTGCGCAGCTGGCTTAATACATCACGGGCCACGTAATAGCGGGTGATGTAGAAGGCATCAAAATCAACAGCGTGCTGCGCGAGGTATTCCGATTGGCTGAGGTAGAAGGGCGCGTAGATCATCTCAACGCCCATCTTTTGTAACTCTTCGGTGTAGCTGCCAAGATGCGCCATGTTGGAGGGAAGAAAGCTAACTTTATAGCCAAGCGACTGCACCAAACGGATTTCCTGCAACGCCGCGTAGGACCCTGCGTCTTGGTCGGGGCGCGGCGTTGAATAGTCGATGAACAATACCCGCCCGACAATCCCACGGTCTTTTTCAAGGTCAGGTGTGCAGCCTTCCTTGCCGAACTTGGCAAAGTCCTTGGCCCAGCGGCGTTTGAATTTCGGGCGGTTCACTTCTTGGTATTTCTTGAAGCCTGTCGTGACGTCTGTGCCAGATGTCATGCCTTCGAAATGATATACGACCGAGGAGGGGACGAACCATGTGCTGTAGCCGGCTTCACGGACCTTAAAGGCGAAATCGGTGTCCTCAAAATACATCGGCTCCATGTAAGATGAGAACCCATCAAGCGCGCGCCACAGATCGGCAGGAACCATCATCGCGGCACCACAAAGGTAGTCCGTTTGGCGGGCATAGCTGAAGCGCGGGTCTTCGGGGTTTTGGCGGTTGCCATAGTTCCACGGGTTGCCAGTTCCCCAAACGATCCCGCCAGCGTCCTGTAATGCGCCGTCCGGATAGAGCAGTTTTGAACCTGCCAGCCCGACATTGTCGAACCGATCAAATGCGTTGAGAAGTTCATCGAGCCAGCCAGATGTGACTTCGACGTCATTGTTCAGCAGCGCGATGAAGTCCCCTTTGGCCTCTGCCGCACCTTGATTGCACGATCGGATGAAGCGTTGGGCGGTGTCGTTGTGCAGCACCGTGATACCGCTGACGATGTCTTCAAGGTGGCGGGTTTCATCGGTTGATGCGTCATCAACTACGATAACTTCAAAGCTGGCATGGTTATGGGCCACCAACAGCGAACACAGCGCGAGGTAGGTCACCTCGACCTTGTTGTGCGCGGGAATTACGACCGTCACTTTGGGTGCATCGGGCTGCGCGAACGTCAGCGGTTTGAGTTTGACGTTGTCATGACCGCCCTCAAGCACCGACATCGCGTAAGCAACCTGCGCCATATCCACCGACGCGTCGGCGTTTTCCATATGGGCCTTCAGGCTTGCGTAGCGGCGCGGCGTTTGTGCAAAGACGGTTGAGGGGAAGGGCGCGGCGGCTTCGCGCTGCAACACGTCGGCAGGCGTGATGATCGCAGGGGCGAGGTGTTGCGTTTCCCAATAGGTGATCGAGCCTGAACGATCCTTGAAGCACAGGTGCCGCGTCGTGCCTGTCAGATACTTGGATGGAAGGCGTACAACGTTATGACTGGTCCCGAAGTTGACCTGTTCAATAGGTTCGCCGTCGATGAGCAACAGCAGTTCTATCGCTTGATCCGATGCAATGACCAGCGTGTGGCCGTAGTCTTCTTTCAGGGTCAAAATTGGGGGCGTGATGTTCAGTAAGATCTGCTCGTTACCGCCGATTGAGAGCCTGATTTCGTCGCCGTTCATAACGTGACATGGGATGTCGCCCTCCATCCAAACCTTGGTGCGTTCTTCACCGGGTTTACCGATGCGGATCGGGTCAACCAAGGACGTTGACGGGATTGACGGGACGCTTACGCGTGTGTCCGCCAAGAAGAAAAACGGTTCAACATCGTGACCATCAGGAACGTACCCTAGGTAATCAACTGCAAGCCAGACTTGCCCAGCATCAAAACCCTCAGGGAGCGGAATGCGTACATGTTGGTAATTCTCACGCGCAATTCCACCCTGAAAGGTGGGGTCAAAACTGATCGAGTGGGACGTCGTGCGTTGGGTTTGTGAGCAGGTGAAATGCACCAAAAGGTTGGCGCGGCCACGATGCTGCGCCAGCCAAGTTTCAAACACCATACCGGCGGTGGTGGCTTCAATGTTTATGGTGCGCTCAATCTCAATCCGGCTGGGCGTGTCGCGATCTGTCATCATCAGTTGCACGGTTTGCGCGCCGGCCAACACCCAGTCCGTCAGATGGTTTACCCAGACCGAGTAGATTTCGCCGGGGGACTTTTCCTTCGGGTCCGACGAAATGGCGGCGGCCAGATGATCTACATCCAACACAATATCTGCGTCCATCGCATAGGTTCGCAGCGGGTTGTTGCTGCTTGGGTTGAGCGGCGCAGTGATTGCGCCAACCGAAACCTCAACCCGCGATTTTGCCTGCACTTCGGACACGGCTGCATAGACGGATCCGTTCACGATTATTGCAGAACTGTCGTCCGGTTTTGCGAGGGGTAAATTAACGCGAGGGATCATCTAGGTTACTTTCTTACAGCCAAGTGCGCGTAATCACGGCACAAAAGAGTTAACGCCCTCTCATTTGCGCGAAGGGAGGTTAATAAACCGTAAAAGGGACATTAATTTTTGGTGGGTTGCAGGCGAGAGATCAGCGCTGAAGAATGTCGCGGTGATAACGGTTGAGCAAAAACAAACCGACCACTAGCAGACCGAGCCCCAAGGCGATTGGATACGCAACGGAGACGTATGTTGGTTGGTAGTATGGGTAGTACCCGTCCCGCATCATGCCCACGATATGAACCAGTGGATTGTACCAGAGGATATCCCGGTAGGGCTGTGGGACGACCTCGAACAAAAAGAACAAACATGACGCCAAGAACAAGGGGCGGTTCAACACAGCCCAAGCGGTCGCCCAGATCGGAAAGGACAGGGTGAGGAAACTGTTCAACGTCCCGACGCCCGCGCTCAGCACGATGATCATCGCATAGGCGGTTAGGATTTTGGGGAAATCGATTGCCGTGTCGGGCGCGCTGAACCAAAGAATGAACCCCAACACGATGCAATGCACGATCAATTGCGTCAGCGTATTCAGCGCCATCCGCGCAATCAGTGCATCTACAAACGTCACGCGCGGGTATTCCAGCAAGGCGCGGCTGTATTGGATCGTTTGGCCCAGCTTCGCTGAAACATCTGAATACATCAGAAACGGGAGCAAACCGGTTGCGTAAAAGAACGCAAAGTCCACGCCAAGAGGCGGCGCGCGAAATCCGATCGAAAAGATGACTGTAAGAAGTGCGATGCCCGCCGCGGGTTCAAGGATCGCCCAAAGGTACCCACCAGGAGATCGCCCATAGGTCGTCGATATTTCGCGCAAGATGAGGGCGATGATAGCACGCGGCGTTGCAAAGGGGGCGCGAAGCCGCCGCAAAGGTGCAGGCGGGGTTTGCGATACCGCGGGGCGCGTGGCGAAACCCATCTGACCCGTCTCCTGAGGTTTAATGCTCGTTAATAACTTTTGGTTAACGCTTCGGTCATAAGTATGAACGCTCATTGATTGAAGAAGTGTTAATGTCGGACAGCAACCAAGACGCACCTGCGAGGGAGGCCCTAAAATCGGCCCCAGAATCAACACCAATACCGCCCACCTTCGGCCCCGCGCGGCGCAAGCGTCGGCATGTGTTTTTGATCCTGTCGCTGATCTGGATCGTGCTCGTCCCGATTGCGGTCAGTGCTTACTATCTTTGGGGAATGGCGGCAGACCAATACGCGTCCAAAATCGCGTTTTCTGTCCGCTCGGAGGAGCAAAGTTCCCCGATTGAACTGCTGGGAGGAATTACTGATCTCTCCGGTTCCAGTTCATCTGATACGGACATTCTGTACGTTTACCTCAACAGCCAAGAGCTTGTGGCGAAGGTTAATGAACAGGTGAATTTAGCGAATATCTGGGGCAAAGTGTCCACCGATCAGGACCCCGTATTTGCCTATGATCCAAGCGGAACCATCGAGGATTTACACCGGCATTGGGACCGGAAAGTCGACATCATTTATGACAGCGGGACCCAGCTGATTGAGATGCGGTTTCTTGCCTTCAACCCCGAAGATGCACGCGCGATTGCGGTCGCTGTTCTCGCGGAAAGCACAGCGATGATTAACAATCTATCCGCCTTAGCACGTGAAGACGCGGTGGGATATGCACGTGAGGATTTAGAGACTTCGCTTGCTCGGCTGAGGACTGCGCGGCAGGCGTTGACGTTGTTTCGCAACCGCACTCAGATCGTTGACCCGACCATTGATACGCAAAACCAGATGGGTGTGCTTGTGACATTGCAACAGCAACTCGCAGATGCCTTGGTCGAGGGGGACCTGCTGCGTGATACCACAAGCGCGGGCGATGCGCGGATTGCGCAGGCCAACCGCCGCGTTGAGGTTATTCAAAACCGGATCGATGCAGAACGACAGAAACTGGGCCTTGGAAATGAAGGCGAGGGCGGCGTGGTGTTCGCCGATTTGGTCGGCGAATACGAGGGGCTGATTGTGGATCGCGAATTCGCGGAAGTGGCCTACACAACTGCGCTCGCCTCCTTTGACGGTGCCCAAGCAGAAGCCCGTCGGCAAAGCCGGTATCTGGCCGCCCATGTTCAGCCGACCTTAGCGCAAAAGGCGCAGTATCCGGAACGTTTGAAATTCATCTTATTGATCGCATTGTTCTGCACGCTGACATGGTGCGTTTTGTGCCTCGTGTTTTACAGCCTTCGCGATCGTAGCTGAGGCGCACTATGATCCAGCTTGACCGTCTCACAAAAAGTTTTGCGACCCGTGGTGGGCGTAAGATGATTGTCAAAGACCTCAACGTTATTTTTCCGACAGGGGCGAGCGTGGCTCTGCTGGGGCGAAACGGCACCGGCAAAAGCACGCTACTGAAACTTATCGCTGGAACGATAAGGCCCGATTTTGGACAGGTGTTGTCAACGGGGACCGTGTCTTATCCGGTCGGCTTTGCGGGTTCGTTTCACGCTGATTTAACCGGCCGCCAAAACGCCCGTTTCGTTGCACGCCTTTATGGTGCTGACACGGATGACCTTGTGCATTTCGTGAAAGACTTTGCTGAACTGGGCGAGCATTTTGACATGCCGTTTCGAACCTATTCCGCGGGCATGCGATCACGGCTGTCTTTTGGTGTCTCGATGGCGATCCCGTTCGATACATATTTGGTGGATGAAGTGACGTCCGTTGGCGACGGCGCGTTTCGCCAGAAAAGCATTCGGATGTTTGATAAACGACGTGAAACCTCTGGCGCGATCGTCGTGAGCCATTCGCCCCCAATGGTGAGGTGTATTTGCGATATGGGGGCGGTGTTAGAAGATGGCGCATTGCATTTTTACAACGACGTTGATGCCGCTTTAACCCATCACGAAGAGACCCTGAAACGTCCCGTGACCACCTGACAGTAAATCAAATGTTAACACTTTTGCCGCATTTGAGAATGTAGACCTATGACACGTTTGCTCGCTCAGATATTCCGACCCACCTTGGTCCAACGCTTCCTCATGGCTGCGCGTCATGAAGGGCTTGGTGTTGCCTTGCGAAAGGCTCGTATCTACGTCGGTATGCTTTGGCGCGGCGAAGGTCGCAGTGCGCTGCAAGCAGGGGGAAAGGACGACGTCGCGCCCGAGGAATACCTGCAAAGCATCTGGCAGCAACTGGCGCAGGGAAGCGCGTTTCATCCCGCGCCCCCACATAAAGGAAACAAACCATTTGTCTCCATCATTGGTGATCTGAATTTGCCGCAGTGCCGCAAGTATCGTGTTGAGCAACTGGCGCAGTTTTGGGAAAGCCAAGGTGTGGCTTGCGACTTCGCGCATTACCAAGACCTGCCGCGCGTCACGCGGCTTTTGACCCGTGCGACCCATGTGATTGAGTACCGCCTCAAATCCTCTCCCGTGACCGATATGATCCGCTATGAGGCCCGACGCCTTGGTTTACCAATTATGTATGATATCGACGATCCGTTGTTCTCGATTTCGGCCTATGAAACCTATGGCAATATGGGCGCGCTTGATCCCGGATTGAAAGCGCATTTCCTGAGTGAAGCGCCGAAGTATTTGGCGATGATGAACGGCGCGGATTTGATCTCTGTTTCCACGCCCAAGCTTGCGGATCACGCGCGTCTGTTTACCAAACGTCCTGTTCATGTCCGTCGCAACTTTGCGGATGAGGCGACCCTAAACGCGGGTGCTTCGGCGATGGAAGGGCGCGAAGCGCAGGACGGTATTTTTCGCGTTGGTTTCGCCAGTGGATCGCAGGGCCACGAAATCGACCTTGCCAGTATTTACGACCCGTTAGAGGCGTTCATGGCCGAGAGTGACAGCCGCCGATTGGTGTTGCTGGGGCATTTCAACCTCGACCTGCTCCCGAAGGGGTTGCGCGAAAAGGCTGAGGTGAAACCGTTCACGACATATGAGGCGTATTTAGGTGAACTTGCGCAAACCGATTGCGCCGTGATGCCGCTGTGTGATGACATGTTTAACCGCTGCAAAAGCGCAGTGCGTTTGATCGATGCCGCATCGGTCGGGGTGCCCTCAATCGTTTCACCCGTTGGGGACCTGCCATCGTTGATTGAACAGGGCAAAACGGGGTTTGTCGCTAAGAACCAATCTGAATGGCTCACGGCGTTGCGACGCTATGAAGGTGCGCGTGAAACCACACGCGCGATTGGTCTCGCGGCACGCAACAACCTCGAGGCTAAATGGGTTGGCGCAGCTAATCCCAATATCATCGACACAGAAATACTGGATTGGATGGTGTCTTGACTAAATGCCATATCCTTTTGGCAAACGTGTTTTTTGCACCCTTCACATACGGGGGCGCGACGGTTGTCGCAGAGGAAGTCGCGAAAGCCTTATTGGCGACAAAAAGCGCCGCGTTCGAATATCAGATCACCGCCGTGTCATTGTGTTGCCACAGCGGGTTGGCCAATTACACGATGGTCAAATCCGAACGGGATGGCATCCAGAACTTTGTTATCAATGTTCCGTCTAACCGCACCTATAAAGAGCTTTATAACAACCCACATGTGACCCGCCTTATCGAGGAACTGATGGATGATCTGCGGCCCGATGTTGTTCACGCCCACTGTATTCAGGACATCGGCGGCGGGGTTCTTAGGGCAGCGCAGGCGCGTGGCATTCCAAGCATTCTAAGCGTGCATGATTTTTGGTGGCTTTGTGAACGGCAATTCATGATTAAGCCTGATAGGACGTACTGCGGACAAAACCCGATCAAGATTGACGCGTGTCGCGGCTGCGTTTCGGATTTTGACGCAGCGCAATCGCGATTTACCTATTTGCAAGACATCTCGCGCATACCAGAGCGTGTGACTTACCCAAGTAAATTTGCCCACGATCTGTACGTATCATCCGGCTTTGCAGCGGGCCGCAGTGTCATTTGGGAAAATGGCGTTCACCTGCCTGAGCCTGATTTTGAAGCAAAGCAAGCGGCCCGCCGAGAACGAGATCCACGGCTAACGTTCGGGTTTGTTGGCGGACCATCCCAAATCAAGGGTTGGCCGCTAATACGTGCTGCGTTCAAATCCTTTGAACGTGATGACTTCCGCGTACTACTGGTAGATGCCTCTGCCGAGGGTGATTGGTGGAAGGGCGAGCGGTTTGATGACCTTCCGGGAGACTGGGAGGTTTACCCACGTTTTGATCAGTCAGAAATGGACGCGTTTTATTCTGAAATTGATGTTTTGTTGTTCATGTCCCAGTGGAAGGAAACGTTCGGGTTGGCGGTGCGTGAAGCATTGGCACGGGGCGTTGGTGTCATTCAAACAGACAGTGGGGGGAGCGTGGAACATGGGGCTTTAAGTCAAAGTGACCTCATTCCAATTGGTGCATCGTCTGACGTGCTGTTAAGCGCCTTGGTCAAAGCGCTTGAACAGCACCCAAAGACCGTAACGCCACGGGCCGTGACAGGGTTTCAAGCGCAAGCGGCGGCATTCGAAAACATCCTTCAAGATGTACTTGAGGGCGCATCATGATGTTGCGCCCAAACGATCTTCACAAAGAACACAGCACCTTTGTTGGTACCGCAGGCAATAGTTCTGCCTGCGTCCATATATTGATGGCAGTGCATCAGGGCGAAAAGTACCTGCCGCAACAATTGTCGAGTTTCACGACGCAAACCTATCCGAACTGGGCCTTATGGGCTGGTATTGATGCGCCCAAAGCAGGCGAGGATCAGAGCCGCGAAATTTTGAATGCCTGCGTTAAGAAACCAGTTGTGCTTGACGGACCAGCGCTTGGTGTGGCCGCGAATTTCATGGCCCTTATGTCCGCCGCTCCAGCTGGAGAGATCTGGGCGCTGGCGGACCAAGATGACGTCTGGTTGCCCGATAAGCTGGCGCGCGCAGTTGAGCAATTGAACAAAATTTCCCCAGATACTCCGGCGCTTTATTGCGCCCGTACCTTGATTGCCGATAATCGCCTTGGTCGAATGCGACTGTCCCCGATGCGCCGTCGCGGTCCCAGTTTTGCAAATGCACTGGTTCAGAATATAGCCAGCGGAAACACGATCGTTTTGAATAGCGCCGCCACGCAGTTGGTGGCTTCGGTTATTGCGGATACGCCCACGCCGGTCATTCACGATTGGTGGCTTTACCAGCTCATCACAGCTGTGGGCGGACAGGTGATTTGTGATGAACAACCCGTTCTGTTGTATCGCCAGCACAGCAACAACGTGCTTGGCGCGAATGACTGTTGGCGTTCGCGATTGCGCCGCGTCAAGCTGATTTGGCAGGGTGTTTGGGCTGGGTGGACGGATCGAAATATCGATTGTTTGACGGCGATCTCAGGCCAAATGACCCCGCAGAACCAACAGCGCTTACGAACATTCACGCAAGCGCGAGAGGCATCTTTGTGGCGAAGATTGTTCCAGTTGCGCCGCTCTGGTATTTATCGTCAAAGGTCGGCCGCTGGCGGTGTTATGTGGCTCGCGGCGTTGTTCGGTCGCCTTTAGGTTTGGACACGTAAGACCGATGCGGATGTTGCGTCTTTCGCAAGGTACACAGCCATCTTCGCACCAGTTCCCAAACGGCCCAAAGACCCCGCATCCCGCAGCAATTGCGCGGGTGTTGATGTTGCACGCATGACTGTTCTTTCAATGGCGTCTTTCGCATCGTTGACCATCACGGATAGGGCCTTTGGCATGTTTAGGTCAGCTCCTGCGAGTGTGCCATCAGCCAGCGTCAAACGGTTCTCACTGCGAAAAATTTCGCGCCCGTTGAGGGTGAAGGACGCGATCTTGGAGTCAACGGTCGACATAGCGTCGGTCACCAAGAACATGCGTTCTGGTTTTGAGGTCAGCGCGATGGAAATAGTTTCGGGGTGAACATGGATGCCATCGGCAATGAGCCCCGCAAAAATTTCAGGGCGTGCGAGCGTCGCGCCAACAAGCCCGGGTTCGCGGCTTCCGAGCTGGCTCATGGCGTTGAACAGGTGGGTGACACAACGCGCGCCAGCATCAAATGCGGCATGGCACGTGTTCGTATCAGCATCGGTGTGGCCCAGGGAAACAACGATACCGGCCTGCGACATTGCTTTGATTTGCGTCAGCGTAACGTTTTCGGGGGCAACGGTGACTATGATGTTGGAAATTCGCGTCGCCGCGTCTAGCAGAACTGACAGGTCATCATCCGTCATTGGCCGGATAAGTGCTGGGTCATGGGCACCTTTGCGAGCCACGCAAAGATGCGGGCCTTCAAGGTGGATGCCGGCAATACCGGGCACTCCTTGCTGAATTGCGTGTTCGACCGCGTCGATTGCGGCTGAGGTTCGGGCAGGGGTGTCGGTGATCAGCGTGGGTAAAATCGCGCCGGTTCCTGTCTGGGCATGGGCCGCGGCAATGGTGCGCAACGTGTCCACAGATTGGTCATCATTGAACATCACGCCGCCACCGCCATTAACCTGCAGGTCGACGAATGCAGGTGTGATTATGCCGCCATCTAGTTTTTCGAGGGGACAATCGTTGGGCAGCGCAGCAACAGGAACAACGTCAAATACCCCGTGCTTTAACAGAGCCAAAGCGTGATCCGCGTGCAGGGTTTCCCCGTCATGTATTGCCGCGCCGATATAGGCTTTGGTGACGGTCGACGGGGTCAGTAGGGTCGGCATGGCGTCGCTCCTCTCGAATGCTCGGCGAATCCTTGTAAGGGATATACCAAACCAAGTGGCGACACATCGACTACATTGTTGTCACGCGCGCCTAGAGGGGGGTGAAGCGGCCATCGTTGAACTCATCCGCTGAACGCACCCAGACTGTGCCGTCCGCATCATCGTAAATTACCACGGCTGAGCGGTCCGCCTCGAGGATCGCAGGCCCAACCACGCGGTACAGCCTGCCTTTGCGGTGACGATGCGTGGCCTTCCATCGTGCGTTGCCTGAGCCATCAGTTAGTCGGCGCAAGAGGGCGGTGACTTTTTTCATAGGGACAAAATAGATCCAGTGACATTGTTGGGCCTATAAGTCGTACACCCTTTGCAGCCTGTATTATAGGCGTCTCGGTAGATGGTTTTGAAGTCGTCAAAAGCAATGTCTTCGGGGCAGTTCACAGTCTTGGAAATCCCGCTGTCGACCCATTTTTGCGCGGCGGCTTGCATCGCGACATGGTCTTGTGGTGTCAGATCGGCAGTGGTGACGAAACTCTCGGGTAGAGGAGTGTCAGGTCCATGCATCTGGCTGAACTGCCACGCTGCGAAATCCATGACCCGTTCACTGGACTTGGTGCCATCCGGATTGGTGACGACGCGGCTGAAAGACGTCGAGAAGATAGGCTCGACACCTGATGAAACGTTTCCGGCAAACATCGATGTCGTGCCCGTCGGGGCAATCGTGGTGAGTGTGCCGTTACGCAGCCCGTGTTTACGCACCAGTTCCTGCACTTCAGGGTCGAGGTTTTGGATATTGGCACCCGACAAATGTGCATCCGCATCATAATGCGGAAATGTGCCGCGCTCTTTCGCGAGGAGGGCTGAGGCTTGATAAGCGGCGTTCTGGATAGTTTGCATCCAGCTTCCAAGCAGGAACACGGCCTTTGCAGACCCATAGCGCGCTCCAAGCATTGCGATCGCATCCGCAACGCCTGTTACACCAATGCCGATACGCCGCTGGTTTTGTGCTTGCTGCCACTGTGCATCAAGTGCGTAGCGCGAGACATCTAGTGTATTGTCGAGCATACGAACGGCGACTCGCACAAGGTTGCGAAGCTCACCCACGTCAAGGCGTGCATCAGGGCTGAAGGGAGCAATGACCAGCTGTGCCAGATTCACAGAGGCGAGTGGACAGGTCCCATAGGGCGGAAGTGGTTGTTCGGCACAAGAGTTCGTCGCCGATATAGTTTCGAGATACCGGAGAGGATTGTGGGCGTTGATGCGATCAATGAACAGCACGCCAGGTTCGGCTGTCGCGTAGGTCTGTTTCATGATCGAGTTCCACAGATCACGTGCCCGCAGGCGGCGCATCACAGTCCCTTCCCAGACCAAGTCCCAAGCATCGTCTTCGGTGACCGCATCCATAAACGCATCAGTCACCATGACCGACAGATTGAAATTGCGAAGGCGTGTGCGATCAGACTTCGCAACGATAAACGCTTCGATGTCGGGGTGGTCACAGCGCATCGTCGCCATCATTGCGCCGCGCCCCATCCCCTTTACGATCATTTTGCAGGTGGTGTCGAAAATATCCATCGCTGCAAGCGGCCCGGCAGCGAGGCAATCCAACCCACGGACATGCGTACCGGTCGGGCGGATGGTTGAGAAATCAAAGCCAATTCCGCCACCCATTTGCATCGTAAGTGCGGCGTCCTTGAGCGTATCCATGATGCCGTCAACACTGTCCGGAATAGTGCGCATAACGAATGTATTTGAGAGCGTCACATTGCGCTTGGTCCCGCAACCAGACAAAATTCGCCCCCCTGGCAGAACTTTGAAATTGCGCATCGCAGCAAGGAACGCGGCGCTCGTCGCGGATTGATCTGATGGCGCTTCGATCTCAGCGAGGCCCCGTGCCACACGTTCCCAGGTGTCCTGCACGGTATCGTCGATAACTTGGCCGGCGGTGGAATATCGATATTTAGTTTGCCAAATACGTTCAGCTATAGGTTGTGAAAAGAAGGATAGAGATGTCTGTTCTTGATTTACATCATACATTGATATTTCCACTTAGGCAGCTTATTTTAAACAAATATTTACTAATATGGTTAATGAAGTGTTATCTGGATATTAATCTTATAGTTGAGTTTGAGATAGTCGAGTCTGTTTTTTGGAAAAGTGCTCTCACGGGGGATTGAAAAGATACGTCCGCAGTTAGGCGACTGTTAAGCAACTAAGAATATGAAGGCATCGGAGGCGCTTTTTGAAAGGCAAATACTGATGACGGAATTGTATGCATGCGTAGGGTCGGGGAATTGCATGAAGCCTTGGTTGGCGTTGAAACAATTGGGTAAGGACTTTAATTTGAAGATGGTCGACGTTTTGAAAGGGGAGCAAAAGGACGCGCATTATCTTGCCGTGAACCCGATGGGTGTTGTTCCGTTTCTTGTCACATCTGAAGGAGAAGGTATCGGGGAGAGCAACGCAATCCTCTGGTATCTCGCGGAAGGCTCTTACCTCATGCCTCAAACGGAAAAAGCGCGCGCAGAGGCGCTGCAATGGATGTTTTTCGAACAATCCAAGCTCGAGCCTTACATCGCGCCAGCACGGTTTTTCACTCATATTGTTCCGCAAGAACGCGAGTCTCATCTCGATGATATTGCCGCTTGGCAAAAGGCGGCGCGCCCTGGCTTGGCGAAACTTGACACGCATTTGGCAACACGTCGGTTCATCCTTGAGCAAGGGTATAGCGTCGCGGACATTGCCTTGTTTGGCTATGTCCACGTTCTGCAGGAAGCAGGATTGGATATGAACGAAACTCCAAACATTGCGCGTTGGATTGAAGACGTAACCCAGACGGAGAACTTTAGCTCCCTCGATGAACTTGGAACCCGGGTTCGACGGGCATCGTGATGCATTGACACGCACCGCGATTGTGAAAGGACTTTTACGGAACTGATGAAAATCTTGTCGATCATGCAGCAAGAGCCAACGCTTTCAGTGCGCTCTATTTCTGACGCAGGCGCGGGGGATATTCTTGAACGCCTCGACGTTGCCGTTTGGATATTCGATATCGACAATTCGCGGATAACATTTGCAAATCCGGCGGCGCTTGAATTGTGGAAAGCCCCGTCGGCTGAAAAACTTTATACGCGTGATTTGAAATCCGACATGACTCCGACAGTAGAAAAGCGGCTGAAGCAATATCAAAACGATTTCTCGCGATCTGACGCTACTTTCACTGAACTTTGGACGATTTATCCCAACGGAAAACCCAAAAGCGTGATGGTTGTGTATCGTGGGTATCAGCTCGCGGATGGCCGAATGGCGATGCAGTGCGAAGCCATTGGCGATGTCGAAAATCAGCCCGATAACTTGCGCAGCGCAGAGGCGCTTTTGCACACGGACGTGATGATCACAATGTTCAGTATGAAAGGGCCGCCTCTTTATCTGAACCCTGCAGCAAGAAATGCTTTCCTCGCGCCAATCGAGAGCTTTAGCGGCCTGTTTGATAATCCTGCCGACTTTGAGAGGGTCATTGCCCATGTCGAAACGGCCGGCGAACATAGGTTGGTCACGAAACTGCGAACCGTGCAGGGTAAGCGCTGGTTTGATTTGTCCCTGAAAAGCTGTTCTGATGCCGTGACCGGCGAACCGGCAATCCTTGTCACAGCGATCGATGTGAGTGAGTTGAAAGAGGCCCGCGACACAGCGCGCCATCTCGCCAATCGCGACCAACTGACGAACCTGCACAACCGATCGTATTTGCAGAACTTCCTAGCGCAATTGGAAGAAGAAGGCGCAGCGATCGGAAGTACAATTATCTTTTTTGATGTGGACCGCTTCAAGCTTATCAATGACAGGTACGGTCACGAGGCCGGGGATACAGTTCTTAAACAGATCGCGGAGCGTGCGCGCGCCGCATTGCGCGCGCAAGATATGATCGCACGCCTAGGTGGCGACGAGTTTGTGGTTGTCATCGAGGGCCGGTGTTCACGCGTCGCCCTAGAAAAACAAATTCAGCGACTTCGTAGCGCGATTTCCGCTCCGATCCTTCATGATAAAACGCGTATCGATTCAACAATTAGTGTTGGTGTTGCAGGATACACGGATGAGACGAAGCGCTTCACTGATGTCTTACGAGAAGCCGATATTGCGCTATATGCGTCTAAGCAGGCCGGGCGAAACTGCGTAACATTCTTTAACACCGAAATGGGCGCCGCAGCGCTTGCGCGTGATCAAACAGAGGTCGCACTGAAAAGGGCGGTCCAGACCAAGGAATTCATCCTTCATTACCAACCTAGGCTCGACATTCGGTCAGGTAAGATTGTTGGCGCAGAAGGGCTCGTCCGTTGGAATCGACCTGAACATGGGCTTGTGATGCCGGATGCCTTCATTTCGATATGCGAGGAAACTGGCCTGATCGATGAGCTGGGCAAGATGGTCCTTGAAATTGGCTGCGCTCAAGCGATTGCATGGCGCCATGCTGGGCTTGATTTGGACTTGTCTCTCAACGTCTCACCCCGCCAATTCTCGGATTCCGGTTTTTTGCCGTTACTGAAAAAACTCGCGTCGCAAACGGACTTCCCCCATGGTCATATTGAATTGGAAATCACGGAAACGGTGCTGATCGGCGATCACGTGTCGATTGCCGAGAAGCTAAAAGCCATTACCGCGATGGGATATCGCATTGCGATTGATGATTTTGGAACCGGTTATTCCAACCTCTCTTACATTTCACGTTTTCCTTTGACCTGTTTGAAGATCGACAGATCATTCGTTGACCAGCTTCCCACGTCCGGCCCGATTGTTCAGTTAATCTTAACTCTTGGTCAGCAAATCGGCGCGCGTGTTGTGTCGGAAGGGGTTGAAACCCAAGAGCAGCTTGATTGGTTGATTGAGCATAACTGCGAGGAAGCTCAGGGCTATCTGATTACACGTCCCCTCGACGTGGATGGGTTTGAAGCATTCTTACAAGGGAATGCCCCGACTGGCGTGGCCTAAAACTGTACGATCTGGACGCCATGCCGAAACTGCTGTCTGTTGCGCGAAACGCAGGAGAGCACTATGGCCGATCTTACTCATCAAATTTCGCAAGGGCGCGGCGATGCGCCTGCGGATGTGGTTTTGCGCGGGGCGCAGGTTTTTGACGTCATAACTGGTGCGATGTTGGAGGGCGATGTCGCGATTTGTGGCGACACGATTGTCGGGACCTGCGCGTCTTATGATGGTCGCGAAATCGTTGATGTTAGTGGTTTGACGCTTGTTCCAGGCTTTATCGACACGCACCTTCACATCGAAAGCAGCCTTGTCACCCCGTTCGAATTTGACCGTCTCGTAACGCCACTTGGCGTCACCACGGCGATCTGCGATCCGCATGAAATTGCAAACGTTCTTGGCGTTCCGGGTATCCAATATTTCCTAGACGCCGCACTTGAGACGGTTTTGGATATTCGCGTGAACCTGAGTTCCTGCGTGCCATCAACGAATATGGAAACCTCTGGTGCGCGGATTGAGGCGGACGATCTTGAACCGCTACGTTCCCATCCGCAGGTCATCGGATTGGCTGAGGTCATGAACTACCCCGGTGTCATTCACCGAGATTCCGGGATCATGGCGAAACTTGAAGCCTTTCGAGGCGGGCATATTGACGGTCATGCGCCAATGCTTTCGGGCAAAGACCTAAACGCCTATATCGCCGCAGGAATTCGCACCGAACATGAGGCGACGTCGGCCGATGAAGCCCGTGATAAACTGCAGAAAGGGTTGCGGGTTCTGATCCGAGAGGGGTCAGTTTCCAAGGACCTCGACGCGCTTTTGCCGCTGCTGGATGAACGCACCGCGAGTTATATGTGTTTTTGCACGGATGATCGAAATCCGCTTGATATCGGCGAACATGGCCATCTTGATTATCTCATCAGAACGGCCATCGCGCGTGGCGTGTCGCCTGTTGCTGTTTATCGTGCTGCGTCCTTGTCGGCGGCTGAAGCGTTCGGTTTGAAGGATCGCGGCCTAATTGCGCCCGGACAGCGGGCGGATATAGCCGCCCTTGGCAGCTTAGAGAATTGCGATGCGAAACTGACGTTTTGCGGTGGCGTTCATGCAGCCGAAGCGGCATTTAAGGCACGCAAAATCACACCCACCATCGGCCGCAACTCAGTGAATGCGCCAACTGTACAGGCGCAGGATTTCCGAACGGCTTCAAATCGGAGCGACACGGATGTCATCGGTGTTATCCCTGGCAAGATCATTACCGAACATCTGCATGAGAAAATCGAGCCGAAAAACGGCGACAAGGCACCGGATATTGCGCGCGACCTCATCAAGATCGCCGTGATTGAGCGCCATGGCATAAACGGGAATATCGCGACTGGATTTGTTAAAGGATTTGGTTTGCAAAGCGGGGCCATCGCGTCAACGGTTTGCCATGACCACCACAATATCGCCTGCGTCGGTGCGGACTACGACGACATGGCGCTGGCCAGCAATCGCATGACTGAACTTGAGGGTGGGTTTGTGGTGGCGCAGAACGGTAAGATCCTTGCCGAATTGGCGCTTCCGGTCGCTGGCTTAATGAGTTTGGAACCGTTTGAGGTTGTGCGCGAGACGTTGGAAGACCTGCGAGATGCCGCCAAAAGCCTTGGTGTGACGCTCGAAGAACCTTTCCTTCAGCTTGCGTTCCTCGCGCTGCCTGTGATTCCGATGCTCAAGATTACGGATCGCGGCATGGTTGATGTCGCGAAGTTCGAGATCATCAGTTAGGCGATCTGACCGTCCGCAGTGAGGGTCAGCATTGCGGGCAAGGCCTTGTCCAATACGTCTTGTGCGTTGGGAAGGTCGTTCATTGTGGCACGTCGCGTGGCGGCGGTTTGGCTCAAGCCGTGACCAAGCCATCGTTGAATAAGCCGCGCACGAAGGTCTTCCATTGGTACGTCAAGGCGCACCGAAAGTGTCCAGAGAGGGGCGAGGTTGAACCATGGGGCGTCGTCAAACAGCAGGTAATTGCCTTCGACAATGACCACCTCGGCGCTGGCTGGCACGATCCGCGCGCCTGCGATTGCGATATCACGGGTGCGGTCGAAAACTGGAACAGCAACGTCTGCGCGTTCCTTAAGACGGCGTACCAAATGAATGAACCCCGCTCCGTCAAAGGTATGCGGTGCACCCTTGCGATTTAGATCACTACGCACTTCAAGCACTTGATTGTCCAAATGAAAACCGTCCTGCGGTACGATTACGGTTTCACACTTCTGGGCGTTCAACCGCCGTGCGAGTTCTTCGGCAAGCGTAGTCTTACCGCTTGCGGGCGGGCCTGCGATCGCGACAAGAATGCGCGTTGGCCCTTCGCGAAGGGCGTGAATGTGCTCGGCCAGAATGTTGATTTGGGGCGTTAGGTCTAACAAAGAGATCTCCAGTTCAACTCATTTGAATCGATGCTGGTTTGTTCCGCAAGAGGTTTACGAGCGCGGCGGCAAGTTTCGGCTGGCATCCTTGCGAAGGGACGGTTTCATCTTATCGCCGTGAGCATCCAGAAATGTCCAAACACGCGGCGCATCATGGCGGCCTAATTCACGTAACCACCACGAAACTGACTTTTGGATGAACCAAGCTGGGTCATTGGTGTACTCAGCAGCCCAGCCCAAAACACGCTCGCGTATTTCCAAGTCCTGTGGTTTTGGGTTGTTCATTTTGGTCCAGGGCAGGGTCATGACCATGGCGGCGCGTTTCGTCCATAGGTGTTCGGATGTTGTCCATGCCTCAAGTGTGTCGATGCGCGATGGATCGGCCAGTAGGCGACGTGAGCCTGCGCCGCTGACGTGATCAGCGATCGCCCAGGAATCAAATTGTGGAACCCATGACTGGATCAGGTCCCAGACAGCATCATCTGGATTGATACGGGCCTGCACCATCAGTTTTGCTGCAGCGACGCGGGCTTCATGGATGTTGCTGTCCCAAAGCGCGGCGGCAAGCGTTGTACGATCTTCAAGCGAAAGCGCGGCACGCCACTCTTTGACGGCGTCATAAATCACCGGGTTCGCCACGCCGAAATAGGGGCGGTCCACCTTGTGATAGGCTTTCATCTCAGCCGCTTTTTGCGGGTTTGCGTGGATTTGCAACGCCGCAATCGCGTCCTCAAGAGGGATCATTCTACTGTCACCGATTTCGCCAAGTTACGCGGCTGGTCAACGTCTGTTCCTTTGGAAACGGCGGTGTGATAGGCCAGCAGCTGCGCGGGGATCGCATAGACGATGGGGGCGACGAAAGGGTCAACCTCTGGCATCAAGATCGTGTCCCAAACGCCGGGGCCGGCTTCCTTGGCGCCTTGCTCGTCTGTGATCAAAAGCACCTTGCCGCCACGGGCCATTACTTCTTGCATGTTGGAAATCGTTTTGTCGAACAGTGCGTCACGTGGCGCCATAACGATGACGGGAACGTGTTCATCAACCAGTGCGATTGGCCCGTGCTTAAGTTCACCTGACGCATAAGCTTCGGCGTGTATGTAGCTGATTTCTTTTAGTTTAAGCGCACCCTCGTGGGCGAGGGCATACATCGGACCACGGCCCAAAAACAGAATATCGCGTGCTTCTGCAAGATTGCGCGAAACCGCCTTTGTACGTTCGCCAAGCGCCAAAGCATGGTTCATGATACCCGGAACAGACTTCACTTGCTCAAGCGCCTCGGCGACTTGTTTTGCATCCATATGGCCACGGTCCTGCGCGGCTTTGATCGCAAGGATCGCAAGAACAGTCAGTTGGCATGTGAACGCTTTGGTCGATGCCACGCCGATTTCAGTACCGGCCAATATGGGCAACGGCAGATCGCTTTCGCGTGCGATTGAGCTTTCGGGGACGTTCACCACAGAGATGATTTTGTCAGCCTTGCCTTCGCAATAGCGCAACGCGGCCAGTGTGTCCGCGGTCTCTCCGGATTGGCTGACGAACAGGGCCGCCGTGCCTTTGGTGATCGGTGGTTCGCGGTAACGGAATTCGGAAGCAACGTCGATTTCGACGGGCAGGCGGGCGACCTGTTCAAACCAGTACTTCGCCACAAGACAGGCGTAGTATGCGGTACCGCAGGCGACCATTGTCAGGCGCTCAATCTTTGTGAAATCAAGTCCCGGATCAGGAAGTTCGATCTTGCCGTTCTTTATGTAGTAGCCGAGCGCGTTGGTCAGCACAGACGGCTGCTCAGCAATCTCTTTGGACATGAAGTGTTTGTGGCCACCTTTGTCGACAGACGCGGTGTCGATGTTGATGACGCGCATTTCGCGATTGGCGATGCGGCCTTCACCGTCGCGAATTTCAACTGACGTGCGGGTGATGATCGCCCAGTCGCCTTCATCCAGATAGGTGACTTTGTCGGTCATCGGGGCAAGTGCGATGGCGTCTGAGCCGACGAAATTCTCGCCGTGACCATGCCCAATCGCAAGGGGGGAGCCCTTGCGCGCTGCGATCATCAGATCTTCTTCGCCCTCAAAGAGGAAGCAAAGCGCATAAGCGCCTTCCAGCCGCGCGATTGTTTTCTCAGCGGCGTCGCGTGGGCTAAGTCCTTGATCCAGAATACTTTGAGCGAGCAGGGCAACGGTTTCGGTGTCTGTGTCTGTCTCGTAGCCGATGCCTTGTTCTGCAAGTTCTTCACGCAGCTCGCGGAAGTTTTCGATGATCCCGTTGTGGACAACCGCAACTTGCCCAGATTTGTGCGGGTGGGCGTTGTTGACGTTCGGCTGGCCGTGGGTCGCCCAACGGGTGTGGCCAATGCCGGATTTTCCGGCAAGGGGCTCATGCACCAGCAAATCTTGCAAGTTCACCAGTTTGCCAACGGCGCGGCGGCGATCAAGCGCGCCGCTGTTTACCGTCGCGATACCCGCGCTGTCATAGCCGCGATACTCAAGCCGCTTGAGCGCCTCAACAAGGATTGGGGCCGCTTCATGCTGTCCAAGGACACCTACAATTCCACACATTTTCAGGACTCCTTAGCGGCGTTTGCCTTCTTAGACTTTAACTTTTCGAACATCCGACGGGCAAAACCTGTCTTGTTCTCTTGACGGGCGCGACCAACGGCCAAATCACCATCGGGTACGTCTTTTGTGACGATTGTTCCGGTGGCAGTCATGCTCTCGTCGCCCAGTGTGACAGGGGCGACAAGCATTGTGTTCGACCCGACAAACACGTTTTTGCCAATCGTTGTGCGATGTTTAAACACGCCGTCGTAATTACACGTAATCGTACCTGCGCCGACATTGGATTTCTCACCGATCTGTGCGTCACCAATGTAGCTGAGGTGGTTCACCTTCGCGCCCGCATCGATCGTCGCATTTTTAACTTCCACGAAGTTTCCGATTTTCACGCCTTCAGACAGTTCGGCGCCGGGGCGCAGGCGCGCATAGGGGCCAACGACGCTTTCACGCGATACATGGCAGCCCTCAAGGTGGCTAAAAGCACGGATGGTGGCGTTGTTTTCAACGGTCACGCCTGGGGCAAATACGACATTTGGCTCAATCACCGTGTCCGCACCAATATAGGTATCATGGCTGAAATAGACGGTGTCAGGGGCATGCATGGAAACGCCATTTTCGAGAGCATCCGCACGGGCGCGGGTTTGAAAGGCAACCTCGGCGACGGCCAGTTCAGGACGTGAATTGATGCCCATGGTTTCGGCTTCATCACAGCGCACAACAGTGGCGGATAGGCCTTTGGAACGGGCGATACCGATGATGTCTGTAAGGTAATATTCGCCGGACGCGTTTTCGTTTGAAACGCTGTCGATAAGGTCGAACAGAACGTCGGACTTTGCGCAAATCACACCTGAATTACAAAGCGTTATGGCACGTTCGGCGTCAGTCGCGTCTTTGAATTCTACAATCGCGCTTAGCGCATCACCATCCATAACCAAGCGCCCGTAGCGACCAGGATCAGCGGCGTCAAAGCCCAAAACAACCACATCATGCTCGGCACGTGCTGCCAACATCGCATCAAGGGTTTCCGGCTGAATGAACGGTGTGTCACCGTACAAAACAATCGCGTCGCCGCCGAAACCTGCAAGCGCATCGCCCGCTTGCTGCACTGCATGCGCTGTGCCGAGCTGTTCTGTCTGCAAAACAACATCAACATCGTCGGACCAATCGCGTGCAGCGACTTCCACCAGCTCAGCGCCGTGGCCAGCAACAACGACAGTTTTCTCAGGCTCAAGGGTTGCACCGGCCTTCATCGCGTGAACCAAAAGCGGCGCACCAGCGATTTTGTGCAGGACTTTGGGCAGATCGGATTGCATCCGAGTGCCTTTTCCTGCGGCCAAAATAATAAGAGCGACTGTCATATTTGCCTCAAGGTTGTAATTTTTCCACCTTCATACGCAGGAATGCTGATTGCGCAAGTCTGGGGGCTTCACATCCCATGTCGCTGCGTTACAGAAGGGTAAACAGGGGAAAACATCATGCGCTCAGTCATTTTTGATTTAGATGGAACACTGGCGGACACGTCGGGCGATTTGATAGCGGCCGCGAATGTCTGCTTTGAGGGGCTCGGTCTGGGCGCTTTGCTTGATCCGGCAAAGGATGCAGGGACGGCCCTGCGTGGTGGGCGTGCGATGCTGTCGCTTGGGTTTAGCCGCGTTGACGGCTTTGGCGAGGATGAAATCTTGCGCCAGTATCCGGTGCTGCTTGAAACCTATGCAAAGGATATCGATACACATACGGTCATGTATGATGGGGCGATGGATGCTGTTGAGGCTTTAAAATCAGCGGGTTACGGCGTGGGCATCGCGACGAACAAGCCAGAAGGTCTGGCTGAGGAGTTGATGAAACGGTTGGGTGTGCGCGATGCGTTCGCATCCCTTGTGGGGGCCGACACGTTGCCCGTCCGCAAGCCTGATCCAGAGCATTTGTTTGAAGCTGTGCGGCGTTTGGGCGGTGATACTGCCAAGACTTGTTTGGTCGGGGACAGTGATACGGACCGCAATACGGCATTGGCCGCAGGGGTTCCGTCGATCCTTGTGACGTTTGGCCCATCCGGTGAGGATATGGCTGCGCTCAAGCCTGAAGCATTGATTGATGACTTCGCAGAACTTCCGTCAGTTGTTGAGCGGCTTTTGGCCGGCGCGTAAACACCATTGACGCGTGAGGCGTGCACCCCCACACATGCCACATGACAAAGAATTACACAGAACAGTTCACCGGTAGTTTCACCCAACAAGAACCTATTGCGCAGGCGGGCATTGATGCGGTCTTGGCTGTAATGGGGCATGGACGGTTGCACCGCTATAACACCGTGGATGGTGAAATTGCCGAAGCGGCGTTGCTGGAAGAAGAGTTCGCCACCTACACGGGGGCAAAGTACTGCCTTGCTGTGGCGTCGGGTGGCTATGCGATGACCACGGCTATGCGGGCCTGTGGCGTCAAACATGGTGACAAGGTTCTGACCAATGCGTTCACTCTTGCCCCTGTTCCGGGCGCGATTGCCGCAGTTGGGGCCGCGCCTGTTTTTGTTGGCGTGACTGAGAATCTGGTGATCGATCTTGATGATCTCGCCGCAAAAATCGGCCAAGCCAGCGTGCTGTTGCTGTCCCATATGCGCGGTCATATCTGCGACATGGATGCGCTGATGGCGCTTTGTGACGGGGCTGGGGTGACAGTGATTGAAGACTGCGCCCATACAATGGGGGCCGAGTGGAACGGCAAACCTTCTGGGCGTTGGGGCAAGTTTGGCTGTTATTCGACCCAGACCTACAAGCACATGAATTCCGGCGAAGGTGGCTTGCTGATCTCTGACGATTCTGACGGAATGGCCCGCGCGATCATGATGTCGGGCAGCTATATGCTGTTTGAACGTCACCGCGCAGCACCGCCGCCCGAAACCTTTAAGCAGATCAAATATGAAACGCCCAACATTTCAGGGCGAATGGACAACCTGCGCGCCGCGATACTTCGCCCACAACTCGCTGGTTTAAAAACGCAATGTGACCGTTGGAATGCGCTGTACCGCGAGGTTGAAGCAGGCCTGAAAGATACCCCAGGTTTAAAACTGATCGATCGTCCGGCAGCTGAAGACTTCGTTGCGTCCTCGTTCCAGTTCTTGCTACTGGACTGGAAGCCCGATGCGGTTCAAGACGTCATAACACGCTGCCTTAAGCGTGGAGTCGAACTAAAGTGGTTTGGCGGGGCTGAACCCACAGGCTTTACATCGCGCTATGACAGCTGGCGCTATGCTGCGTCCGAGCCGATGCCAAAGAGCGACCGTATTTTGGCAGGGATCATCGATATGCGCCTTCCGCTGACGTTCTCGACGCAAGATTGTGCTCAGATTGCACGCATCATTCGCGCCGAAGTTGGTGCTGTTTGGCAAAGCGGGGCTGGGGCGATCACATAGTCGGCCCACCGCTATTTCAATCCTGAACGTTATCTTGCAGAAAGACCGCAATTGATTGAAGCCATTGCCGGGACGTTTTGGCTTCGATGTGACAAAGGTAAATGGGAACGAATATGCGTGTTTTAGCTCTCGTAGTCACAACTATGTTTGGGTCATCCGCCATGGCTGAAGATGCAGACATTCCGCAGGAAGACGTGACTGGGTTTGAGGCCTGCTTCATTCAGTTGATGATCGACAATCCGGACAACGCGATGCTGGAAGTGATGGGACCGATTGTGTGCGGTGAACGTCATGTACCAATGGGACAATCATGCGATGCGCTGGGCTATGTGCTGTTTGATCGCCGTGATGCGTGCAAGCAAGATGATTTGGTATTCTGGCAAACCCAAGTTGAGACTCGTGCCGCTGCTGCTGTTGATGCGGGGCGTGCGGGTGTTGGGATGCTACACCTATCTGGGCTTGAGCGTTGCCAAGACGAAATCGACGACGGCCCAGAACGGCTTGAATGTGAGATCGAGATAAACTGGCGCACGTCTATGGAGTTCATCGCAGCTGATCTGGTCGCGGAACTTGTCGGGGATACAGAATGAAACATCTGTTGAGCGTTCTCCTCATCGCACTTGCGGCACCTTCCGCCGCGCAGGATTTCAACATTGATCCGCATCTGATTGATCGTTGCCTTGCGATAAACGACGAAACCCCAATGCGGTGCGTTGGGCGTCAGGCGGACGTGTGTGCACAGCGCAATGGGGGCGGGGCCGACATGGTGATTTCCGCCTGTCTGGCTGCCGAAGCCGAGGTTTGGGATGGTTTTCTCAACAATTCCTACGCGCGGGTTCTTGAACACGCTAAAACCCATGAGGGTATGGATGTCGGATATGAGCAAGGCCAGCTTACAGACGCTGTCCGCGATATGCAGCGCGCATGGATCGCGTACCGTGACGCAACGTGCGGTCATGCACTTGCGCGGGCCATGCCATTTGGCTCTGGTGCGGGGCCTGCAGCGAATGAATGTCAGTTGCGTGAAACAGCGCGGCAGGTTTTCCAGCTGCAATATGTCGAAAGGTCGTACCGCCAATGATTCGTCTATTGGGGCTTTCATGCCTTGTTCCATTTGCCGCCTTTGCCGAACCGCAGCCAGCGGTCCTTGCGTTGATGCCCCATATGGATGTCACGGCTGCCTGTTTTGATGGTGCTGAAGATCGCGCAGAAGCAACAGCTTGTATTGGGCTGGGATCGTCGATCTGCATGGAAGCCGATCCTAACGGCTATACGACATTGGGAATGGCATTCTGTGCGCACGCTGAAGCCGAAGCGTGGGACCGATTGTTGAACCGCGACTATGCAGAGATGATTGCAGCGTTTCAAAGAATCGACGCGGATACCGCAAAGCTGTTTCCCGAATTCGCGAACCGCGAAGACTCTCTGCGTGATGCGCAGCGCGCTTGGATCCCAGCACGGGATGCCGATTGCACGCTGGCCTATGCAATCTGGGGCGAAGGATCTATGCGCCAAATAGAAGGGGCCCAATGTCGCATGCGAAAAACTGCTGAGCGTGCTATTTATCTCCGGTTCCTTGAAGACCACATTCGGTAATCAATTTCGCGCCTAGCTCGCACCAAAACCAAAAGGCACTTCTTATGTCCGATAAACCAAGCCGCCGCGATTTTTACTCAGGTATTCCGTGGGTTAACGTGACTGCGCAGGAAGCACATGCGCATCCACTTGGTAAACTGGGGCCGATTGAGTGGGTGATCGTTGTCTATTTCATAGGGATTTCGATCCTCAAATTCTGGCTGTCATTTGACTACGGCATGGGCTTAGGCGGCGCGTTCTTGAACAGCATTTGGCCCTTCCTTGTTGGCTTGGGCTTAGCGCTGCGCGTGCCGTGGGCTGTGATTATGGCGATGATTTCCGCGGCGTTGACGGCCTACGCATTGGTGCGCGGTTTGGGCGGTGGTGGCGACTTAATCACCCTGTTTGAAATGATCGCAAGTGTGGGTATTCTGTTCTACCTGATCGACGCAGACCGCCCGAACCTGATCTATCGTCACCGCTATCGTAAATACTCCGTTGAGGACGATAAAGCGGCCTAAATCTGTGTCGCGGGGGCGGGGCGTTCAAAAAACACCCGAATAGGTGCAATTGCGTCCATATGTGACGTCTCGGCCCGTTGACCCTCAAAGGTCCGCGAGATAAACGAGCAAGCAACATTAGGGCCCGCCGCTGCGTGCCCGCCAACGTTGGAGTTGTCGCTCGTGGACGAGATGCTCAGAGAATACCTGCCAATCATCATCTTTTTAGGGCTCGCCATCGTGCTGGGCATAATTTTGATCCTTGCCGCTGTCGTTCTGGCGGTGCGCAATCCTGATCCGGAAAAAGTGTCTGCGTATGAGTGCGGATTTAACGCCTTTGATGATGCGCGCATGAAGTTTGACGTGCGTTTTTACCTTGTTTCGATCTTGTTCATTATTTTCGACCTCGAAATCGCGTTCTTGTTCCCATGGGCTGTCGCCTTTGGTGACATCAGCATGGCGGCATTCTGGTCGATGATGGTGTTCTTGGCGGTCCTGACGGTTGGCTTTGCATACGAATGGAAGAAGGGAGCGCTCGAATGGGAGTGATGGCAGGCGAGAATACCGCTGGTGTTGACCGTGAGGTTGCGACCCAAGGCTTGAACAATGAGCTGAACGACAAGGGTTTCCTTGTTACGTCTTCCGCGGATCTGATCAACTGGGCCCGTACGGGGTCCCTGCACTGGATGACCTTCGGGTTGGCCTGCTGTGCGGTTGAGATGATGCACACCTCCATGCCGCGCTATGATGCTGAACGTTTCGGTATCGCGCCCCGTGCCTCCCCACGTCAGTCCGATGTGATGATCGTCGCGGGTACGCTGACCAACAAAATGGCCCCCGCACTGCGCAAGGTTTATGACCAAATGCCAGAGCCACGCTACGTGATCTCAATGGGGTCCTGTGCGAACGGTGGTGGTTACTACCACTACAGCTATTCCGTTGTACGCGGCTGTGATCGCATTGTGCCCGTGGACATCTACGTTCCGGGTTGCCCGCCAACAGCAGAAGCCCTGCTTTATGGCATCCTGCAATTGCAACGCAAAATGCGCCGCACCGGCACAATCGTAAGGTAACCGCTATGTCTGATGCTTTGAACGAGCTTGGCGAACACATTGAACTCAAGCGCCCTGATTGTGTGCTGTCTTGGGATGTCACCGGTGGTGAGCTGACGGTTGATGTCGCCCCTGCGAACATCGCTGGGTTTGTGGAATTCTTGAAGGTCGATAACACCTGCAAGTTTTCATCCTTGGTTGATATCACCGCAGTTGATTACCCGGGCCGCGCCCAGCGGTTTGACGTGGTTTACCATTTCCTGAGCATGTACCAGAACCACCGCATTCGCCTGCGTGTGAAAACCCGTGAAGACGAGATGGTGCATTCCATCATGGATGTTCACCCGTCCGCCAACTGGTTTGAACGCGAAGTGTTCGACATGTTCGGCATCATCTTTAAGGGCCACCCGGACCTGCGCCGCATCCTGACGGACTACGGTTTCCGCGGCTATCCGCTGCGCAAGGATTTCCCGACAACGGGTTACACCGAAGTTCGCTACGACGACGTACAAAAGCGTGTTGTCTACGAACCTGTGTCACTGGTTCAAGAATACCGCCAGTTCGATTTCATGTCCCCGTGGGAAGGCGCTGAGTACATCCTTCCGGGTGATGAGAAGACCAAGGAGGAGGCGAAATGAGTGGATGGGCTGTTTTACTTTGCATCTTGTTGCTTGGCCCGTTCGCTTTGTTGATCAGCGGAGTTCGGGAAAAACTGTTTGGCGCGAATAGTGCTGCCGGAGGAATGAAATGATGGACGGAACCAAGAACTTCGATGACGCCCTCACAGGCGAACAGAAGATCCGCAATTTCAACATTAACTTCGGCCCGCAGCACCCTGCGGCGCACGGGGTTTTGCGACTTGTTCTGGAACTTGACGGCGAAATCGTTGAACGCTGCGATCCTCACATTGGCCTGCTACACCGTGGCACTGAAAAGCTCATGGAAAGCCGGACGTACCTGCAAAACCTGCCGTACTTTGACCGTCTTGATTACGTCGCGCCGATGAACCAAGAACATGCTTGGTGTCTGGCGATTGAAAAGCTGACAGGCACGGTCATTCCACGTCGCGCGTCCTTGATCCGTGTATTGTTCTGTGAGATCGGCCGCGTGCTGAACCACTTGATGAACGTCACCACACAGGCGATGGACGTTGGTGCGTTGACCCCACCTGTTTGGGGCTTTGAAGAACGCGAACAATTGATGGTGTTTTATGAACGTGCCTGTGGCGCACGTTTGCACGCTGCCTATTTCCGCCCCGGCGGTGTTCACCAAGACCTGCCAGCTGGCTTGATGGAAGACATCGAAGCTTGGGCCGATCAGTTTATGGCCAAGTTCATGGTCGACATTGATGGCCTGCTGACCGAGAACCGGATTTTCAAACAGCGTAACGTCGACATCGGTGTTGTGACGGAACAGGATATCCTTGATTGGGGTTTCTCTGGTGTGATGGCACGCGGTTCCGGTCTTGCGTGGGATTTGCGTCGCGCGCAGCCTTATGAATGCTACGACGAATTTGATTTCCAAGTTCCAGTTGGCACGAACGGTGACTGCTACGACCGCTACCTGTGTCGCATGGAAGAAATGCGTCAGTCTGTTTCCATCATCCGTCAGGCCATCGCTAAACTGCGTGAACCTGAAGGGCAGGGCGACGTTATGGCGCGCGGCAAGATCACGCCGCCAGCTCGCGCTGAGATGAAGACATCAATGGAAGCGCTGATCCATCACTTCAAACTTTACACTGAAGGCTTCCACGTACCTGCGGGCGAAGTTTACGCCTGCGTTGAAGCGCCAAAGGGCGAATTCGGCGTGTTCCTTGTGGCAGATGGTTCAAACAAACCGTACCGCGCCAAGATCCGCGCACCTGGCTTCTTGCACCTGCAAGCGATGGATCACATCGCGTCCAAGCATCAGCTTGCTGACGTTGCGGCGATCATCGGCACCATGGATATCGTTTTCGGGGAGATCGACCGTTGATGGCCGCTTCCCCAATCATCTTATTCATCGTGGCTGGACTGGGATCGCAGGCATTGCCAATGGCAGTGTTCGCAGCACTCACTGGACTCGCATTTGGGGCAGGGATGTGATGAAGCGTTTTGTTTTTGCCAGCCTGTTGATTGCTACGCCTGCGTTCGCGCAAGACGCTGATGAAGCGTCCGTTGCGGCGATGAAAGCTGCAATTCTGGATGCGGGCTGTGTTGTTACGGCTGAGAACGGCGACGCGGTTCTTGAAGCGTCCGGTCTGACCGAAGAAGAAACCATGTCCGTGATCGCGACAATGTACGCGGCGGGTTCCGTAGCTCTGGAAGCGGACGGGTCCATGAAACTAATCGACGAGGCGTGTGAGTGAAATACGCCGTGCTCCTCCTTGCGGGCTTCGCGCTTGCTGGCTGTGACGGCCAAAACGGGCAGACCTTGCCTGATGGTGTCACGGCTGCGGATGTCGCACTTTTCAGAGCCGCAGTTGCGGATGCGGGCTGCAGCATCACATCAGATGCGCAAGCGGCCCCCGTTGAAGCCCGCACCGGGTTTAGCGAAGACAAACTTAGATCTATTACACAATACCTTCGGCTGAATGGCGAAACCGACGTGGGCGCCACCGGCTTTAGACTGACTTCAGGAACTTGTGCCAATGCTTAGACGCCTCCACTTAGACCAACCTGCAAGCTTTGCTTTCACGCCAGACAACCTAGCGTGGGCTGAGGCCCAGATCACGAAGTACCCTGAAGGCCGTCAGGCTTCTGCGATCATTCCATTGCTGTGGCGTGCGCAGGAACAAGAAGGCTGGTTGACTCGCAAGGCGATTGAAACGGTCGCTGAAATGCTGGGCCTTGCCTATATGCGTGCCCTTGAAGTGGCGTCGTTCTACTTCATGTTCCAGCTTCAGCCTGTTGGCACAGTTGCCCACATTCAGGTGTGTGGCACGACGTCTTGCATGATTTGCGGCGCGGAAGACTTGGTCGCTGTCTGCAAAGAAAAAATCGCGTCTGAACCGCATGAAGTATCTGCCGACGGTAAGTTTTCTTGGGAAGAGGTTGAGTGCCTTGGATCCTGTTCAAACGCGCCAATGGCCCAGATCGGTAAAGACTATTACGAAGACCTGACAGCCGCCAAAATGGGTGAACTGATTGACGCGCTTGGCCGTGGTGAAGTTCCACTACCTGGCCCGCAAAACGGTCGCTACGCTGCTGAACCTTTGAAAGGCCTGACCACGCTGACAGAAATGGACAGCGGCAAGCACCAGTACAACGCATCCGTTCAGTTGGCCCATGATATTGGCGACACTGTTAAGCGTATCGATGGCACTGAAATTCCGTTGCTTGCTCCATGGCAGGGTTCTGGCAAGACAGCTAAGAAACCGGCTGCAAAGAAGGCTGCTGCTAAAAAGCCTGCCGCGAAAAAAGCGGCAGCACCTAAGGCTACTGCAAAGCCCGCTGCAAAAGCCGCCAAGCCAGCTGCTAAAACGGCAAAGCCGGCCGCGAAAGCAACGCCTGCTGCGAAAGCTTCAGCTGCAAGCACGGCCACTGAATCAAAACCACGCACCATGTCTGCGCCACGCAAATCTGGTGCTGATGATCTGAAACTGATCAGCGGTGTTGGCCCGAAACTTGAGGGCGTTCTGAACGAATTGGGCTTCTGGCACTTTGACCAAATTTCAAAGTGGGGCGTAGGCGAAGTGGCTTGGGTCGACAGCCGTTTGAAGTTCAAAGGCCGCATCGAACGTGATGGTTGGATCGCACAAGCGACCAAACTTGCCGCCGAGAAGTAGAATTCAGACATAAACCACACGAATTAGTCGAAATGCGCCGCCCAAATACCACATTTGGGCGGTTTTTCGTGCTTCTCCCCCTTATCAAGTGACACCCGCTTGTCTAAGGTCTGCGCAACTATGACGCAGGGTTGGGAAAAGCTGTGTTTGAAACAGGAAGGGTTAATAAATGAAAACGTCCTCTAACAAGATGGGTATCCTCGCAATTGCCGCCATTCTCGGCATTGTTGCTTTGATCGTGGCCTATAAGGCGCTGCACTATGCGGGTTTCACGTCCTTTATCATTGGCTTGATCGTTGCGATTATCGCTTGGATCATCCTTTGGCTCGGTTGGGGCAAGACAGACGATGGCGCTTCTTTGGGCGGCGACGCATCTGCGTCCGGTAGCCGAACTGCGGCAGCAGGCGCAGCGACGGCCGCAACTGCAGCTGGTCTTGTTGGCGTAGCAGCTGGTGCAACATCCAAAGCAGCTGGTGCTGCAGGCGATGCGGCAACATCCGCGGCAAGTGCAACAACTGGCGCAGCAAAGAGCGCGGCGTCCACTGCGAAAGCGGGTGCGACAACTGCAGCTAAGGGCGCAACTGGTGCTGCGGCGACGGCAACGAAAGCGACGAAATCTGCGGCGAAGTCCACAGCGGGTGCTGCGAAAACAGCAGCTAAGTCTGCGACGAGCACAGCCAAAACAGCAGAAAAATCTGCAAAAGGCACAGCCAAGACCGCAGCCAAGTCAGCAACGGGTGCGGCAAAGTCAGCAGCGAAAACTACGACTGGTGCGGCGAAGACAACTGCTAAGAAAGCAACAGGCGCTGCGAAGACTGCGACAGGCACTGCGAAGACAGCAACAAAGGCCGCTGCTAAACCAGCAGCTAAGACGGCTGCGAAAAAAGCAGCAAGCACAACGAAGGCTGCGACAAGCACTGCTAAAGCGGCTTCGAAACCTGCCGCAAAAGCGAAACCTGCCGCAAAAGCGAAACCAGCTGCGAAAGCCGCAGCAAAGCCTGCCGCTAAGGCGAAGCCCGCTGCAAAAGCTAAAGCATCCACTGCAAAGGCAACCACTGCGAAATCCACAACGGCGAAAGCTGCCAAGCCTAAGGCGGCTCCGGTTGCTGCCGATGGTAAGCCAGCAACGCTAACCAAGGCACGTGCGGGTGGCGCGGACGATCTTAAGCAGCTTAAGGGTGTCGGTCCGGGTCTGGAAAAAACACTTAACGAGCTTGGTTTCTATCACTTCGATCAGGTCGCCGGCTGGCGCAAGAAAGAAGTTGAGTGGGTTGATAGCCGCTTGAAATTCAAAGGCCGCATTGAGCGCGATGAATGGATCAAGCAAGCGAAGACACTGGCCAAAGGCGGAACGACTGAGTTCGCCAAGAAGGTCAAAAAAGGTAAAGTCTACTAGGACCCCCGAAATAATCGTAAAAGGCCCGCCGCAGAGATGCGCGCGGGCCTTTTCTTTTGCGCGCACACGCGGCACATATAGCCAATGACCAAACACCATGACCAAGACACCGCCCGCATGGGTCGCCAAGTTGCAATTGTGATTGCCTGTGCAGGTTTGCTTAGCATTTTTGCGCCACAACTGACGCGACTATTGGGGGCAACACCACGCGTTGAGATGTTGTTTTACCTTATCTCGCTCGCTGCGTTCATTTGGTCACTGGTGGTGACGTGGAAGCTATGGCAAAAGACACGCGATAAATGATACCTTCGCACCAGTGTGAAGAAGACTGAGGAAACCGTTCCATGCTCGCAGATAAAGACCGCATTTTTACGAACCTGTACGGGATGCACGATCGCACGCTAAAAGGCGCGCAAAAGCGGGGCCATTGGGATGGCACGGCTGGCATCATCAAAAAAGGTCGTGAGTGGATCATCGACAACATGAAGGCCTCTGGCCTGCGTGGTCGTGGTGGCGCGGGTTTCCCGACAGGTCTTAAGTGGTCCTTCATGCCAAAAGAATCTGATGGCCGTCCTAGCTACCTAGTTGTGAACGCTGACGAATCCGAGCCGGGCACATGTAAAGACCGTGAAATCATGCGCCACGATCCGCATACGCTGATCGAGGGTTGCTTGATCGCGTCTTTCGCGATGAATGCGAACGCCTGCTACATCTACATCCGCGGCGAATACATCCGCGAAAAAGAAGCGCTTCAGGCTGCAATTGACGAAGCCTATGAAGCTGGCATGGTCGGTAAGAACGCTGCGAAGTCCGGTTGGGATTTCGACATCTATCTGCACCACGGGGCAGGGGCATACATTTGCGGTGAAGAAACTGCATTGCTCGAATCCCTTGAAGGCAAAAAGGGCATGCCACGCATGAAGCCGCCATTCCCGGCTGGTGCTGGTCTGTACGGTTGCCCAACAACAGTGAACAACGTCGAATCGATTGCTGTGGTTCCGACAATTTTGCGTCGCGGTCCTGAATGGTTCGCAGGCATGGGTCGCCCGAATAACGCGGGCACCAAGCTGTTTGCGATTTCTGGCCACGTGAACAACCCGTGCGTCGTCGAAGAAGAAATGTCGATTTCTTTCGAAGAGCTGATCGAGAAGCACTGCGGCGGTATTCGCGGCGGTTGGGACAACCTTAAGGCTGTGATCCCGGGTGGGTCGTCTGTGCCAATGGTGCGCGGTGAAAACATGCGCGATGCGATCATGGATTTTGATGCGCTGAAGGAAAAGGGGTCTTCCCTTGGCACCGCTGCGGTCATCGTGATGGACCAGTCTACTGACGTGATCAAAGCGATCTGGCGTTTGTCTAAATTCTACAAGCACGAATCTTGTGGTCAGTGTACGCCGTGTCGCGAAGGTACCGGCTGGATGATGCGCGTGATGGATCGTCTGGTTAAAGGCGATGCGGATCCTGCGGAAATCGACATGCTGCTTGATGTGACCAAACAGGTCGAAGGCCACACAATCTGTGCGCTTGGCGACGCTGCGGCTTGGCCGATCCAAGGTCTCATCAAAAACTTCCGCGACGAGATCGAAGACCGCATTGCTCATAAACGCGGACCTGTGGCTGCGGAGTGATAGATGCGGGTGAGCCGAATTTCACAGTTTGGAATATTGTTACCCGTACTCACGGCGCTTAGTTCATGCTCTCCTGCTGGATATGCCGGCCCCCTCAGATCTGCTCTCGGGGTCAGCATACAAAATGATGCAGAGTATGAACGCGATGGCAGGGTTTTCGCAGCAGACTTTACAAACAATGCAATCATGTATCGCTTCGCTGTTGATGAGAACAATGTTCAACGCGAAGATGGGGTACATGTCGTTTCTTCTGATGTGCGTGTCAAAGACGTGCGAGTAAGTTTGGCGTCACCCGATGTTATAGGGCCAAACGACCGAGCCATAGCAGCTGAAATCGTGGCAACCTTCTGCGATGAAATCTCACGACGTATCGTCCGCGACCCGTTCGAATTTGGAATTTTACAAACGCAGGGGGGCGGCGCACCGGAGTGGCGTTATTCACAGGTTTGCGAATGAAAGCGTTTCTAGACGGCACCGCGAGTTTTCTCGCAGCTTTAGCAACATTAGCGATCTGCGGATTGCCGAGCTGGTTCACTTACAAAGCTATTGAGGCGAACGTCGCGCCGTGGTGGGCGTGGTTTGCGGTTGCTGCATTGTGTGGTGTTGGGATTTTGATGACGTTTGCTTTCTTACGCAAAGCTGCGGGTGGGATCGCCCCGTCGCGTGAGAGAAAGAGGCGATGAAGCTTTCGGTACCAGCGGCAATCGCGGCATTGGCTTTCGGAACGATGTCCTACGCAGATGGGCAGGTCGTTTCAGTCTCGCCATTGGAAACGTTGGAAGCGTCGACACGGATCGTCGAAATGCGCCAACTTAATAATGTGATTTATGTTCACGGCGGGGTTTTTGATGGCGCGGCAGCGGATCAAGTTGCGACATTCGCGATTACGCCTGACGACCAAGGGATTTGTTTGTTTCTTGTCGATGGATACCCTGCACAAGTGAATGGGTATGAATTCGAGTTGGCAAATGGTTACGCTGAATTGTTGGACATTCTGCTACCAAACTCTGGGAAACCTTCAGACGGCCACTACGAGAATTTTGTTGTCGAGATCGCGCAGAATGGAACGAAGACGAGCACTGAGATGTCGTTAAGTGATCCGCGAGCAAATCCGATGCTACAATACCTGACGCTAAATCGTTCGCCGTGTTGGACATTCGGATAATGCATCTCGCTGAACTCAACATTGGTCGCCTTTTTGCCCCTGTCGATGATCCGCGGGTTAAAGAATTCATGGATAACCTTGACCGTGTGAACGGCCTTGGGAAACGGATGCCCGGTTTCGTTTGGATGTCCGAGGGTTCTGGTGAGCCGGGGACGGGGAATACTGAAAACAGCATCGACGGTGATCCGCAGTTGGTATTCAACCTCACCGTCTGGGAAGACCTGCCCAGCCTTGAGGCGTTCGTTTACAAAACCATCCACGCTAAGTTCATGGACCGCAAAGCCGAATGGTTTGAAGTCTTGGACCAGCAGCACTTCGTGATGTGGTGGGTTGAAGAAGGCCACCAACCAACCCGCGATGAAGCTTTAGCGGTTCTGGATGATCTGCGGAAAAACGGTCCAAGTGAGCGGGCCTTCGGTTGGGACGAAATTCGCAAGAAATCGACATAAGGGCCGGTTAATAGCGGTATTTCCGCCGTAAAAGCGGATAACGCAGCTCTGCTATTGAATAGCAATCCCACTTATCCGACATCTACACCAACCACTGAGACCCCCTCAGTCTGTTTTGGAGACGAGCAAGATGATGACTTTGAAAAACACAATTACAGCGGCCGTTGTTGGGCTAACCCTCACGACATCCGCAACCGCGAACCCTGCAAACGTTGAACGCGTGACAGAAGGGCTGATTGCGGCAGGCATGGCGATCGAACTTGATGACAACTGCGGCAGCGTCAGCGTTCGCATGTTACGCGGTTTGAATTTCCTGCAAGGATTGAAGTCTCACCTGCAAGACCTTGGCTATTCCAATGACGAGATCGACGCTTACATTGACAACCGTTCCGAAAAGGCGCGCCTGGAGACAATAGCCCGTCAGCGTCTGAATTCGCTGGGGGTGCGTACGGATGATCCTGCGACCTATTGTACCGTCGCGCGCGCACAAATCGCACAAGGCACACAAGTCGGACAGTTGTTGCGTTAAAAACAACGGGTTTTTCAATGAGGCAAGGGCGGGGTTTTCGGACTCCGCCTTTGTTGTTTCCCTTAATTTTTTCTGGCAGTTTTTCGTAGGTTTCGGGCTAGCAAATCACGCGCGTGCGGGATAGAACGCAGGGGAATTTGGCAGCCCTGTTTTGGGCCTGCTTGGTGCATAAGCCATACGGGAACAGGGAACACGCCCATGTCCGATCTGCGCAAGATCATCATCGACGACAATGAAGTAGAAGTGTCGGGCGCTATGACGCTCATTCAGGCTTGCGAAGAAGCCGGCATTGAAATCCCACGGTTCTGTTATCACGAACGCCTTTCCATCGCTGGCAACTGCCGCATGTGTCTGGTCGAAGTTGTAGGTGGCCCGCCGAAACCCGCAGCATCCTGTGCGATGCAGGTGCGCGATTTGCGCCCCGGTCCGGAGGGGCAACCCCCTGTAGTTAAAACAAATTCTCCGATGGTGAAGAAAGCACGCGAAGGCGTGATGGAATTCCTCCTCATCAACCACCCGCTTGATTGCCCGATTTGCGACCAAGGTGGTGAGTGTGATTTGCAAGATCAGGCGATGGCTTATGGCGTCGACTTTTCCCGTTACCGAGAAGCCAAACGTGCGTCTGATGACCTCGATCTTGGCCCGCTCGTAGAGACTCACATGACGCGCTGCATTTCTTGTACGCGCTGCGTTCGCTTCACGACTGAGGTCGCGGGGATTTCGCAGATGGGTCAAACAGGACGCGGTGAAGATTCGGAAATCACAAGCTATTTGGGTGAAACACTCGACAGCAACATGCAGGGTAACATCATTGATTTGTGTCCTGTTGGTGCGCTGGTTTCAAAACCTTACGCGTTTACGGCCCGTCCTTGGGAGTTGACCAAGACAGAATCCATCGACGTAATGGATGCGCTTGGCTCTAACATTCGTGTCGACACCAAAGGCCGCGAAGTCATGCGCTTCTTGCCGCGCAACCACGACGGCGTGAATGAGGAATGGATTTCCGATAAGACACGTTTCGTCTGGGACGGTCTGCGTCGCCAGCGTTTGGACACGCCCTACATCCGTGAAAACGGCAAGCTGCGCAAAGCAGGTTGGGATGAGGCGCTGAAAGCTGCGGCTGCTGCGATGTCCGGCAAAAAGGTTGCAGGTTTGATCGGTGATCTGGCCAATACGGAAAGCGCGTTTGCGCTGAAGGCCTTGGTTGAAGGGCAGGGCGGTGTTGTTGAATGCCGCGTTGATAGTGCCAAGCTGCCAGCGGGTAATCGTTCCGGCTATGTGGGCAACGCCACGATCGAAGATCTTGATGATGCGCAATACGTGATGTTCATCGGCACGAACCCCGTTGTCGAAGCGCCAGTGCTGAACGCCCGCGTTCGCCGTGCTTGGACCAACGGCTGTAATGTCGATCTGATCGGTGAAGCCGTTGATCTGACATATGACTACAACCACAAAGGCACGGATCGCGCAGCGCTTCAGGCCATTCTGGACACGAAGCCTGCCAAGAAGATTGTCGATAACCCATCTGTTGTCGTGCTTGGCCAAGGCGCTTTGCAAGAGGCGGACGGCGCGGCCGTTCTCGCTGCGGCGATGCAAATGTGTGAGGCATCCAAGTCCAAACTGTTGATCCTGCACACGGCTGCTGGTCGCGTTGGTGCGATGGATGTGGATGCGACGAACAAGGATGGCATGAAAGCCGTCGAAGCGGCGGAGGTTGTTTACAACCTTGGCGCTGACGAAGTTGAAATCGCTGCCGGTCCGTTTGTGATTTACCAAGGCTCGCACGGGGATCGTGGTGCGCATCGCGCTGATATCATCCTGCCAGCTGCGGCCTACACTGAAGAAAACGCGCTGTTCGTGAACACCGAAGGCCGCCCGCAATTGGCGATGCGTTCTGGGTTTGCACCTGGTGAAGCCAAAGAAAACTGGGCGATTTTGCGTGCGCTGTCGTCCGAGCTGGGCGCGCAGCAACCTTGGGATAGCCTTGCAGGTCTGCGCCAAGCGCTTGTCGCCGCGCACCCGCATTTGGGTGACGTTGACGGTGTTGCTGAAAATGAGTGGCAGCCGGTTAAGACGGGCAAGTTTGGCAAAGCGACGTTCCGCAGTGCCGTGAAGGACTTCTACCTAACCAACCCGATTGCCCGCGCATCCCAGCTTATGGCTGAGCTGAGCAGCAATGCCAAAAAGCGGGCTGAAGCCCCGATCGCTGCGGAGTAATGATGCGTCCAGCGATCATAGCAATGTCAGCGCTCGCAGCCTGTGAGACGACCCCAATCGTGCCGGAAGGCGCGGTGAGCTATGATGGTATTGAGACGCGTTTGCTGGACGGGGATTTGGTGAACTTTCGCGTGAAAGTGACCAACACAATTGAACGCCAAGACGTGGCGGACTACGCGGAATGTGCGGCCGCACAATACGCACTAATACGTGGCTACGGGTTTGCACGAAATGTGCGCACGCTCGTGGATGAAGAGGGTGGCATTTGGACGGGGGATGCTGTTTACACCATCTCGCCCGCTTTGCCGCGTGGATCGAGAACGATAGACGCAGAAGTGACCGTTGCCGAATGTGCGCGCCGGTCCATTCCGACGGTCTGAGGGAAGCGAATGATTGAATTTTTCACAACCACAAATCTTGGGATCATCCTGTTGATCCTTGGTCAATGTTTGTTGGTTTTGGTTCCACTTTTGGTCGCCTTGGCGTTCCTTATGTATGCTGACCGCAAGATCTGGGCAGCCGTGCAAATGCGCAAAGGCCCCAACGTGGTTGGCGCGTTTGGCCTGCTGCAATCCTTCGCGGATTTCATCAAATATATCGTCAAAGAAGTCGTTGTGCCTGCGGGTGCTGACAAGGCGGTGTTCTTCCTTGCGCCGATGATCTCGTTCACGCTGGCTGTGGTCGCGTGGTCGGTTATCCCGTTCAACGATGGTTGGGTTATTTCCAACATCAACGTGGCCATTTTGTTCGTGATGGCTGTGTCCTCATTGGAGGTTTATGGCGTGATCATGGGCGGTTGGGCGTCCAACTCGAAGTATCCATTCCTTGGCTCGTTGCGCTCAGCGGCGCAGATGATTTCTTACGAAGTCTCGCTCGGGTTGATCATCATCGGTGTGATTATTTCCACGGGTTCGATGAACTTCGGTGCAATCGTTAACGCACAAGAAGGCGATTTGGGCCTGTTGAACTGGTACTTCATCCCGCACTTCCCGATGGTATTCCTGTTCTTTATCAGCGCCTTGGCTGAAACTAACCGCCCGCCGTTCGACCTTCCGGAAGCGGAATCAGAATTGGTTGCAGGCTATCAGGTTGAATACTCATCCACGCCGTTCCTGTTGTTCATGATCGGTGAATTGATGGCCGTTGTGTTGATGTGCGCCCTCGTAACCCTGTTGTTCTTTGGTGGCTGGTTGTCCCCAGTTGGCTTCTTGCCGGATGGCATCTTGTGGTTCGTCGGAAAAATGGCCTTGGCGTTCTTTATGTTCGCAATGGTGAAGGCGATCACGCCGCGCTACCGCTACGACCAACTGATGCGCGTTGGTTGGAAAATCTTCCTACCGCTGTCCCTGTTCTGGGTTGTGCTGGTCGCGTTCCTTGCAAAATTCGAAGTAGCTGGTGGCTTCTGGGCCCGCTACGCGATTGGAGGCTGATATGAGCCAGATTGATTACACACGGCACGCCAAGTATTTCTTGATGACGGATATCATCAAAGGGTTCGCCCTTGGGTTCAAATACTTCTTCGCGCCTAAGGCGACGTTGAACTATCCGCATGAAAAGGGGCCACTTAGCCCGCGTTTTCGTGGTGAGCACGCGTTGCGCCGTTACCCGAACGGCGAAGAGCGCTGCATTGCCTGTAAACTGTGCGAAGCGGTTTGCCCGGCGCAGGCGATCACCATTGATGCGGAACCGCGCGATGATGGTTCGCGCCGCACCACACGCTATGACATCGACATGACAAAATGCATCTACTGTGGTTTCTGCCAAGAAGCCTGCCCAGTGGACGCGATTGTCGAAGGCCCGAATTTCGAGTTCTCCACGGAAACACGTGAAGAACTCTACTACGACAAAGAAAAGCTCTTGGATAACGGCGACCGTTGGGAAGCCGAAATTGCACGCAACCTTGAACTGGATGCACCGTACCGATGAACGCGGATACCACTACATATGAACGCGGTCAGGCCCTGTCGGAGACGGTAAATCCCGGCATGGAGCAGGCTTTGGCGAAGCGCTACGATGCGCTTGTGCCTGGGCTGTCGCGTATGGTGGTTGAGGTGCCTTATGGTACGTTCTACAGCCGTGGTGTTGTGGACGAAAAGACGCGCCTGCTGGCGACCGTTGCTGCATTGACGGCACAGGGCGGGCAGACAAAGCCACAGTTGAAAGTCAACATTGCAAGCGCGCGCGCCGTTGGTGCGAGCCGTGAAGAAATCTGTGAGATTATTTACCAGATGACGCTCTATGGCGGCTTCCCTGCGATGATCAACGGTATGAATACCGCGATCGAAGTTTTCGAAGCGGAGGATTCCGCGTGAACGACAACAATCCCTTTGATGCATGGATGAAGGCCGGTCAGGACTGGGCTAAGGGCGTAAGCCCTGAGTTCGCTGACGTGATGGCCGAGTCTATGAAAGGGGTAGAAGACCTATTTCCTACGATGTCCAAGGACATGATGGAAAAGTTCATGGGCAAGGGGGCGAACCCTGATGCGCTGGACGCGAAGACCAAACTGTTGTTGACGCTGCAAGGCCTGACTATTCAGGGCGCCTTAAACGCGACAATGATGGCGGAACCACAGATCAAGCTGACCGTACGCCACGCACTTGAGGCCAGCGCAACCCAGCAAGAAGTGACTGAGACGATTGCACTGTCGGGCATGTTCGGCGGCGCACCTGCAATGACCAAGGCCATGGAATTGGCCCAAGAGGTGTTCGCTAAGAATGCCGCCAAGAAGGACGACGCGACATGACACCTTTAGTGATTGCCTTTTACGCCTTCGCGGTGACGACAATTTCAGGCGGTTTGATGACCGTGCTGGCACGCAACCCTGTGCACTCTGTGCTTTGGTTGATCCTTGCGTTCCTGTCGTCAGCGGGTTTGTTCGTGCTTCTCGGCGCTGAATTCGTCGCGATGCTGCTGATCATTGTTTATGTCGGCGCCGTGGCCGTGTTGTTCCTGTTCGTCGTTATGATGCTTGACGTGGACTTTGCAGAACTCAAGGCCGAAATGGCGCGCTATATGCCGCTGGCCCTGCTGATTGGCGTTGTTTTGTTGATGCAACTGGCAATTGCCTTTGGCGTCTGGGGCTTCTCGGACGGCGTTGATAGCCGTCTTGCGCAGCCGATTACTGATGCTGAGAACACCAAACAGCTTGGCCTGATCATGTACGATCAATACTTCCTGATCTTCCAACTCGCGGGTCTAATCCTGCTGGTCGCAATGATAGGTGCGATTGTACTGACACTGCGCCACCGCACAGATGTGAAACGCCAAGACGTGATGACCCAGATGTCGCGCGATCCGGCGCAGGCGATGGAACTCAAAGACGTTAAACCGGGGCAGGGGCTGTAATCATGATCGGACTTGAACATTACTTAACGGTCGCAGCATCGCTGTTTGTCATCGGCATCTTCGGGCTTTTCTTGAACCGTAAGAACGTCATCATCCTGTTGATGAGCATCGAATTGATGCTGTTGGCAGTGAACATCAACATGGTCGCATTCTCATCCTTCCTGGGTGACCTCGTCGGGCAGGTCTTTACCTTGTTCGTCCTGACGGTCGCCGCCGCTGAGGCCGCGATCGGCCTTGCGATCCTCGTATGTTTCTTCCGCAACCGCGGCACCATCGACGTTGAAGATGTCAACGTCATGAAAGGCTAAGACTAATGGAACAGATAATCCTATTCGCCCCATTGGTCGGCGCCATCATTGGCGGCTTTGGCTGGAAAATCATCGGTGAGACAGCGGCACAGTGGCTGACCACGGGCTTGTTGTTCTTGGCGGCGTTCCTGTCTTGGGTGATCATGCTGACGTTCGATGCGTCCGCACATGATAATGGTTACTACACCATCGACATCATGCGTTGGATCCAATCCGGCACATTGGACACATCATGGGGCATCCGAATTGACCGTCTGACCGCGATCATGCTGGTCGTGATCAACACGGTTTCTGCGCTGGTTCACCTCTATTCCTTTGGCTACATGGCCCACGACGAACAGTTCCCAGACACCCCGTATAAGGCGCGCTTCTTTGCGTATCTGTCGTTCTTTACTTTCGCGATGTTGATGCTGGTGACAGCGGGCAACCTTGTGCAGATGTTCTTTGGCTGGGAAGGTGTGGGCGTCGCGTCTTATCTGTTGATCGGCTTCTACTATAAGAAACCATCCGCCAACGCCGCTGCGATTAAAGCGTTTGTTGTCAACCGTGTGGGTGACTTTGGCTTTGCGCTCGGTATCTTTGCGATTTTCTACGTCACGGGTTCCATCAACTTCGATGTGATCTTTGCTGAAGCAGGGACGATCGCGGAAACAACGCTGCACTTCTTGTGGCGCGATTGGAACGCGGCTGAGGTTATTGCCCTGCTGTTGTTCATCGGTGCGATGGGTAAATCGGCGCAGTTGATCCTGCACACTTGGCTTCCAGACGCGATGGAAGGCCCGACACCTGTGTCCGCGCTGATCCACGCTGCGACAATGGTTACAGCGGGTGTTTTCCTTGTCTGCCGCATGTCCCCGATCATGGAATTCGCACCATCAGCGACATCCTTTATCGTGTTCCTTGGCGCGACAACCGCGTTCTTCGCCGCGACGGTTGGCCTAGTGCAAAACGACATCAAACGGGTCATCGCCTATTCCACGTGTTCGCAGCTCGGGTACATGTTCGTGGCCGCTGGTCTTGGTGTGTATTCCGTCGCGATGTTCCACCTGTTCACACACGCCTTCTTTAAGGCGATGTTGTTCCTTGGTGCGGGTTCTGTGATTCACGGAATGCACCATGAACAAGACATGCGGAACTATGGTGGTTTGCGTCACAAGCTTCCGTGGACTTTCCGTGCCATGATGATCGGCACCTTGGCGATCACGGGCTTTGGTATTCCGCTGCTGTATATCGGCTTCCCGGTTGGGTTCGCGGGCTTTGTGTCCAAAGATGCGATCATTGAAAGTGCTTATGCTGGCACCGCTGGCGGCTACGCCTTCTGGATGCTGGTTATCGCGGCGCTTTTCACATCATTCTACAGCTGGCGCCTTATTTTCCTGACGTTCTACGGCAAGCCACGTGGCGACAAGCACACGCATGAGCACGCCCATGAATCGCCAAAGGTTATGCTGGCTCCGCTCGCGATCCTTGCTGTCGGTGCAATCTTTGCCGGTATGGTTTTCTACAAGCCGTTCTTTGGGAACGCGAAATACGTGGGCCAGTACTTTGGTGTTGCTTACGCTGAGCAAGGCCATGGCGATGATCACGCGATGGACGGTCACACAGACGAAACACATGCAGACGATGAACATGCAGCAACCGTTGACGAACATCACGGCGACGAAGAAGTTGCGCACGCTGACGACGCTCACGCGACTGAAACGGATGACCACGGCGAAACGCACTACGTGTTCGACGGTGAGCCAGGGCAGGGCGCGATCTATGTGGCGCATGACAACACCACATTGGACGATGCACACCTCGTTCCGGTTTGGGTAAAGCTGTCACCGTTCTTTGCGATGATCCTTGGTTTTGCGACGGCATGGTTGTTCTATATCCGCAGCCCGCATCTGCCGCGCAAGCTGGCAGAACAGCAGGCACCGCTGTACAACTTCTTGCTCAACAAATGGTACTTTGATGAGCTTTACGATGCGATCTTCGTGAAGCCAGCGATGTGGCTTGGTAACTTCTTGTGGAAGCGCGGCGATGGCAATGTCATCGACGGCAGCTTGAACGGGATTGCACTGGGCATCATTCCAAAACTGACAAAACTCGCGGGCCGCGCGCAGTCCGGTTACGTCTTCACCTACGCGTTTGCGATGGTGATCGGGATCGTGGTGATCCTGACCTACTTTACCATCACGGGGAGCTATGAATAATGGATAACCTTCTTTCCATCACCACATTCATCCCCGCAATCGCGGCGGCAATTTTGGCGCTGTTCCTGCGTGGTGACGACGAAGCTGCACAGCGCAACGCCAAGTGGGTAGCAATGGCCGCCACGGCGATGACGTTTCTTGTGTCGCTGTTCATCTTGTTCGGGTTTGATGCGAGCAACACTGATTTCCAGTTCGTTGAAGAACGCACATGGATCATGGGCTTCACCTATAAGATGGGTATCGACGGAATTTCGATCCTGTTTGTCATGCTTACTACGTTCTTGATGCCAATCGTGATCGCGTCCTGCTGGACCGTGAACACCCGCGTTAAAGAATACATGATTGCATTCCTGTTGCTTGAAACGCTGATGCTGGGCGTGTTCATGGCGCTCGATCTGGTGCTGTTCTACCTGTTCTTTGAAGCTGGCCTGATCCCGATGTTCTTGATCATCGGCATCTGGGGCGGCGCGAACCGCATCTATGCTTCTTTTAAGTTCTTCCTCTACACCTTCCTCGGCTCTGTGCTGATGTTGGTTGCGATGGTCGGCATGTATTCAGCGGCAGGCACGACGGATATTCCATCCCTGATGGGCTTCCCGTTCGGCACTGACACGTTCTCAATCCTTGGCATTCAGATCATCGGTGGCATGCAGACACTGCTGTGGCTGGCGTTCTTTGCCTCCTTCGCGGTGAAAATGCCGATGTGGCCTGTCCACACATGGCTTCCAGATGCGCACGTTCAAGCGCCAACAGCGGGTTCTGTCGTACTGGCTGCGATCCTGTTGAAGATGGGTGGCTACGGCTTCTTGCGCTTCAGCTTGCCGATGTTCCCAATCGGGTCTGAGGTCATGGGCACAATGGTGCTGTGGATGTCCGCAATCGCGATTGTTTACACATCGCTTGTTGCGCTCGTTCAGGAAGATATGAAAAAGCTGATCGCCTATTCATCCGTCGCCCACATGGGTTTCGTAACGATGGGTATCTTCACGTTCAACCAACAGGGCCTTGATGGTGCGATCTTCCAGATGCTGTCACACGGCTTTATCTCTGGTGCGTTGTTCTTGTGTGTTGGCGTGATTTACGACCGCATGCACACACGCGAAATCGATGCCTATGGTGGTCTTGTGAACCGGATGCCGGCCTACGCGCTGATCTTCATGTTCTTCACGATGGCCAACGTTGGTTTGCCTGGCACGTCTGGCTTCGTTGGTGAATTCCTGACGTTGATGGCGGTCTTCCAAGTGAACACTTGGGTTGCGGCTGTTGCGACAACGGGTGTGATCTTCTCGGCGGCTTACGCGCTGTGGCTGTATCGCCGCGTTGTCATGGGCGATCTGATCAAGGAAAGCCTGAAATCCATCACTGACATGAACACGCGTGAGCGTTGGATCTTTGCGCCGCTCGTCATCATGACCCTTCTGCTGGGTGTCTACCCCAGCCTTGTCACCGATATTATCGGGCCATCGGTCGCCGCTCTGGTTGACCAAGTTGAAACTGCACAAGCGGCCTTCACGCCGTCCGCTGCATCTGTGGCCTCGCATTAAGGAACTGAATTGATGTTGTCCCAAGACCTGAACACCATCCTGCCCGAAATCATCCTGTCGCTGTTTGCGATGGCTGCAATGCTGGGCGCGGTTTACACGGTGAAAGACAAAGCGGCGACGCTGCTGGTCTGGATCACGTCCGGCCTGTTTGTCGCTTTGGCATTCTGGATCGGCACCACGGGCGAGGGGACAACGACAGCCTTCAACGGCATGTTCGTGGATGACGCATTCAGCCGCTTCGCCAAGGTTACGATCTTGCTGGCTGCCGCTGCCGTTCTGATCATGAGCCAAGAATACATGGCGAAGCGTGACCTGCTGCGGTTCGAATACCCGATCCTGATCGCACTGTCCGTTGTCGGTATGATGATGATGGTGTCGGCTGGCGATTTGATGTCGCTTTACATGGGCCTCGAGCTGCAGTCATTGGCACTGTATGTCGTTGCGTCTTTGCGTCGCGACTCTGTGAAATCCACTGAGGCTGGCCTGAAGTACTTTGTGCTTGGCGCGTTGTCGTCCGGTTTGCTGCTTTACGGGGCGTCCCTGACATACGGTTTCGCAGGCACCACCGCGTTTACGGGCATCATAGAGGCGACGTCTGATGGCGTGTCCCTTGGGTTGCTGTTCGGTCTTGTGTTCATGTCCGCTGGCTTCGCGTTCAAAGTGTCCGCAGCGCCGTTCCACATGTGGACGCCAGACGTTTACGAGGGTTCACCAACACCGGTGACTGCGTTCTTTGCGACGGCCCCGAAGGTCGCTGCGATGGGCTTGTTCGCCCGGGTGATGCATGACGCATTCGGCAATTCAGTTTCCGACTGGCAGCAAATCATCGCATTCCTGTCTGTGGTTTCCATGTTCCTTGGTGCGATCGCCGCGATCGGCCAGACTGACATCAAGCGCTTGATGGCGTATTCCTCCATCGCGCACATGGGCTTTGCCTTGATGGGCCTGGCGTCTGGTACGGCGTTTGGCGTGCAGGCGATGCTGGTTTACCTCGCGATCTATGTCGCGATGAACATCGGTACCTTCGCGTTCATCCTGTCTTTGCAAAAAGACGGCGTTCCGGTCACAAATATCGCGTCCTTGAACATGTATTCCAAGCGTGAGCCTGTGAAGGCGCTCGCGATGTTGATCCTGTTGTTCTCACTTGCAGGCGTTCCACCAATGCTCGGCTTCTTTGGTAAGTTCTACGTGCTGCAGGCCGCTTACGAAGCAGGCCTCGCTTGGTTGGCTGTTGCCGGTGTTGTCGCATCCGTAATCGGCGCGTTCTACTACCTGCGCATCGTGTTCTTCATGTACTTCGGCACTGAACAGGACGAGCAGTTGGATGCCAGCGGATCACCTGTTCTCTGGGGCTTCTTGGTGGCATCTGCTGCTGTGATGATCCTCGGCGTGATCAATCTGTTTGGGATTGAGCCACTGGCCGAAGCTGCGTCGCTCGCACTTGTTAACTAAGGTTCCTGAATGGCCAGCTGGGGTTGGCCATCAGCAATTCCTAGAAGTTTCTTCGACACTTGATGTTGCTCGCCAAGAAGCGGGGCAGTTCCCGAACGCGACTTGGTTCACAGCCACACTCCAAACTGCGTCGCGGGGGCGTCGTGGTCGCTCATGGGTCGCGCCCGAAGGCAATTTCTACGGCACGCTATCAATCCCTTGTACGAACCCCGTAATCGCGCCATTGCGCAGCTTTGTCGCTGCATTGGCACTGCATGACGCGCTTCGCGGCGTGATGGGCGAGGGGCCAACACTGGCGTTGAAATGGCCCAATGATGTTTTGCTAAATAGCGGAAAAGTTGGCGGCATCCTTCTTGAAAGTCTGATGGTGCAGGGCCAGATGTGGGGCGTGGCGGTTGGCATCGGGGTAAATCTGATCGCAGCCCCAAGCATCGCCCAAGTCGAAGGCGGCGCGGTTTACCCGGTGTCCGTAAAGGGCGAATCTGGCGAGGACGTCACGCCAGACGCCTTCCTCAAACACTTAGCGCCAGCATTCGCGCATTGGGACGCTCAACTAACATCTTACGGTTTTAACGGGATCCGCACCGCTTGGCTTGATCGCGCTGCCCGTATTGGTGAGACAATTACGGCACGTCTTTCAAACGAAGAAGTTACGGGGCGCTTTGAAACTGTGGATGAAAACGGTTATCTGGTGCTCAACACACCCAAAGGCACGCGCCAAATCGCGGCAGGGGATGTCTTTTTCTAAAAGGCTACACTAAGGAACGACCATGCTATTGTGCATTGATACAGGAAACACCAACACAGTCTTCGCCCTTTGGGACGGGGATGAATTCCTATGCACATTCCGCACCTCAACCGAATGGCAACGCACGGCGGACCAGTATTTCGTTTGGTGGACCACGCTGCTGACGCATCACAAGATTGATGCGCAAGTCGACGAGGTTATAATCTCGTCCACGGTGCCGCGCGTTGTGTTCAACCTGCGCGTCATGGCGGACCGTTATTTCAACACGCGTCCCTATGTGGTGTCCAAGCCAGATTGCCTGCTGCCCACGCCGCCGCGCGTGGACGAAGGCACTGCGATTGGGCCCGACCGTTTGGTCAACACCGCTGGGGCATATGATCGCCACGGCGGAGATCTGATCGTCGTAGATTTCGGCACTGCGACCACATTTGATGTGGTGGCAAGCGATGGTGCCTATGTGGGGGGCGTCATTGCGCCCGGTGTGAACCTCAGCCTTGAGGCACTGCACCAAGCGGCCGCAGCGTTGCCCCATGTCGATATTACCAAACCGCAATCCGTCATCGGAACCAACACCGTGGATTGCATGCAATCAGGCGTTTTCTGGGGCTACATCGGCCTCATCAATGGCGTCTGTGAAAGAATTAAGGGTGAGTACGACCGCCCCATGACTGTCGTAGGAACTGGAGGGTTAGCCCCACTGTTTTCAAGTGGTTACGCCCTTTTTGATACAATTGAAGATGACCTGACGATGCACGGATTGACCGTGATCCACAGGTTCAACAAGGACAACAATAACTAAAATGACTAAAGCTAGATTGATGTATCTCCCCCTCGGTGGCGCGGGCGAGATCGGTATGAATTGTTATGTCTACGGCTATGGCCCTGCGGATGCAGAACGCCTGATCGTCGTGGACCTTGGGGTCACGTTCCCCGATATGGACGGCACACCTGGCGTGGATTTGATCCTGCCAGACGTAAGCTGGCTTGAAGAACGCAAGAACCAGATTGAAGCGATCTTTATTACCCACGGCCACGAAGATCACGTTGGCGCTGTCGGGCACCTTTACGAACGCCTTGGCGCGCCGATTTATGCGCGTGCGTTCACGGCCAACCTTGCACGCCGCAAGATGTCCGAACACGGGTATTCCGACAAAACGGTTAAGACCGTCGGCAAGTGGCCTGAAACCGTGAAGGCGGGTCCGTTTGAAGTTGGTTTCGTGCCAATCTCACACTCTATCCCTGAAAGCTCCGGTCTTGTGATCGACAGCAAGGGCGGGCGCATTGTTCACACAGGCGATTTCAAAATCGACGTGAACCCCGGTATTGGTGAGCCGTTCGACCACGATCTTTGGGAATCCCTTGGCAAAGACGGCGTTAAGGCGCTGGTGATCGATTCCACCAATGTGTTTTCCCGCGAAGAGGGGCGCTCGGAGTCCACTGTCGGACCTGAGATTGAACGTTTCTTGAAAGAAGCCACAGGCATGGTAGCCGCGACAACATTCGCGTCTAACGTCAGCCGTGTTCGCACGATCGCACAGGCGGCGGACCGTGCGGGTCGTTCCGTGTGTTTGTTGGGCCGTTCCATGCGCCGCATGGTCGAAGCCGCGACTGAAGTCGGCATTCTGGATGATTTCCCAACGGTGATTTCACCAGAAGACGTTGGCAGCATGCCGCGTGAAAACGTGTTGCTGTTGGTCACCGGATCGCAGGGCGAGCGCCGTGCAGCGTCCGCGCAATTGGCGAATGGCAAGTACATGGGGCTGACGATGAAAGAGGGCGACACGTTCCTGTTCTCTTCCAAAACCATTCCTGGAAACGAGAAGGGCGTCATCCATATTATGAACCAATTCAGTGAGTTGGGCGTTGATGTCGTCGACGATTCCAGTGGCGGACTTTACCACGTTTCCGGCCACGCGAACCGTCCTGATCTGGACGTCATGCGTGATCTTATCAAACCACAGACCGTGATCCCAATGCATGGTGAACACCGTCACCTGCGCGAACACGTCAAAGTCGCGGAAACCGCTGGCGTGCAGGGCGTGCTGGCTGTGAACGGGATGATGATCGATTTATCTGGCAACAAACCAAAGGTGGTTGAGCACATCGAAACCGGCCGCATGTATCTGGATGGCTCCGTAAAGGTCGGCCAGTTTGACGGCGTGATCCGCGACCGTATCCGTATGGCGCTGAACGGCCATGTGCTGGTGACGTTGATCATCGATGAAAACGGCGACCCGCTTGGCGATCCGTGGTGCGAAGTGTCCGGTCTGTCCGAAATGGGCCGCAACAACGCGCCTTTGGTGGACGTGTTGGAAGAAGACCTGAGCCAGTTCTTGGGTCGTGCTGACGACAAGACGATTGCGGATGATGTGAGGCTTGAAAAAGAGCTGCGCACCGTAACCCGCAAAAGCGCCCAAGGTGAGATCGGTAAAAAGCCAGAAGTGACGATTGTGATTTCACGTCTGGCTTAAGACCTGACGACATAACGCAAAAGGCCCGCACAGTGTGCGGGCCTTTTTTGTTTAGGTATGTTCGTCAATTACTTAGTGAGTTTGGCAACCAAGCGACGCGTGATTGGTGCAACGAACAGCACGACCGGAAATCCGATCGCCCAACTCGACATCCATGAACCGAACCATGCGCCCAAGAACGGGATTTCGGGCGGGAGCGCACGCACTGTCACGATGGCAGACACAACCCCTGTCATCAGAAACGACAGAATTAAACCAAACAAGATATGTGAGTAACGTGCTGGTATCATTGGTTAGCTTCCGTGGCGCTCGTCAAAGCTTTTGGCGATAAAATCGGGGGCACTATCCCCCATGCCGACGATCTTAGGACCGCGATCATTGTTGTCACGGTTTCCGCCGCCACCACGATTGCGCCCGCCGCGTGAACGCTTGGGCTTGTCTGTTGTGTCCTGACGTGGCGCTTCAGCTGCTTTTGGTGCTTCCACCTTAGGCTCTTCGGCTTTGGGCGCTGGTGCGTCTTGCTTCGGCGTTTCTGCCTTAACTTCAACGGGTGCAGCTTCAGCTTTTGCAGTATCGCTTTTACGACCACGTCCACCACGAATGCGAGTCCGCTTTGGCTTGTCCTCAGCTGGAGCTGAATCCTGTTTGGATTCATCCGCAGCGACAGCTTTCGGCGTTCCGCCAGGCATTTCGACCCGTGGGATTGTCATTTCGACAAGACGTTCGATGTCATCGAAGTTCTTCTCGTCGCGCGGGGTGCAAATCATGATTGTTGTACCCTTTTTGCCCGCACGACCCGTGCGACCAATCCGGTGAACATAGTCTTCAGCATGGCTCGGAACGTCGTAGTTGAACACGTGGGACACGTTCGGAATATCAAGACCACGGGCTGCCACGTCAGACGCCACGAGGAAGCGCAACGTACCATCGCGGAACCCTGCAAGGGTCTTCATCCGGTGCGTTTGGTCCAGATCACCGTGAATAGGGGAGGCATCAAGCCCCGCCTTGGTCATGGATTTTGCAACAGCATCTACGTCGATCTTGCGGTTACAGAAGATGATCCCATTGCGGCATTCATCGCCTTCGCTTTTGATCAGGTCACGCAGCAGCTTCTGTTTTTCAACGGCCTGCTTTTGGCCGCCTTTGAACATCACCACACCTTGCTTGATGTTCTCAGACGTCGTCGCCGCACGGGCCACTTCGACTTTGGCTGGGTTGGACAAGAACGTATTGGTAATGCGCTCGATTTCCGGTGCCATCGTCGCAGAGAAGAACAATGTTTGGCGCGTGAATGGTGTCAGGCCGAAAATGCGTTCGATATCTGGGATGAAACCCATGTCGAGCATCCGGTCAGCTTCGTCGATGACCATGATTTTCACGTCAGACAGGATCAGCTTGCCGCGCTCAAAATGGTCAAGCAGGCGGCCAGGCGTCGCGATCAGAACGTCAACGCCGCGATCAATCAGCGCGTCTTGTTCTTTGAACGAAACGCCACCAATCAGCAGGGCCTTCGTCAGTTTTGTGTGCTTGGCATAGGCATCGAAGTTTTCGGCAACCTGTGCTGCCAATTCACGCGTTGGGGCCAGCACCAAGGAACGCGGCATACGCGCCCGTGCGCGGCCGCGCTTAAGCATGGAAATCATCGGCAGCGTGAAGCTGGCGGTTTTACCGGTACCCGTTTGGGCAATGCCAAGAACGTCACGACCTTCAAGGGCAGGGGGAATCGCCCCAGCTTGAATAGGGGTCGGCGTTTCGTAGCCGGTTTCTTCGACGGCCTTGAGGACCTTCTTGTCGAGGTTTAAGTCACTGAATTTGGTCAATTTAATCCTTTCGCGGAGTTTGCAGCAGTAAGCCGCAATCGTCACGCGGCTGGGCTGGCCGTATTGCCTGCCCTTTTGGGTGGCAAACACCTACGTCCGAGGCGTGATAACGTCAAGTAAACAAAGGGGTTAGCCTGCGGAGGGGTGCAAATGGGGGGTATATCCGCCACGCAACACGGCAATCATCGGGGGCGCGGTCAGAACGCAAACAAGGCCCGTTGGCCGTGGTTTCGCTGCGCCGTAACCCGTCGGCGCGTAAGGGAAAGCCGCCCCATTCGACAGCAAATAGGCTCGGTCAGTTTTGATAAACGTCCCATCGGGCAGGTCACGTGCTTCGGCTTTGTGGGTCTGAAGGCGGCGGGCCCCGTGAACAGCGCGCGCATTGTGCAGCACGGCGTCCATTTGCGGGGCTTTCAAGTTTTCACCCCAAGCATCTAAAAACGCGTTATAATGTGATCGTCTGCAATATGCGCAGGGGCGGTGGCCGGCCGCCATTGCGACAGCTTCATCTAGGAAAAACAGCTCCGTCCAGTTACGCCCGCTCATCACATCGCGGCGCCTATTTTGCCAGTTCAGCGTGCAACAAATCCATGCGCGGTGCTTCCACAGCGCCGCGCCCATGACTTTGTCAGAGGTATGCAATATCCCGCGATTACCAGTGAACAACCCGCGCGACGGGACATCCAAGATTTGGCCATCAGGCTGGACGCGGTTGCGTAGGGTCAGAGCGCGTGCGCGCCGCTAAGAAGCGTGGTCTGCCATGTTTCGGGATCTGTTACCGTTTCCAATGCGCCACGAAGGGTCACGCGTTTACCTTCTTCAAAGGCAATCGGGGCGGCCATGGACACCTGCAAAGACGTGCCGTGTTCGGGCGATCCGCAGAACGGGCAGAAGCCCATGTCTGAAATCAAAATGAAATCCGAAATCTCGGCGCCTTCATTCAGCGGAACGAGGTAGCCGCTGATGTCGAACTGCTCAACGCCGTTTTCGATGGAAGACGGGAATACTTTGCGCACTTCGTAGGACGTTTCAGTGACAATCTCTTCGATTTCGATTTGCGAAAGGAGGTCCCATTGGGCCGCGTTGTCATCTGCCCAAACAACAGACGCCCCGATGGTCAGGGGGGCGGAAAGGGCAAACATTGAAACTGTGGGCTTTGGCATTTGGAAACTCCGTCACTGTTGGTCGAGATTCTAAGACGCTTACGGCACGTGAACCAGCACAAGATTTTCTGATCGGCGAGTTGTTGCGGATCGGACTCAGGCTAGGCCATCATTTCCTTGGTCGCGGTGAGGGCAACATCTGGGTAGTCGCGTGCAACGCGGTCGATGTCCCATTGCAGGCGCGTCAGGTAAACGGTGTCGCCGTCACTGTCCGTGCCGATGTGCTGTTTGTTGGCCGCAGCAAATTTATCAACCGCGTCTTTGTCGCCAGACACCCAACGTGCTGATGTGAACTGGGATTGTTCAAATCGGACGGGCAGGCCGTATTCCAATTCAATGCGGCTGGCCAAAACTTCAAACTGAAGCGGGCCAACAACACCAACGATGAAACCGGAACCGAATGATGGCTTGAAGACCTTCGCGGCACCTTCTTCGGCGAATTGCATCAGCGCCTTTTCAAGGTGCTTGGACTTCAACGGATCGCCTGCGCGCACGCCCTGCAACAGTTCCGGTGCAAAGGACGGGATGCCCTTAACCTGCAACGCTTCGCCCTCGGTCAATGTATCCCCGATGCGCAATTGGCCGTGGTTTGGGATGCCGATGATGTCGCCGGCCCATGCTTCTTCAGCCAGTTCGCGGTCTGATGCGAGGAACAGAACGGGGTTCGAAATCGTCATCTGTTTCTTGCTGCGCACGTGGGTCAGTTTTTGCCCACGGGTGAAGTGACCGGACGCCATCCGCACGAACGCTACGCGGTCGCGGTGTTTTGGGTCCATGTTGGCCTGAACTTTGAACACGAAGCCCGCGACCTTCTTTTCTTCGGGCAGAATGGTACGCGGCTGTGCGGTTTGTGGCTGGGGTTCGGGGCCGTAGTTGGCGATCCCTTCCATCAATTCACGCACGCCAAACGAATTCACGGCAGAGCCGAACCAGATCGGGGTCATCGTGCCCTCAAGAACCGCTTTTGGGTCGAGTTTCGGCAGCAGTTCTTTCGCCATCTCAATCTCTTCGCGGAACTGCGCGAGGAGGGGAGCTGAGACATGCTCTTCCCATTTCGGGTCATCGAGCCCGTTGATCTCAATGCTTTCGGCAACTGTGTTGCGATCCGCGCGGTCCATAATATCAAGACGATCCCGCAGGATGTCGTAACAGCCAATAAAATCGCGGCCAACGCCGATGGGCCAACTGGCTGGGGTTACATCAATCGCAAGGTTTTCTTGGATTTCATCAATAATCTCAAACGTATCGCGGCTTTCGCGGTCCATCTTGTTACAGAACGTCAAGATTGGCAGATCGCGCAGGCGGCAGACCTCAAACAGCTTTTGCGTTTGGGATTCCACGCCTTTGGCGCCGTCAATCACCATAACAGCCGCGTCAACGGCCGTCAGCGTGCGGTAGGTGTCTTCCGAGAAGTCAGAGTGACCCGGTGTATCCACAAGATTGTAGCGGAAGTGTTTGTAATCAAACGACATCGCAGAGGCCGAAACGGAAATGCCGCGGTCCTTTTCCATCTGCATAAAGTCGGACCGCGTGCGGCGCGCTTCGCCTTTTGCACGCACTTGACCCGCCATCTGGATCGCCCCGCCAAACAATAGGAACTTTTCCGTCAGGGTCGTCTTACCGGCATCGGGATGCGAAATAATCGCAAAGGTCCGGCGGCGGGCAATTTCAGCGGGAAGGTCAGGGCGATTTGTCATGTGTCGCGCTATATCGGGACACCTCGACAAGAGCAATCAAGACTACGTGTTGATAGGACTAGCTTGAGGACGCCTTTTTCAAAAGCGACACAATATCTGGGCGGTTGGCGAGGCTTTCGGTCACTTCGAAATCGCGATGCGGAGCGTCCATGTGTTCGGCCGCGCCTGCCTCAGCCGGCAGAGCAGCGCGGGTGCGGGCATCAACCAGCAACGTTTCAGCGGCAATGCCTTCGGCGTAGATAATCTGATGATCGTCAAAAAGGATCTGGAAGAAATCAACAAACCCACCATCCTTCTGATAGACGGTGTCGTCATTGATGAGGTGGCGCACTTTGACAAGAACCTCAGATCGGCCAGCACCAAGCTTGTCTTCGCGTTGATAGATAAACAGGCGGTGATCGGGGCTGAGAACCAAGTCGCGGGTGTTGAACAATGCGCCCTCGGTAATCACGACGGGGGCGTAATCCCCGACTGCGCGCAAAGTGGTTTCCCCGATCCAGCGGATTTCTTGCGGTCCAGCGTCGCGGGTCAGCACGCGGTCACCGATTTTGAGATCTTCAATTGGAACCTGTGCGCCGGATGCCAGCGTGATGTGCGTACCACGGGCAAATCGCACACAAGCAACATCGCCGAACTTGGCCGCAGCCGTATCGCGGTCCGCACCGACAAGGCGGTAATCATATTCAGCCTGCAGATTGGCCAGTGGCATTAGATAAACTTCTGCCGCTTCATCGCCTTCGACTTCAACCAAGATCAGCGCTTCGTAGGTTGTGCTGTCTGGCGCCATAAGCGTGATGACGCAGTCGAGGTAGAGCAAATTTCCTGGCGCTCCGATCTCGGAGTCGTCGGCGATCACAAACGCAGTTCCGTCACCCTTTTCGTAAGTTAGGGCCTTACGGGGCGTGTCCGCGATCATTTGATAAACGTCATCAAGGACGAGCTCGTCCATGAATGCAATGCCGTCACCCTCAGCGACGCCGTCAGTGACAACGAACATGTCGGACGCGAAAACAGCGATGGTGTTGCGGGCAGTTTCAGGCATTCGGGGTACTCTACTCAAACAAGGGTGGCCATTACTAAGAAACTTACCTTAGAAATGGGGCGAAATATGGTCAACGATCGGTCCTGTGATGGGCGATTGCTGATGAAAGCTAATGACCTCAAACGGGAGACTTTTCAATGGACATGGGCATCAAAGGTAAGCGGGCATTGGTTTGCGCGTCATCAAAGGGTTTGGGGCGCGGCTGTGCCGAGGCATTGGCAGCTGAAGGCGTTGATTTGGTTATGAACGCGCGCGGTGTCGACGCGCTGGAGGCAACTGCCGCAGAGATTCGCGAAACCTACGGCGTTGATGTTGTGACAGTGGTCGCGGATGTAACAACGGCTGAGGGCCAAAAGGCTGTGATTGATGCGGCCCAAGATGTTGATATTCTTGTGACAAACGCGGGTGGGCCGCCTCCGGGGATGTGGTCTGATTGGGACCGCGATGATTTCATTGCCGCGCTTGATGCCAACATGCTGACACCGATCGCGCTGATAACGGCACTGATGCCTGCCATGATTGATAAAGGCTGGGGCCGTGTCGTGAACATCACGTCCGGTTCGGTGAAGGCCCCCATTCCTGCGCTCGGCCTGTCCAACTCTGCCCGCACGGGATTGACGGGGTTTGTAGCGGGAACATCGCGCCAAGTTGCGGGCAGTGGTGTCACGATCAACAATTTGCTTCCGGGTATTCACGCGACGGACCGTGCGATCCAGCTGGATACGGGCGTTAGTACGGCGCAGGGCATTTCCATGGATCAGGCCAAAACAAACCGCGAAGCGACCATTCCAGCGGGGCGTTACGGCACCCGTGAGGAATTTGGCGCTGCTTGTGCGTTTCTGTGTTCCCAGCACGCAGGCTTTATCGTTGGGCAAAACCTGTTGCTCGACGGCGGCGCTGTAAACGCGACGCTCTGACACTTGCCCTGAGCTGGGTGCGTTGCTATCTGCGATCTATACCCGATTTATTCGGTAAGGATTAAAGGCTTAGTTAGTGACGGATACGCCCCGCCTCGAAATTCGCAATCTGATGCGCAGCTTTGGTGGGCGGCGTGTGGTGGATGATGTGTCGCTGTCAGTGATGCCGGGGCAGGTGACCTGTCTGCTTGGGCCGTCTGGCTGCGGTAAGTCGACCACGCTGCGCATGATCGCAGGGATTGAGACGCAGGAGTCTGGGTCGATCTTCGTTGATGGGGAAATGATCTGCGACGGCAAGTACCGTGTCCCGCCTGAGGGGCGCGGTATCGGCCTGATGTTTCAAGATTTCGCGCTATTCCCTCATTTGTCCGTTGCTGGAAATGTTGCTTACGGGCTGAAAGGTCGTGCATCAAAAAATCGCGCTCGGGTAGAAGAACTGCTGGGCAAAGTCGGCATGCTGTCCCACATCGACAACTACCCGCATGAGCTTTCAGGTGGCGAGCAGCAGCGCGTGGCCCTTGCCCGTGCCCTCGCACCACGCCCGCGCATCATGTTGATGGATGAACCGTTCAGCGGGTTAGATGACCGCCTACGCGACGATATTCGCGATGAAACACTGGACGTGTTGAAGGCAGAAGGCACCGCCGTTTTACTGGTCACACATGAACCTGGCGAAGCCATGCGCATGGCGGATGAGATCGCGTTGATGCGCAACGGTAAGATCGTTCAACGGGGCGCGCCCTATAACATCTACAATACACCCGTTGATAAAGAGGCCGCTGGTTTCTTTAGTGATATCAACAGTGTGTCCGCTAAAGTTAACGGCGCTTTGGCGCAAACTGACTTTGGTCAATTCCTTGTGCCAGGCATGGCTGACGGAACGGTTGTGGATATTGTTATCCGCCCCCAACACGTCAAAATCGACTTTGACCGCCACGGTAAAGGCCCGAATGCGACCATCGCCGAGGGCACGCCTGTGCGCGGCACGGTGAAGCGCGCACGCTTTATGGGGTTTGAAAGCCTTGTGGAGTTCAGCTTGGATGACGGAACTGAAATGAAGGCGGTCATTCCGTCAGTCTTCTTGCCCAAGAAGGGTACGATCCTATGGTTGATGATCCGGCGCGACCGCTGTTTCATCTTCCCGCGCACGGCCTGAACGGTAGTCCTCAAGTCGTTTACCTTCTTCTTCGACAAACAAGCTCGGCAAAATGCGCAGTGACGTGATCTGGTCAATGCGTAGCTCGTCAAATTTGCGGGTCGTGTCACACCAAACGATGCAGGTCCAAAGCCGGCCCCAATAATCCAATTGAAGCGGGCGCACTGTGCGATCACGCACCCCCAAATTGATCAGTAGCTTTTGGCGTGCACGAATGGCGCTGCGAATTTTGGGTAAATGCTGAAAGCCCCGTGCGGCGTCCGCGAACGGATACACGGCCAAGGACCGTGGGGCGTTTTCTTCGGGCAAGACGCCATCCAGTTTTGATGCAAGGCTTGATGCGGCCGCTGCAAGGTCGGTGTCCTGTGCTTGGCTCATCGCGGCAAGACCAACGTGCAAGGCTTCAAGCTCTGCCATCGACAGGTTCAGCGGGGGCAGGGTGATTGCGGCTGTGACGCGGTAGCCTGTGCCGCGCTCCCCCTCAATGGGTACGCCCGATTTCGCCAGCGTGTCCATGTCGCGATAGATTGTACGCACGGATACTTTCATCGCCTCAGCCAAGTCGCTGGCGCGGTGCAAGTGCCCGTCGCGCAGGTGTCGAATCAAGTTCATCAATCTGTCGGCACGTCGCATGGAAAGGCTCCTTTGAAGTCAACTTATGCCAAAAATCTGTCAACTGCCAGAAAAGTGTCACAATACCAGCCAAACCCTTGTGTATTAGGGGACCAAAATGCACTTTTCCCCTTCCAAAACACGAGATGCATCACTACTTCTATGTTCTGCAAAGCCAATGCGGGCAAAACCGCCTGCCACTCTTGGAGAGAATACATGCTTAATAATATCGGCCTTCCGGGTCTTCTTTTGATCGCAGTTGTTGTGCTGGTCCTGTTTGGACGCGGCAAGATTTCGTCGCTGATGGGCGAAGTTGGCAAAGGCATTACAGCGTTCAAAAAGGGCGTTGATGATGGCGGCAAAGAGCTTGAAGAAACACTCGCTGAAGACGCTAAAGACGTGACACCGTCCGACGAAGACAAAGTTTAAGTCACCTGTGAACACCTACACAGAGCGGGGGGCGTAGAATGCCTAATCTAAGCTGGATGGAGATGTTGGTTGTCGGGGTCGTGGCGTTGATCGTCATCGGCCCGAAAGACCTTCCGAACCTGTTTCGACAGGTCGGCCAATTCGTTGGTAAGGCGAAAGGCATGGCGCGGGAGTTTTCCAGCGCAATGAATGCCGCTGCCGATGAAACGGGCATGAAGGACATCAACAAAACCATCAAAGCCGCTGCAAACCCGCAAAAGTTCGGCGTCGATAAGATCCGCGAAGCATCACAGGGGGCCGTGAAGTCGACCCTTAAGGGCGGCGGTGAAACGGAAGCGTTGAAATCCAAACTATCGGATGAGCGCGCTGCCAATAAAGAAAAGATCGACAAAGCAATGGCGAAAGCCGCCGAAGACCGCATGGCGTCTGAAAAGGCGCAAGAGGCTGCTGAGGCGGCGTCGGTTGCGAAATCTGAGGCTGCCAAAGCGACGCCTAAGAAGGCGGCTGCTAAGAAACCGGCAGCCAAGAAGCCAGCTGCGAAGAAAAAGCCTGTTGCGAAGAAGGCGGCTGCTAAAAAGCCTGCCCCCAAGAAAACCACGCCGAAGGCTAAGACGCCGAGCAAGGACGCGAAATGAGCGATACCGACACAAACGAAGACGGCATTGAAGACAGCGCAGCGCCGCTGATCGAACATTTGGCTGAACTGCGCACGCGACTGATCCGTGCGGTCATGGCGTTTATCGTGGGCATCGTTATTGCCTTCGTCGTTGCCGAACCGATCCTTCAATTCTTGCTCGAACCGATTGAAGCGACATTGCGTGAGCTGGGCGATCCAAGCCCGACGATGCAGTACACCTCTCCGCAAGAATATCTGTTTACCTTGTTCCGAATTTCGATGGTGTTTGGCTTTGTGTTGGCGTTCCCAGTCATCGGGTACCAGCTGTGGCGCTTTGTGGCGCCTGGGCTTTATTCCAAAGAAAAGGGCGCGTTCCTGCCCTTCCTGATCGCATCGCCACTGATGTTCTTGCTTGGCGCATCGTTCGCACATTTCGTCGTCACACCGCTGGCGATGGCGTTCTTCCTTGGCTTTGCGGATGTTCCATCCCTGATTGCCGACCTGATGCGTTCTGTTACAGGCGATCTGCCTGAGAACGTGCCAGAAGCTGCGCCTGTGGCCGAGGGCATTCGCATTACCTTCTTCGGTAAGGTGAACGAAAGCCTCGATATCACGCTGAAATTCATCATGGCCTTTGGCATGTGTTTCCAACTACCTGTGCTGCTAACCCTGATGGGCAAGGCTGGTTTGGTCAGCGCTGAGGGCCTGCGCAACGTGCGTAAATACGCGGTTGTTGGTATTCTGTTGCTTGCCGCATTGGTGACGCCCCCAGATATTATCACGCAGGTGATTTTGTTTGTGGTGGTCTACGGTCTTTACGAAATCTCCATCTTCCTCGTGACACGCGTTGAGAAAAAGCGCGAAGCGAAATTGCGGGCCGAAGGTCTGTGGTTTGAAGACGAAGAAGAGGGCGAAGACATCGATGAAAACGATGAGGCCAACACGTGAACGATGAAGTCTTAGGACGCATTGCAGCGGCGCTGGAGCGATTGGCCCCAGCGCCGGCTGCTGTCCCAGACTTCACTGCTTCTGCCTATGTTTGGCACGCTGGCCCAGACCGTCTACAGCCCGTTGAAACGGTGAACCGTGTTGACCTGTCTTTGTTGGTCGGCATCAACCGATCCCGCGACACGCTTCACGAGAACACGGTGCAATTCGCCAAAGGTTTACCTGCTAACAACGCGCTTCTTTGGGGCGCGCGTGGTATGGGGAAGTCTTCTCTTGTCAAAGCGATACACGGCGACGTTCAGGCGACCCACAAAGACCTGAAGATCGTTGAAGTTCAACGCGAAGACCTGCCCAGCATTGGTCGCTGTCTGGCGCTTTTACGTGGTCGTCCTGAACGGTTCATCATGTTCTGTGACGACCTTAGCTTTGGCCATGACGATGCCCATTACAAATCGCTGAAGGCGGTGCTTGATGGTGGGATTGAAGGGCGGCCCGAAAACGTTGTTCTTTATGCGACCTCCAACCGCCGCCATTTGATGCCGCGCGACATGATCGAGAACGAACAGCAAACGGCCATCAGCACGTCTGAAGCTGTTGAGGAAAAGGTATCCCTGTCGGATCGCTTCGGGCTGTGGTTGGGTTTCCACCCCTGTGATCAGGACGAGTACCTTGCGATGATCCGCGGCTATTGCGATGCGCACGGTGTCACGATTGACGATGAAACCTTGCGCGCGGAAGCCATTGAATGGCAAGCGACGCGAGGGAGTAGGTCCGGTCGCGTCGCTTGGCAGTATTTTGTCGACCTAGCAGGTCGTAAAGGCATTAAAATATAGCCTTGCGGGTCGTAAGGGTGTGTCGATTTAGGGCAGGTAGTCCGCCGGATCGACGCTTTCCAACCCATCACGCACCTCAAAGTGCAGGAAGCTCGGTGAGCCTTCCGCAACAGAGGCCATGCCCTGTCCCTGAGACACGCTATCGTCCTTGGACACAGTCAGATTGCTGACATTCACGTAGACCGTCAGGATGTTTCCTGTGTGGCGGACAACGATAATCTGGGCGCCATTGGTGTTCTGCGTGATCGCGGCAACCGTACCCGCAGCTGCGGCTTTAACGGTTGTGCCAGCTGGCACACCGATGTCGATGCCTTCATTGCGACCTGCATTGTATTCGCGAATGATTGATCCGTTTACCGGCAGAATGAACGGTGCGCTCGTGGCTGGCGACGGGGTCGTCACCTCGCCGATGTCAGGCGCAGGAGGGGCTACTGGCGCAGTTTCCGGCGTTTCTGGTGTCACATCAACGGGCGGTAGTGGCACTACAGCGCTTGGCGGTGTCGGTGTCACGGATCCAGTGCCTGGTGCTTCGACGACGGGGGCCGCTGCGGCTGCAGGGCTAGGTGGTGTTGCACCTGCAACAGGGATCAGCAATTGCTGGCCTTCGCGAACTGTCAGTTCACTGCCAAGACCGTTCCATTCAGCCAAGGCTGCGACTGGCACATCATAAAGACGCGCAATCTGGAAGGCCGTTTCGCCACGTGCAACGCGGTGCAGGCCAGGCTCACGGCCAGTTTGCGGCGCAGGCGTTACAGCAGCAGGCGTTGTCGTTTGCACACCTGCGCGGTCGATCGCGTCAGACGCCAGCGAAGTGACATTCACTTCGGGTGGTTGGATCGGGCCGCTGGTGATCGCGCCCGTCGCAGGGGACGGTTCAGCAACGCGGGCAGGGAGGGCCACAACTTCGTCGCGGCGCAACGGAATGTCGGCATCTACGCCGTTGAAGGCCGCCAATTCATTTGCATCAAGGTTCAAACGACTAGCAATCTGGCGCACGGTTTCACCGCGTTCGGCCACAACCACTTGATAATTCGGATAAGAAATAACGCCGCGATCATCAGGGCGTGGGCGCGCGGCGAGGTTGCGCGCGGCGTCTGTGGTGTCAAACCCACCGCCCAAGTTGCGCATATCCCAGTCAAAATTTTGACCTCGGATGTTGCCGTCTTCATCACATGCGGCAAGCGCCAGTAGCGCGACCGATGCGAACATTACACGCCGTGAATTTGGAAAACGCGGGTTGCCCATGACTTGCTCCTCAAATGTGTCGGGTCTTTTGCCCAACTTTTTCAGCCTTATAACGCTAATTTAGTCTTTTCCCAAGCCCTCAAGCAGGGGAACGAAGCGCACTGGGCGTAATTCCTCGTATTCGAAGCCTGTTTCAGACCGTGTGACGCGGATAAGCGTCTGCACGGAGTCCGACTGGCCAACAGGTAAAACCATAATCCCACCCACCTTGAGTTGAGCCAAAAGTGGTCCCGGTGGGTCCTCTGCTGCGGCTGTGACAAGGATACGATCGAACGGTGCTTGGTCGGGTAGCCCGTGCGATCCATCTGCGGTAAATGCAGTAAGGTTCGTGATATCAAGGGCTTGAAATACATTGCGCGCTTCGTTCATCAGCGTTTTATGGCGATCAACGGTGTAAACGCGCCGTGCAAGGTGGCTGAGGATGACGGCCTGATAGCCTGATCCTGTTCCGACCTCGAGAACTTTGTCACGCGGATTTATCTGCAAGGCCTGCGTCATTAACCCAACCACGGACGGCTGGCTAATCGTCTGGCCACAGGCAATCGGCAGCGGCATGTCTTCATAGGCGCGATCGGCAAAATGGCCCGTCACGAACATCGCGCGGTCGGTTTTTTCCATCGCGGTCAGGACACGTGCATCTGTCACCCCCTTTGATCGAAGGGCGAACAGGAACTGCATCTGAAGTTCGGCGCGGGTGCTCATGGCGTTCATGTCAAACGATCCGTCAAGTCATCAAGCAGGTCATGCGCGGTAAGATCAGCCCGCATCGGCGTGATTGAGGTGTACCCATCAAGGTTGGCAGTGACGTCTGTGCCAGCGCCCGTCGGTTCATCTTGCGGCCCACCGGTAACCCAAAGAAAGCGGCGGCCATTTGGGGCGACATCCGGTTTCATGCCAAAGCGTGTGTTTTCGCGAAACCCTTGGGACGCCACACGCATGCCTTTGACATCGGCGGCTGCGACGGGTGGGAAATTGACGTTGTAGAAGACTTTATAGGCGTCCGTGGTCCAGATGCCTTTGTCTAGAATGGCGCGGACAGTCGCGGCACCATGTTTGGCGGCCGCTTCAAAAGGGTCATCTAGGCCTTTGTTTTCGGGGCCGAAAAACTGGCTGAGGGCGATGCCTTTCACGCCTTGGATTGCGGCCTCGATGATCGCGCCGATGGTGCCGGAATAAAGCGTGTTGTCGGCGGCGTTGTTGCCACGGTTCACACCGGACAGGATCAAATCAGGCTTGGCATCCTTCATCACGTCGTAAAGGCCAGCCAACACGCAGTCAGCGGGGGAGCCTTCGGCGGCATATCGGCGATCAGACAGTTTGGCGATCATGGTGGGGGCGGCGTAGCTGATGCAATGGCCAACGCCGGATTGCTCAAACGCAGGGGCGACTGTCCAGACTTCGCCACTCGGTCCCGCAACCTCATGTGCGATTGCCGTAAGCGTAGCCAGACCTGGGGCGTTGATACCGTCGTCGTTGGTAATGAGAATACGCATGATTTGCCCCTTTTTATGCCTTGTTAAGACAGGGGACAGAGTGCGGCAATGGTCCAACGCAGATAGGATGCAAGCACCCCTAAAGGCGTTGCATCAAAGACTCGCGTTCGACCTATTAGGCGAGGATGTCCGGCAGCAGGCGCGCGGCCTCGGATTTTGGGTCCGCCAAGGGCGCGCGGTCTTCACCGGGGTAAAACCGTGCACGGGTGGCTGTTGGCATCGGATTTGGCGTCAAAACCTGAACCCGTGGGCCGGTTTTGGCGGTTTCGATTTCCCAAGACCGCGCCAGCGCGATTTGCGCGGCTTTCGTTGCGCCGTAGCTGCCGAAAAAGGCTTCACCGCCGCGTGCATCGTCAAAGAAGACGGCCTTACCGTCCGCACCAAGCAACGGCGCGACATAGGAGATCATCCGTGATGTAGACGTGATGTTAATGTCGGTGGATTTGGCGAAATCCTTGGGGTTGATGTGGCTTGCGGGGGTCAGCGGGGCTGCGTGGATGGCAGCGTGTACCCACAAATCAAGGCTGCCCCAGCGATCAAAGATCGAGCGGCACAGCTGTTGCATCGCCGCATCCGTTGAGATGTCCATCGGCGCAAGCGTGGCATCGCCGCCAATGGCCTTGATGCGATCATCGAGGTCTTCGAGCGCGCCTGTCGTGCGGCCAACTGCGATGATGTGGTGAGTAGGGGCAAGGGCTTCCGCCAATGCCGCGCCAAGACCGCGCGATGCGCCTGTGATGAGTGCTGTTTTCATGGCGTCTCATTAGGTGTGTGGGCGGCGCTTTGCAATCCCGCGAGCCGTGTTTAGACGGGCATCATCAGGCGGCGAATAGTCGCGTCTGCGTCCCGCAGCAGAACGTAGGTGTCCGTAATCGCGACGACTTCGCCCAAGGGGGTCGCATCTGCAACGGATGCAGTCGTGATGGTTCCGTCGGGTGAGCGCAGCAATGCACGCGGCCCGTCGCCGCCGCTAAACAACCCCAAAAGTTGGGGTTTGGACAGATCGATCGCATCGAAATGCGTCGCGCTTTGTGCAGTTTCTGGGCTTGTGGTCTCGGTCGACATTGATTTGGCCTTTGATAATCCAAAGGCGCAGGTAATGCTGCGATGCAGCAATGTCGAGCTTTGCAGCTTAACGTCGGCGTAAACTAGCCGATGATGCGGCGCGGTGCGCCATCTGCAGCGAAGCACCCCAGACGCAATCAGGGGCGTTTCAAAGTTAGATTTCTTAGTTAAAGTAAAGGGTTACTCGGCAGCGGTTTTCATCTCAAATCCCTGTTCCAGCATATCTGCCGGCTTCACGGGGTATTCGCCACTAAAGCACGCATCGCAATACTGCGGTGAGGCATTATCGCGTTTGGCCTGACCAACAGCGCGGTACAGCCCGTCGAGCGAGATAAATTTCAGCGAGTCGACACCAAGATGCGTGCGCATTTCTTCCTCAGTCATCGTGGCCGCCAACAGCTTTTCGCGCTGGGGCGTGTCGACGCCATAAAAACACGGCCATGCCGTTGGTGGGGACGCAATGCGGAAGTGAACTTCGGCTGCACCCGCTTCAAGGATCATTTCCTTGATCTTGCGGGACGTGGTGCCACGCACAACGCTGTCATCCACAAGAATGATGCGTTTGCCCTTCACCAGCGCACGGTTCACGTTGAGTTTCAGGCGGACACCCATGTTGCGGATGCTCTCGGATGGTTCAATGAACGTGCGGCCCATATATTGGTTACGGATGATGCCCATCGCGTAGGGAATACCTGATTCAAGACTATACCCGATCGCCGCAGGGGTGCCGGAATCCGGAACAGGGCAAACGAGGTCCGCATCAACGGGGTTTTCTTTTGCCAGCTCGCGTCCAATGTTTTCGCGTGTTTCATAAACAGAACGGCCGCCAAGAATTGAATCTGGGCGGCTGAAATAGACGTGTTCGAAAATGCAGAAACGGGACTTGGCGCGGCGGAATGGGAAGTGGGATTCAACGCCTTTGCTGTTGATAACAACCATTTCGCCCGGTTCAATCTCACGCACGAAGGTGGCGTTGATGATATCCAGTGCGCAGGTTTCAGACGCCAGAACCCAACCATCGCCAAGCTGTCCAAGAACCAATGGGCGTACACCCAACGGATCACGACAGCCGATCAATTTGGTGCGGGTCATGGCGACGACGGAAAACGCGCCTTCAACCTTGCGCAGGGCTTCTTCCATACGATCCGGAATCTTTTTGCCCATAGACCGCGCCATCAGGTGAATGATGCATTCACTGTCAGATGAGCTTTGGAAAATTGAGCCGCGTTCGACCAGTTCTTTACGAAGGGCCAGCGCATTGGTGATGTTGCCGTTGTGCGCAATCGCAGCACCGCCCATGGAAAATTCACCAAAGAAGGGCTGCACGTCGCGAATTTGCGTCGCACCCTTAGAGCCAGCCGTGGAATAGCGCACATGGCCAATTCCGATCGGGCCGGGCAGGGTGGCCATTGTTTCTGCGTCGGTAAAGTTGTCGCGGACATATCCGAAACGGCGCGCTGAACTAAAACCGTGGGCGAAGTCGTGGGTGACAATGCCACCCGCTTCTTGGCCGCGGTGTTGCAGGGCGTGAAGGCCAAGGGCGACGACAGAGGCTGCGTTTTCAACCCCCACGGCGCCGAAGACACCACATTCTTCTTTTAATTTATCGTCATCAAAAGGATGGGCAGGGGGCATTTGGTCGCGAAGGCTCATGGGCACGGGGGCAGCTCCGAATCCGAGGGTTTGCGTTGAGGGGGGTTTAACCCTTTGTCGTGAAAGTGTCACGTAAGGATAAAGAAGAAAGTAACTTGGGCTTGGCTGTTGGCTATTGGCAACGCTAGGGTCACCCAAAAGCAGGAGGTTTTATGCTTGGACTAGTCGTAGCAGCGATCATGGCGGGATCATTTTTCATGCCGTGGATGTCAATTTTCGGGGAAGACATGAGCCCCTACAGCATGCTGGGTGACAAAATTTCGCTCACGGACCTGCCGTGGCGGGGCTGGGCGTTCTTTGCAAGCTTTGCTCTTGCTGGCTTAGCTGCGGTTGCCATTATTTTGCAGCGCTCAGCAGGTGTCTTGATGTTGGTTGCTGGCGGGATCCCATTTGCGCTCATCGCTGAGACCGTCCTGAACGCACGCGGCCAAGCACAAGAAATGGGATTGCCATTGCCAGAAGGCGGCAACCCGATTGAGGCATTTCGCAAAATGCAGGACTTCATCGAACTCGGCGTTCCTGCCTATTTCGTGTCAGCCGCTCTACTGGTTGTGATCGGATTGGCCCGCGCAGTTCGCGGGCGCTAGGCCTTAGTTTTCAGCGGGTGCCGCTTCGACTTCTTCAACAGGCTCACCACATTCACCAACGAGTTGTTCGTATTGCGTTGTGATCCAGCCGAGTGCGGCTTCTGGGTCGCGCTCTTCGATGCTGCCCGTCATATTTGAGAACACTGCAATCGCGCGGCTGTTTTCGACCATTGGGATGTTCTGGCTTTGCAGAACGGTTGAATAGACAAAGAACGCCACAGCGACCAACAAAATGCCGCGCAATGCGCCGAACAAGAACCCGAGGCCCTGGTCCAAGCCGCCCAAAACGGATCGCTGGATCAACGATGAGAACAGTGGCGTAAAGATTGAGACAATCACAAGAACCACAGCGAATACGGCAGCGAAGGCTGCAATCACGCTGAGTTCACAGCTGTCACCGATAAAATCGCCAACAACGGGGATCTGACGCACGAGTGGTGTGACTTGATCCGCAAAGATGAATGCCATGACCGTGGCAACGATCCAGCCCATGATGGCCAGTGCCTCGCGCACGAAGCCGCGTGAATAGGCCAGCAGTGCCGACAGAATAATAACAATGGCGACCACGCCGTCGATGATGGTGAAATCGCCCATGAATTTGTCGCCTTGTCTTGCTGTGCGGGGTTATCTTTCCCCGAATACTTGTTCCACGAAGCTGTGCAAGTCACGCATTTCACGCATCGTTACACCGCTATCCCCGCCACGTTTCGCACGAACCGGAGTAATAGCGGAGGTAAAACCAAGTTTTGACGCTTCTTTCAACCGATTTTCCGTCTGAGGTGCGGCCCGTAGGCCACCAGAGAGGCTTAATTCGCCAAAAACAACACAATCTTTAGGTAGCGCCGCGTCTTCACGGGCGGAAATTAGCGCAGCGGCAACGGCTAAATCAGCCGCTGGTTCGGTTACGCGCATGCCGCCAGCGACGTTTAGGTACACATCTAGGCCGGTAAACGGCACACCCGCACGGGATTCGAGGACAGCGAGGATCATCGCAAGACGCGAACCGTCCCAGCCAACAACCGTACGACGCGGTTGCGAATGGGGGGAGGGCGAGACAAGCGCCTGAAATTCACACAGCATGGGCCGCGAGCCTTCGATGCCTGCAAAGACAACGGATCCCGGTGCTGGGTCGCCGCGTTCTGACAAGAACATCGCAGACGGGTTCTTCACCTCAGCCAGTCCTTTGCCCGTCATTTCAAACACACCGATTTCATCGGCAGGGCCGAAGCGGTTTTTGACAGCGCGTAGAATACGGAACTGGTGACCGCGTTCGCCTTCAAAATAGAGAACCGTATCGACCATATGTTCCACAACACGCGGGCCCGCGATGGTGCCTTCTTTGGTGACATGTCCTACAAGAACCACGGCAATGCCGTTTTGCTTGGCGAATGTTGTCAGCTCATGCGCGGCGGAACGGACTTGGGACACAGACCCCGGCGCAGCCTCAACCGTATCGAGCCACATGGTTTGGATGGAATCGATAATCACGAAGTCGGGCTTTTCAGCTTCGAGCGTCGTGAGGATATCGCGCAGGTTGGTTTCGGACGCCAGTTTCACAGGGCTTTCCGTTAGGCCCAATCGCCGCGCACGCATTTGTACTTGGGATGCAGATTCCTCGCCCGAGATATAAAGCACCTTCAACCCGTTGCGGGCAAACCGTGCGGCCGCCTGCAACAGCAATGTTGATTTCCCGATACCTGGATCACCGCCGACCAAAATCGCTGAGGCCTTAACCAAACCGCCACCCAAAGTGCGGTCCAGCTCACCTACACCAGACAGGGTGCGCGGTGGCTCGGCCTCAAGCGTGGCGAGGTCAGTGAGGTTGATCTGCTTGCCACGCCCGCCACCCATCGCCTTTTTAGACTTCGGGCCGCCAGTCAGGGGCTTAACTTCTTCGATGGTATTCCATGCTTCGCAGCTGTCACAGCGCCCCGACCATTTGGTTGTGGAAGCATTGCACGCGGTGCAGGTGAAGGTGATATCTTTTGCCATGTTCACGTTTTATTCTATTTTAAATGTAACGCAAGAGCGTGGTTGAGATCAGCCTGCGATGTTATCGCGTAGGAATTCCAACACGGTGGGGGATGTCAGTGCAACAAGGTGGTTGTTTTCCGCATCGCGGATATCTGTCAGATCGACGACGCGGAACCCCAAGGCTTCGTAGGCTGCTACGTCGTCTACGTCTGCCCCAACACGGTTTTGGGCTTGTGCCAAGCGCGCAGAGACAAACAACGCACGATCACGGCCCGAAACCACAAGCAGTGAGTTTTTGGGAAGCGGTGAGATATCGTTCACTTGCGCGTTAAACACATCAGGCGCGATATCGGGCTGCAACAGGATCAAGCTGTCCAACACCACGGGTTGGTTTTTCAGGCGCATCCGCACCAAGGCTTCCATTGCCAACATGCAACCGAGCGAATGGGCGACGAGCGTAATCGGCCCGCCCCAAATGCGTCCCAACCGCACAAACAAGTCTTCCAAGGCCGATCGCGATTGCAATGCGCTGTCACGGTCAAACAGGTATCCGCTGGCGGTAGACGCAGATGGCCAAACGAAAGACAGTTGCGGCCCGCGCATGCCGGTATCTTGTACCATCTGGGCCTGCCGATAGACCGCCTCAGCCGACGTGTTGTTAAATCCGTGCACCCAAATCACCAACGGATCGCCGCCAACTGGGCCAAGCGCGCGTTTGATGTCTTGGTCCGACGTCACCTGTCGTTGGCGCGATAGAGCAAAGGCATTTTCGCCCTCGACGGGAACCTCTCCGGGGATGCGGTTACGCGGCACGGCGACATCAAGGTCGTAAAAGTTCAACCCGTCGATATGTTCCGAGCTCTCAAAGGATGCGCGGTTGGTTGCCATCAAGATGGGTTGATTGTCGAACACCCCACCGATGATGGGGGCGGTAAACAACCCGCGCGCGGTGCAACCGGACATCAAGGCAGCCGAGCTCGTGGCGATAAATGCGCGGCGGTTCATCATTGTTGGATCGCTTTAAGGTGGCGGGCCGTGAAAATGGAAATCAGGATCGACGCCAGAACGCAGCCAGTGAACAGATACAGCCCCCAGCCGCCCTCAACCGTCACGCGGCCCGCGCCTTTTACGACAACCACATAGAGCGCGATGAGGAAAATGTCGGCCATCGCCAGTTTTCCCAAGTAGCCCAACACGGGTAGCACTTTGGCCTTCAACAGGTCAAAGTGCACCAAGGCCAAGCCGATGGTCTTTAGGTAGGGCGCGAAGATTGCAAAGAACGTGACGATTAGCGCAAGGATCGCGTCGCTTCCCCAGAGGCTTTGCAAACCTGAGATGACCGAAATCTCGTCCATGCCAAAGATTGGCAGCAGTGCCGCACGCAAAAGCGGGGCGAACCATGCGATTGGAAACAGGATCAGCAGGGCAAGATTGGCGATGCGTAGAATGTTGAGCATGAAGCGTCCTTTGTCGTTGCCGACTATTTGACGGTCTCAGCCCGCGCTCGCAAGGCTTAGTCGTCGGCGCAAGGGATACGATCAGCGGTTTGTGTCCCAAGCACACGGTCCAGCAGGCCTTCACCATCACGCACAGCTTGCTCTGCGCCATCAGAAATCCGCGCGTCTGCCTGCGCACATAGCTTTTCGGCGAGAGATGCTTCGTGGCGTTGGGATGTTACCCCGCTAAAGATTGCGCCAATCACCAAGGCCAAGAAGATGAGCGCCACAATGCCCGCACCGTGACGGGTCGGCGGGGTCGTGACTGGGCCAGCGGTGTGTGCTGGGGCCAGCTCGTCTGGTTTGAAGGCATGCATGGTGGGGTCGGGGTCATAATAGGTGACGTCCCATTCGCTCATCGTTAATCCGACGAGGCAGGCGATTAACGCGAATATGATAACGGGCCATTCGTAAAGCAGGGTCAGCCAAGGTGTGGCAAGGGCGGGCACCGCTGCGCGCATCACGCCGAAAGTCAGATAAATGACCATCACGACCGTTAGTGCGACACCCCAGTTGCGCACGGTTTCCGCGTGGCTGGCGATCCATGTTTTCGAAAATCCGAAACCGATCAAACGCATAACCACGCGCATCACACCGATCGTAAAGCGGATGAAGAGTGCCGCGAGGTCGGCTAGAAATTCCACGCTTTATTCGGCGGCAGGCTTTTGTGGCAGCGGAACGATCTCGGCGCTTTCTTTGCCAAGCGTGTAGCCCAGCGATGGCAGGGTTGCTTCAAGCTGTTCTTCAAGTTGCGACAGTTGGGACGCAACAACGCTTTCTTCCAGCTCAACCTGTTGGGACCATTTGCGAATGTCGCGCAGGTTGTGATGGGCTTCAACAATTAGCTGCTGCTGACGCTCGGCTTCTTCCTGACGCTGGCGCAGGAATGTCTTGGCGCGGCCAACTTTCTCGTCGTTGTAGATGTCGGACAACTCGCGGGACTGATGGGACATCTGCGCGGCAATTTCCAAGACGGATGGCTCAAGGCTGTCCAGATCAGGGTGGTCGCGCAGGTAGGCGAGGCGCTCACGTACAGCGTCAAATTCAGACGACATTGTGAAAATCCCAGAACGGTCCGCAGTGTGGCACAGGTGATAGGCCCGTGCGACGTCTTCCATGCTGAGTTTGAAGTTGCGATGCGACCGTTCAAGAGACATGATGCGACCTGCGCTGGGCATAAAGAAGAACAGCGATGCAAGGATGAAGGTCACAACGATCTGGGTGTACATTCCGGCAAGCGGCACAAAGACATCACCAAACGTGGCAGTGAACGTCAGCCATGGGGCCAAGCCGAATGCGCAAGCGGCAGTATACGCCAGCGCAGCAAGTCCGATCACGAGGATCAGGACCATAGAAATCGAATGCAAAACACGGTGGCCACTTGCCACCAAAGAACGATCAGACACGTTCACCCCCAGGCTGTTATGTCACTACAAAAAAGTTAACGCTATCTTAGGCGGAAAGCTGCCTAGGACCCAAGGGGAAAAACCTGAAAATAGCAGCAGGGTCAGGAAAACCGGAACAATAACAGGTGATTGTGAGGATTGTCTTGTGAAACAAGCTGATTCTGCACGGGGTCGATCAACTGAGAATCTCATGATGATGTAGGTGTGATCGTATGTGTGTCATATATACAGTGTCGCTCACCGTACTTAGTTAAAATGCCTGTTGTGGCGACAATGTTGCGATTCGCGTTTTGGGTGCATCGAACCCTAAGGGGGGCGCCCTCGAGAGCGAGGGATATCAGAACGTTAAGGTTTCATAGACCTAGGTTTGTGTTTGAAAGCTCTATCGCAAAGTAGCCGGCGATCAAGACCAGGATGATACCGAGAATTAGAAGAAGCCCTGGCCATCCGTACTGCCCGGGCGTCTTTCGGCGATACATTCCAATGCCACCGACCAACAGAAAGAAAAGCCCCAAGGGGCCGCCTAAATAAATCACTCCGATGACTATTATTAATCCCATCTAACGCCCTTTCCGCAGGCCTAAAGCGACCAATTAGCTTGCCCCATTACATTGACATACAGGCCGAACGCAACTGCGCCACAAAGAAGGATAACGACACAAAGGATCAAACAAATGCGCGCCCAGCGTTTGCCACGCGGCCACCCTATGTAAATTAGAATGCCCAAGGGGACGATGAGCGCAAGCGTGAGATAGTCCAAGTCCATTAGCGCACGGCCTCAATGGGCCCTTCAGCACGGCCGTGGATGAACTGATCAACGTAGGGATCATCAGACGTATCCATGTCACCGACAGGGCCGGTCCAGCGGATTTTACCCGCGTGAAGCATCGCGATTTTATCGGCGATGGCACGCACGGAGGTCATGTCATGGGTGATCGTGATCGCCGTTGCACCCATTTCGGTCACGATCTCACGGATCAAATCGTTGATCACACCTGCCATGATTGGATCAAGGCCGGTTGTGGGTTCGTCAAAGAAGATGATCTCGGGCTCAGCGGCAATGGCGCGGGCAAGGCCGACGCGCTTTTGCATGCCGCCTGAAAGCTCGGCAGGAAGGCGGTCAGCGACATCAGGTGTCAGCCCAACACGGCGCAGTTTTTCGATCGCGATTTCACGCGCTTCATCTTTAGGTTTCTTCAACGAGCCCCGCAAAAGCCGGAAGGCTACGTTTTGCCAAACGGGAAGGCTGTCAAACAGCGCAGCCCCCTGAAACAGCATCCCAAACCGCGCCAAAAACGCGTCGCGGTCGCCTTTGTTCACGTCCTTACCATCGACAGCGATTGTGCCGGTTTCAGGTGTAACTAAGCCCAAAATCGATTTGATCAGAATGGATTTTCCGGTGCCAGATCCACCGATCACAACCATGCTTTCGCCCTTGCGAACGGACAGGTTCACACCGCGCAGGACGTTGTTAGACCCAAATGATTTGTGGACGTTTGTAAGCTCTATCATGCGGAGAAAAATGCCTCCGTCAGTAGGAAGTTCGCCGCCAAAATCAGGATGGCGGCGGCAACGACGCTAGACTTGGTTGCCCGTCCAACGCCCATCGCGCCACGTTCTGAATTCATGCCGTAGTAACACCCCATCAGGGCTGCGATGAAGCCAAAGACGGCGCCTTTCACAAGCGATGAAATAATGTCGAGTGGTTCAAGAAAATCGGCGGTGTTTTGTAGGTAGGCAGCCGCGTTAAACCCAAGGCGTTCTGTGCCAACGATGAAGCCGCCATAGATGCCAATGATATCGCCAACGCCAACCAGCAGGGGCATCACCAACGTCGCCGCCAAAACGCGGGGCAGGGTCAGGTACTTCATCGGGTGGGTCGAAAGTGTGACCAACGCATCGATCTGCTCGGTCACTTTCATGGTCGCGATTTCAGCCGCGATTGATGACGTAACACGTGCGGCGATCATCAAACCGACTAGAACAGGGCCGAGTTCACGGACCATGCCGATAGCAACGATTTGCGGGACCACGGCCTCGGCACTGAAACGCGCACCGCCGGAATAGATTTGCAAAGCCAACGCGCCGCCTGTGAAAAACGCCGTCAGGCCAACAACTGGAAGAGAGAAATAACCGATCTGCAACAACGCATTACCGAATTCGCGCCCATAAAATGGCGGACGTACCAAATGGCTTACGGTCTGTCCTGTAAATACGGCCAAACGTCCGATTGCGGCCAAGAACCCCAAAACGGCTGCGCCAATTGAGGCCAGAACTGCGCTCATCCGCCAGCGTACCGACGTTGATAGCGTGGGCCGAGCGACGTGAGGATTTCATATCCGATGGTTCCCGCACGTTCCGCCAACGCATCCACAGTTTGATCTTGGTTCAAGACGGACAGGACACCGGGAAGTTCCGGCAAGTCGGTTACGTCTGCAGTGATCAAATCCATTGATACGCGGCCAACCAATGGCACCGCTTGATCGCCATGCCACAGGTTCGCGCCACCAGACAACGCGCGAATTAAACCATCGGCGTAACCACCTGAAACCGTGGCGATTTTTGAAGGCCGTTTCGCCGTCCAAGAGTTTGCATAGCCAACGGTTTCGCCAACTTCGACGTCGCGCACTTGGATCACAGGAAGGTCCAGAAAGGCCACGGGCTGCGCATCCGTAAACGGCGCACCACCGTACAAGCCGACCCCAGGACGGGTCATGTCGAAATGGTATTCAGGGCCTAGCAAAATGCCACCGGTCGCAGCCAAAGAGCGCGGGACTTCGATCCCGTCGGTCATGAGGTGGAATTGCTCAAGCTGTTGGCGGTTCATCGCGTGGTCTGGCTCATCGGCGCAGGCGAGGTGCGACATCACTAGACGGCAATTTTGCGACAGGGCGATTTCGGCAACGGATGCCCATTCCCCAATCTCAAGCCCAAGTCGATTCATGCCGGTATCAAGTTGCACGCCAAACGGGTGTTCGGGCAGGGCTTCAAGGTGGCGGGTTAGCTGGCCGACGGTATTGACCAACGGGGTCAACATCATGTCGCCAATCATGTCGGTGTCGCCGCGCATGTGCCCTGAGAAAACGAAAATTTCCACATTCGGGCCGACGGCTTGGCGCAATTCAACGCCTTCCTCTGCAGCAGCAACAAACAATCGCTTTGCGCCGGCTTTAATCAAAGCGCGGCCCACTTTCGCAACACCCAGACCGTAACCATCTGCCTTTACAACGGCAGCGGTTTCCACGTCTGTCATGCCATCAAGGGCGCGCCAATTGCTGGTCAGCGCATCTAAATCAACTGTTAAAAAACCTGTACTCATAAGCCGTTCATGCCAGCCCGCGCGAAGGGGGGCAAGTGGGGTTTAGAATTCCTGATCGCCGTTCTGCTGCCACGGTTTCACAAGGTTGCCAAAGCGGGTGAATTCCGGCGTGAACGACAGCTCAACCGTGCCAATTGGACCGTGACGTTGCTTGCCGATGATGACTTCGGCCTTGCCGTGCAGTTCTTCCATTTTGGCGACCCAACCGGCCATCGCTTCCATGTTGCTGTCTTCGGGCTTTTCACGCTCGGTATAGTATTCGCCACGGTACACGAACATCACCACATCGGCATCTTGCTCAATCGAACCAGATTCACGCAAGTCACTGAGTTGTGGGCGTTTATCTTCGCGGTTCTCAACCTGACGTGACAGCTGGGACAGGGCGATCACTGGGATTTGCAACTCCTTGGCGATGGCTTTTAGGCCCATCGAAATCTCACCGATTTCCTGCACACGGTTTTCAGACGTACCGCGCACCAGCTGCAAATAGTCCACGATCAGCAAGTCCAAACCATGTGTCCGCTTTAGGCGGCGCGCGCGGGCGGACAATTGGCTGATCGGAATGGCGGCTGTGTCATCAATATAAAGGGGGCAAGATTCCAGCTGTTTGGCGGCATCCACGAAGCGGCGAAATTCGCCTTCGGTCATGTCACCTTGGCGGATCTTGTGGGATGAAATTTCGGATGCTTCCGCGAGGATACGTCCGGCAAGCTGTTCGGCCGACATCTCGAGTGAAAAGAACCCGACAACGCCGCCATCAACGGACCCTTCAGTGCCATCGGCCAGTTTGCCCTTTTTATACGCCTTAGCGACGTTGTAGGCGATGTTGGTGGCCAGCGACGTCTTCCCCATAGAGGGACGACCGGCGAGGATCAGAAGGTCAGATTTGTGTAACCCACCGAGTTTATTGTCCAAATCGATAAGGTCTGTGGCAACACCCGCCAAACCGCCATCACGCTGATAGGCAGAGTTAGCGACGTTTACGGCATCTGTGACGGCCTTAAGGAAAGACTGGAAACCGCCTTCGGTGCTGCCTTGCTCGGCCAGCTTATAAAGCGCTTGTTCGGCTTCAACGATTTGTTCTTTGGGTTCGCTATCAACGTCGACTTTACCGGCTTTGGCTGCAATGTCTTGGCCAACGGTGATCAGCTCGCGGCGCACCGCGAGGTCGTAGATCATTTGCGCGTAGTCACGGGCCGCAAAGGCGGAAATCGCCGCACCCGCAAGGCGCGCGAGGTAGGCTGGGCCGCCAAGTTCTTTCAGGCCTTCATCGTCTTCAAGAAACGCCTTGAGTGTTACAGGGGAGGCGAGGTTGTTTTTGGCAATCCGTGCCGCAGCCGTTTCAAAAATGCGGGCATGGACGGGGTCATAAAAATGATCAGGCCCAACAATCGCGGACACGCGGTCAAAGATGTCGTTGTTGGTCAGGATCGCACCCAGAAGCTGTTGTTCAGCCTCAATGGAATGGGGGGCGGAATCGACATTGGCCTCAAGCGTGCCTGTCGCATTAAATGTCGAAATCTCGTTCATTTTTGTCCCCTCAACCCGCGATGCGCCGCTCGGGTGTCATACAAAACGCGTGGACCCAGCGCAAATTGTATAAAGCTGTGGATAGGATGTGAGAGCGACAATGCCACAAAATGCAGTCCGCGCAAAGCGCAGACCGCAAGATATTGTGGTTGGTTGTCCAGAATTTCCGTTAACTCTTTTGCAAGAATTAAGCGTGTGCTGCCGACCATGCTGCTGGATCACGCAAGTAGGCTTCGACTTCGGTCAATGTTGCCGCGTCGAAAGATTCGGATGCCTTGGCTTCCGCCAGCACGTCCCACCATGTGCACAGGTGTAGCAATTGCACACCATGATCGGCGAGGTTTTGTTCAACGCCTTCAAAGATACCGTAATAGAAAATGACGGCCGTCGCGTTACAGGTCGCGCCAGTTTCACGGATCGCGTCAACGAACGACAGCTTTGAGCCGCCATCGGTGGTCAGGTCTTCAACCAAAAGCACGCGCTGGCCCTCAGACATGACACCTTCGATACGCGCATTGCGACCGTAACCCTTTGGTTTCTTGCGCACATATGTCATCGGCAATGCCAAACGTTCTGCCATCAACGCGCCAAACGGGATGCCAGCCGTTTCACCACCAGCGACGTTGTCAAATGCCTCAAATCCACATTCACGCATGGTTGTGACGGTCAGAAAATCCATCAAAGTGCTGCGGATGCGCGGGAAAGAAATCAGCTTGCGGCAATCCACATAGGTCGGGGCCTTCTTTCCGTTCGAGTGGGTGAACGGTTCTGCGGAATTGAAATCAATCGCGCCGATTTCGATCAACATACGTGCAGTCAGGCGGGCAATTTCGGCTTTGTCGGGAAAGGATGTAGGGATCATGTCAGTCTCTTCAGGTAAGAATTATTCGACGCGCCAATGCAGCGGGAAGCCGGGGTTAAACACGGTGACTGGGCCGTCAGCCGTATCAACGTGATCTGGGTAGTCGACAGGATCGCCCTTAACCAAGGTTACAGTGTCCTCGTTCGGTTCTAACCCGTAGTAGCGCGGACCGGCGAGGGATGTGAAGTTCTCAAGCTTGTCCATTTTTCCAGCTGCATCAAAGACTTCTGCGAGGCAGGACATCGTGTTGATGGCTGTAAAACAACCCGCACAACCACATGGCAGCAGCTTGTTGGCGTCTGTGTGTGGCGCTGAGTCCGTGCCAAGGAAGAAGCGCTTGTCGCCAGAAATCGCGGCCTGAACCAGTGCGATGCGGTGCTTTTCACGTTTCGCAACGGGCAAGCAATAGTAATGCGGCTTGATCCCACCCGCGAGGATGTGGTTGCGGTTGATGATCAGGTGGTGCGTCGTGATCGTCGCGGCAAGGTTGGATCGACTGTCGCGCACGTAGTCCACAGCGTTCTGCGTCGTCACGTGTTCCATGATGACTTTCAGGTCGGGCACCTTCTTGCGGATAGGCTTGAGGACTTTGTCGATGAACACGGCTTCTCGGTCAAAGATATCAATGTTCGGGTCCGTTACTTCGCCGTGTACGCACAGGGGCAGTCCCATGTCGGCCATGCGTTCTAGCACGGGGCGCACTTTATCAAAGTCGGACACACCAGAGGCCGAGTTCGTGGTCGCACCTGCAGGGTAAAGCTTTACGGCGGTGATGATGCCATCGCGGTGCGCGATTTCCAGATCATCAGCGTCGGTTTCTTCCGTCAGATAACAGGTCATCAACGGGCGAAAGGGCGTGCCATCGGGCAGGGCGGCCATGATCCGTTCGCGGTAGGCGGCGGCTTGCGCACCTGTCACCACGGGGGGGACAAGGTTTGGCATAATGATCGCACGGCCAAAATGGTTTGCTGTATGGGGCGCGACGGCCTGCATCATGGCACCATCACGAAGGTGGAGGTGCCAGTCGTCAGGGCGCGCAATCGTTAGGCGGTCTGGGCTTTGCTTGGACATACTGCCCATTACACCGCGAAGGGGGAACTGACCAGAGGGTTCCCCTTGCCAAAACCGCACCGGTTTGCAACAGCAGTATCAACACCACTATATAACGGAGATAGAAATGTTCGGTTTTTTGATTGCAGTCGTCGGGGGCGCCGTAACGCCAATGATCGAAGCACCCTTGGCGCGCCCAGTGGCACGCATGATGGGTGAAAGCTTTGATGTGAAAGACACAGAGCTGCGCACGTTGGCCTTTATGATCGCGATGATCATTGCTGGCGTTCTGTGCGCAGTCTTCAGTTCAGGTTCCGCGCTGGGCCTCGCGGTTGGTGGCGCGCTTGGATATTTTGGCATGCGCCTTTTGCGGACTGCGCAGCGAATGATCGAAAACAAGCGTAGCTAAACGCTCACGCCTCGCGCCTCGAGTTCGGCAAGCTTTTTGCTGAACGCGGGGCGCCCGCCCACTGCATCCATATGGCGGCACAGTCGCATGAGTAAGCTCTCGTGTTCTTCATCTGCATCCAAGCGATGCATAATGGTCCGCAGATAGGGGCCATAGCTTTGCCGCGCGCGCCATAGAGTTGCGAAGGTAGCCTGGTTCAATTCATTTTCCATCGCCAGCTCGATAATTTCGGGCAGTACGTCCATCGCGTTCAACGCGCGATCGGCATTTGGGCCGAGGTACGGGCAGGAAAGGTGCGTGGTGTTTTCACCTGGAAAGAGCGAGGCGTGCATCGCGTCTTCGATGATAGACGGATCATGAATGATCGATACCGTCTCTGCAGTTTCCACCATCATCGGCGCGTAGCCAAATCGGGTTTTGAAATCTAAACGACGTGCTTCGATATAGCGCTGGTCCCAACGGGCAAGCGATGGATCAAGTGTGGCTTGCGGCTGAATAGCCAGAACACGTGCATCAGGTGCAGCTACGGAATAGGCCGCGGCCGCATAGCCAGCTGCGCCAGATCCATAAAACAAGATCTGATCAAAATCATCAAAGAAGCCATCGTCGATCATGCGGTCAAAATAGCCAAATACGGCTGGGTGGCGGAACCAATCGGGCCCAGCTTCCGCGAGCAATGTAAGGCTAGACCAACCGTGGCTTTGCACGAAGCTCCAGCCCAGTGGGGCGCTGTCATCGTTGTTTTTACGCACAGTTGCGACCGTTTCAAACGTCACCAGCAAGGTGCGGCCTGCATCGATCAAAACCGCGGTATGGTTTGGTCCAACAGATTCCACATGGCCGAATTCATCGGCGACTGTCTCAAGCTGAACCGTCCATTCCGAGCGGTCCAAATTGTTGAGATTATAGTCAAATGCTGTAGCTAGATCTTTCATTCAGGCAACTCAGTCAAAGGGTGGTCCCACACACTGGGTTGCGTGTTAGGGGCGCATTGCGGCGCAAATTGGAAAGGGTTTGGGCGAATATGAGAAGTCATTAGAAAAACGCCTGTAGGCCGGTTTGGGCACGTCCAAGGATCAGTGCATGGACGTCGTGGGTGCCTTCATAGGTGTTCACGGTTTCTAGGTTCACCATATGGCGCATGATGTGGAATTCGTCTGAAATTCCGTTGCCGCCGTGCATGTCACGCGAAGCGCGGGCAACGTCCAACGCTTTGCCGCAGTTGTTGCGTTTCATCAGGCTGATCATTTCTGGTGCTGCTTTACCTGCATCCATCAAACGACCTAGCTGCAAAGCTGATTGAAGCCCGAGTGTGATCTCGGTCTGCATATCCGCGAGCTTTTTCTGGAACAGCTGGGTTTGCGCCAAGGGCTTGTTGAACTGCTTGCGATCCAGTCCGTAGGTGCGCGCTGCGTGCCAGCAGAATTCAGCAGCCCCCATCACACCCCACGCAATGCCGTAGCGGGCGCGGTTCAGGCAGCCAAACGGACCTTTCAGACCCTGAACATTTGGCAACAACGCGTCGTCGCCAACCTCAACACCGTCCATCACGATCTCGCCCGTTACAGACGCGCGAAGCGACATCTTACCTGCGATCTTTGGTGCACTCAGACCTGTCATGCCTTTTTCAAGGACAAAGCCACGGATTTTGCCGTCGTGTTCTTCCGACTTGGCCCAGACCACAAAGACGTCCGCGATAGGGGCGTTTGAAATCCACATCTTGGAACCGGTGATCTTGTAGCCATTCGCCGTTTTCACTGCGCGGGTTTTCATACCTGCGGGGTCGCTCCCCGCGTCAGGTTCGGTCAAGCCAAAGCAACCGATTAACTCACCAGACGCCAAGCCTGGAAGATACTTTTTACGTTGCTCTTCTGATCCATAGGCATGGATCGGATACATCACGAGGGACGACTGAACCGACATCATGGACCGGTAACCACTGTCCACGCGCTCTATCTCACGTGCGACCAAACCGTAGGTGACATAGCCCGCGCCCAAGCCGCCGTATTCTTCGGGGATCGTCAAGCCAAGCAGGCCAGCATCGCCCATCTCACGGAAGATACCAGCGTCGACAGCTTCGTCGCGGTAGGCATCGCGGACCTTAGGTTGAAGCGTGTTTTGTGCGAATTCAGCTGCCGCATCGCGCAACATACGTTCGTCTTCTGTCAGTTGGTCTTCAAGACGCAACGCATCTGTCCAATCAAACGCAGACAGGTCAGGGCCATGCCCTGCATTTACTGCTGACGACTCATTCATTTTTAACCTCACCCCAGTTAAGAATTAACTTATCGCGCCAATTTGGTCCGGACAATGAGCACGTCGCGTGAGCAAGAAAACAAATGGAAATTTGAAACAATTACGAGGGATTCCTCGGTTTGGGCCCAATTTGGAAACAATTATTTTGCAGCACACACCCTTAGCGTGTGGGAGAGGCTGGCAAAGCCTCTCTTGAGCTACTAAGTAAACAAGCCAGTTTAGAAGAAAGCTATTTATGCGCGGTCTGACCAAAACATCTGAAAATCTCGACGGTACAAAAATCCAAGGATTGAACGTTATCAAACGCGTCGTTCCGTACCTGTGGCCTGATGACCAACTTTGGGTGAAGCAACGTGTTGTTGCCGCACTTTCGGTGCTGTTTCTTGCTAAGTTGATCGCCGTTGGTACGCCGCTTTTGTATAAAGGCGCGGTTGATGCGCTTGCGGGCGAGGGCTCTGCGTCGATGTTGGCGATTGGGGCCGTAGGCCTGACGCTGGCTTATGGCTTCGCGCGTTTGATGAACGTGGGCTTTCAGCAATTGCGCGATGTGATTTTTGCGAAGGTCGGGCAGCGGGCGCTGCGGGCGCTGGCGCTTGAGACATTCACGCATATTCACCGCCTGTCGATGCGTTACCACATCACGCGTAAAACCGGCGGGCTTAGCCGGATCATTGAGCGTGGTGTTAAGGGCGTTGAATTCCTGCTGCGTTTCTTGTTGTTCTCTATCGGGCCGTTGTTGATCGAACTCGTTATGATCGCGGTGGTTCTATTTTTCTTGTTTGATGTCTGGTACTTGGCAGTCGTCGTCGGGACCATTGCTCTCTACATCTGGTTCACCTTCACCGTTACGGAATGGCGCGTGAAGATCCGCAAGGTCATGAACGACCAAGACACGGACGCGAACCAAAAGGCTATCGATAGTCTGCTGAATTTTGAAACGGTTAAGTATTTTGGCGCGGAAAAGCGTGAGGCGGATCGCTATGACGGCGCAATGGAGCAATATGTGGATGCAGCTCTTAAAACCTCCTACTCATTGGCGTTCCTAAACTTTGGGCAATCGGTTCTGATTACGGGCGGCTTGGTCGCTGTGATGGTGATGGCTGCGATGGGTGTCGAAAGCGGGGCTTTGACGGTCGGTGACTTCGTTATGGTCAACGCCTACATGATCCAGATCACAATGCCGCTGAACTTTTTGGGCACCGTTTATCGTGAAATTCGACAGGCCTTGGTCGACATGGGTGCCATGTTCGATTTGTTAGAACAACCGAGTGAAGTGACCGACAAACCGGACGCAAATGTTCTAAATGTGCAAGGCGGCGAAGTGGTTTTTGATGGTGTTTTCTTCGGATATGACGCGGAACGCCCGATCTTGCGCGGGGTTGATTTACCTATCGCGGCGGGACAGACGGTTGCGATTGTTGGATCATCGGGTTCGGGGAAATCAACCATCGGGCGGTTGCTGTTCCGCTTTTACGATGTCGGTGATGGTGCGATCCGTATTGACGGGCAAGATATCCGCGATGTGACCCAAGTCAGCCTGCACGAACAGATCGGCGTGGTGCCGCAAGACACCGTGCTGTTCAATGACACGATCCGCTACAACATCGCCTATGGGCGTGAAGGCGCAAGCTTTGAAGAGATCAAAGCGACAGCGAAGGCGGCCAAAATCCATGACTTTATCGAAAGCCTGCCGGATGGGTATGAGACCACCGTCGGGGAACGTGGGCTAAAGCTGTCGGGCGGCGAAAAGCAGCGTGTCGGCATTGCGCGCACATTGCTAAAAGACCCGCCAATCCTGATTTTGGACGAAGCGACAAGTGCGCTCGATACTGAAACCGAGATGGAAATTCAAAATGAACTCAAGGGTTTGGGTCATGGACGAACCGTTCTAACCATCGCGCACCGCCTGTCCACCATCGCAGATGCCGACCGCATTGTGGTTCTTGAGAACGGTGTCGTTGTGGAACAAGGAACGCATGACGACCTTCTCGCCAAGGGCGATCGCTACGCCCATCTTTGGAACCGCCAGCAACAGGATGAAGACGCGGCTTAAGCGGCGATCACCCTGATCAGCTCGCGGTGATGCGTGACATTTTGTAACCGGCGTAAAGCAATGCGGTTCCGGCTGTTTTGTTGACCGTTGCGATGATCCAACCGGGCATAGTTCCGCGTGTCAACCGATCTCCGAGCAACCCATAAGCGGCATAAATCGCCAGGTCGATGCACAAAGTTACGCCACCCATGATCAGCAATTGCCAAATCAATGGGCGGTCGACGTCGATGAATAGCGGCAGGATCGCCGCGAAATAGAGCAGTGCTTTGGGGTTGGCGAACTCAATGATAAAGCCTTGCAGATAAAGTGAATAAACGGTTCTCGGTTTGCCAGACTTAACAACCAATCCGCCTGATTTTGACAATAGCGCCATGAGGCCAAGGTAGATCAAATACGCCACGCCGACCCATTTAATGATCGAAAATACAGTATGGGATGCCACAATCAGGGCGGCGATGCCCGTGGCAGACAAAGCGAAATAGACGACATTTGCGGAGGCGATCCCTGCCGCACCAGCGATTGATTTCAGGGCCCCGTTTGATGCGCCCTGACTGGCTGCCGCCACTGCAGCGGCGCCGGGGGCCAGCACAACAAGGACAGTTGTGATAAAAAACAACGTAAAAGTCTCAAACGCCACGCCCGTCTCCTGATTGAGGTACCAGGATAGGTTAGGAGCTATGTCAGAGCGCTGCAATCATGCGCACCATGACGAATTGTTATGTCAACTATTCGGCGGCTTTTAGGGAGGCTTCAACCGGAACAGGCAGAGCATCCGGATCATCCCAGATAATCTCTGGCGCTTTAACCCGTTTGGCCTCACGTGACAGTGCCCAGTCTTGTGCGGCACGGCTTTGGCGCCCCATTGAGAGTTTGGACAAAAGCTGTGCACCCCAACGTGCATATGTCGTGATCCAGACTCGTAGCGCCAACATGGAAGGCGTGAACACTAGCGTCAGAACCGTTGCGATACCAAGGCCGAACACAACGGCCGTGGCCAATTGCTTCCACCAAAGCGACGTCGGGCTGTCGATGGAAAAGCCACCGCCAATGAAGTCCAAAGATAGACCGAACATCATCGGTGCAAGGCCCGCCATGGTGGTGATGGTCGTCAGCAGAACAGGCCGAATACGATCTTCCGCGGTGCGCGTGATCGCCTCGGTGCGTGGCATGTAACGTTCATATTCTTGGTAGGTATCAATCAGCACGATGTTGTTGTTCACAACGATCCCCGCCAAGGCCACGATGCCTGTACCCGTCATAATGATCGAGAACGCCTGATCCATAACCAACATCCCGATCAGCACACCTGTGGTGGACAAGATCACCGCCAGCAGAACGAGGACCGAATTATAGACCGAGTTAAACTGTGCCAGCAAGATGATGAACATCAGCCCCAACGCACCTGCAAAGGCTTGCATAAGAAAGGCTCCGGATTCGGCTTGGTCTTCCTGATCGCCTGTCCATTCATAGTTTACGGACGCGGGGAGCGGGTTGGTTTCGAGCCATTCGGTGAGGAGTTCGATACGTTCGTTGCCGTTCACGGCGACGGGTGTCGCATCGCCATCGGTGATCGCTGTTTGAACGTCTGCGATGCTGGCCGCATCAAGCAGTTCGACCAGTTCAAATAGAGTACCGTCAGATGCTTCTATTGTGCGCGCGGCATCAACGGTGCTCTCACCGTCTTGTACTTCGCGGAACAGGCCGAGCACGGATAGGGTTTCGCCTTCGCCAACTGTGAATTTTGTAAGGTTCGCTTCAACATCCGCCTTCACATCAAAGTAGCGGTTCTGGTCGATCCGGTCGATCTGGGCCAGTTCCGGCACGGGGGTGCGGGTGATGAAGTTAGACAGCGGCACGAGGCCGGACGTGGTGCGCACACGCAAGCTGTCGAGCGTGGATAGCACGCGGTCCGCTTCAGGCAAACGCACGCGGATTTCGATTTCCTCATCCGAGGTGTCCACCCGCATCGTGTCGAGTAAAATACCGCGTGTCACAAGTTGCACCATGCCGCCAACAGTTGCGACGTTGGCACCGTAACGGCCTGCCTTTTCAACATCGACCGTGATTTCCCAATCGATGCCGGGCAGGGGGCGGCTATCCTCAATGAGGGTCAAACCGGTCGTGTCGTCGAACTGCGCACGCACGGTGGCAGCCGCAGATTGGAGGTCGTCCCAGTTGCCGCTAGTCAGGCGCAGATGAACGGGTTTTGCCGCACCGGGCCCACGCGACAGGTTGAGGATTTCAGTGCGAATTCCGGGGAGAGTTTCAAGTTCCGCCTGAAGACGCGCCATGATGACGTCACCGTCCAAGGTCGCCAGATCAATGTCATTGGCACGGGCAAAGGCGGGGCGATCGTCCCAAGGAACGAGTTCCAATTGCAGCTGGCCGATGGTGTCTTTAGGGCTTTCGCCGCCGCCAGTGTTCTGGTTCAACCCGCCTGCACCAGCAAAGGCAAAGACGGACTGTATACCCGGTTCGGCAAGGGCCATCGCCTCGGCTTGTGCGACGAGAATATCCTTTTCCGCAATGCTAAGGTTGCCACGTGCTTGGACGTAAACAATGGCCTGTTCAGGTTCTGAATCAACGAAGAATTCAACGCCATTATTGTTGGCCCCAAAGAAGCCGAACACTGACATCACGATGAAAACGATCCCTGCAATCGATACGATTGGCATGATCGGATTGCCCGCAATGAAATGAATAAAGTGCCCAAAGATCGAACGACGGTATCCAGCTTTAATGTTCTTGGCGGGGCGCTCGATCTTGGATGCGCCGACAGTGATGGAAACCGCAATGCCACCCAGAAGGAACAAGATCATTCCGGGAAGGGAGGCAAAGAAGCCACCGTCGTTAATCTGTGCGCCTGTCAGATAGCCAGGGTTCAATGTCATCATCGCGCCGATGAACACCATCATGATCGCAGGGAAGATCAGAGCGACATTCACCAACCACGGCAAACGTGCCTTTAGAAGGTCAGAAGTGTTGCCAAATGCGCGGCTCATCCGGCCTGTGACGCCACCCAGAACGGGAAGGTAAATCAGTGCAACGACAAGGGATGCGGACAACACGAAAATGATCGTGACAGGCAGCATGCCCATGAATTGTCCCGGAATGCCGGGCCAGAATAGCATTGGTAGGAAGGCACACAGCGTGGTGGCTGTGGACGATACGATGGGCCAGAACATGCGTTTGGCAGCGTCCGTGTAGGCTTCCATCGGGCCTGCGCCCTCTTTCATGCGCTTATCGGCGTATTCCACCACAACAATTGCGCCATCCACCAGCATCCCCACAGCAAGGATCAAACCAAACATGACGATGTTTGAGATGGTGATTTCCATCACGGCAAGGAACGCGAAGCACAGTAAGAACGACGTCGGGATAGCAAAGCCAACCAGCAGCGCTGGGCGTGTGCCAAGGGCGGCAAGCACCACGATCATTACCAGTGCAATCGCCGTCAGAACTGAGCCCTCAAGTTGACGTACCATGGAATCCACGTTGCGCGATTGGTCGTTGGACACGCCAACCTGTACTGAATCGCGCAGGTCTTGAGGCCATGTGGCAAGTTCCGCGTCAATCACATCACGGACTTCTTGCGCCGTATCAATCAGGTTGAAACCACGACGTTTCACGACCTGAAGCGCCACTGTGGTGGTTCCGTTAAACCGCGCGGTGCTGCTGCGGTCTTCAAACGTCAGGCGGATTTCTGCAAGATCGCCAAGGGTGATCACGCTGTCACCGTTGGTCTTGACGGGCAGAGTGTAGATGTCGCGTGGCTCATCAAAGCTGGACGGGATTTTGACAGCGAAGGACCCTTGCGCCGTTTCGACTTCGCCCGCCGCGATCAGCAAGTTGTTCTGCGTCACAACGTTGATCAGCTCACCCGCGGTGACGTTGTAGGCCTCAAGCTTAAGCGGATCGATGATCACTTCGATCATCTCATCGCGCTGGCCGGTGAGGGAAGCCTCAAGCACGCCGTCGATACCTTCGACCACTTCTTGCAAGTCTTCGGCCACGCGCACAAGCGTGCGTTCAGGAACGTTGCCCGTCAGGTTAACGATAACGATTGGGAACTCGGAAAAGTTGATTTCGTTGATGGAATAGGTGTCAGCACCTGAAGGGAACTGACCTTCAGCGGCGTTCATCGCATCGCGGATGTCGGCCATCGTGTCTGTCTTGTTCCAGCCGAAATCGAATTCCAGCGCAACGCCTGCATATCCTTCGGCGGCAGTTGCCGTCATATTTTCAAGACCATCTAGGTCTTGCAGCTGCGCTTCCATTGGTTTGACAAGCAGCGTCTCGGAATCCTCGGCGGAAATGCCGGGGAAGGGGACCGAAACAAATACGATTGGGATTTCAATGTCTGGCTCACCCTCTTTGGGCAGACCGAAATAGGCGAGGCTACCTGCCAAAAGCGACAGGATGATAAACGCAATGACCATCCGCGCACGCGCGGCGGCGACGTCGATGATTTGTATCATCCGTCAGCCTCCTGCATCGTCGGTTCAACCGGCACGCCGTCGGTCACGTATTCTTGGCCAACGACGATGACATCAACCGTTTCGGGCAGGCCTGTGACCCAGATGCCATCAATCGTGTCGCGCATGACGCTAATTGGAAGGAAACGGGCGATGTTGCCTTCACCCACGACGCGCACGCCAATGTTGCCGTCATTATCCAACGTCAATGCAGAGCCAGGAAGCAGGTGCGCTTTGCGCCCATCGGACGCCACAAGGATCTCAGCCGTCTGTCCATCACTGATGTGAAGGTCAGCGTTGGGAACGCGAACTTCAACGCGGAAGGTGCGGGTCAATTCATCTGCTGAGCGCGACAAGAACGTCACTTCGCCAACGACCTCTTCACCTGTCGCAAGGCGTGCGCCGGCCATCGCACCAACGGTTATCTGGCCTACGTTGGTCTCTGGAACGAAACCAACCAGTTTGATCGGGTCGAGTTGGATGATCGTCGCGCATGGCGCACCGGGCTGCATGAGCGAGCCGATTTCAGTCGTGTCGCTTTCCAGCAATCCAGCAAACGGGGCGGAAATGTTCAGACGCTCAATCTCGCGCTCGGCGGCGGCGACACCGGCTTGCGCGGCCTCAATCCCAGCTTGAGCGGACGTGACGGATGTAGATGCCCGTTGAACGCCTGCGTTTGCGGCTTCGAGTGCGGCCTCGGCAGAAATAAGGCGGGTTTCGGATGCGAATCCGTCTTCGCTAAGCTGGCGGGCGACGTTAACGTTTATCTCTGCTTCGCGAACACGCGCGTTTGCTTCGATAACGGTGGCCTGAGCTTCTGGCACGCGCCCCTGTGCTTCGGCCAGACGAGCGCGTGCTTCGGCAAGGGATGCAGCACGCGTGCCAGGGTCGAGCTGGCAAAGCAGTGCCCCTTCTTCAACGAATGCGCCTTTGCGGATCGGTTCTGAAATCACGAGGCCGGAGGTTTCAGACGCGACTGTCACCTGACGCGCGGCTTCGGTGCGACCCCGCAAAATAACGGCGCTATCCACTGTTTCAGCAACGGACGTCATCGTGACGACAGAGATGCGATTAACCACTTCTTCTTCAGTTTCAATGTCAGTTGCACTTGGGTCGACTTGGGCAAAGACCATCAATGCCTCGCGTTCGAAAACGAGAGCATAAAGCGCGACCGAAACGACAGTCGCTGTAATCAGGGGCATGAAACGCATTGGACTCTTTCGTAGTGTGGGGTGACTCGCGGTATGAGAATTATGGTCTGAATTGTCTGAACTAACCAGTTCAGATTAGTGAAAGATTGACGCACCGACAAGCCTGAAATGTTAAGGGTCGTTACTTTTGTGTGCAACCTTCTGAATAGTCCGTATTTCCGCATGATTAGGGCAAGGTTCACGCGGGCCTCTTGTCCCCGCTTAGCCCTTCGCGATAAGAGGGGCGGGAAACTGCGTGAGGGCACTATGAGCAATTCTGAAAGCTTCATCGAAGAAGTCACCGAAGAGGTCCGTAAGGATCAACTGTTTGGCTATATGCGCAAGTATGGCTGGATCGCGGTATTGGTCGTTTTGCTGATCGTTGGCGGCACGGCCTATTCCGAATTCCGCAAGGCGCAGGTTACGAATGCGGCTGAGGCTGCTGGTGACGAAATCCTTGCCGCATTGGAAATTGACGACGACGCAGAGCGCGCCGCTGCCTTGCTGGCAATTGAGACAAGTGGCCCTGCTGCGGCTGTGACGGGCCTTTTGGTTGCGTCTAACCTCACAGAAACGGGTGACGTCGCAGGGGCTGCCGCTGCCCTTGAAGCGGTTGCTTTGGATGAAGAGGCTCCGCAGGTTTACCGTGACCTCGCCGCGCTGAAATCCGCAATGGTGCAAAGTGGCACGCTTTCAATTGAAGAACGTCGTGCGATGCTGTCCGGATTGGCCGTCGCGGGCGCACCGTTCCGTCTGGTTGCCCAAGAACAACTGGCATTGCTCAGCGTAGAAGAAGGCGACATCGAAGCTGCGACGACGCAATTTCTTGCGATCGCACAAGACGCTGAAACCACACGGGGCTTGCGTGAACGCGCGTTCAGCATGATTGTGGCGATGGGCGGTGACATTGATGCGCTTCTCGGCGATAGTGCGGCAAGCGACGCGCAAGACAATTAAGAACCCTCCAAAGGGCCCGAAAAGGGGAACGATGTGACAGGCAAGATTGTAACCGGTTTCAAAGCAAAGACGCTTATGGCGTTGGCCCTGACGACGTCTTTGGTCGCCTGTGGCGAGAAAGACGTAATTTTACCGGGCGAGCGGCTCGATATTCGTGGTGAAGCTGCCGAAGCGATTGTTTTTGTAAACGAAGCGCGCCCGATCTCATTGCCTGCTGCATCATTGAACACATCTTGGACGCACCGGAACGGCAACCCGACGCACCGCATTGCACATCCGGCATTGGGCGCGGCACTGTCGCCGTTGTTCGCCGTAAATATCGGGGCAGGCGACAGCCGCCGCCTTCGTATCACTGCTGATCCAGTTGTGACGTCCAACGCGATTTATACACTGGATGCACAAAGCCAAGTGGTCGCGACATCGCCAGCGGGCGCAACCCTTTGGTCGCGCAGTGTCATTCCTGCATCCGACAATCCGCGTGATGCATCTGGTGGCGGTTTGGCCGTTGCTGGAACTGTTTTGCTGGCGACCACTGGTTTTGGTGAAGTCGTCGCACTTGACGCGGCCTCTGGTGGTGAACTTTGGCGTCAGGATCTTGATGCTCCGGGTACGTCTGCGCCGACCATTCAAGGCGATCTGGCCTATGTCGTGGCCCGTGATGGCCGTGCTTGGGCGCTTGAGCTGACCTCAGGCCGTATCCGTTGGACACAAAACAGCACGCCGCCAACGTCTAACTTTGCCGGTGGTGCTGGCGCCGCGGTAAACAGCGAGTTCGCGATTTTCCCATTCCCGTCAGGTGAAGTCCTCGCGGCGTTCCCTGAAGGCGGCTTGCGTCGCTGGTCGACTGTCGTGACGGGCCAACGTCCGGGGCAGGCGGCATCAAACATATCTGACATCGCTGGTGACCCTGTGATTGATGGCAACCGCGTTTACGTCGGTAACTTTTCTGGCCGTGTTGTGGCGTTGGAAATTGCCAACGGGGGCCGTATCTGGACGGCGACAGAAGGGGCCGTTGGCCCTGTTTGGCCTGCTGGTGATTCCGTCTTTATGGTCAATGACCTTGGTGAATTGCTGCGTCTGGACGCAGACGATGGCACCGCGATCTGGCGTGTTGAGCTTCCCGGCTTTGAAGAAAACCGCGAACGCCGTCAAAAAACCCGTTTCGCACACTACGGCCCGATCCTTGCGGGGGGACGTTTGATCGTGGCCTCCTCTGATGGGCTAATTCGTCAGTTTGACCCAACGTCGGGCGCGCTGGTTGGCACCATTGAAATTCGTGGCGGGGCTGCGTCTAACCCTGTTGTCGCAAATGGTACGCTTTACGTTGTGTCCAAGCGCGGTGAATTGCTGGCTTTCCGTTAAGCGTTAAACGGTGTAGTGCGCGTCTCTAACCTTATAGAGTCGTATTCTCATGTCTTTCACACTCGCCATTGTCGGCCGCCCGAATGTTGGCAAATCCACGTTGTTCAACCGCCTTGTCGGTAAGAAGCTCGCGCTGGTCGATGACCAACCCGGTGTCACGCGCGATTTGCGCGAAGGGCCTGCGCGCCTTGGCGATCTGCGCTTCACGGTGATTGATACCGCTGGTCTGGAAGAGGCGACGGACGAATCCTTGCAAGGCCGCATGCGCCGCCTGACGGAACGAGCTGTCGAAATGGCCGATGTCTGCCTGTTCATGTACGACGCGCGCACGGGCATCATGCCTGCGGACGAAGTGTTCGCGGATATTCTACGCAAGAAGAACGCCAACGTGATCCTCGCCGCAAACAAATCCGAAGGCAAAGCCGCTGATGCGGGCGTGATTGAGGGGTTCAACCTTGGTCTTGGCGAACCCATCCGCCTGTCTGCTGAACACGGCGAAGGTTTGGGTGAGATGTATGATGTGCTGATGCCGCTGTCAGATGCGTTTGAAGAGCGCGCAGCCGCTGATGCACCGGAAACCGACGTTGATGTGGATGATGAAGACGAAGACGGTCCGCGTATCCCGACCAAAGCCAAGCCTTTGCAAATCGCCGTCGTTGGCCGCCCGAATGCGGGTAAGTCCACGCTGATTAATCAAATCCTTGGCGAAGATCGATTGTTAACTGGGCCAGAGGCGGGCATCACCCGCGATGCGATTTCCGTTCAGATGGACTGGGCTGCTGGCGAAACCAGTGTGCCTGTTCGTATCTTTGACACAGCCGGTATGCGTAAACGCGCTAAGGTTCAGGAAAAGCTTGAAAAACTGTCGGTAAGCGATGGCCTTCGCGCCGTAAAGTTCGCCGAAGTTGTCGTCGTTTTGCTCGACGTGGAAATCCCGTTTGAGCAACAAGATTTGCGCATCGCTGACCTCGCCGAACGTGAAGGTCGCGCCGTGGTTCTTGCGGTGAACAAGTGGGATGTCGAACCAGAAAAGCAGGCCAAGCTAAAAGAGCTGAAAGAAGAATTCACACGTCTTCTGCCACAGCTTAAGGGCGCGCCGCTGATTACTGTTTCTGCGAAAACAGGTCGTGGTATTGATCGCCTTCAAGAAGCGATTTTGCGGGCCCATGAAGTTTGGAACCGTCGCGTAACCACGGCAAACCTGAACCGTTGGCTGATGGGCATGACCGAAGCGCACCCGCCCCCTGCACCGGGCGGTCGTCGCATCAAAATGCGCTATGCAACACAGGTAAAAACGCGCCCACCAGGATTCGTTGTAATGTGTTCCCACCCCGACATGCTGCCGGAAAGTTATTCGCGCTATCTGGTAAATGGGCTGCGTCTTGATTTTGATATGCCAGGGACACCGATCCGCCTGCATTTCAGATCACAGGCCGATAAGAACCCGTATAAAAACAACACGAAATCAACGCCATCTCGCCTGCGTAAGCACTTGGGTAAGGCGCCAGCTGATCAGAAAAAGCGGTTCCGCGGGAATTCTTAAGGTCAGGTTTAGCTGACTTGACGTAAGGGTAAGTGCACTTCAGCCTAAGGGTAAGCTGAAGAGGGCAAGCCGATGAAACGCATCGCTATTTTTATTGATGGAACGTGGAACAGACCGGATGCAAAGCATCCGACGAATGTTGTGCGCCTGTCGCGCTGCGTTGCGTCCCATGCCGTTGGCGGGATGCCGCAGGTGGTTTTGTATTCGCCTGGTGTTGGATCTGGTCGCGGCAACAATTGGGCTGCGCGACGGATGGATCGGCTGCTGGGCGGGGCGCTTGGTTGGGGGCTGACGGACATTATCGAGGAGGCGTATCGCAACCTCGTGTTTCTGTTTGAACCGGGCGATGAGATCATGGTGTTCGGGTTTTCGCGTGGTGCGTTTGCAGCGCGGTCTTTGGTTGGGCTGATCCGGTCGTGCGGTATTCCCGCGCGTGACAAGCTGGCTGAAATCCCTGAAGCGATGCGGCGATACCGCAGCCGTGCGCCTGAAACGCACCCTGATCATCCCGAAAGTCTGGCGTTTCGCGCCGCGTTCGCACCGAACGTTTACGTGAACGAGACCGAGGCCAAATGGCGGCGCAAGAATGGAGCGCCGATCAATGATGCCGTGCGCCTTGGCATTGCCTATTTGGGTGTTTGGGACACGGTCAGCGCCCTTGGGCTGCCCGCATTTGCCCCTTTCGCGACGCGGTTTAATGCGCAGTACCGGTTTCATGATGCAGCACTGACCAGCATGGTTCTGGCGGCACGTCATGCGATTTCAATTGATGAACGCCGCAAGACATTCCCCAGTTACCCGTGGTCAAACATGCTGGATTTGAACGTTAAATATGAAAGAGAATTGATCCCGACCCACATGCAACAATGGTTTCCGGGCAATCATGGATCAGTTGGGGGCGGGGGCTCGCGCGTTGGGCTGAGCTCGATTTCGTTGAACTGGGTGGCCTTGGGGGCGCAGGCAGCAGGTTTGCGGTTGGATTGGTCTGAAATGGACCGTGTCGCGCCGCGTTTTGATGTGACCGAACGGCTGGACAACAAGTTTGGACCGGTTGGTCTGTCTGGCGCGTTGATGAGTGCGATTTCAAAAGACAGGGACGGACCGTCTGGTTTGGATGAGCTTTCTATGGCCGCGCTTGATCGCTGCGATGCCGAGCCAGAGTATCAACGCAACGCAACATTGCGCCAGATTTATCATGAAGTTCATGGTGTTGACGACGCGCAGCGTGACGCTATCCGCAATGCACGAAAGTGGGCAGACGGGGGCTATACCCATCTGCCCGACGAAATTTTGCGCCCACATCAGTGGCTTAGCTAAGGGAGCCGTCAGCGTTGATGTTTGTCTTGCCACCCATATAGCCGTGCAAGGCCTTGGGGAGCACGACCGAGCCGTCTTCTTGCTGGCCGTTCTCAAGAACCGCAATCAAGCAACGCCCGACCGCAAGGCCCGAACCGTTCAACGTGTGAACGAATTGCGGCTTGCCACCATCTGCTGGTTTGAAACGTGCGTTCATGCGGCGGGCTTGGAATTCGCCCGTCGTAGAAACCGAGCTGATCTCGCGGTAAGCATTCTGTCCCGGAAGCCATGCTTCGATGTCAAAGGTGCGGCGTGCGCCAAAGCCCATGTCACCGGTGCAAAGCAGAACGGTTCTGTAAGGAATTTCTAGACGTTCCAGCAAATCTTCTGCGCAACGCAGCATGCGTTTTTGCTCAGCATCGGATTCGTCAGGATGCGTCACAGACACCATCTCAACCTTTTCAAACTGGTGCTGGCGCAACATGCCTGAGGTGTCACGACCCGCACTGCCCGCCTCGGAGCGGAAGCAAAGCGAATGCGCGGTGTAGCGGCGGGGAAGGTAGGATTCATCGATGACATGGTTCGCCGCGATATACGTGAGCGGGATTTCAGACGTGGAAATCAGCCACATGCCCTCAGTCGTTTGGTAGCTGTCTTCAGCGAACTTTGGCAGCTTGTCGGTTCCATACATCGCGTCATCACGCACAAGGACGGGCGGGTTCACTTCGGTCAATCCGTTCTCAAGCGTATGAATATCCAACATAAACTGCGCGAGTGCACGATGAACGCGTGCCACGGCACCGGACATCAGCACAAAGCGACTGCCAGAAATTTTCGCGGCCGTTTCAAAATCCATGCTGGGTTTGACGCCAGCAATTTCAAAGTGCTCAACCGGCTTGAAATCAAACTCGCGCGGGGTGCCCCACGTCGAGATTTCAGAGTTGTCGTTTTCATCCGCGCCCATTGGCACATCATCGGCTGGCAGGTTGGGGATCACGGCAAGGCGCTCGGTCAAAGCCGCATCTTGTGCTTTGGCTTCGTCGTTCAGTGCGGAAATTTCCGCTTTCTTTTCAGATACAAGGGAACGCAGGCGTTCGAATTCGGCCTCATCACCACGCCCTTTCGCAGCGCCAACCTCTTTGGCGGCTTTGTTAGCTTCGGCTTGCGCGGCTTCCGCTGCACCGATCTTTGCGCGGCGCGCTTCGTCCATGGCCAACAGCTCAGTCGACAAAGGCGCATCGCCGCGGCGGGACAAGGCCGCATCAAAAGCTGCGGGGTTCTCTCGGATGGCGCGAATGTCGTGCATGGGACTGGTCCTTGATTACGGTTTAAGAAGGGTCATATGGCGTAGAGAATGCGTACACAACCTGTACACAGAGCGTATGTACATTTCATCGCCCTGTTCGCGCGGGATCACGTTGCGAATCTTGCGGCGCAAACGTAGTGTGCGGCAAATTGCGAGGGGGGTGCCTTCGCGTGCAATTAAGGAAACGACGTCATGGAAGCTTTCGCTCAATTTATCCCACTCATTCTGATCTTCGGTATCATGTATTTCTTGCTGATCCGTCCACAGCAACAAAAACTGAAACAGCATCAGGCGATGGTCGAAGCGCTGCGTCGTGGTGACCAAGTTGTGACGGCTGGTGGCCTGATCGGCAAAGTGTCCAAAGTTAAAGATGACGGCGAAGTTGAAGTCGAACTTGCCAGCGACGTGAAAGTCCGTGTTGTGAAGTCCACAATCGCACAGGTCCTGAACAAGACAGAGCCAACAGACGCATGATCCGAAGCGCGCTCATAGCCCTCGGGCTAAGCGCGGGCGCTGCTGGCGCCCAAGGAATGGTGCCAACAGCGCCAGTCGTGGACTCCTGTGGCGGCAACCGTTTGGTGCTTGCTGCAAGCTCAAACGCGAATGTCGGTGAATTGGAACACGCAGCCGAAGTTATAAGTGCGCGAATTGGCGGGCTTTACGGCGGCGTGTTCGATTTCACGGATGTTGTTGACGACAAGATCACTGTTTCAATTCCGTCAGGCATGCCGCTGGATCGGGGCGCGCTTGAGCCGCTTTTGGAGCAGGTTGAATTCGGTTTTTTGTCAGTTCTTGAATTGTCAGTTCTTGAAAGCGTGTCGCATAGCGAGATAATCGTTGCCCCCGAAGGGCATTCAGTGCTGCGCCAAAAGGGTAGCCCGTCCTTGGTGTATGTCGTCAAAGACGACCCTGTGTTGGATGGAACCGCAATTGTAGCGGCCGAACCATCGTTCGATCAAAACGGCGCGCCTGCCGTTATCTTTCGGTTTTCTGACGCGAGCAGCCAAACGTTTGGTGAATACACGGCTGAACATATCGGCGAACCTTTCGCGATTGTACTGCGTGGCGAAGTCATTTCTGCCCCGACAATCCAGTCAGCGATTTGGGGTGGCAGCGGTATTATCAACGGACTTTTCACCGTCGAAGAGGCTGAGCAGCTGGCAACGTTGATGCAAGCGGGCGTATTGCCGTTTGGGTTAGATATCCTGTCCGAGGACAGCGTTGACGGGTCCGACCCGAGTGCGGATTTCTGCCCCTAGGTAGCTCGCACGTTCGAATTTCACGCCTGCGAAGCAGCGCGTAACCCCATAATATTATGAATAAAACGCCGCGATGCGGTTGAGACAAAAGACAGGACGCCCACATGTTGAAGATTGACCTTTGGAAACGCACCGCGATTTGGCTGGTGGTTGCTTTTGGCATTATGTTTGCTTTGCCCAACGGGTTTTACAGCAAGGTTGAAACCTCAAATGATGCTGAGGCGATCTTGGCGGTTGAAGGGGCGACATCCACGCCCGAGCTTGAGGCGGATGCCGGTCTGTGGCCGTCGTTCCTGCCAGATGGGTTAGTGAACTTGGGCCTCGATCTGCGCGGCGGTGCACAGCTGTTGGCAGAAGTTAAGGTCGAACAGGTTTACGAGTCGCGGATGCGTTCCATGTGGCCAGAGGTACGCGATGTTTTGGCGGAACAGCGCGATATCGTTGGATTTGTCACTGACGAAAGCAACGTTGAAGGTGAGCTTCGTGTTCGTATTTCCGATGCTGCTGGAATGGATCGCGCGTTGGAATTGGTACGTGGTCTCGCACAGCCGGTCGTGAGTGTGACGACTGTTGGCGAGGTGGACATCGTTGTTACGCGCATGTCCGACACGGATTTGATGGTCGCGCTCACGGATGTGGAAAAGGTTGCTTCAGACGATCGTACAGTGCGTCAAGCCCTTGAAGTCGTGCGTCGCCGCATTGATGAAGTCGGGACGCGCGAGCCCTCGATTCAACGTCAGGGCGATACACGTATTTTGATTCAAGTGCCGGGAATTGGCTCAGCGCAAGATGTCAAAATATTGATTGGTGAACAGGGCGAGCTTGGGTTTCATCCTGTCGTGGGTTCCACCGCTGATCCCGAAGCGCGAGCCGGTGCGGGTAATATACTGCTACCATCACTTGACCAAGAAGGCCTGTATTACATCCTTGAACGCACAGCTGTGGTGACAGGTGATGATCTTGTCGACAGTCAACCAACATTTGATGAAAATAACCGGCCTGCGGTGACATTCCGGTTTAACCCATCAGGTGCGCGTCAGTTTGGCGACTATACCCTCGACAATATCGGATCGCCCTTTGCGATTGTTTTGGATGGTAAAGTGGTTAGCGCGCCCAACATTGCAGCCCATATTTCCGGTGGATCGGGTATTATCACAGGCAACTTTGACATTGCAGAATCCACGAACCTTGCCGTGCTGTTGCGTGCTGGCGCTTTGCCTGCTGAGCTCGATTTCCTTCAGGAACAGACTGTTGGGCCTGACCTTGGGCAAGACAGCATCAACGCGGGCGCGATTGCCTGCCTTGTCGCATTTGCGCTGGTGCTGATCTACATGGTGCTTAGCTACGGTTTGTTGGGGGTGTTTGCGAACGTCGCCTTGTTGGTGAACGTGGCGCTGATCTTTGCGTTGTTATCCTTGATTGGCGGTACGCTGACACTGCCTGGTATTGCGGGGATCGTGTTGACGATTGGTATGGCGGTGGATGCCAACGTGCTGATCTTTGAGCGTATCCGCGAGGAAAGCCGAACGGCCAAAGGGCCAGCCCGCGCGATTGAACTTGGCTACGAAAAGGCGCTGTCGGCAATTATTGATGCGAACATCACCACTTTCATCACAGCGGCCATTCTGTTCGCAATGGGGGCAGGGCCAGTGCGTGGTTTTGCGATTACCCTTGGTCTAGGGATCATCACATCCGTCTTTACGGCGATCTTTGTGACCCGTCTGTTGGTCGTGATTTGGTTTGAACGCAAACGTCCCAAACAGGTTTTTGCCGGCAAATACCTGCGCCTTGTGAAGTCTGAGACGGCGTTTGACTTCTTTAAGCGTGCTAAGATGTGGCTTGGCTTGTCGGGCATCATGGTCGTCGTGGCGTTTGTGTCCTTCATGGCGCAGGGGCTGAATTTTGGTATCGACTTCAAAGGCGGCACAACGCTGCGTACGGAAAGCACGCAAGTGATTGATGTAGCAGAATACCGTTCTGTTGTTGAAGCATTGGACTTGGGCGAGGTGACAATCACCGAAGTGTTCGACCCAACCTTCGGCGACGACAAGAATGTCGCGACTGTCGCGATCCAGACACAAGACGGCGAAGAGGCTGTGAGCAACGAAACCATCCAAGCGGTTGAGGGCGCGTTGCGTTCCATTGATCCGAATATGGCGTTCCCAGCAACGGAATCCGTCGGTCCGACCGTGTCCGGTGAGCTTATCCAAAGCGCGATCATCGCCGTTGTCTTGGCGATTGGCGCGGTGTTGGCCTACATCTGGATGCGGTTTGAATGGCAGTTCGCATTGGGTGCGGTTGCTGCGTTGATGCACGATGTGTTGCTGACGATCGGTATTTTCTCTGCGCTGCAAATCCGTTTTGATCTTGCGATTATTGCGGCCTTGCTGACGATTGTTGGTTACTCGCTTAACGATACGGTGGTTGTGTTTGACCGTGTTCGCGAAAACCTGCGTAAGTATAAGGCCAAAGACCTTAAGGACGTGTTGAACCTGTCTATCAACGAAACCCTTAGCCGGACGTTCATGACATCCTTCACCACTTTGCTGGCGTTGATTTCGCTTTATGTTCTGGGTGGCGACGTGATCCGTGGGTTCGTCTTTGCTATGATTTGGGGCGTGATCATCGGGACCTACTCGTCGATCTTCGTGGCCTCGACAACATTGCTGGTCTTGGGCGTAAAGCGTGACTGGTCCAAAGAAGCCAACAAGGTCGGCGGCCAATACGCCAACATTGACGCCTAAAGGAGCACAGCCATGCGATTGAACGAGGTTGTTTATACCGATGCCAAGCCCGTTGATGGGTATGGGGAAGGGTTTTTTCGCATTGGCGGTGAGGTCTATGAGGGGGCGCTGCTGGCGCTCCCGACGGGCATCACGCTTTGGGGCGGCTATGAGGATGTACAAACGTTGATCGATGCTGCCGGTGACATTGATGTTGTTTTTGTCGGGACGGGCGCAGAGATCGCGTATATCCCGTCCGAGCTGCGCAAAACGCTCGAGGACGCGGGGGTGGGGGTTGAGGTCATGTCGTCGCCCACAGCTTGTCGTACCTATAACATCGTATTGTCCGAAGGACGGCGCGTCGGTTTGGCGCTTTTGCCGGTCTAGCAGTTAGGCTAGCGTTGCATCATGGAATTAGCGGTTACAGATTTATCGGTTGCACGCGGTGGTGTGCCAGTGCTTTCAGACGTGTCTTTTGACGTCAAAGCTGGCGAAGCGTTGGTGCTGCGTGGCGTGAATGGCATCGGTAAAACGACGTTGTTGCGAACCTTAGCGGGCTTGCAGCCAGCGCTGTCTGGCACGGTTGATTTCCCCGAAGATACGGGCGCTTATGCTAGCCACGCGGACGGAATCAAAACCCAGCTCACCGTCACCGAGAACCTCGCGTTTTGGGCGGATGTGCATGGGGCTGATTTACCGGACAGCGTGTTCAAAACCTTCGATCTGGAAGACCTGCGCACCCGTTTGGCAGGAACATTGTCCGCAGGCCAAAAGCGCCGTGTCGGCCTTGCACGTCTAGGCGTCATTGGCCGCAAAGTGCTGTTCTTGGACGAACCCACCGTCAGCCTTGATGCGTTCTCGGTTAAGATGTTTGCCAGCTGGCTGCGGGATGAACATTTGGCACAAGGCGGCATTGCCGTGATCGCCACGCATATTGATTTGGGTCTGGACCTGCCTGAACTAGAACTTGAACCCTACAAGGCCGCTGCAGATGCAGGTGGCGGGTCCGACGAGGCGTTCTTGTGATCGCTTTGCTGCGCCGTGACCTCGCGCTAGCGGTGCGGGCAGGGGGCGGCTTTGGCCTTGGGCTGGCGTTCTTTCTGATTGTTGTCGTGCTGGTGCCTTTTGGCGTCGGACCGGAAGCCGAGGTGTTAACACGTATCGCACCCGGTATCCTTTGGGTCGCGGCGTTGTTGGCTGCGCTTTTGTCGTTGGACCGTATTTTCGCGCTGGATTTTGAGGACGGTTCATTGCCGTTGCTTGCCACATCACCACTACCACTAGAAGGCGTGGCGTTGGTAAAGGGCATCGCGCATTGGATCACAACAGGATTGCCGCTGACATTGGCGGCACCCGCGCTGGGGTTCTTGCTGAACCTCGCACCGACCGCCTATCTGTGGCTGCTCCTCTCCCTCGCGCTTGGCACACCTGCTCTGTCGATGATCGGCACGTTCGGGGCCGCCCTTACTGTGGGCCTGCGCCGTGGTGGTTTGCTGATGTCCTTACTTGTGCTGCCACTTTACGTCCCAACGCTGATCTTCGGCGCTGAGGCCGTGCGACGCGGCGCGGATGGCCTCGACCCTAGCACCTCGCTCCTCATGCTCGCGGGCATCACGCTGGGCAGCTTTGCCTTGCTGCCCTTTGCCGCATCGCTTGCGCTGCGCGTCAACCTTAGGTGAGTGGTATTGTTCATGCGCAAACAGCAGGGTAGCTAACGGATATGTCGATCTGGGAATATGCCAATCCAAAGAAGTTCATCGCGACCACGACGCCACTGGTGCCGTGGGTGATGGGGCTTGCGATTGCCTGCCTTGTTGTTGGGCTTGTGTGGGGGTTTTTCTTCACGCCGGATGATTTTCGTCAGGGATCAACCGTTAAGATTATTTACCTGCACGTGCCATCCGCGCTGATGGCGATCAATGCGTGGTTCATGATGCTGTTGGCATCCCTAATCTGGCTGGTGCGCCGCCACCATGTCAGCGCATTGGCCGCCCGTGCTGCGGCACCCATCGGTATCGTTATGACGCTTATCGCATTGATAACAGGTGCTATTTGGGGTCAGCCGATGTGGGGGACATGGTGGGCATGGGATCCACGTTTGACGTCGTTTCTGATCCTGTTCTTGTTCTACCTCGGCTACATCGCCCTGTGGGAAGCGATTGAGGACCCTGATACCGCTGCTGATTTGACCAGCGTTTTGTGCATCGTTGGGTCCGTCTTTGCGGTACTATCGCGCTACGCCGTTAACTTTTGGAACCAAGGGCTGCACCAAGGCACCAGCGTGCCTGTCGCTACGGGCGAACGCTCTGTGTCGGACGTGTTCTTCGTGCCCTTGCTCATCTGCATGGTGGGCTTTGGCATTTTGTTCCTTGGCCTTGTGCTGATCCGTACACGAACAGAAATTCGCGCCCGTCGGATGAAAGCGCTTGAAGCAAGGATGCGGTCATGATGCCTGATCTTGGAAATTACGCGACCGAAGTGATGACCGCATATGCGCTGTCAGTCGGGCTTCTGGTTGGCTTGCTTGCGCTTTCCTTACGTCGTTCGCGCAAAGTGCGTGCGCAACTGGCTGATGTTGAAGCCCGTCGGGATCGCGCCAATGTCTAAGCTGATGCTGGTTCCTGTTGTAACGTTCGCCGCAATCGGTGGCGTCTTCGCGGCCGGCATGTTTTTCGGGCAGGGCGAAGAGCTACCTTCAGCCTTGATCGGGCAACCAGCCCCAGCAGTGGAGGTCGCGGAAATCGACGGCCTTACGCCGTTCACAGACGCAATGCTACGCGACGGCGAGGTGAAGATCGTGAATTTCTGGGCCAGCTGGTGCGCCCCCTGCCGTATCGAGCACCCTAACCTTGAAACCTTGGCGGATGAGGGCATCCCGATCTACGGCGTGAACTACAAAGATTTTGATGCCAACGCAGTCGCGTTCCTCAACGATCTTGGCGACCCCTACGCCGCCGTTGGCGCGGACCCGCGAGGGGATCACGCGATTGATTGGGGCGTTTACGGCGTGCCGGAAACCTTCCTAGTAGACGGTGACGGCACGATCTTGTTGCGTATGGCATCACCCGTAACGCAACGCGAATTGGCGAACCGACTGCGCCCAGCACTGGACGCAGCCTTAGCTAATTAGCGGCTATAGCGAAGTGACATGCAGCTGAGGCCACCATCCACAAGCGCGGCTTGGCTAGTGTTCAACACCTTCAAAGAATAGCCCGCCTTTTCCAGCTTTTCAGCCGTTTTCGGATGGCCTGCTGACAAGAACACAAAATCATTCACGCGGATCGCGTTGGCTGCGGCTTCTTCGCCCGCAACGGTTTCAATGACGTTCAATCCTTTGAAAGCACCGGACGCGGCGAGGGCGGGTGTGGCCAACACAGTTCCTTCGTCCAAAAGCGAGCTTTCGGTTTTGAAGTGCAGGATTTCAGGTGGCGTTTGCAGAACCTCAAGCGTGTAACCCAAGCTCTCAACGATTGGGCGCAGGTCTTCGGCCCCTTGCACATTCGTGCGTGCCGACAACCCCAACAAAACGCGGTCATCCGTGCACAAAATGTCGCCGCCATCGACATACCCATCTGTCTTTAGATCAACGACATCGTTCATATGTTCCAAAAGCGCGGGCCGAAGCGCTGCCGCTTCGCCAAGGCGGGTTTCTGCACCCGGTCGCAGGACAATCGCTGTTCCGTTCAACACCAAGGCAGGGTCTTCGATAAAGACAGAATCGGGGAATGCTTCATCGGAAGGCAAAACATTCACGACGCAACCGGCCTCACGCAGGGCCGCGATATAGGCCCCGTGTTCAGCCGCAAACGCCATCGGGTCTGGATCGCCTTGATCGCTTGCACGTAGCCCATCAGTAACCGACTGGGCAGGAACACGGCTTAGCGCGTGGGTGAATTCAAAACTTGGGTGCGTCATCGAGTAAACCTTTTAAGATATGCCATTCAGTCAGGCTTCTTTGGCGAGATTACGCAGAACATAGTGCAAGACGCCACCGTGTTCGATGTATTCAATCTCAATCGCGGTATCGATCCGGCATTTGAGGGTGATGGCTTTCACCGTTCCGTCCGCCATCGTGATCGTTGCGGGAACTTCTTGCAGGGGGGTAACCGCATCAAGACCAGAGATCGAAACCGTTTCTTCACCTGTCAGGCTAAGGGTCTTGCGGCTGTCACCATTGGTGAATTCAAACGGGATGACCCCCATGCCAACGAGGTTTGAACGGTGGATACGCTCAAAACTCTCGGCAATCACGGCTTTGACGCCCAGAAGGTTGGTGCCCTTGGCAGCCCAGTCGCGCGATGATCCTGCGCCGTATTGTTCACCGCCGAAAATGACGGTCGGTGTGCCGGCCGCTTGGTAGGCCATTGCCGCGTCAAAGATTGACGTTTGTTTACCGTCCGGCCCTTTGGTGTAGCCGCCTTCGACGCCGTCCAGCATTTCGTTCTTGATGCGGATGTTGGCGAAGGTACCGCGCATCATGACCTCGTGGTTGCCACGGCGCGACCCATAAGAGTTGAATTCGCGCACGGGCACCTGACGTTCAATCAGGTACTGCCCCGCCGGTGAACTTTCGGCGAAAGACCCAGCAGGTGAGATGTGGTCGGTCGTGATCATGTCGCCCAAAACGGCCAGTACCTTGGCATCGTTGATGTTGGAAATAACACCCGGGTCTTTGGACATGCCTTGGAAGTAAGGCGGGTTCTGGATGTAGGTGGATTGGGCAGGCCAGTCGTAGGTTTCGGCGTCTGTGGTGTCGACGCTTTGCCACTTTTCGTCGCCCTTGAACACGTCCGCGTATTTGGATTGGAACGCCTCGCGGGTGACGGTTTTTTCCACCAGTTCAGCGATTTCAGCGGTCGTAGGCCAAATGTCCTTCAGGTAGACGGGGTTGCCGTCTTTGTCGTCGCCCAAGGGATGAGACGCGAGGTTGATGTCCATCGTCCCCGCTATGGCATAAGCCACAACGAGGGGCGGCGAAGCGAGGTAGTTGGCACGCACATCAGGGGAAATGCGTCCTTCAAAGTTGCGGTTACCTGATAAAACGGATGTCGCCACGAGGTCACCTTCATGGATCGCCGCGCTGATTTCCTTTTGCAGCGGGCCCGAATTGCCGATGCAGGTGGTACAGCCGTAGCCGACAAGGTTGAAGCCAAGTGCGTCGAGGTCGGTTTGCAGGCCTGCGGCCTCAAGGTATGCTGACACGACTTGCGACCCTGGCGCGAGGGAAGTTTTTACCCAAGGCTTTCGCGTCAGACCCAATGCTGCCGCTTTACGTGCCACAAGGCCCGCGCCGATCATGACGTAGGGGTTGGATGTGTTGGTGCAGGACGTGATGGACGCAATGACGACCTTGCCGGATTCCATCGTGTAATCTTCGCCCGTGACGGGAACTTCTTTGTCTAACGGGCGCTTGAATGTTTCTTCCATTTCGCGCCGAAACTCGACCTGCGCTGTGTCTAGTGCCACGTAGTCTTGTGGACGTTTTGGGCCAGAGATCGCAGGGACGATGGTGCCCATGTCCAGTTCAAGCGTTGAGGTATAGACAGGGTCGTAATCTGCCCCGCGCCAGAACCCGTTTTCCTTTGCGTAGGTTTCGACCAATGCAATGCGGTCCTCGTCGCGGCCTGTGTTGCGCAGGTAGCGAAGGGTTTCATTGTCGATCGGGAAGAAGCCACAGGTCGCGCCGTACTCCGGTGCCATGTTTGCGATTGTCGCGCGATCGGCAAGCGGTAGGGTATCCAAGCCATCACCGTAAAATTCGACGAATTTGGATACAACGCCGTGGGCACGTAGCATTTCAACGACTTTTAGCACCAAATCCGTGCCTGTCGTGCCTTCCATCATTTCACCCGTCAGCTTGAAACCAACAACTTCAGGGATCAGCATTGAAATCGGTTGCCCAAGCATTGATGCCTCGGCCTCGATCCCGCCGACGCCCCAACCCAGCACAGCCACGCCGTTAACCATTGTCGTGTGGCTGTCCGTGCCAACAAGCGTGTCAGGATAGGCCACTTCAACGCCGTCTTGGTCCATATCGGTCCAGACGGTTTGGCTGAGGTATTCGAGGTTCACTTGGTGGCAAATACCCGTACCGGGTGGCACCACGCGGAAGTTTGAAAACGCGGACTGGCCCCATTTCAGGAAGGTGTAGCGTTCGAGGTTGCGTTCGTATTCGCGGTCCACGTTCATCTGAAACGCACGCGGATTGCCGAATTCGTCAATCATAACGGAATGGTCGATAACCAAATCAACAGGGTTCAAAGGGTTGATCTGCTGCGCATCACCGCCAAGCGCCACAATCCCGTCGCGCATCGCGGCGAGGTCAACAACTGCTGGAACGCCCGTGAAATCTTGCATCAAAACGCGGGCAGGGCGATAGGCAATCTCGCGAGGGTTCTTGCCACCCTGTGCGCCCCATTCTGCGAAGGCTTTGATGTCATCCACAGAAACCGTTTTGCCATCCTCAAAGCGCAGCATATTTTCCAACACCACTTTCAGCGCGGCGGGCAGTTTGGAAAAGTCACCAAGACCTGCATCCGTCGCCGCAGGAATAGAATAATACGCAAACGACTGGTCCCCAACCTTAAGGGTTTTGCGTGTCTTTGCGCTGTCGTGTCCAACTGTGATGGGCATTTGTTATCTCCGAATGAAAATGCGGACGTGATTATGATGCGGATCGGTAGGTCAATTCGTGCCGATTAAGCGTTGTTTTGCTCGATCTTATTGGGGTTTTGCTGCAAATCAACCTTAACGTGCGTGTTGCTTTTTTGCGATTGTAACAGACCCATCGCAAACGCTTGATTGGCCAGAAGCCGCTGGCTGAGTTAGGCAAGGGTAACTTTGACAGGAAACCCGATGCGCCAGACCTTCTTTGCGACTTTGTCCGCTTTCGCTACATGCCTCACGATGGCGACCCCTGCAGCCGCAGATGGCCCAACAGTCGTTGAACTTTACACATCGCAAGGCTGTTCCAGCTGCCCGCCAGCGGATGAAATTTTGCATGATCTGGCCGGGCAATCTGATGTCATCGCGCTCGCGCTTCATGTTGATTATTGGGATTATATCGGTTGGGCGGATATCTTTGCCGATCCGTCGCATACACTGCGCCAGCAAAATTATGCACGCGTCGCTGGCGCAAGTTCAATTTACACACCGCAGATGGTCATTGGCGGGGAGGATCACGTAATTGGCACAAAGCCGATGGATGTGGCCAACCTGATCCGGAGACATAGCGCGAGCGAAACGGGAACCCGCATTTCGTTGCAACGTTCTGGTAATCAGTTGCAGATAACAGGGCAGACAGCGCGGGCTTTGCGCAATGGAACTGTTGTACAGGTTATTCGTTACAGTCCTGAGGAAACCGTGGACGTTCGCCGCGGTGAAAACGCGGGACGTTCGCTGACGTATTCCAACATCGTGACCCAATGGAGCGCGGTTGGTGAGTGGAGTGGGTTGGGCGACCTCAACATGAACGTCAGAATTTCCGGCAATTCGCCTGTCGTTGTGATCGTCCAAGAGCCTGGACCGGGGGCTGTTATGGCCTCAGCCATTCTACGCTAAGGCGCTTTTGCTACGCCCGTGCCGATCATGCTGTCGCGTGTGACGAGGGCGACAAGCTCATCTTGTGACATATTTTCAGTACCTTGCGGGCGCTTTGGGATGACGATGTAGCGCATATCTGCAGTGCTGTCATGAACGCGAACTTTAGTAGAGTCGGGCAAAGATACCCCAAATTCCGCGAGGACTGAGCGCGGTTCACGAACCGTACGGCTGCGGTAGGCGCGGGATTTGTACCAATCGGGCGGCAGGCCCAGCAGGTTGCGCGGGTAGCATGAGCACAGAGTGCAGACGATCATGTTGTGAATATCGCCTGTGTTTTCGACCGCGATGAGTTTCAAGGGGCCAATGTCAAAACCCATCTCGCGGGTCGCAGCAGCGGCGTCTTTCATGAGGGCTGCGTGAAAGTCAGGGTCCGCCCACGCGCGTGCAACAACCTTTGCGCCATTGCTTGGGGTGCGGGCGTCCATCGTTTCGATTTGATTGGCGATTTCCGTGGGGGTGGTGATGTCTTTCTCAACCAATAGCTCGCGGACGGCGATTTCCATGGTTTGCCAGTAGCTTAGATCGGTATCGTCATCGGCGCGGAAGGGGTGGCCGGACGGACTGAGGTGGTCGTGGTCGTGGTGATCATGTGGCATCGGCAGGCTCCAACCAATGTGCGTAGATTTCTGCATCAAGCGTATCGCAAGGGTTTTCCGCGTCAGCACCCCAGACTTCGTCCATCGTGAACCGCACACGGTGGAGCGGTTTTGCCGTGGCGGGCAACCCGTAGGCGAGGTCCTCGGGGTTTGGAAACTCTCCGAGGGAGCGTTCAATCACACCGATCTTTCCACGCAGGTAGATTGGCGTGCGAACATGGCCTGGTGGCATCATCGATTTAACGCGGACGGCTTGGGTCATGTTGGGCTGCTCGCGTCGCCGTAGGTTTCGCCACGCGCTGTAATTTCGGCCATTTTTTCGGCGAGATCGGCGGTTGTGTAGGCGCCGCCTTCGATTAGGTTTTGGTTAATCGATGCGATCCAACGTTCGTAATAGGTCATCTTTTCAAACGCGTCTTCGCCCATGTCTTCAAGGACCCGGCGTAAACCGTCGACGGTGAAATATCCTTTAGCGGCCCCGATAATCATCAGGGCGTCCACGCGTTTCTCCCACAGGGAAAAGTCATGGTTTTCGTTCGGCGTTTCCATCTCTGGAATTGGGCCGGCGGTGTCGCCACCCATATCATGCCAACGGCGAGCGGGGTTTTTCGGATCTATCATAAAGCGATGCTAGGCCTGTGATCCGCGCGAGGCCAGCACTTTAATCTTCTTCGTCTGCAACGACCAGATTGATTGTCCCTGCATCAGCGGCTGCACGAATGGCAGTGACCACGGCTGTTTGCGCATTTTCACCATCTGATGGTTTGACTTTACCAACTTCATCCATTTCTTCGCGCAGATTGTCGGCCATGCGGGTCGACATGTTTTCAAGAAGATGGGTGGCGGAGGCCGCCAATTCCCCACCGGTTTCTGTGGCGGATGCCAGTGCGCGCACGAGGTCCGCTTGGTCAATGTCGCGCAGGACTTTGGGAACGTCAGGCATTGCGAGGCGGGCAGGGATATCTGCAAAGGTAAAGATTGCCTTGCGCACGCCTTCGCCGAAGGTTGCGTCTTGGGACAAGAGGCCTTCGAGTACCTGATCGCGTGTCGTTGCGGGCGTTGAGTTTAGGATCGCGCCGATGCGGGATTCCGCACTGTCGGTAAATGCAGGCAAAGACGCACCGCAATAGTTGCTGGCAAGACCGGCGCCAATACGCACGATGGCATCTGCTTTGATATTCGTGGTGCGTGACATCGCAAACGCAATGTAGCGCGCGCGATCTCCTGGCATGAGACCCAAGAGAGTGGCGGCCTTTGGCGTCGGTAATTTTGAAAGAAGTATGGCGCAGATTTCGGGGCTTTCCGCTTCGGTTATGGGCAGCATTTCCTCAGGTGTGAGGTCAAGCACGAGGTTCCACGGATCACTTCCTGCTTGCGCGGCGGCTTCTTCGCGAAGGCGTGCGACAGTGCTGGCGGAAATACGGCCGTCGAGGGATTTTAGCGCTGCTTCAAAGCTGCCCGGGGCTGTGAGGGCGACATCGGACAGCTCGCGGGCAAATTCCTTTGCCACGCTGTTTAGCGTAGCCTTGTCTATGATATTGAGGGCACCAAGCTCACGGGTCAGGCGGGCTTGTGCCGCTTCAGGCAGTTGGGACAGGGGTAAATCCCCGCCTTCGCGCAACAAGAGTTGCACAACCATTGCAGCCTTACGGGATCGAGGGAGATCACTGACTGCGAGGGACGACGTTTGACCGGCCATAAAAGCACGCTCCTTTAAGGGGTGATCCCCTGATTAGGTGCTTAAGATGAAGAGGCGATTAATGGCGATTTGTTTGCGGCGGCTTTCAATGGAACCGGCCTAAAAGACGTCACACGTGCTGAAACCGGAAAACTCAAATCCGTAAAGAGCATACTAGGGTCGCCACATAGTTGTGGTTAACGTGCAAGGTTTGACGCGAGCGTTAGCAGCTCTTCGCGCAATTCAGCGTCCATACCGTCGTGCGCCGTGGTTAGCTCGTGGAGGGATTGCGTACACTGGGTCAATTGAGAAATTTCAGCGTCTGTGTATTCGCGATCCGGGCGCGAATAGCCGGCCATGCTTCGGCTGTTGTCCGATTCGACGGCAATTGCGACGCCGTAAGTCATACCGTAAGTAGCCGATTGCATTAAAATGTTCTGTTCGTCTTGTTCGCTTAGCTCTGACCAACGGATTGAGCCGGTCTCGGTGAACCCCCAACGCACAATAGGGTCAACCATTACGAAACCTTTTTCGGAATAGATGTCAGTCCATGCCTTTGGATATGTTTGGAACATTAATTCGGGGGATGTCAGTTTAATATGGAATGCGATTGCAGAACCAGACACCGCCAGTTTTTCAACGCTTTCCAAAAGCGTTTTGATCTTGCCAATATCTGCCATCTCGCCCTCAACTCGCTTTATGGTTGCCTGCCCCGTCCTACAACGATTAAGTAAGGCAACAAGCTTGTAACCGTATGTAAGCGAGTTGTCGTTGTAAAAACAAGATTGTTTAACCTAGCCTGCCGCTGAAAGGGCCATGCGTGTTAGAGCTGAAGTCTACGGAGGACGTTCATGAGATAGCCAAGTCAGGCTATTATATCGCGTTGCGTGTAGGGTTCGCATTTCCACAAGAAGAGGTGAACGCGCTTCCGACGCCTTGGGTCGATCATTACACCACCCACCGTTTCATGTTGCATGACCCCGTCATTCGCTGGAGCTACGCCAACACTGGCGCGGTTGCTTGGAGTGGAATTGACTTGCCTGACCCGATGCGTGTTTTACAACAAGCGCAGACGTTTGGATTACGGTATGGTGTTGCTGTTGCGTGCTTTGATGGCAACCGCGAAGGGCAACGTTCGTTTGGCACATTTGCGCGGCCGGACCGCGAGTTTGAGCAAGACGAAATGAATGCGTTGCACGCTTATGTATCGAAGCTACACCGTGAAAAAGCACCCCCTACGAATCTGACAAACGCTGAACTTGAAGCCCTGAAAATGGTAAAAGAGGGCCAACGGCTAAAGCAAATCGCCCATACATTGGGAGTTTCGGAAGGGGCGGTGAAGCAACGCCTAAGGAACGCGAAAACCAAGCTGGGTGCACAGACATCAGCGCAAGCCGCTGCAATGGTTAGAGAATTTGGCTTGATTTGAACCGGTTGAATTCGTTGCCAAAACGCTAACTTTCACGGTCTTTTGGGTTTCGTTAATTTTTTTTCCGTTGCTGGTTCGGTTTATTAGTTAACAACAGATTGATCCCGGCGCTAAATGGACTCTCCAAATAGGAGAGTACCAATGGAAAATATCACGTTTGAATTGTCGCATGTTCACCAGCACGGATCCGCATTTTTTGATTACCTGAGTTTGCGTAAAAAGTTTTTTGTTGACGAGTTACACTGGCAAATCCCGCATAATGCTGATGTCGAAATGGACCAATACGACAACCCGATGGCACGCTATTCGCTTGTTCTTGATGATGATGGACGGGTGCTTGCGGGTGCGCGTGCTATGTCCACTTCGGCGACATGGGGCGACCATACTTATATGCTTAAGGATGCGATGTCAGGAAAGCTTGAAACTATTCCGACCAATTTGTTGGATGATGTGATCGACAGCCCAAAGGTCTGGGAATGTACGCGCTTGGTGATTTCGCCCGAGGTTAAATCCATGCGGGTGCGCATACAGTGCCTTGATTTGATCGTCGGTGGGTTGATTGATATGGCCAACAAAGAAGGTGCAGATACGTTGATTTCATTATCAAATCTGTGGCTTCTACGTGCTCTTAAGCGGCTTGGTTACGGTGCCGAATTGCTGGGTGAGCCATACCAGAACGATGATGACGGGCATAAGTATGCGGTTATGTCGATTGAGGCGCGCCATAAGCAATCTACGGTCCAAGTTCCGCAAATGACAGCCGCCTAATCAAGCGACCATCTATGGGCCCTTGGGGGGCCCATAGAGGTTTTACTTTAGGACTTCGGCGTTTAGCCGAACACACGCTTGAAAATCGTGTCGACGTGCTTGGTGTGGTAATCGAGATTGAAGTTCTCGTTGATCGCTTCAACACCAAGTGCCGCGACGACCTCTTTGTCAGCGAGCAGTTCTTCACGGAAGTCTGTGCGTTCTTCCCAGACTTTCAACGCATTGCGTTGAACCATCGCGTAAGCATCTTCGCGGGATGTGCCAGCCTGTGTCAGGGCCAAAAGCACACGCTGGGACATCACCAAACCTGGGAACTTGTTCATGTTGTCGAGCATGTTGTCAGGGAAAATCAACATCTTGTCGATCACGCCTGTCAGACGGTTCAGCGCGAAGTCGAGGGTGACAGTCGCGTCTGGGCCAATGCCGCGTTCCACGGAGGAGTGCGAGATATCGCGCTCGTGCCAGAGGGCGACGTTTTCCATCGCAGGGATCACTGTCATGCGCACAAGACGCGCCAGACCTGTCAGGTTTTCTGTCAGGACTGGGTTCTTTTTGTGCGGCATCGCGCTGGAACCCTTTTGACCCATTGAGAAGAATTCCGCGCCTTCCAACACTTCGGTGCGCTGCATGTGGCGGATTTCAGTGGCGACGTTTTCGATAGAGGACGCAATCACGCCGAGTGTCGCAAAGAACATTGCGTGACGATCGCGCGGGATAACCTGTGTGCTGATCGGTTCTGGGGACAGGCCCAGCTTTTCGCAAACATGTTCTTCCACGCGTGGATCGATGTTGGCAAATGTACCAACTGCGCCGGACACGGCACCGGTTGAGATTTCGTCACGCGCAACTTTCATACGGGCAAGGTTGCGATCCATTTCCGCGTAGAAACGTGCAAACGTCAGGCCCATGGTTGTGGGTTCAGCGTGGATTCCGTGGGAGCGGCCAACACGTACTGTCATCTTGTGTTCTATCGCACGCTTCTTCAGCGCGGCGAGGAGGGCTTCGAGGTCGGTGATCAAAAGGTCAGCGGCACGCACGAGCTGGACGTTGAAGCAGGTGTCCAGTACGTCAGAGGACGTCATGCCCTGGTGAACAAAGCGCGCTTCGTCAGAACCAACGTGTTCGGCAAGGTGCGTTAGAAACGCGATAACGTCGTGTTTTGTAACGGCTTCGATTTCATCAATACGAGCCACGTCGAATTCTACATCCTTGGCTTTCCAGACCGCATCCGCGTTTTCGCGCGGGATCACGCCGATATCGGCCATCGCGTCACAGGCGTGCGCCTCGATCTCGTACCAGATTTTGAATTTGGTGGCAGGTTCCCAGATGTCAGTCATCACGGAGCGGGCATAGCGGGGGATCATTGGCGTGGCCTTTTCTATAGGTACAAAAGCAGATGGGGGCGTCATAAAGGGACTAGGCATTGGTCACAAGGGACGGCAGGGAATTGCGCAAGTTAGAAGACTTTATTGGCATGTATGATGTGTCACGCACCATTGAAGACACGCGCGCGGGCGCGACGTCGCGATTTGAAGGGCAGGCGGAGATCACATTGACCCAAGATGGGGCGTTGTATTCAGAAACGGGCGCCTTGATCATCTCAGATCAACGTTTTGAAGCCGAACGGCGGTATTTGTGGGCTGAAGAGCACGGGAAGATATTGGTCAGCTTTGAGGATGGCCGCGCATTCCATGATTTTGATCCGAATCTCGGCGGGCAAGCGAGCGAACACCTGTGCGGAAAAGACATGTATCGCGGCGGGTACGAGTTTTCCGAGTGGCCGCGTTGGGCGTTGCATTGGCGGGTTCAAGGCCCTCGCAAGGACTACGTTTCAACGACATGGTACGTAAGGTGCTAGCGTTATCATTTGCTTCGCACTTGCAGAAAGACTGCCGCTAGGGCATGTCTATGCACGAATTTGACAAAAGGAGCCGCGACAATGGCCATGACGATGAATAACCAAGCCTTGGCAGAAGCCTTTGGCCCAAGCGAGGGTACAGCCCTTCGGATCAAACAGGCAGTTCTGGTGGTGCTCGGCATCGCGTTTCTTGCGATTGCAGCGAAAATCAAAGTTCCGATGTTCCCATCCCCAGTTCCGATCACACTTGGCACATTTGCTGTGCTGACGGTCGGTGTATCCTACGGCCCACGTCTTGGTCTTGTGACGATCTTTGGCTACATGCTGATTGGTGCGCTAGGATTTGACGTTTTCGCGTCCTCGTCTGCTGAAAAGAATGGCCTTACGTACATGATGGGCGGCACTGGCGGCTATTTGGTCGGCTACGTTCTGGCTGTTCTTTACCTCGGTTGGGCTGCACGCCGCGGCATGGACCGCACAATTGAAGGCATGGCCGGCGCAATGCTGATGGCAAACGTATTGATCTACGTTCCGGGCGTCTTCTGGCTGCACCAGTTCACATCCGGTCTTGAACAGACAATGGAGTGGGGCCTGACGCCTTATGTTATTGGCGATTTGATGAAGCTGGCATTGGCCGCACTTTTGATCCCAACTGTTTGGAAGCTTGTCGGCAAGGCCCGCGGCTAAATCAACCTAACGGTTAGAAAATAGTGAGGCGCGCAGCAAAAGCTGCGCGCCTCATTTCGTTTGTTGGGTGTGTTTGTTTGGCGTGAGCCTATCGCGGGACATGCAGCGTTTGTTTTGATCGGCCCTTCGGGGAGGATATTTGAGAAACAAAAGCAAAGGCTAGGCGAGTTTGGTAATGATGTGGTTGCTGCGTTCTAAGGTTTGGTGAACGGGGCAACGGTCCGCGATTTCAAGCAAGCGTTGGCGTTGTGCATCGTCGAGATCGCCCGTCAGCGTGATTGCGCGGGTGAAGCTGTCGATTTTGGTTTTGGTTTCAGACCCGGCGTCTTGGCCGTGGACCTTATCATGTGTGACATCGACGCTGACAGAGGTCAGCGGCCAGCCTTTGCGGCGTGCATACATACGGATCGTCATTGATGTACAAGCGCCCAAACCGGCCGACAAAAGGCCGTAAGGGGTAAGGCCCTTGTTGGTACCGCCGTAGGCTTCTGGTTCGTCCGCGAGCAGGTGGTGAGGGCCGGATTGAACGTCTTGCAGGAACCCTTTGGGGTCTGCTTCGGAAACACGCAACACGCCTTCGGGAGTGCCTATGGGCGGCGCGGGACGGCGCAATGAAATGTAGCGTTTGGCCCATGTGGCGATGACATCGGCGGCGTATTCTGCGTCTTCGGCATTCGAGAGCAGGTGGTCAGCGTTGTCCAATGTTATAAAGCTTTTTGGATGTTTGGCAGCGAGGAAAATCTCGGATGCGTTGTCGATTGAAACGGTTGCGTCGCGAGGGCCGTGCAGTACCAAAAGGGCCGCGTTAAGAGTCGAGATCGCGGAGGTGAGTTTACCTTTGGCGACGTCTTGTAAGAAATCGTTGGAGATGCGGAACGGACGGCCGCCCAAGCTGACCTCGGCAACGCCATCGCGCATGATTTGGGGCAGGGCGTGGGCGAAATTATGGGTCACGTGTTCTGGATCAAACGGCGCGCCGATGGTGACGACCGCATGGATGTTGTCCAATTCCGAAGCGGCCTTCAACACCGCAGCGCCGCCAAGAGAATGGCCGATCAACAAAGACGGGGCCATGTTGCGTTTCGTAAGTTCTGCACTGGCTGCCGCGAGATCTTGCACATTTGTGGTGAAGTTTGTGTTTTCAAACTCGCCCTCGGAGTGTCCCAAACCCGTGAAATCAAATCGCAAAACGGCGATACCCATAGAGGACAGGCGACCTGCGATGCGGCGCGCTGCGGGAATGTCTTTGGAACAAGTGAAGCAATGGGCGAACAGGGCCGTTGCGAGGTGGGGCCCTTCGGGAAGGTCGAGGCGGGCGGACAGGTTTTGACCATCATGGCCGGGGAAGGTGAAGCGTTCGGTTGGCATATAGAATCCTTTGGTTGAGACAAAGGTGGACCTGCGTCATAGAACGCGCAAGAGATGTGACGGTGGCGTCACGGGAAGGTGAGAAAATGCTTAAGGTTATGGGCCGGGTATTGGTCGTTTTGGCGGCTTTGGTTTTGGCGGCTTCTTTTGCGGGGGACCTGCATGGGGTCGGGGACAGTCTGGCTGTGTTTCGATTGGCGATTCTCGTGGGGGCACTTTTTGTCTCAGCATTGGTCTGGCGTTGGCGTTGGGCGAAAGTGCTGGCCCTTGTTGCTTTCGCCATTGGGGGCATGCAAATGGCGGACGGTGCGTTTGCCTCTGTGCCGGATACGCCCGATTTTGTTCTCTATCAGAAGAATTTACTGTTCCGTGAGCGGGACCGGACCGAGTTCATCAACGATGTTCTGGCCTCAGGCGCGGATGCTGTAACCTTGCAAGAAGTCGGCCCGGCCAATGAGGCGGTTCTTGAGACGTTGCGCGAATGGTATCCATATCAATTGCTGTGCAACGACGTCAGGTTGCGCAGAATGGCGATTGTTTCGCGCACACCGTTTGAGGTGGAGGAGTGTTTCGAGCAATCTGGTGCGGCGCGTGTTGTGACGCAGGTTGGTGGGCGTTCAGTTCAGGTTTATTCGCTGCATTTGTATTGGCCTTATCCGTACCCGCAGGCGCGTCAGGTCGCGGCATTGGCCCCTATATTTGAGGCGCAAGAAACGGATTTCACGGTTGTAGGCGGTGATTTTAATATGGTCGCGTCAGGACGTAGCGTTGCGGCAATTGAAGCGGCCACTGGCACCGAGCGGGTCGGACGGGCTGCTGCGACGTATTATCTTTATGGTTACCCGCTTGCGATTGACCATGTTTTGGCCACAGGTGGCGCAGGAGCGCTCGAAACACGTGACAAGATGGGATCAGACCACCTTGGTTTGGTGGCCTCAATCGTGTTTCCTTAACGCCCCATCAACGCGTCGTCATGCGGGTAGGTGGTGAGGTTTTCGAACCCGTCATCCGTAATCAAGACCTGATCTTCGAGCTTGATTGAGAAATCCCCGCCTTCGGGTGAGACTAAGGCTTCGACGCAAAGCACCATGCCGGCTTCAAGTTCATGATCAAACGCGCCTTCGACCATTTTGTCGGGGTAGGCGACCAAAGGCCATTCATCGCACAGGCCAACACCGTGCATTAGGCAGCCGTATTTCTGTTTTTGGTATTTGTCGTGCAGCACGTGGGTATTGCGAGATAAGTCCTGAATATTCACCCCAGGTTTAAGCATTTGCATATTGGTTTCAATATGTTCCACCGCGTGCTTCATCGCCTCAATCATGTCGAGACGAGGCTTTTCATCACCAATCCACCATGTGCGTGAGATGTCGATGCAGATGCCATAGGATCCGATCAGATCGGTATCGAATGCCAGGATTTCATTGGGTTGCGTGATGCGTGGACCGCATTCTTGGAACCACGGATTGGTGCGCGGGCCGGTGGCAAGAAGGCGGGTTTCGATCCATTCGCCACCGCGTTTGATATTCTCTGCGTGTAGGATCGCCCAGATGTCATCTTCAGTGGTGGTACCGTCGCCAGCGTTTGCACGGGCGAAGTCTTCCATTGATTTGCACGCCGTTTCGCAGGCGTGATTGGCACACCGCATGGCGAGGATTTCATCAGGTCCTTTTACGGAACGTGCGTGTTCGGTGACTTCTTCGCCTTCCTCAACGGTGAACCCTCGGGCTTCAAGGGCACGCAAACCATCCACCATGATCTTATCAACGGCGAGGCGCATATTGGTGCCGGCATGGCTGCGCATGAGGTCTTTTATCTCGTCCGCAAAAGTGGACGCTGCTTGTAAGCCTTTGTTACCGTTAGAAAAGTAGAACATCGAGGCACCGGAACGTTGTTCGGCGACGAGGGGATTAAACTCACTCAGGAAGGGGGCGTTTTTGTAGTCCCACATAACCATGTGGCCATCGGCGCACAGCAGCACCGCGCGAAACGGATTGTGGGTGTTCCAAAGCTGCATGTTGGTGCTGTCAGTGGCGTAACGAATGTTGAGTGGGTCAAACATCAGCAAGCCGCCAAGGTCACGATCAACGATGTGCTGGGTTAGGCGTTTCCAACGATATTCACGCATTGCTTCAAGTTTGGGGAGGATCAGACCCGCATTAGCCCACTCATTGAATGCCAATTGCGTTGGTCCAATTTCTACGCGGTTATTGTCGTTGGGGCTGCCGTCACCAAGGGTCATTCCCTTGGTCGGGTCGATCTTTCGCGTGTCTCGAAATGGGGAATCCATGGCCAACCTCCTGTTCGTGAGGCCAGCGTGAAGGGGGAATTTCTAGCTGTCAGGTCAAAAAACGACATCTTTCAGTACGTCGCCTGCCAGCTGGATTAGCTGATGATGGCCAAAACTGCGATGCACAGAAGCGCGCCAAAGACAATCTTGCGCGGCATTGTTCTCAAAACCCGGCGAAATGGTGCAGCGATAACCTCAGCAATGCTTTGAGTGGGGGCACCGTTCTTGGAACCGCCAATTTGACTTGGCGCGTTTCGAGTTTGCCACGCACTCGGCATGGAGCTAGCGCCTGCGCGGATCGCGGAGGCGGGGAAGTCCAATTGGCGGTGAGTGCCAAAACTCATCGTTGATGAGCTGCGTTTGGACGTTTGAGCGGGTTTATAAACAAATGTACTGGTCATGTTGGCATACTTACCCATGATTTGGTCAACTAGAGGTTAACGCTGGGGAAAGTTAGCGCCCGAAGTTAGGCAATACAGTGGCAGATTGAAACTTTTGAATATCCCTACCTCACGCGTTCGCCCGCATGTTGTCCGGCTTTGAGAGATCAAAAATACGCAAATAACGAAAAAGGGCGCTCCGAAGAGCGCCCTTTCAAACCATCTAACCTATTGAATTAGCAGCTGTAGTACAGCTTGAATTCAACTGGGTGAGGTGTGTGTTCGTATTCGTACACTTCTTCCCATTTCAGATCCATGTAGCCCTGAAGCTGGTCTTTTGTGAACACGTCGCCCTGCAAGAGGAAGTCCATGTCTTTTTCCAGCTCTTCAAGTGCTTCGCGCAAGGAACCACAAACTGTTGGGATTTCTGCGAGCTCTTCTGGTGGCAGATCGTAAAGATCTTTGTCAGAAGCAGGACCTGGGTCGATCTTGTTCTTGATGCCGTCAAGGCCAGCCATCATCAATGCCGCGAAGCAAAGGTATGGGTTGGCTGCTGGATCAGGGAAACGTGCTTCAACGCGCTTGGCTTTCGGGGACTCTGTCCATGGAATACGTACGCAACCGGAACGGTTGGACGCAGAGTAAGCGCGCAGAACTGGAGCTTCAAAACCCGGGATCAAACGCTTGTATGAGTTTGTGGATGGGTTTGTGATCGCGTTCAGTGCTTTAGCGTGCTTCAGGATACCACCGATGAAGTACAGAGCTTCCTGAGACAGGTCAGCGTATTTGTCGCCTGCGAACAATGGCTTACCATCTTTCCAGATGGACATGTTCACGTGCATGCCTGTGCCGTTATCACCAGCGATTGGCTTTGGCATGAATGTAGCGGACTTGCCGTAAGCCTGAGCTACGTTGTGAACAACGTACTTGTACTTCTGAAGCTCATCAGCCTGCTTTGTCAGCGTGCCGAAGATCAAGCCCAGCTCGTGCTGGCAAGACGCCACTTCGTGGTGGTGCTTGTCGACCTTCATGCCGAGGCGCTTCATTGTGGAGAGCATTTCAGAACGGATGTCCTGCGCGTCATCGATTGGGTTTACAGGGAAGTAGCCGCCCTTAACGCCAGGACGGTGGCCAGTGTTGCCCATTTCGTACTGTGTATCTGTGTTCCAAGACGCGTCGATCGCATCGACTTCGTAGCCGACTTTGTTGATGCCAACAGAGTAGCGCACGTCGTCAAACAGGAAGAATTCAGCTTCTGGCCCCCAGAAAGACGTGTCACCGATACCTGTAGATTTCAGGTAGGCTTCTGCGCGCTCGGCTGTGCCGCGTGGATCGCGCTCGTAGCCTTCGCCTGTGTCAGGCTCAACAACGGAACAGTGAATGCAGAGTGTTTTCTCAGCATAGAAGGGGTCAAGGTACGCGCTAGAAGCATCCGGCATCAGTTTCATGTCGGATTCGTTGATCGCTTTCCAACCTGCGATGGAGGAGCCGTCAAACATGAAGCCTTCTTCGAGGAAGTCTTCGTCAACTTCGTCAGAAATCAATGTTACGTGCTGCAGCTTGCCGCGCGGGTCAGTGAAGCGGATATCGACATAATCGATGCCCTCATCTTTGATCATCTTCACAACGTCTTTGTTGGTTGTCATGTCATCAGTCTTTCGGTTGGTAGGTTGAATTAGAAAGTGTTTGGCGCAGGCTTACAGTGCTTCGTCGCCTTCTTCGCCAGTACGAATACGGATCGCCTGGCTAACATCGGAGACGAAAATCTTGCCGTCACCGATTTTGTCTGTTTTTGCCGCGGTAATGATGGCCTCAATGGCACCATCTACTTGATCATCGGCCAACACGACCTCGATCTTCACCTTTGGCAGGAAATCCACAACGTATTCAGCGCCGCGGTAAAGCTCGGTATGGCCCTTTTGGCGTCCGAACCCTTTGACTTCAACAACGCTTAGTCCTTGAATGCCTGCGTCTTGCAACGCTTCCTTCACTTCGTCCAGTTTGAACGGCTTGATGATCGCTTCGATCTTTTTCATAGCTGCGACTCCTCATTGCAGACGTGGTCTTGCTTGCACCAACCACTTTTGCGCCACGGCTACAATTCTTGACGCTGAATTCAACCCGCGACAAATTGGAATCAAACTGAGCTGCCTAAAAAATAGGCAAAGTGGCGCGTATATGTGCGAAATTGAATCGCCCCTGGCGCCACGCGATTCTTACCCTTCTTTGGCTCTGAAATACTCATTCTGCTCACGCGGATTGAGGCGGCGTGTCGGGCGAAAGGGGCTATTCATAAAGAAAAAACGCAGCTCCGTTAAGGAACTGCGCTCAAAATGGCTTTCTAGCGTGCTGGAGAAATCAACTAAATAATCGAATGCGTGTAAGCGCCCGACTAGGTCGGGTCAAACAGCGGTGCTGGCGACTTCGAGGCCGTCTGCGTAAACAATGTGCTGCTTTTCGAAAATCAGCTCATAAACGGTCATTGTTTTGGCTTCGACTTCTGAAACGAATTCACCGTCGATTAGGCGCTTCGCTTTTACGGTCGCAACATCAGCGCCAAACAGCGCCTTTGCGCGCCAATCGCGGATGTGAACCAATGTGTCTGGGCCAACGATCATGTCGTCTTCCGGGCGCGTGTGGCCCAAAGAGCCCGCTTTGATCTGGATAGACGCCACGTGAACCTTTTGGCTACGTGTCTCGCGCAGGATCGCCATTCCGCTGTCGCGGGTGATGATCCGGTCGCCGGCTTTTAGTGTTTCAACGGCTTTTTCACCGTCCAGCGTCATAACAGTGGTTCCTGCAGCAAGCCCAGCGACGTTGGCGGGCAGGGCGGTAACAGCGGCGCGGTCTTTGAATTCTTGTGTATTTCCCAGGTGCATGGCGTTTCTCGCTCTCAGCTAAATTGTCTGCCTCAATGTTTTGCCGTGAAATATGTCAACAAAACGTTACGGGTGGGACAATAATCGCGTCATTGCAGGGCAACGTTGGAATGTGAGTCTTTTTCGCCACGGCGACCTTTGTTTTGCCCCCTTGTGCGAAAGCCCTAAAAAATAACGTGAAATACCCGCGAATGAGGTGCGTTTTCCTCTCGCATCCTCCAGAACACTTTGCTAGGAAGCGCCCAACTTAAAGGGAGGGCTGTGCCTTCCCTTTATAACGAAATGCGGGTGTGGCGGAATTGGTAGACGCACCAGATTTAGGTTCTGGCGCCGCAAGGCGTGGGGGTTCGAGTCCCTTCACCCGCACCATATACTTGTCCCGACGGGGCTGATTGAGAACAAAAGATCGTCCCCTAGGGCGTTGTTGGAAAAGGAAATATCATGTCGGTCAAAGAGACCCTGAACGAAGGCCTGAAGCGCGGCTACGAGATAATTGTAACCGCAGCTGAGCTTGAAGCGACAGTTAACGACAAGCTCAAAGAGGCGCAGCCTGAAGTTGAGATGAAGGGTTTCCGCAAAGGCAAAGTGCCTATGGCGATGATGAAAAAGCAGTTTGGCCCAAAGGTTCTTGGCGAAGCGATGCAAGAATCAGTCGACGGCGCGATGAACAAGCATCTCGAAGAATCCGGCGACCGCCCTGCGATGCAGCCAGAAATGAAAATGGCGAACGAAGACTGGAAAGAGGGCGACGATGTTGTCGTGACTGTTTCTTACGAAGCACTTCCTGAAGTTCCAGAAGTCGACTTCTCCGGTATCAAGCTTGAGAAGCTGGTTGTTAAAGCTGACGACGCATCTGTTGAAGAAGCTTTGGCTTCCCTCGCGGCAACTGCGCAGAACTTTGAAGACCGCAAAAAGGGCTCCAAGGCGAAAGACGGCGACCAAGTTGTATTCGACTTCCTTGGTAAAGTTGACGGCGAAGCATTTGAAGGCGGCGCGGCTGAAGGCCACGCACTTGTTCTTGGTTCCGGCCAGTTCATCCCAGGTTTCGAAGAAGGTCTTGTTGGCGTTAAAGCTGGCGAAGAAAAGAACGTCGAAGTTACGTTCCCTGCTGAATACAACGCTGAGCACCTTGCAGGCAAAGCGGCTGTGTTTGAATGCAAAATCCTCAACGTTCTTGAGCCTAAAGCGGCTGAGATCAACGACGAGATGGCAAAGCAGTTTGGCGCAGAAGACCTTGCTGGTCTGAAGGGTCAGATCACTGAGAAGCTGCAGGAAGAATACGCCGGTGCAGCACGCGCTGTTACGAAGCGTGGTTTGCTGGATGCGCTGGACAAGAAAGTTTCCTTCGAGCTTCCACCATCCCTTGTTGAAGCTGAAGCGGGCCAGATCGCGCACCAGCTGTGGCACGAAGACAACCCAGAAGTCGAAGGCCACGATCACCCTGAGATCGAAACAACTAAAGAGCACACTAAGCTGGCCGAGCGCCGCGTTAAGTTGGGCTTGTTGTTGGCTGAAATCGGCCAGAAAGCTGAAGTTCAGGTTTCTGACGCTGAGTTCACACAGGCTGTGATGAACCAAGCACGTCAGTACGGCGACCAAGCGCGTCAGTTCTTTGAATTCGTTCAGCAGAACCCACAGATGCAGCAACAGATCCGCGCACCTTTGTTTGAAGACAAAGTTGTGGACCACGTTCTTGAAGCCGCTTCTTTGAAGGAAAAAGAAGTGTCCAAGGACGACCTGCAAAAGGCGGTCGAAGCACTCGAAGAAGAGTAAGCTTAACCACCTTCACGACATTTGGGCCGCTCCTTTGATTAGGGGCGGCCTTTTTCGTGCGCTGGTGGTTTCAAAAGGTCAGGTAAACCTGACCAAATGATCAAATTTTTGGGCTGGAACTGATTAATGGATAAGCTTACCCTTACGTCACATATATAACGGGGGACGATATGAGACTTTTCTTAATAGCAGTAATTGGTTTTTTTGGTTTTGCAGGGGCAGCACAGGCCTGTCCTGATTTTAGAATTTGGGGCAACGAGAGCTATAACGCCAGTGGGTCGCAGTTGCGTCAGCGTCAAGATTTCCGCGTTGTTGCGGGTGGCGAAAACTACGTTTGGGATTGCCGTAACATCAATCCTGGAACGGACCGCGGAGCAGGCTATTTCACCACGACGCCTGATTTCTCGTTCGATCTAAGCAACATGGGTGGCCTGCAACTGGTCATTTCCGTCACCAGCCGTTGCGATGCGGCACTGTTGATCAACACAGCGTCCGTGAACTGGTACTATGACGATGATGACAACGGGAACCTTGACCCGCGCATTGTACTGACACGGCCCGCCAACGGGATCATCGATATCTGGGTTGGGACCTATGATGGTGAATACTGCGACGCTGTTTTGTCACTTGAGACCTTCAGCCGCTAAATCCATTGACCTGTGAAATCGAAAGGCCGCTCCAGACTGGGGCGGCCTTTTACGTTTGTTGACGAGATCGTGTTTGCGCGTGGGTTCGCGGGCGCGATTTGCTGCGCTACGCTTTGTGGATGAAATACCTAATCCCTTTGCTTTCGGTGTGTGCGACACCGGTTTTCGCTGATTGCCCTGATCCGTCGATCGATGGACCTGAGTTTTCCGTGACAGGTGCCGAGTTGATCGCGCCGCAGTCATGGGACGTGCAGGCGCACGGGACGCATGTCGCACCCTGTGCTGGGTGGGATGGTGCATTTATTCAGACGGATCGTGTGGCTGGTTTCTTACCGATTGCCCCGACTGCGCAGTTCCAAATGGATGAAATGGGCGCCTATATATTGATGGTTGTTGTGCAGGCGGCTTGCGACCCTGTTTTGGCAGTGCGCAGTCAGGATGGGTTTTGGGAGTTTGGTGAAACGGCCAATGGGCGGCAAGAGGCCGTGCTGTGGGGCGCACCCAATGGCGGATTGCAGGTTTGGGTTGGCTCCGCTGAACGCACCAGTTGCGATGCGACCGTGACGTTGGAAACGTTTGATCGATAACATGTGACGGTTGACTGATTAGTAAGTCATCGCTTACACGTAAGTCATGACTTACGAATCTGCCCTTACAGCTCTTGGCGATCCGACACGTCGGAAAATCTTTGAAGCCCTCTGGAGCGCTCCGAGCACTGTTTCGGATCTGGCAAAAGGGCAGTCGGTAAGCCGCCCAGCGGTTTCTCAACATTTGAAAGTACTAGAGGCCGCAAACATGGTCAGCGTTACGCCCCAAGGGCGCAGTCGGCTATATGCGGTGCGTCCAGAAGGGTTGGACGGCTTGCGCAGTTATATTGATCGGTTCTGGGGTGATGTGCTGGGCGCTTATGGTGCCGAAGTCCGCCGCCGCACTCTCAAACATTGAAGGAAACGTTATGCTTGATCCCGTCATCAAAACCATCGAAGTGCCGTGCGGCCAGCAACAGGCCTTCGACATTTTCTGCGACATGGCGACATGGTGGCCGCTTGAAAAACGGTCCATGTCGTTGATGCGGGCAGGTGGCCCGGCGAAAGGCTTGAGCGTCGAGGCGCGTCTTGGCGGGCAGATCGTTGAGACCGCGATCGATGATGATGAACACCATTGGGGAACATTTACAAAGTTTGATGCCCATCACCATCTACAATTGGATTTCCACATGGGGCTGCCACCTGAACAGTCAGGGCAGGTTGATGTGACGTTCACACCGTTAAGCGCAACGACGACACGGGTGGAGTTGGTGCATAGCAACTGGGAAGGCTACGGCGACATGGCTGAAATGATGCTCAACGGGTACGGCAGCAGCTGGGGGTTGTTGTTCGAAGAGGCCTACGCTGGGGCATGCAAATGAACGAGCGTGCTATAAAGGGTGTTCTCGTGGCCGTGATTGGCGTGCTGGTTTTTCTGGCGTGCTCGTCAGGGGCAGCGAAAATCATGGCGATGGAACATGACGTCGCGTTTTTTGGAAAGTACGGCGTGAGTAGAACGATGTTGATCTGTTACGGCGTCGTTCAGTTTATTGCTGGTGCGCTGATCCTTCTGCCGCGCACGCGGTTCTTTGGGGCAGGGGTGGTCGCGGTGACGTTTGCCCTGTCGTTGGTGATGTTGGTGATTGAGGGCAGCGTTGGCTTTTCGGCAATTACCGTTTTGTCGTTGGTTCTGTTGGGTTGGGTGATGGTGCGCAGCTACAGAACCTGAGGTTGCATGATGCGCGAACGAAAAAGGCCGCTCCTGTAACGGAGCGGCCTTTCTATTTGGTGATCTGGAAGAGGTTACTCTTCGTCAGATGCTTCCTCGGAAGGTGCTTCAGCAGCAGGAGCTGCGTCGTCATCGCCGAAGTCGTCCATGCCAGCAGCGCCGAGATCGTCGAACAGTTCCTGAATTTCGAATTCAGCTTCTGCCTCAGCTTCAGCAGCCAGTTCAGCAACGGACTTGCCAGCAGCCTGAAGCTCAGCTTCTTCAGCAGAACGTGCAACGTTCAGCTTGATGGTCGCTGTAACCTCTGGGTGTAGCTTAACCAGCACGTCGTGGATGCCGAGTTCTTTGATCGGGTCGATCAAAGCAACCTGCTTTTTGTCCACTGTGAAGCCAGCTGCTGTTGCAGCTTCTGCGGCATCGCGTGTTGTTACGGAACCGTAAAGGTTGCCGCCATCGGACGCAGAGCGAATCACGACGAATGTTTCGCCGTCCAGCTTTGCAGACAATGCGTCGGCTTCTTTTTTGGTTTCGAGGTTGGTTGCTTCGAGCTGAGCTTTCTGTGCTTCAAACGTTGCCATGTTGGCCGCGTTGACGCGCAGTGCTTTTCCTTGTGGAAGCAAGAAGTTGCGTGCGTAGCCCTGTTTCACAGAGACGACGTCGCCCATCTGACCCAGCTTCGCAACGCGTTCTAGAAGGATGATATCCATGATGTCTGTCCTTTACTTAACGGCGTAAGGCAACAGAGCAAGGAACCGAGCGCGTTTGATCGCACGTGCCAAAGCACGTTGGTTCTTTGCACCGACTGCGGTGATGCGGGATGGAACGATTTTGCCGCGCTCAGAGATGTAGCGCTGCAGTGTACGTGTGTCTTTGTAGTCGATCTTTGGAGCGTTCTCGCCCTCAAATGGATCGGACTTACGGCGACGGAAAAATGGTTTAGTAGCCATGACTTATGGTCCTTTCTTGATCTAAGTGATTAGCGGCGTTCGCGGCGTTCTGGACGCTCGTCACGCTTTTGCATCTGCACGGAAGGACCTTCTTCGTGTGCATCAACTTTAATCGTCAGAACGCGCATTACGTCTTCGTGCAAACGCATCAGACGCTCCATCTCTTGCACGGCTGGTGCCGGTGCATCAGAGCGCAAAAAGGCGTAGTGACCTTTGCGGTTCTTGTTGATCTTGTAGGCCATCGTCTTGACGCCCCAGTACTCGGACATAACGACTTTACCGTCGTTGTCAGAAAGCACTGTGGAGAAGTGTTCGATGAGGGCTTCTGCTTGCGTGTTGGACAAGTCCTGACGCGCAATCATCACATGCTCATATAAAGGCATGGGAACTCCGTTCATATCTATCAGCGCATTTCATAGGGCGGGGATTGAACCTTGCGCTCCCGCCCACGAGAGACTGCGCAGTTCATAAAAAGCTGCACAAGGTGGGGGCCTTATACGCACGGGGCGCGTTTGCGCAAGTAAAACACGACATGCATTGGGCGCATCCGAGAACACGTAACCCACGTGATGCTGGGGGTAGGTTTGTTAACGATGGTTATCAAAAAGTTAAAATTCCCCGCATTCACCACTTGGTTGCCCTGTTTGTGCCCCAGTTCGCCTCGAGATTGTGCTCAACAAATGGAGAAACTCATGACTGCACAGCCTCAAATTTCAGAATTCACGAACCCGCGCACGTCGACATTGAAGCAACCCGTTTTCATGCGCGCAAATGTGACTGAACATTTTTGGGGCTTTGAAGTGCGTCCAAACGAACACGTTTTTGATGTTGCTGTTTTGATGCGGGCGATGACGGGCTTTTTCGCGGGGACGGCGTTTATCGCAGCCTTGGGCGTTTGGCTTTTGCCATCCATGGCGTTTGCCACTGCGGCGTTCAGCTCTAAGTTGATCGTTTCTGGTTTGTTGATGTTCGCAACTGTAATGCTTGCGCGTGTTGCGGCACGTGGCACGCAGGTACGGGTTCAATTCGACACCTCAACTGGTGAACTGCGTGAAGTGGTCGACGGCGCCTTCGGTGGCAGGCTGGTTTTGGCGACGCATGGGTTGGACGCGGTAGAGGCTGTTCAGGTTGTGGAATCCCGCGAAAACCGTGGCTTCGGGCAGGTGCAAATTCGGGTCAAAGGGGCCGGTGCTATTTCAGCAGGGGACGGTGCGGTATCTGCGTTGGCTGTGTTGCGTGACCGTATCGCCAGCGATTGCGGACTAGAGGCGTCTGGTCCTGTTCGTGAAGCTGTTTGGGGCGGTCCGTTGGTTGCATAATACGCACTTGAAGTTACCTAAAACAAGCGGTCCCTTTGTGGGGCCGTTTTGCGTATTAGTGGGCTGCCTTTGTGCAGGTGTCTTGTGTGCATGGCGTGGTCGCGCTAACCCTGAGTAAAGCAAACAACAGGGGCAACCATGAGAGCATTCGTATTTCCAGGCCAAGGCGCACAGACCATCGGGATGGGGCAAGCACTGGCTGAAAGTTATTCTGCGGCGAAGGCCGTGTTTGATGAAGTCGACGATGCCTTGGGTGAGAAACTGTCCGATCTGATCTGGTCCGGCGACATTGCCGACCTGACGCTGACTAAGAACGCGCAACCTGCGCTGATGGCGACGTCATTGGCGGCGATGAAGGCGCTTGAGGCCGAAGGCGTAGGCATTGATGCGGCGTCTTATGTGGCGGGTCATTCGTTGGGTGAATATTCCGCATTGGCAGCGTCTGGTGCGTTTAGCATTGCTGATACAGCGCGTCTTTTGCGTATTCGCGGTGAAGCGATGCAACTGGCCGTGCCTGTGGGCATCGGTGCGATGGCTGTGCTTTTGGGCATGGATTTCGAGGCGGCACAGGCTGTTGCGGCGGAAGCGGCGCAGGGCGAGGTTTGCCAAGCGGCCAACGACAATGACCCATCACAGGTTGTCGTGTCCGGCCATAAGGCCGCTGTTGAACGTGCCGTTGAGATCGCAAAGGCCAATGGCGCGAAACGCGCGATGTTGTTGCCTGTGTCTGCGCCGTTCCACTCAAGCCTGATGGCGCCTGCTGGGGATATCATGGCGGCGGCTCTGGCGGATGTGTCTATGAACGCGCCAAAGGTCCCGCTGATCGCGAATGTGCGCGCAGAGGCTGTGGACGGGTCTGACATCAAGGATTTGTTGATTGAGCAGGTGACAGGATCTGTGCGCTGGCGCGAAAGTGTAATGTGGATGGCGGGTGCTGGTGTGACCGAAGCATGGGAAATCGGCGCGGGTAAAGCGCTGTCTGGTATGGTGAAACGGGTGGACCGTTCTATCGCGACGCGCGCTGTTGGCACGCCTGATGATGTGAAGGCGGCTGCTGAAGCGTTGAATGCATAAGCCGTCGCAGGGCGAGAATAGGAGCACCACATGAGCAATTGGAAACCGTCGACGTTGTGGACGATAGGTATTCTGGCGGGATGGCTTTTGCTTTTATTGATCGCCCAAACAGGCATTCTGAATGAGCAAGGCAAAAGCAACGGCAACAAATACGGGCTTGTTATTGCCTTTCTATATTTAGGTCCACTGGTCGCGTTCGGCAATTGGATCTACATGCGCAAACAAGAACAAAAAGATAATGGCGAGGAGTGAGATATGTTTAACTTAACTGGTAAAAATGCACTGATTACAGGTGCTTCTGGTGGCATTGGTGGCGAAATTGCCAAGACGCTGCACGGTGCTGGCGCGACTGTTGGTCTGTCTGGCACGCGGGTTGAACCGCTTGAGGCATTGGCCGCTGAGCTGGGCGAGCGCGCCCATGTGCTGACATGTAACCTGAGCGACGGTGAAGCCGTTGATGCGCTGCCAAAGCAGGCTGCGGATGCGATGGGATCCGTCGATATTCTGGTGAACAATGCCGGTATCACGCGCGATCAGATTTTCATGCGGATGAAGGACGACGAATGGGATGATGTGATTAACGTCAACCTGACATCAACAATGCGTCTGTGTCGCGGTGTTATGCGTGGCATGATGAAAGCGCGTTGGGGCCGTATTGTGAACATTAGTTCTATCGTTGGTGCCACTGGTAACCCAGGACAGGCTAACTATGCTGCATCTAAGGCTGGTATGGTCGGCTTGTCCAAGTCCATTGCTTATGAGGTCGCAAGCCGTGGGATTACGGTGAACTGTATTGCCCCAGGGTTTATTGCGACAGCCATGACCGACAAGCTGACGGATGAGCAAAAAGACAAGATCAACGTGCAAATTCCAGCTGGTCGCATGGGCAATCCGGACGAAATTGCAGCGGCTGCGCTATATCTTGCGAGTGAGCAGGCAGCCTACGTCACGGGCACGACTTTGCATGTCAATGGTGGTATGGCGATGCTGTAACCCCTATATCGGGCGTGTTCGAAAGCGTTTGCCAAGCGGGGAAACTCTGCTAAAGGGGGCGCAGAATTGGAAATTGTGACCCTACGTCGCAAAATCTAGAGGTCCTGAGCAGGGCCAAATAACAGCCTAAACTGCGCAAGCAGGGCGGGTAACCAACGGGTCCTTGGCCCTGAACTATGTAAGGAATTTAACATGAGCGATGTCGCAGACCGCGTACGTAAGATCGTTGTAGAGCACCTTGGTGTTGAAGAAGATAAAGTTGTTGATGGCGCGTCCTTCATCGACGATCTGGGCGCAGATAGCCTCGACACAGTTGAGCTCGTGATGGCGTTTGAAGAAGAATTCGGTATCGAAATCCCTGACGACGCTGCTGAAACTATTCAGAGCTTCGGCGACGCGACGAAGTTTATCACTGCAGCTTCCTAAGAGAGCTTACAGTTTGATTTGAGAAGGGCGGTGCCAGCGATGGCGCCGCCCTTTTTCGCTTAAGGGCTTGATGGCTGGTTTGAGCCCAATTTGACTGCAACTGTGCAAGTCCTACAGTTGAAGGTGGATATGATCGTCATGGCGCGCCGCTCTGCACCCTTGGAAACGAATTTTAGAGCTCTGAGCTTGAAAACGTGATGCTAAATGCGGCTCGATGAAGACTTTCCCTACCCGTTCATCTGCGCTCAACAACTGTAAAGCCATTGCCATGCGTCGCGGTTCTAAATGATAGTCTGGCCAAAGCCTTTGCAGCCAAGAAAAATTCCATCTCAGGGTGAACATGTTCTCAGGACAGTCGGTTGGACCGTCTTCAAACGCGAAATATCCGATTGGTGATCTTGTGACGTTCGGTAGGAAACCACCATCGTTTCTGTAAAAAAATGCAAGATCAACTTTACGCCCGTCGTCGTGCGACAGGTGGGGAAGCAAGGGGAAACCCGAAATAAATGGAAAATTTGCGTCTAGGACCAAAGTTGTTGTTTGTGGAAATTCATCGCTCATTGCGATTGAGAAGTCCTGCAACACTGCCTCAAGTTCAGGTGTGACGTATTGCCTGTTTAACGCGCAATACAATGTAGATTTCATTCTAAAGGTGTCTTCGGAAAAGCAGGGAATTGGTTCGCGCCCAAACATTGGAGCGACCACGAGCGCGCTGGTTGATAACGCCACGTAGGCAACGGCAAAAACGAGAACACGCTGCCGAAAGCAAATAGCAAATAGCCATGCTAGACCTCCGAGCTGTGTCAGTAGCGTAAGAAATACAATGATGAGCGAGTGAAACGTTATTCGGACCATGGAACATTTCTGCAGCAATTACTCGCGCTTCGAAAGCAAATTCCTAAGGTCTTCTTAGTCCGCAAAGCGGACATCGACCACTGTATTCGCTGGATCGGCTTTTTGACGCCACCCGCTCTTGCCCCTGTCCCCTTGCACGCGGTATTAGGGCTTCAATAAATGCAAACGTGAGGGCTAGAGCATGCGTCGAGTAGTTGTGACTGGGTTGGGTCTCGTGACCCCACTGGCCGATGGTGTTGAAAAAAGCTGGGAACGCATTTTGGATGCACAGTCGGGTGCTGGGCCAATTACGCGGTTTGACCCTGAAGGGTTTGGAACCACCTATGCTTGCGAAGTGCCATATGGCGACGGCACGGATGGCACGTTCAATCCTGATACATACATGCACCCTAAAGATGCCCGTAAGGTCGACACGTTTATTCTGTTCGCCATGGCTGCGGCTGAACAGGCTGTCGCTGATGCAGGCTGGAAGCCGGAAGACGTTGCTGACCTTGAGCGCACAGGCGTTTTGACGGGGTCTGGTATTGGTGGGCTTCAGTCTATCGCCGAAACTGCGATCATGATGAAAGAAAAGGGACCGCGCCGCGTGTCGCCGTTCTTTGTTCCGGGTGCTTTGATCAACCTGATTTCCGGCCAAATCGCGATTAAGTACGGCTTTAAGGGCCCGAACCACGCGGTTGTGACGGCCTGTTCCACAGGTGCGCATGCGATTGGCGATGCGACCCAGTTGATTAAAGCAGGCCGTGCGGATGTGATGATTGCAGGCGGGGCGGAAGCCACGATTTGCGAGATCGGCATCGCGGGCTTTAACGCCTGTAAAGCGCTGTCCACCAAGCGTGCGGATGATCCAAAGGCGGCAAGCCGTCCATATGACGCGGACCGTGATGGTTTTGTGATGGGCGAAGGCGCGGGCATGGTTGTGCTTGAAGACTACGATCACGCGGTTGCACGTGGTGCCAAGATTTACGCCGAGGTCATCGGTTACGGCCTGACGGGCGATGCACACCACATCACAGCACCGTCTGAGGACGGCGAGGGCGGTGAGCGGTCCATGCGTATGGCGCTTGGTGACGCGGGGCTTGAGCCAGCGGATATCGATTACATCAACGCACACGGCACATCCACGATGGCCGACACGATTGAACTTGGTGCGGTGGAGCGCATGATGGGCGACGCAGCATCCAAGGTGACGATGTCATCGACCAAATCTGCTACAGGCCACCTTTTGGGGGCCGCTGGCGCGATTGAGGCGATCTTCAGCATTCTTGCGATCCGCGATCAGGTGGCACCTCCAACGATCAACCTCGACAACCCTGCGGTTGAAACGAAGGTCGATCTGGCGGCTAACAAGAAGGTTGAGCGTAAGATTGATGTCGCACTGTCCAATTCGTTTGGGTTTGGCGGCACCAACGCCTCTGTGCTGTTCGGGAAAGTCAAATAAATGTGGAAGCATATCGCGGCGAACGCGCTGACGTTTCTTATTGTCGCGATGTTTCTGTTTGGTGGTGTGATCGTTTGGGGAACCAACGAATACAGCGCTGAGGGCCCGCTTGACCAAGCGATTTGCCTGCAGGTTACGCCTGGATCAAACATGCGGATCGTGAGTGAAAGCCTTGCTGAACAAGACGCGATTTCTTCGCCGTCCATTTTCCGGATGGGGGTCGATTACTCAGGTAAAGCATCTGCGTTGAAGGCCGGTAGTTTTCTGGTGCCTGAAGGGGCGTCCATGTCGGAAATCGTGGATATCGTGACGCAGGGCGGGCAAAGCACATGTGGTACTGAGATCGTGTACCGCGTTGGTGTGACGCGTGTTGTGGCGCAGGTCCGTGAGTTGGACCCAGCAACAGGGCGCTTTGTTGAATTGGCGAGTTTTGAGCCATCTGAGGTGGAAGAAACGCCAGCAGAATACACCGAAACACGCGAAGCGAATGACACGCAGTACCGTGTGGTGATTTCTGAGGGTGTGACCAGCTGGCAGATCGTTCAGGCGTTGAATTCATTGGAGTTTATGGACGGGTCGGTGTCTGAAATTCCGGCGGAAGGCATGTTGGCGCCGAATTCTTACCAAGTACGGCCTGGGGATTCGGTGGCTGAATTGTTGACGGATATGGAAGCTGCACAGGCGCGAATTCTGGCGACTGCATGGGCTGAACGCGCGGACGGGTTGCCGTTGGCGTCCCCTGAAGAGGCGTTGATTCTGGCGTCTATCATCGAGAAAGAGGCGTCCACATCGGATGAGCGGTTTGACGTGGCATCGGTGTTTGTGAACCGTTTGAACCAAGGCATGCGCCTACAAACTGACCCGACGGTTATTTACGGTGTGACGCAGGGCCAAGGCGTGCTTGGGCGTGGGTTGCGCCAAAGTGAACTTCGCGCGGAAAACCCTTGGAATACTTATGTGATTTCCGGTTTGCCTGCGACGCCGATTGCCAACCCTGGTGCGGATACAATTCGTGCGGCGCTGAACCCGGCGGATACGGATTTCATCTTCTTCGTAGCGAAAACGCTGAACCCGCGCGACGGGCATAATTTTGCTGTCACGTTGGACGAACATAACGCCAATGTGGCGATTTATCGTGAGCTTGAGGCCGCGCGAGCGGCGTCTGAAGGCAACTAAAACGTTAAGATTGTGTTTGCGCTAAGTGCGCTAACGTCTTGGTAAGATTTGGTAAAATTTCTGGCTTGGCGTATCCCTAACGCGCTGGACAAAAGCAACTACGGGCTTTGGACACAGTTCCAAGGCCCGTTTTAGTTTTTGGTATTGGGCGGAGCAACCCTTGGGAGGGGACCTTCGCAATGAGCAAGCAAAACGGTGGGACAACCACCGATCAGAAATCGGCCGCTGAACGTATCGAGGAGGCTAGGCGGCTTTATGAAACCATTGGCGAAACATTGAGCACGGTGCTGGAGCTTGTGAAAGCAGGCGACTTCAAGGACATCGATTTGATGCCCAAACAGATGACACGTCTGACCGATGCGATCGCCGAAGTCCGTAAACGGGAGGCGGAATTCAATGACAGACATGGAACGGGACTTAGCGAAGGGGACGTCGACTTTGACGAGCTCAGACGTGAGATCGGGTGCCGCCTTGGTCGCATCCGCAGATGTTGCAGATCGTAAGGCGTTTTTACGCGGGCTTTCGGGCCCGCAACTAAAAGCGCTGCCTTATCTGTTTGATTTCTGGGCATTGGAGCACCAGCTGGCACCGGAGGGTGACTGGCGGACGTGGGTTATTTTGGGGGGCCGCGGCGCAGGTAAAACGCGCGCGGGGTCCGAATGGGTCAGGTCAATGGTGGAGGGATCGCGTCCGCGCGATCCCGGCGTAGCGAGACGCGTGGGTTTGATCGGTGAGACGATGGAGCAAGCGCGTGAAGTGATGGTGTTTGGCGAGAGCGGGATATTGGCGTGTTCCCCGCCTGATCGTCGACCGACGTGGATTGCAGGACGTCAGATGCTGGTGTGGCCGAATGGGGCGGAGGCGCGGCTTTATTCTGCGTTCGACCCAGAGCGCCTGCGTGGGCCACAATTTGATGCTGTTTGGGCGGATGAATTTGCGAAATGGCCCAAAGCGCAAGAGACATGGGACATGATGCAGTTTGGGTTGCGTTTAGGCAAGAAACCCCGTGCATGTGTGACAACAACACCAAAAAATGTTGAGATATTGAAAGATCTTTTGGCGCGAAGCAGCACGGTTCAGACCCATGCGAGCACGCAGGACAACCGTGCTTATCTGGCGGATGGATTTCTGGAAGAAGTGCAGGAACGCTACGCGGGAACGCGGTTGGGGCGTCAGGAGCTGGATGGGGTGTTGTTGGCAGATGTTGACGGGGCGTTGTGGACATCGGCGCGGCTGGAACGGTGTCGGGTTAACAAAGCCCCGCAGTTGGACCGTATCGTAGTGGCGGTGGACCCACCCGCGGGGGCGTCTGCGAAGTCGGATGCTTGTGGAATTGTTGTGGCAGGTATCGTCAGCCAAGGGCCAGTGTCTGACTGGAAGATCTACGTGCTGGAAGACGCGTCCGTTCAGGGGGTGTCGCCAAATGAATGGGCGGCGGCGGCGATTGCAGCGATGGACCGCCATGGTGCAGATCGGCTGGTGGCTGAGGTGAATCAAGGCGGCGCGATGGTTGAGACCATTGTGCGGTCCATTGATCCGGCTGTGCCGTATCGCGGAGTGCATGCAACGCGCGGCAAGGCGATGCGGGCTGAACCTGTGGCGGCTTTGTATGAGCAGGGGCGGGTGCGCCATGCATTCGGGCTTGGCGCGCTAGAGGATGAGATGTGCCAGATGACGGCCGAAGGTTATGCGGGGACAGGGTCACCGGACCGTGTGGATGCGCTGGTTTGGGCGTTGACGGATTTGTTTTTGGAACCGGCAAAACGCTGGCGTGCACCACAAGTTCGCACCCTCTAGCTATATAAATAAAGGCGTTCGCAATGTGTTGCGCGGCCATCGAACGGTGGGTTTTCATCTTCGTAAGACATTTAGTTGAAATTGTATCGTGTTGGATCGGACGCCACTGAACAGGCGGCACCAGAGGGGATTTGAATGTTTGATTTTCTGAAGCGGCAAGATGCGGCGCAGGCCGATGTGCCTGAAGTAAAAGCGTCTGCCACGGGTAAGGTTGCGGCGTGGGGGTCTGTGGGGCGCTCTGTTTGGGGCGCGCGGGACAGCGCGACGTTGACCCGGTCTGGCTTTACGTCAAACCCAGTGGGCTTTCGTGCGGTGAAGATTATTGCCGAAGCTGCGGCGGCATTGCCGTTGGTTTTGCAAGACGCTGAGCGCCGTTATGACACGCATCCAGTGTTGGACTTGATCCAGCGCCCGAATGGGGCGCAGGGGCGTGCGGAATTGTTTGAAGCGCTGTTTGGACAGTTGTTGTTGACGGGTGACGGATATGTTGAGGCCGTAGGGGGCGAGGATACGCCACTTGAGCTGCATGTGCTGCGTTCTGATCGCATGACACTGGTTCCTGGCGCGGATGGTTGGCCTGTGGCCTATGATTATACGGTTGGCGGACGTAAGCACCGTTTTGCCGTGGGCGAGGGGGCGTCGCCGATTTGTCATGTGAAATCGTTTCACCCGCAAGATGATCATTATGGGTTGTCCCCGATGCATGCGGCGGCGACGGCGTTGGATGTGCATAACGCGGCTTCGCGGTGGTCGAAGGCGCTGCTGGACAATGCTGCGCGGCCTTCTGGGGCGATCATTTACAAAGGCGCGGATGGCCAGAGCCAGCTTTCAACGGATCAATATGATCGTTTGTTGATGGAGATGGAGACGCAGCACCAAGGGGCCAAGAATGCGGGGCGTCCGATGTTGCTGGAAGGTGGGCTTGATTGGAAGCCGATGGGTTTTAGCCCGTCAGATATGGAGTTCCAGAAAACCAAAGAAGCAGCTGCGCGTGAGATCGCGATTGCCTTTGGGGTGCCGCCGATGCTGCTGGGGATTACTGGGGACGCGACATACGCGAATTACCAAGAGGCGAACCGTGCGTTTTATCGTTTGACGGTACTGCCATTGGTGACCCGTGTGGCCGGCGCGATTGCGGATTGGTTGGGGGACTTCACCGGAGAGCGGTTCGATTTGAAGCCGGACCTAGACCAAGTCGCCGCATTGTCTGTTGAGCGGGATGCCCATTGGAAACGTGTTGCTGGGGCTGCGTTCCTGACGGATGCGGAGAAGCGCAACTTGCTTGGCTTGCCGAGCCTTGAGGTTGGCGATGGCTGAGGTGCGCGAGACGTTTGAGTGCGGACCAAGCCTGCGCATTGATGCGCAAGAGCGGATGTCGGCGCTGCAGTTTGCCCAACTCAACACGCAGCTGGGCAAGATCGAAGCGATGATGGAACGGCTGGAGAGACGGTTGTGGTTGACGGTTTATGGCGTGGTGGGCGTGATTTTGGCCCAAGCGTTTCAATCCGTCCTGACCGTAACGCCCTGAAAGGAATTGAGATGACTTTGGAACATAAATTTATCGCCCTTGGTGATAGTGTCGCCGTTGAGAACGGCATTGAGATCAGCGGTTATGCGTCGCTGTTTGGTAAGGCGGACCAGGGCGGCGATGTGGTTGAGACTGGCGCATATGCTGCGTCATTGGATCGTCTTGCGGGCAAAGGTGGCCGTGTGAAAATGCTGTGGCAGCATGATCCGGCGCAACCGATTGGCGTGTGGGATGAGGTGCGCGAGGACGCGGCTGGCCTATACGTTAAGGGACGCATTTTGCGCGATGTCGAGAAGGGTCGAGAGGCCGCCGCCCTGATTGAGGCGGGCGCGATTGACGGCTTGTCGATTGGCTACCGCACGGTGCGGGCCACAAAGAACACTTCGGGCGGACGCCTGTTGTCAGAGCTGGAGCTATGGGAGGTGTCTTTGGTGACCTTCCCGATGCTGCCGGATGCGCGGGTGGGGGCGAAGGGGGACAACCCTGTAGACCACGCCATGCGCGAATTAGCGGGGGCGTTTGAGGATGCCCGCGCTGTGCTGGGCCAACGTTAAGGCGCGGCGTTTCCACCCATAGATCAAAAGGATCGAGATATGACTAAACCTGAGTGCAAGGCTCGGGACGGGGAAGGTGCGCCCTCTCCGGCCCATGAGTTGAAGGCCGCGATGGCGGGCTTTGTGAGCGACTTCAAAGATTTCACGACTGATATTCAAACCAAGCTGAAAGAGCAGGACGACCGTATGACCAAACTTGACCGTAAATCCATGATTTCTGGCGCACGCCCTGCGCTGGCCACTGCTGCGTCTGTTGAGGCGCCACACCAAAAGGCGTTTGAAGCCTACCTGCGTTCTGGTGAGGACGATGGTCTGCGTGATCTGCCAATGGAAGGTAAGTCCATGTCCACGGCAGTGGCTGCTGACGGTGGTTACCTTGTGGATCCGCAGACCTCTGCGACGGTTCAATCCACGCTGGCTGCGACGGCATCTATACGTGCGATTGCCAATGTGGTGAACGTTGAAGCCACGTCCTACGATGTACTGATCGATCACACTGAAATGGGTGCAGGTTGGGCGACTGAAAACGACCCGAGCACTGAAACTGGCACGCCGCAGATTGATCGTATTACGATCGCCCTGCACGAGCTTTCTGCGCTTCCAAAAGCATCCCAGCGTTTGCTGGATGATAGCGCGTTCAACATTGATGAGTGGCTTGCGGGCCGTATCGCAGACAAGTTTGCACGTTCCGAAGCGGCTGCATTTGTGAATGGTAACGGTGTTGATAAGCCGACTGGTTTCCTGACAGCGCCACAGGTCGACAATGACGTATGGGTTTGGGGTAACCTTGGTTACGTCGTGACGGGCGCTGATGGCGATTTCAATGGTGCCGATAGCCTGATCGACCTCGTCTATGGCCTCGGTGCGGAATACCGTGCGAATGGTACGTTCGTGATGAACTCCAAGACAGCGGGCGCTGTGCGCAAGCTGAAGGACAATGACGGTCGTTTCTTGTGGTCCGATGGTCTGGTCGCTGGTGAGCCTGCACGTCTTCTTGGCTACCCAGTGCTGATCGCGGAAGACATGCCTGATATTGGGACAGACGCGACTGCGATTGCGTTTGGTGACTTTGGCGCGGGTTACACCGTGGCTGAACGTCCTGACCTGCGCGTCCTTCGTGACCCGTTCAGCGCCAAGCCACACGTGCTGTTCTATGCAACCAAGCGCGTTGGTGGTGCGGTGTCTGACTTCGCAGCGATTAAACTTCTCAAGTTCGGCCTTTCCTAAGGGCTGAGGGGGACGGACGCGGGGATACCCCTCGCGTCCGTGGTCCGGACGTGTGCGTGACGTGAGTTAACCCTTGCGTTGTCCAGCTGCTTCCTTCCGTCCGAGCAATGCGAGGGCTGGCATACGTCCGGGCATTTTGACGAATTTTCAAGCCGATTTCGGAGTTAATCCATGATGTTGATCGAAGAAACCACAGTGCCAACGGGCGCCTTGCCGGTTGCCTTTTTCAAAGAACACCTGCGCCTTGGATCGGGGTTTTCCGATGATGGATTGCAGGACGACCTATTAGAAACATTCCTACGCTCGGCGTTGGCCGCGATTGAGGCGCGCACGGGTAAGGCATTGATTGAACGTACCTTTAGCTGGAGCGTGACCCAGTGGCGCGATGCAAGCGCACAGGCGCTGCCGATTGCCCCAGTGAGCGCGATTGTTGATGTCGTGATGGTGGATCGCGGCGGTGCAGAAAGCCCGGTTGATCGTGAAGCGTATTACTTGCGTGCAGATATGCAGCGTCCTGTGATGGCGGCGGTTAGTGCGTCTTTGCCAAGCATTGGCCAGACGGATAGCGCACGCATTCGCATGCTTGCTGGTTTTGGCCCTGACTGGAGTGATGTGCCTGCAGATTTGCGTCAGGCGGTTTTGTTGTTGGCGGCCCATTACTACGAATTCCGTCACGAGGTTCAGTATGACGGCGGCTGCATGCCATTTGGCGTAAGCGCGTTGATTGAGCGTCACCGCACGCTTCGCCTATTGGGTGGAGGGGCCAACTGATGGCCCCGCGTTTAAACCGCCAACTGGTGCTAGAGGCCCCGACGCAGGCCAGCGATGGCGCGGGGGGATACACCCAAGGTTGGACGGCGCTGGGCACGCTCTGGGCTAGCGTTACGGCACGCAGCGGGCGTGAGGCGGCAGGCATTGCCGCACCGCTAAGCCGCGTGGCCTACAAGATAATCGTGCGTGCGGCCCCGCCGGGTTCAGACGCGCGCCCTTTAGCAAACCAGAGATTTCGGGATGGCGACCGGACGTTCGTGATTTTGGCCGTGGCCGAAGACGATGCGGATGCGCGTTACCTGAATTGCACAGCGCAAGAGGAGACAGTGGCATGAGTTACGGAGTTTCAGCGGCACTGCAAACGGCGATCTATCAGGCGTTGGTTGCGGATGCGACGTTGGCCGGATTGGTCGGAACAGACATTTACGATGCTTTGCCAACGGGCACTTTGCCATCGCTTTACGTGGCCCTTGGGCCTGAGTTGGTGAAGGACATGTCCGACAAAACCGGCGGCGGTGCGGTGCATGAATTCACCGTGTCAGTGGTGACCGATAACGCAGGGTTTGCAACGGCGAAACAGGCGGCGACCGCAGTGTCTGACGCGCTGGTGGATGCTGATTTTCCGTTAAGCCGCGGCACGTTAGTTGCCCTGAATTTTTACCGCGCAAAGGCGGTGCGCGTTGGCACGGCGGACGAGCGACGGATTGATTTGACGTTCAAAGCAATCGTTCAAGACACGTAGATCGCGTTCCTTAGGAGCGATTAATTTTCAAACACTTACGGAGTATTTCTCATGGTAGCGCAAAATGGCAAGGATCTGTTGATCAAGATCGACATGACAGGTGGTGGCCTGTTTGAAACAGCAGCAGGACTGCGTGCGACACGAATCAGTTTCAACGCGGAAACCGTTGATGTGACGTCGTTGGAAAGCACAGGCGGCTGGCGCGAAGTGCTGGGCGGTGCAGGCGTAAAGACTGCATCGATCAGCGGGTCTGGCGTGTTTAAGGACGACAGCACGGATGAGCGTGTGCGTCAGATTTTCTTTGATGGTGAGACGCCAGACTTTCAGGTGATCGTGCCAGACTTTGGCACCATTGAGGGGCCGTTCTTGGTCAGCTCGATCGAATATGCGGGTTCGCACAACGGCGAGGCCACCTACGAGATGTCGCTGACATCTGCAGGCGAGATCACCTTTGTGGCCTTCCCGTAATGGAAGCGAGCACGCCGCATAATCCCCCTCACAATCCATGGGCGGGCGAGGTTTCGCTGGTTGTCGATGGGCAGGCTTACGCGTGCAAATTGACGCTGGGTGCCTTGGCCGAACTGGAAGCGGCGCTTGGGGCGGACACGCTGGTTGAGCTGGTCAAACGGTTCGAAAGCGGCGCGTTTTCCACCCGTGATGTGTTGGCACTAATCGTTGCGGGTTTGCGTGGCGGCGGTTGGCAGGGATCTGCGCGGGACATGGTTGGTGCGCAGATTGAGGGCGGCGTTGTGCGGGCGGCTGAAGCTGCAGCGCAATTGCTTGCCCGCGCGTTTGCAGCCCCATGAATGGGTTTGATTGGCCCGGATTAATGCGTGCTGGAATGTGCGGGTTGGGGCTGAAACCCCATGAATTCTGGGCGCTTACCCCGGCGGAATTGTGGCTGCTGCTCGGGCCTGAAGCGGGCGAGATGCCGATGAATCGTGGGCGGCTGGATGATCTGGCTTCGCGGTTCCCTGATCAAGAAAGTGGAGATGAGGATGGATGATATTGACGGTTTGGACGCGCTGGAATCCGAGGCTAAAGCACTCGAGCAAACGTTGGGGTCGGTCACGGCAATGACGGATGCGTTTGACGTGCAACTGGGGCGCATGAAGGCGACCTTGGGTGATACGACGCGCGATTTGGGCAATCTGGAGCGCGGGTTTTCGGGCGGATTGCGTAAAGCCTTTGACGGGTTGGTGTTTGATGGCCGGTCTTTGTCGGATGCATTAGCGACGGTGGGCGAAGCGATGTCGCGCACGGTTTACAACAACGCGTTGAAGCCTGTGACGGATCACTTTGGCGGGCTTTTGGCGGGGGGCGTGAACTCCCTCGTTTCGAGCATGATGCCGTTTGAGCAAGGCGGTGCATTTAGCCAAGGCCGCGTGACGCCGTTTGCAAAAGGCGGTGTTGTGTCGGGGCCGATGAATTTTCCGATGCGCGGTGGCATGGGGCTGATGGGCGAAGCAGGGCCGGAGGCAATTATGCCACTGACGCGGGGCGCTGACGGAAGCCTAGGCGTGAAGGCGCAAAGCGGGCAGGCCGTGAACGTCACAATGAATATCAGCACACCAGATGCGACGAGCTTTAAGCGCAGCCAGAGCCAGATCGCGGCATCGATGAGCCGTGCTTTGGCCAGTGGCCAACGCAACCGTTAGGAAGGATTTTGACGATGAGTTTTCATGAAGTTCGGTTTCCGACGAGTTTGAGTTTTGGCGCTTTGGGTGGCCCTGAGCGACGCACGGAAGTGGTGACGCTGGCCAACGGGTTTGAAGAACGCAATACGCCCTGGGCGCATTCGCGTAGGCGGTATGATGCGGGGATGGGATTGCGATCTTTGGACGACGTTGAGGTGCTGGTGGCCTTCTTTGAGGCGCGTCAGGGGCAGATGTTTGGGTTCCGCTGGAAGGACTGGTCTGATCACAAATCCGCAGTGCCGAGCCGAGCGAATACGGGTGACGACCAGTTGCTTGGGATGGGCGACGAGGAGCGTACAGAGTTTCAAATCGTCAAGAACTACGCCTCTGGGACCGCGAGTTATGCGCGTCCGATCACCAAACCTGTGTTTGGAACTGTGCTGGTATCCGTAAGTGGTGATCCGCAAGTTGAGGGTGTCGATTATAGCGTTGATATCAACACAGGGATCGTGACGTTCACCCATCCGCCGGACCATCAGGCAGAAGTAACCGCAGGGTATGAGTTTGACGTGCCGGTTCGTTTTGACGCTGACAGCATTGTAACATCAATGGCGACGTTTAAGGCAGGCGAAGTCCCCGATGTGCCTGTGGTTGAGGTGCGGGTATGAGCGCGTTTCAAGACCATTTGGAAACGGGTGTCACGACGCTTGCGCGGTGTTGGGCCGTGGTGCGCCGTGATGGGCGCGTGTTCGGGTTTACCGACCATGACCGCGCATTGAGCTTTGACGGAATGACGTTCAAGGCGGATGCAGGGATGACAGCGCGCGCGATTATGTCGGGGACTGGTTTGTCGGTCGATAACTCTGAGGCGATGGGCGCGTTGAGCGATGCTGCTATCACGGAGGCCGATATCGAGGCGGGCCGGTTTGACGGTGCCGAGGTGAAAGCGTGGATGGTGAACTGGGCGGATGTGGAAACGCGGACGTTGCGGTTTGCGGGCACGATCGGTGAATTGCGTCGATCTGGTGGCGCGTTTCATGCGGAATTGCGTGGGCAGACCGAGCTGCTCAATCAACCGCAAGGGCGGGTGTATCAAACGCCGTGTTCGGCCATTTTGGGCGATACTGCTTGTGGGCTTGATTTGGGCGCTGACGGATACTCGATTGAGGTGCCTGTTGAAGCACTGATCGAACAGCGCCGGTTTACCTTCGCGGATCTGAACACGTTTGAACCCGCATGGTTCGAGCGCGGGCGTTTGCGAGTGTTGAGCGGTGCGGCCGAGGGGCTTGTTGGGTTGATCAAACGGGACAGGTTTGTTGACGGCGTTCGCGAGGTTGAAGTTTGGGAGGCGTTTCGCACGGCGATTGAGGCGGGTGATACGATCCGGATTGAGGCGGGGTGTGACAAGCGTTTTGAAACCTGTCGCACGAAGTTCAACAACTTGCTCAACTTCCAAGGTTTTCCGGACATTCCTGGGGATGACTGGCTGGTCAGTGCTCCGATTAGTAGTGGTCAGAACGCGGGTGGCAGTCTGCGGCGTTGGTCGTGAGCGTGGCACAGGTAGTGACATTGGCGCGCGCGTGGATCGGGACGCCTTACGTCCATCAAGGGGCGCGGCGGGGGGCGGGGTGTGATTGCCTTGGATTGTTGCGTGGCGTCATGGCGGAGGCGAGAGGCAAGCCGTTGCAATCGGTACCAGCCTACACGCCCGACTGGTCGGAACCGCAAGGCGACGAGGTGCTATGGACCGAGGCGGCGCGCCAACTGATCGCCAAGCCGATTGAACACGCCGAGGCGGGCGATGTTTTGTTGTTTCGTATGCGGCAGGGCGCAGTCGCCAAACACGTTGGGTTGCAGGCTGAAATTGGCCTGAGGTCTACATTTATTCATGCATATCAGGGTCATGGCGTGCGAGAGAGCGCGTTTTCCACGCCTTGGCAGCGGCGCCTTGTGGCGCGGTTCGCGGTTCCTGATTTCACCTAGAACAAAGGCTTTTCATCATGGCAACGATTGTACTTTCAGCGGCAGGTATGGCGCTTGGCGGAACTATGGGCGGCACCGTTCTGGGGCTTGGAATGGGCGCGATTGGGCGTGCGGTGGGTGCCACATTGGGGCGCGTGATTGATCAGCGCATCATGGGCGCTGGCAGTGAAACCGTTGAAACGGGCCGCGTTGATCGCTTTCGTTTGACGGGCGCCAGCGAGGGGGCTGGCATGTCGCGACTTTACGGGCGCATGCGGATCGCTGGACAGGTCATTTGGGCGACGGAGTTTGTTGAAACCTCCACCACGACGGGTGGCGGGAAGGGCGGTTCGAGCACGCCTGCGACGAAGACCTTCAGTTATACAGTTTCCCTCGCGATCGCGTTGTCTGAGGGCGAGATTTCACGTGTTGGCCGCGTTTGGGCGGACGGGGTTGAGATCGCCCGTGATGATCTGAACATGCGCGTTTATTCGGGCGCGGACGACCAGTTGCCTGATCCAAAGATGGAAGCGGTTGAAGGCGCGGGGCAGGTTCCGGCCTATCGCGGAACGGCCTACGTCGTGTTGGAAGATCTGGAGCTTGGGCAATTCGGAAACCGTGTGCCGCAATTCTCGTTTGAGGTGATGCGCCCCGGGCAAGGGGACGATGCGGTTCATTCCGATCTTGGTTCGCTTGTGACGGGTGTCGCGTTGGTTCCGGGGACGGGGGAGTATTCACTCGCAACGACTCCTGTGACGATTTCCAAAGGCTTTGGGCAAGTTGAGTCCGCGAACGTCAACACGCCGTCGGGGAAAAGCGACTATTCGGTGGCTGTTGAGGCGTTGGAAGAAGAGCTGCCCAATTGTGGATCGGTAACAATGGTGGTGTCGTGGTTTGGCGATGATTTGCGTTGTGGTGATTGCACGATCAAGCCAAAAGTTGAACAAACCACAGCGGATGGCACGGAAATGGCGTGGTCGGTTTCGAGTGTTGCACGCGCGGCAGCCGAGGTAGTGCCGATGGAGGCCGGTCGTCCTGTCTATGGTGGCACCCCTGCGGATGACGCGGTTGTGGAGGCTTTGCGCGATCTGTCTGCACGCGGGCAAAAGGCGGTGTTCTATCCGTTCATTTTGATGGAGCAACTGGACGGGAATACCTTAATCGATCCGTGGACCGGAAGTGCAGGGCAGCCGCGCCTTCCTTGGCGCGGACGGATTACGACGTCTTTGGCTCCGACACAGGCGAACACACCGGACCAAACGGTAACTGCTGATGCAGAAGTTGCGGCGTTTTTTGGCGCTGCGCAGGCCAGTGATTTCGCCACTGTCGGCGACAAAGTTGTCTACAGCGGTCCGAATGAGTGGTCCTATCGTCGCTTCATTTTGCACTACGCCCACTTGTGCGCATTGGCAGGAGATGTTGACGCGTTTTGCATCGGGTCTGAGATGCGATCTTTGACGCAAATTCGCGGGGCATCTGGGTTTCCTGCGGTGCAGGCGTTGATTGATCTGACGGCAGATGTGCGGACGATATTGGGGCCGGACGTCAAGATCGGCTATGCGGCAGATTGGTCGGAATATCACGGCTACCAGCCTAGTGGCACGGCGGATAAATTGTTCCACCTAGACGCGCTTTGGGCGGACCAAGAGATTGATTTCATTGGTATTGATAACTACATGCCACTGTCTGATTGGCGCGAGGGCGAAGACCATTTGGACGCGGATTATGGGTCCATCTACAACCTTGATTACCTTGGTGCGAACGTTGAGGGGGGCGAAGGGTATGATTGGTATTACCACTCATCCGAGGCTGCAGATGCACAAATTCGCACGCCGATTACCGACGGTGAAGGGGAGCCTTGGATCTGGCGCCATAAGGACATCCGCAACTGGTGGATGAATGCTCACCATGAACGGGAAGGGGGCGTAAGGGCAGCATTGCCGACCGCATGGGAACCGGGTTCAAAACCAATTTGGTTTACCGAGGTGGGGTGCGCAGCGGTTGATAAGGGCACCAATGAACCCAACCGTTTCGTTGATCTGAAGTCATCAGAGTCCGGGCTGCCACGGGCGTCAAACGGTATCCGTGACGACTACATTCAGATGCAATACCTGCGCACGTTGTTTTCCCACTACGCTGACCCTTCGTTGAACCCGACATCACCCGTGACGGGCCTGCAAATGGTCGATCCTGAGCGTATCCATGTTTGGGCATGGGATGCGCGGCCGTTTCCGGCGTTTCCGGGCAACGGGGAACTGTGGTCTGACAATGTTAACTATGCACGCGGACATTGGATTAACGGACGTGCAGCGTCGCGACCATTGTCGTCTGTGGTGGCTGAGATTTGCGAAAATGCGGGGGTTACGGCCTATGACGTTAGCGCGTTGCATGGCGTTGTGCGGGGCTACGGTGTCGAGGATGTGGCGACAGCGCGGTCCGCCTTGCAGCCACTTATGGTGGCTTATGGTTTTGATGCGATTGAGCGGGACGGGGTGTTGGTGTTCCGCACCCGTGGCGCGCGCTTGGACGCTGACATCGATGCAGGGCAACTGGTTTATGAGGATGACGCCGAGGGCGCGATTGAGCTAACGCGCAGCCAAGAGGCCGAGGTATCGGGCCGCGTGCGTGTCGGGTTTGTTGAATCGGATGCTGATTATGAGGTCCGCACGACCGAGGCCACGTTCCCTGATGAGGAGGGGCAGACGACGTCCACCTCAGAATTGCCGCTGGTTTTGACCAGTGCCGAGGGCCAACGCATTGCAGAACGTTGGTTGTCTGAGGCGCGTGTGGCGCGGGATACGGCACGGCTGACCCTGCCGCCGTCCATGATGAGTGTGGGCGCTGGGGATGTCATTCGTCTACCGGACGAGCATGGAGATGGGCTGTTTCGGGTTGATCAATCAGACCAAACGGATCGCCAAGCGCTTGAAGTCGTGCGGATCGAACCTGCGATCTATGAACCCCAAGACGTTACTGAAACGAGCTTCGATTTGCGCAGCTTCGTGCCCCCAGTCCCAGTTGAAATGATGTTGATGGAACTGCCTTTACTGAGCGGCGACGAAGACCCAGTTGCACCCTACGTAGCGGCGTCTGGTGTGCCGTGGCCTGGCAGCGTGGCGCTTTACTCTGCCACGCAAGATTCCGGTTACGGGTTGAACCGATTGCTGACGTCGTCGTCCACGATTGGGTTGACGCAAACCGATTTGCCCAAAGCCTGCGTAGGTCTTTATGACCGCGGGCCTGCGTTGCGAGTGCAAACCATTCGCGGAGACTTGCAGTCGGTTTCACTGGATCAAGTCTTAGGCGGTGCGAACTTTGCCGCGATCGGGGATGGCAGCAGCGACAATTGGGAAGTTTTCCAGTTTGCAGAGGCCGAAATCGTGGATGAAAACACCTTTGAGGTGAGGATGCGATTGCGTGGGCAGGCAGGGACGGGTGGTCTGATGCCGGATCAATGGCCGGCGGGGTCAGTGTTTGTGTTGCTGAATGGCGTGCCAGAGCAGATCGAACTGGCGAGTTCTGCGCGCGGGGTCACGCAACATTTCCGCTATGGTCCCGGAACGCGTCCGCTGAGCGACCCGAGTTACCAGCACCGCGTTGATGCGTTTTCTGGCGTTGGATTGCGCCCTTATAGCGTTGCGCATTTGCGGGCCGCGACAGATGGCGGCGCGCTTGATGTAACATGGGTGCGCCGCACGCGTCTGGAAGGCGACAGCTGGGAGACTGAGGATGTACCGCTGTCGGAGGCATTTGAGCGGTACCGAGTACGTGTGTTCAAAGACGGCGTGCAGGTGCGGCAAGTGACAGTAAGCCAACCGAACTGGACCTACACGGCTTTCATGCAAGCACTCGATGGTGCCGGCGAGACCTATATTGAGGTTGCTCAGGTGTCGGAAACTTATGGCGAAGGGCTGGTGAACGGGCTCAGGCTGGGGGCGTAATGCGCAGTGTTGGGCTAACGGACTTGGACCTTGCTACAAGGGCTTTACTGGCTGTGCCACGCACTGCTTGGGCGGAATTGGCTGCTGAACTGATCGCGGACGCGCATACTGCCGACCTGTGGCGCAAACGGTTTAGAAACGCGCACCCAAATGGTGGGACAGGCTCGCTTTATGCGCAAGCGAGCCTTTATCCGCGCGCGGGGAGCGCCCAAAGTAGCGCGTTGTATTGTGCCGCGCTCAGTACGATTTTGTGCGCGCTCGATGCGTGGCGCAAACGCCTTCATTCGCAATTGTGATCTTTCATTTCACGGGTTTATTCTTGGAGATTCCACACTAAATAGCGTATGAGAAACATGAAAGTGAGGTGCGCTATGGCCCAGACGAACCCAAAATTGACGACAGTTGATCCCGTTTGGCAGCGCATTTGCACCGAAGCGGAACAGGCGATCCGTGATGAGCCGCTGATCGGTGGCTTCGTACACAGCTCCGTTTTACACCACTCATCACTTGAGAACGCGCTGGCGTATCGTATCTCAATGAAATTGGCGTCCTCTGAGATGTCCGATCAGATGCTGCGTGAGATTGCGGACCGTGCTTACAACGCTGAACCTGCACTTGCTGACGCTGCGCGCGCGGACATCGTGGCGATTTTCGATCGTGATCCTGCTTGCCTGCGTTTTCTGCAACCTTTGTTGTTTTTCAAAGGCTTCCAAGCGATTCAGGCGTTCCGTCTTGGCAATTTTCTCTGGAAAGAAGGCCGTAAAGATTTGGCCTATTACGTGCAAATGCGCGTGTCCGAGATTTTTGGCGTGGATGTGCACCCCGGTGCGACCATCGGCAAAGGCCTGATGATCGACCATGCCCATTCCATCGTGATCGGCGAGACGGCTGTTGTTGGTGACAACGTATCGATGCTGCATTCCGTGACATTGGGTGGTACCGGTAAAGAAGAAGAAGATCGCCACCCCAAGATCGGCGATGGTGTTTTGATCGGCGCTGGAGCGCATGTGTTGGGCAATATTAGCATCGGACATTGCAGCCGTATCGCAGCAGGATCCGTGGTCTTGGACGATGTTGAACCGATGAAAACCGTGGCTGGTGTGCCTGCGAAAATCGTTGGCGAAGCTGGGTGTTCGCAACCGTCGGTAACGATGGACCAATTGTTGGTTGGTTGTGGCGGCTGCAAGTAATCCGGACGTCTGAGTTTTGGCAGGGATCGAATTTACTTCGTAAATCCGACCACGTGGGGGCTAGCCCCGTCCTGCGGACTCCCCCATGATATTTATAAAACAAGAGCAAACGAAAAGGCCGCGCGGTTTGAACCGACGCGGCCTTTTTGAAGTTTAGGTCTGCGGGGGCGTACCGCATATCAACCTTGTTTTACGCAAGCATACCCATCGGGTTTTCAAGGTTCGCTTTGATCGCGTTCAGCAGGTTCGCACCCAACGCGCCGTCAATTACGCGGTGATCAACGGAAAGGGTCGTGGACATTACTGTCGCAACTTTGACCTCTCCATCCTCGCCAACGACAGGCTTCTTCGTGCCAGCACCGACGGCCAAAATCGCGCCGTGTGGTGGGTTGATGATCGCATCAAAGTTATCGATGCCAAACATGCCAAGGTTGGAGATTGCGAACGAGCCGCCGACATATTCATGTGGGGCCAGTTTGCCATCTCGTGCACGCCCTGCGAGGTCTTTCATCTGTGCTGACAAGGCAGAAAGCGATTTAGTTTCAGCGTCTTGCAGGACAGGTGTGAACAATCCACCCTCAACAGCCACCGCAACGGCCACATCGGAAGCAGAGAACTTCAGCGTGCGGTCACCGGCCCAAACTGCGTTGGCCTCAGGGACCTCTTGTAGTGCCAAGGCGCAGGCTTTGATGATGAAGTCGTTGACCGACAGCTTTACGCCGCGTGGTTCAAGCGTCTTGTTGAGCTGGCTGCGGAATTTCAGCAGTGCGTCCAGTTCAATGTCGCGGCGCAGGTAGAAGTGCGGCACGCTTTGTTTGGCTTCTGTCAGACGTGCGGCAACTGTTTTGCGCATGCCGTTGAGGGAAACTTCCTCAAAATCACGACCGTCATACATTTTGAGGACTTGGTCAGTGCTTGGCCCGGAAGCCAACGCGCCACCCTTGGCAGCGGGCGCAGCTGAAGCCGCCGTTGCCGCAGCAGGTTGTGCAGTCGCGTTTTCAACGTCGGATTTAACGATACGACCGTGTGGGCCTGAACCTTTGATGGTCGCAAGATCGAGGCCTTTGTCAGCTGCGATGCGGCGTGCCAGAGGTGTCGCAAACAAACGCGAACCATCTGACGCAGCAGGCGCTGCCGGAGCAGGTGTTGGCGCAGCAGGCGTTGCAGCGACGGCAGGTGCCTCAGCCGGAACAGCGGCAGCAGGGGCCGGAGCAGCGGACGCAGCACTCATGTCTTCGCCTTCTTCGCCGATGATGCAGATCGGCGTGTTCACTTTCACGCCTTCTGTACCTTCGGCCACAAGGATTTTGCCCATGATGCCTTCGTCGACGGCTTCAAATTCCATCGTCGCTTTGTCGGTTTCAATCTCTGCGATCAGATCGCCGGAATTGACTGTGTCGCCCTCTTTGACGAGCCATTTTGCCAGTGTGCCTTCCTCCATCGTGGGGGACAGCGCGGGCATGAGAATTTCGATAGCCATGGTCTGTTCTCCTTAACGGTAGGTGACTTGTTTAACAGCGGCGATCACTTCGTCGGTCGTGATCAGCGCGTGTTTTTCAAGGTTGGCAGCATAAGGCATCGGAACGTCCTTGCCTGTGCAGTTGATGACCGGTGCATCGAGGTAATCAAACGCCTCTTGCATGATTGTCGCGCCCAGGTGGTTGCCGAGGGAACCGACAGGCCAGCCTTCTTCAACTGTTACGCAACGGTTTGTTTTCTTTACAGATTCAAGGATCGTTGCATAGTCAATCGGACGCAAGGAACGTAAGTTGATAACTTCGGCTGAGATACCGTCTGCAGCCAGCTTTTCAGCCGCTTCGAACGCGTATTGCATGCCGATACCGAAGGACACGATTGTCACGTCGGAACCGACGACTTCAACCTTGGCCTTACCAAACGGAATGGTGAAATCATCCATCACAGGGACTTCGAAAGACCGACCATAAAGGATTTCGTTTTCAAGGAAAATCACTGGGTTGTTGTCACGAATGGCCGTCTTCATCAGACCTTTCGCATCCGCAGCGGAATACGGCATCACGACCTTAAGGCCGGGAACCTGTGCATACCATGCAGCGTAACACTGCGAGTGTTGTGCACCTACGCGTGCAGCGGCACCGTTGGCCCCACGGAACACCATTGGCGCACCCATCTGACCACCAGACATGTACAGCGTCTTAGCCGCAGAGTTGATGATTTGGTCAATCGCTTGCATCGCGAAATTGAATGTCATGAATTCAACAATCGGGCGCAAACCACCGAATGCCGCACCAACTGCGATACCCGTAAAGCCGTGTTCGGTGATTGGCGTGTCGATCACGCGCTTGTCGCCGAACTTGTCCAGCATACCTTGGGAGATCTTGTAGGCACCTTGGTATTCGCCGACTTCTTCACCCATCAGGAACACGTTCTCGTCGCGTTCCATTTCTTCTGTCATGGCTTCGTTGAGGGCCTCACGGACCGTCATTGATTTCATCTCTGTGCCCGCAGGCCAATCAGGGGATGTGTCGGATGGTGCAAATTCGATGGCGCTGGCCGTTGCGACAACAGGGGCGGCGGGTGCAGCCTCCGCGGGGGCGTCCGTTGCAGCGGCTGCTGGGGCAGGGGCCGCGGACATGTCCTCGCCTTCCTCACCGATGATGGCGATTGGTGTGTTCACCTTGACGCCCTCGGTGCCTTCAGCGACCAGAATTTTGCCAACGATACCTTCGTCGACGGCTTCAAATTCCATTGTGGCTTTGTCCGTTTCAATCTCGGCGATGATGTCGCCAGATTTCACTTCGTCGCCTTCTTTGACGAGCCATTTTGCGAGTGTGCCTTCTTCCATCGTTGGGGAAAGCGCGGGCATGAGTAGTTCAGTCGCCATTATGCTGTCTCCTGCGATGTGTTTTCGGCGTAAATATCTGTCCAAAGCTCGTCGAGGTGCGGTTCTGGGCTTTCTTTAGCGAACTCGGCACTCTCGTTGACGATCGCTTTGATGTCTTTGTCGATAGCCTTGAGGTCTTCTTCTGTGGCGTGCTTGCCGGTCAGAAGTGTCGCTTTAACTTGTTCGATCGGATCACGCTCTTCGCGCATTTTCTGCACTTCATCACGTGAGCGGTACTTGGCAGGGTCAGACATAGAGTGACCACGGTAACGGTATGTTTTAACTTCCAAAACATACGGGCCTTTGCCAGAACGGCAGTGTGCGACGGCTTTCTCAGATGCTTCTTTCACGGCCAGAACGTTCATACCGTCGACCAGCTCACCTTTGATGCCAAAGGCTTCGCCGCGTGTGTAAAGGTCAGGCGTGGATGTTGAGCGTTCTTGGCTCGTACCCATTGCGTATTGGTTGTTTTCAATCACGAAGATCACCGGCAGGTCCCAAAGGGCGGCCATGTTGAACGTTTCGTAGATTTGGCCTTGGTTGGCCGCGCCATCACCGAAGTAGGCGAAGGTGACGTTGTCGTTGCCCTTATATTTGTCGGAGAACGCAAGACCCGCACCAAGTGGCACCTGAGCGCCAACAATACCGTGGCCGCCGTAGAAATGCTTTTCAGCAGAAAACATGTGCATCGAACCGCCCTTACCAGCGGAATATCCGCCGCTCCGGCCTGTCAGTTCTGCCATCACGCCCTTAGGGTCCATGCCGCAAGCCAACATGTGGCCGTGGTCACGGTAGGAAGTGATGCGCTTGTCGCCCTCTTTGGTCGCGGCCTCTAGGCCAACAACAACGGCTTCTTGGCCGATATAAAGGTGACAGAAACCGCCGATGAGACCCATGCCATATAACTGGCCTGCCTTTTCCTCGAATCGACGGATAAGAAGCATTTCACGGTAGTACCCGAGCAATTCTTCTGCAGAAACGTTTGGTTTCTTTGATGTTTTCTTAGCGGCCATGGGTCCTCCCTAGGGGTGGCGAAAATATAGTTTAGTATTAAACTATCTCTTACAGTGGTAAACATGAAAAATCGACTACGATATTGACGTTGGGGCAGATTTGGGGTGATTTCCTGACTTGCGCTGAGCGCATAGGAGAGGCAAGTTGCTGAAATGAAGTGGAAAATTAGACAAGAACAGGAGGGTGACGAAGCGGTGATCGCTGACGTTACCCGTATCGCATTTGAACCCAAAGCATTTTCGGATGGCACTGAAGAGACACTACCGGCAAAATTGCGCGAAGCTGGGGCACTGATTTTGTCCTTGGTTGCGGTGAACGGAAAGACAGTCATCGGCCATGTCGCGCTTTCACCTGCAAAGGTAGGTGACGCGAAATGGCTTGCGGTTGGGCCGGTCTCTGTTTTGCCAGACCATCAAGGCAAAGGCATCGGGTCTGCGCTTGTGAACCATGCAGTTGCAGTGGCGCAGGCCTACGGTCGTGGTGGAGTCGTTCTGGAAGGGGATCCGGCGTTTTACGGGCGTCTGGGGTTCGTGCAATCCGACGCTCTGACCCATCAGGGCAAACCGTCTCGCCACCTGCAAGCCATCACATTTGATGGCGACGCAGAAGGGGATGTCGAATTTCATCCGGTGTTTAGCGGATAACGATCTCGTCTGCGCGCACCATGCCCAGCATGTCGCGGGCCTGCTCATCCAGCAGGTCCAGATCAAGGTAGTTGTCAGACAGGCGGCGTGTCAGGTTTTCCATCCGTGCAACTTCAGACTGCAACACAGCCAGCTCAGCAGTAAGGGCGCGGTTCTCTGCTTCGATCTCGGCACGTTTGAACACGCCAAAGTCGCCCTGCACAGCAGCAAAGGTGAAATAAAGGCCAAGCATCAATGCGCCAGCGAAATATAGAAGCACGCCCAAAGGCGCGCGTTTTGCTCTGTTCATGTGTCTGCCTCACGTTACGGTTTCTGACGAACCGCTTTGAGAGAGAATCGCACATCTGATTCGCGAAGGGAATCCCCTTTATGTAGGGGATTCACCAGTAATTTTGCGTATATGCGGATTTTTAGACAAAGTTGGTCGGCAAATACGCCCTATGTGATGGACGCGGTGTAGATGCTGTCGATCGTGCGGGCGAGGGTGCTGTTGAACGCGCTATCGGATTGTGGGGCTGTCAGACCTTCGGTCAACGCGCGGCTAAAGCTAGCGATGATGGACGGGTTTTGAGACAGGCGCTCGTTGGCTTCGTCACGGGAATAGCCACCAGACAGAGCTACAACTTTGAGGCATGCAGGATGGTCCGCAACTGCCTTATATTGTCCAGCAACTTCGGGCAGGGACAGCTTCAACATGACCTGCTCGCCGTCGGGAAGTGTGTCGAGGTGGCGCAACAGCGTGTCGCGCAGCATGTCTTCTGCTTCGGCTTTATCTGCGATTGTGATGTTGATCTCGGGCTCCAAGATCGGCATCAACCCGTGGCTTTTCACCTGCGCGCCCAATTCGAATTGCTGTGCAACGATGGCTTCAATGCCCGTGGCAGACGCAGCATTGATGACTGAGCGTTCTTTGGTGCCGAAAATGCCATGGGCAACCGCGCGTTCCAGCAAGTTGTCGAGGTTCGGGATCGGTTTCAGCATTTGCACGCCATCCGCTTCGTCTTCCAAGCCTTTGTCAATTTTCAGGAATGGAACAACGCCGTTGTCCTCCCAAAGCGCGGCGGCGGATGGCTTGCCGCCAATCATACGTTCCATCGTCATCTCAAACAGGATCGCGCCGATCACTTTTTCACCTGTAAAGCTGGGCGCATTCACGATGCGGGCCCGCATTTCGTGGATCAGGTCGAACATTTGATCGTCGTTAGAGTAAGCATCTTCAGAAACGCCGTAGGCTTTTAGCGCCTTAGGGGTAGAGCCTCCGGATTGGTCCAATGCAGCGATGAAGCCTTGGCCGTTGCGGATCTTGTCCGTCATTGCGCCTTTTGCAGATGTCATGTCCAGCATTCCCTATACTCCTATGAAAGCGGGCAATTCGCCCATTTCCATTGCTCATAGGTCAGCTGCCAGAGAGCGGCAATTCTGGTTACGCTAACGGTTGCGCTAACAACTGGTATTCTAGTATTCTGATAGCGCAATCATGGAGGAATGCCGAAAAATTAGCCCCCAAGCGCAGCAACTCCGGGAAGGGTTTTGCCTTCCATCCACTCTAAGAACGCGCCGCCCGCTGTTGAGATATAAGTGAAATCATCCGCCGCATCTGCTTGGTTCAGTGCGGCTACGGTATCACCACCACCGGCAACGGTGATCAGTTTGCCAGCCTTGGTGAGATCAGCCGCAGCTTTGGCCGCTGCAAAGGTCGCGGTGTGGAACGGTTCAATCTCAAACGCGCCGAGTGGCCCGTTCCAGATGACTGTCTTGGCCGTTTCAAACAGCGCTTTGATTTGGCCCACGGACTTTGGCCCCGCATCAAGGATCATCTTGTCGGCGGGGCAGGCATCTGCAGCGACTGTTTCATTGGCAGCACCTGCTTTGAATTCAGCGGCAACAACAACGTCGCTTGGCAACAGTAGGGTGCAACCTGCGGCTTCGGCTTTGGCCATGATATCACGCGCGGTGTCTGCAAGGTCGTGTTCGCACAGGGATTTGCCGACATTGACGCCTTGCGCCGCAAGAAATGTGTTGGCCATGCCGCCGCCAATCACAATCGCATCGACTTTGGAAATCAGATTGCCCAGCAGGTCCAGCTTGGTGGACACCTTCGCGCCACCCACAACAGCCACAACAGGGCGCTGCGGTGCGCCAAGCGCCTTTTCCAACGCGCCCAATTCTTCGGCCATCAGACGGCCCGCACAGTTTGGCAGCAGCTTCGCGACACCCTCGGTTGAGGCATGAGCACGGTGCGCGGCAGAGAACGCATCGTTGCAGTAAATGTCACCCAAGGAGGCAAGGAAGCCCGCCATTTTCGGGTCGTTGTCGGTTTCCATCGCAGAGAAACGCGTGTTTTCGATCAGGATCACAGACCCGGCAGGGGCGGCATCAATGGCTTCGCGATCAGGGCGTTCAATGAAGGTCACTGCGTGGCCCAAAACCTTTTCCAAAGTCGGTACCGTTACGCGCAAGGACATCTCAGGTACGTATTCACCTTTAGGGCGGCCAAAGTGGGCCAGCATCACAGGCTTACCACCTGCGGCGAGAATGTCGGTCACTGTGGGCTTAATACGTTCGATGCGTGTGGCGTCGGTGACTTCGCCGTTTTCAACAGGGACGTTGATGTCCACCCGTGTCAGCACAACTTTGCCATTCAGGTCCATGTCGTCGAGTGTATTCCAGCCCATGATCGTCTCCTTATGTTTCGCTGTTCATGGGCAATCCCGCTTATGGCGTCAACCGCGTCTTGGAATCCCGCCGATTGCGGACTAGATAACGCGCAACGTATTTAGTGAAGGAGCCGACAGATGGCTGATATCAAAGACCCAGAAAACACGATCCTGATGGAATTGACTGGTGGCACCGTGACCATCGAATTGCTGCCAGACGTTGCACCAAAGCACGTTGAGCGCATGAAAGAGCTTGTCCGCTCAGGCGCATATGACAACGTTGCGTTCCACCGCGTGATTGACGGCTTCATGGCGCAAACGGGCGATGTGGCAAACGGCAACATGGAAAACGATTTCAACATCGGCCGCGCTGGTACAGGTGGTTCTGACATGCCGGACGTTCCTGCTGAATTCTCCAAGATCCCGCACGCACGTGGATCGATTGGCGCTGCACGCTCTGCGAGCCCGAACTCAGCCAACAGCCAGTTCTTCATCAACTTTTCCGACAACGACTTCCTGAACGGCCAGTACACCGTTTACGGCATGGTTTCTTCCGGCATGGAACATGTTGACGCGATCACACGTGGTGAGCCGCCAATGAACCCAGACCGCATGATCTCAATGAAGGTCGCAGCCGATGCTTAAGTCAGCAACACTCATTGCGACACTTCTCGCGGGCGCAGCCTCAGCCAATGGCATCGAAATCGTCATCGAAGGCGAAGCCAACGGTACCGTTGTCATTGACCTGTTTGAAGACATCGCACCAGCGCACGCTGAGCAAATCAGCGCGTTGGCAGCGTCTGAAGCCTACGACGGCGTGGTGTTTCACCGCGTAATCGACGGCTTCATGGCGCAAACAGGCGATGTTGAGTTCGGCAAAGTTGGCATGGACATGCGTCGTGCCGGCACAGGTGGCTCTGAGTTGCCTGATATCGCACTTGAAGCCACAACCGAGCGGTCCTTTACCCGCGGCATGGTTGGCATGGCCCGTTCGCAAAACCCGAACTCGGCCAACAGCCAGTTCTTCATCATGTTCCAAGACGGTGCATTCCTTGATGGGCAGTACACCATCATTGGTGAAGTTGTGTCCGGTATGGATGTCGTTGACGCGATCAAGCTTGGCGCTGGCGCAAACGGGGCCGTTATCGGCGAACCTGACGTAATGACAGACGTGAATGTGGTTGAGCTGCCTTAATACACGGGACGATCACAATACAGTTGGGGGGCTATGCAACGTTGCATGGCCCCTTTTACGTTAGGGGGGTGAAAATAGGAGATCCCCATGTTGCGCATCGCCGCCGTCCTGACGCTTATCGCGAACACTGCTGTTGCTGACCCCAATTTCTGGAAACACGAATGGCCGAATACGGACTTTGAAACCACCAGTGTCGAAAATTGGGTTGAAGTCCTTTCTGGTGGCCCGCCACGTGATGGCATTCCCGCACTTGATGATCCGACGTTTATTGATGCATCCACTGAGAACCGCATTGAAGACCGCGAGCCCGTTATCACCTTGGAATTGCAGGGCGAGGTGCCGCGTGCTTATCCGATCCGCTATCTAATGTGGCATGAAATCGTGAATGACGAGGTGGCTGGACGCCCGATTGCGGTGACGTTTTGCCCGCTGTGCAATTCCGGTATCACGTTTGATCGCCGCGTTGGGGATCAGGTCTTAACGTTTGGCGTGTCCGGCAAGCTGCGCAATTCGGATATGATCATGTTTGACCGTGAGACCGAAAGCTGGTGGCAACAGGCCATTGGCGAAGGGATCGTTGGGGAATTGACAGGGGTTGAGCTGCAAACCCTCCCAAGCTGGATGGAAAGCTGGGCCGAATTTAAGGCGCGCAATCCTGACGGGCTGGTGATGGATCAACCTAACCAACGCCGCAACTACGGCGCCAACCCTTATGTGCAATACGACAGTTCGCATCGCCCGTTTCTGTATTCAGGCGATGTGCCACCCCACGGCATTGAACCGCTCGCCCGTGTTGTAAGGGTCGGGGATGCAGCATGGCCGATGACGCGGATCGCGCAGGAAGGCGTTATTTCCGAAGAGGGCGTGGTTCTCAGCTGGACGGCTGGGCAAGCCTCGGCGTTGGATACGCAGAACATCGGGCAGGGGCGTGATGTTGGCACTGTGCGGGTGCGCGACGCGGCTGGCGTAGATCAGGCCCACGACGTAATGTTCGCCTTTGCGTTTCATGCCTTCTGGCCAGATGGCACTTGGATGCTGGCTGAGTAGACATGAGTATTTTTGAGCCAAAGAAGGGCTAGGTTCCGCAGAACGTTTGGTGGACTTTCTCAGCCTCTTTGGGCGGTTGCGCGTAGGCTGCATTCGGGGTGAACGGGCTTTTGACTGCGTCGAGCATTTCGTGAAACGGATCAAAATCACCATGCGTGGCGGCTTGAATGGCTTGTTCAATTTTGTGCGTGCGCGGAATGATTTGCGGGTTGGTCTTTTGCCACAAAGCATCGTCAGGCGCGGCAGCGCGCCAGCGGGCGTGCCAATCCGGATAGAGGGTTTGCGTTTCATCCAAGGTGCTGAATGTATTGGTGAAATCCGCACCCTTTTCGGCCATGAGCGCAAGCAAGTCCTTCGCAAGAAGGGTCGTTTCGTCTGAGGGCGCGAGGCCAAGTTTTGGAGCGAAGGCTTTGGCCCATTCATCTTCAAACAACGCGGGGAAGCGATCCAGAATGGCGGTGAAATCGGCAATCGCTTTGTCCGTATCAGGCAAGATTTGCACGAGGGATGTCGCGAGTTGTGCCAAGTTCCAATGGGTTATCGGGCCTTGGTTCGAGTAGGCATAGCGCCCTTGGCGATCAATTGAGCTAAACACAGTGTCAGGATGGTAGACATCCATGAACGCGCAAGGGCCGTAGTCGATGGTTTCGCCTGCAATCTGCACGTTGTCCGTATTCATCACCCCGTGGATGAAGCCGACGGACATCCATTTGGCCACCAATGTTGCCTGTTTCTGCATCACCATTTCAAACAGTTGCAACGGATCGGTGGCATCTGGGTAATGGCGTTGGATGGTGTAATCGGTCAGCAAGTGCAGCGCTTCGACATCGCGTTGTGCTGCGAAATACTGGAACGTGCCAACACGAATATGGGACGCCGCGACACGCGTGAGCACGGCACCGGGAAGCCGGCCTTGTTCACGCAGAACCGGATCACCCGTTAGCACAGCTGCAAGCGCCTTTGTCGTCGGAATATCAAGGGCCTGCATTGCACAGCTCATCAAATATTCACGAAGGACGGGGCCAACCCAAGCGCGTCCGTCGCCGTTGCGCGAGTAGGGTGTAGGACCTGAGCCCTTAAGCTGGATATCAACGCGACCCGCTGGCCCGTCAATTTCGCCCAGATGCATCGCGCGGCCATCGCCAAGGCGCGGCGAGAACCCACCAAACTGGTGACCCGCATAAACTTGCGCGAAGGGGACGGCATTGCTGGGCACGTCGTTGCCCGAAAAGATGTTCGCGGCGTCCGCATCAGACATGTCTGCGATATCCAACCCCAACTCAGTGGCGAGGTCTCGGTTGAAGGCGATCAACTGGGGCGCGCTCGCAGGGGCGGCGGCAACTTCTGAATAAAAACGATCTGGCAGAGACAGATAGGTCGTATCAAACGGGATAGTCAGGGGCATATCAGTGCCTTTCGATGCGACAATTGCAGAACCTATGCCTTGATATGGGTCAGAGAACCCTTGTCATCAAGCTGTAGCGATCACGTAGTTTGAAATGCGCACGCGAATAAAGCCGCTGGGTGGCTTCATCATCGCGGTCGACCTCAAGGTGCAGGGCTTGCACGCCGACATCTGACAAGCTTGATGAAATCGCGAGCAACACCTCAGACGCGATGCCGCGTTTGCGTACCGGAGGGCGGATATAAAGCTCATCGACAAAGGCATCCATTCCACCCATTTCCATTGACCATCCAAAAGTGATGATCGTGTAGCCAGTCGGCGCCTTAGCGGGGCCGAACAACCACGCGGCACCCAAGGGTGAACCTTGTAACAATGGCATCAATGCCGCCTCACGCTGCTCATCGCTTCGCTCAATTCCGTATTCAGAATGGAAGGCTGCGATAAGGGGTAGCAGGCGAGGGGCGTCGTCCGGTGTGGCAAGGTGGATTGCAGTTGTCATGGAAGAGGAAGCCTTTGGATCAGTATGCGGCCTTCATAGGAGAGTTGGCATATGAAAGTACAGGTGTAGCGCACGGCTGCTTTGAGCCCATAGTTTCAAATGCTGCAGCATGCATAAATGGCGGCTCACGATCTATTGACATCTATATTGTCATTGTGACAATATAGATGTCATGATAGACACTAAACAACTCTACAAACTCATTTGGATGTCACGCCCCTTGATGCAATCTGCTGAAGCTGCAGTTGAACGAGGTTTAAAGGGCAGTGGATTGACGGTCAGAACTCGGGCTGTTCTCGAAGTTCTTCAAGCAGATAATGAAGCAACCGTTCCAGATATTGCCAAAAAGCTGGAGATTAAACGGCAATATGTTCAGCTGATGGTGAATGAAACCCTTGCGGAAGGTTTAACCGTTAAACGGGCAAACCCACGCCACAAGCGGTCCACCCTAATTGCTTTGACACAAAAGGGGCAAACGTTGATCGAAGATGTCGTTCAGCGTGAAATGAAGCTCGTCAGATCGATTGGAGAAGGGCTGAACGCCGCCGATATCGAAACTGCTCTCAGAGTCGTTACGACGCTAACGGAAAACCTTAAAACAGAATTTGGAAGTGATTGAAATGAGTTGGATAATGCTTGCCCTTGTGGTTCTTGGTGTGGCCGCTTGGCTCGTAAATGGTATCAGGCAGATCGGTGCTATCAGTGCAGGCGAGCCTATCCGAGAGCAATCAGGAACAGCTTTGCTGATGATAGACCTTCAAACCGTTTTCTGGGATGCAAGCACGTTCACCCAAGTTGCAAAGGCCGAAGCTAAGACGCAGATCTTGGCTGAAGTGGATGCCGCCAGATCAAACGGGATACCAATCATCGCGATCCGCCAAGAATGGTCCATCCCTTCGACGAAAGCTGTCGCGAGATTGCTGATGAAGGGGCAAGCGGTCGAAGGAACATCGGGCACTGAACTTGCGGCACCGTTTAGAGACGTCGCCGACCATGTTACGATAAAACGTGTTCAGGACGCGTTTGAAACCAAAGAACTTGATGCGCTTCTTGCGCAATTAAACGTGGGAAAACTTCTCATCGTTGGTCTGGATACGAACTACTGCATCGCCAAGACCGCACTCGCAGCCCGCCAGCGGGGGTATGACGTTGAAATCGTTGAGCAGGGTGTTTTGTCCGCTGCCCCAGAGACCGCAAAGAAAACTTTAGTCATGCTTCGTGGTGAGCAAGTGATCATTCGCTAAAGTCGGGCCCCTTTGCTTTAAGCAGCCATTGGCGCAGCCGCAGCGAACGGCAGCAAAGTCCGCATTGCGGACCTCATCCCAACCGCGCTAACCGCTCGGTTAGCAGGGCAAAGAACCCATCTGCATCGATATCACCCATAAAGGTACAGTTCGGTTCGCGCCCTGAAACACGCCACCAATCAGCGACTGTCATGCCCATCGTCAATTCCGATTGGGTTTCGATCTCAACGTTGATGTGGCGGCCGGTGAATAGGTCCGGCTTGATCAAGTAGGCGATGACGGTCGGGTCATGCAGTGGCGCGCCCTCTGATCCATACTTTTCTTTGTCGAAGCGCTCGAAAAAGTCGGTCCACTCGGCGGTCATGCGACCAACTTCAGTGCCCATGTTGCGAAAGGCGTCAACGCGCGGGCGGGTTGTCAGGGCTTTATGTGTCACATCCAATGGCATCACCGTCAGGGGCACGCCGGCCTTAAACACGATATCGGCGGCCACAGGGTCCACATAGATGTTAAACTCGGCCGCAGGAGTGATGTTGCCGCCTTCAAAATAACCGCCGCCCATCAAAATGATTTCCTCAATCGCAGCCTTTATCTCGGGCGCGCGCGTCAGTGCCGTGGCGATATTCGTCAACGGTCCAAGCGGGCAGAGCGTTACAGATTTTTCAGGCGCCGCACGCAGCGTGTCGATGATCCAATCGACAGCGTGCTGTTCTTGCAAAGGCATTGTCGGGTCGGCCAGTTGCGGCCCGTCGAGGCCAGTTTTGCCGTGCACATGCTCTGCAGTCACCAATGGACGGTTCATCGGTGCATCACACCCTGCAAATACCAATGTCTCAGGCTTGCCCGCCAATTCGCACACGATGCGCGCGTTCTTTTGGGTCAACGCCAGTGGCACGTTGCCTGCAACTGTTGTGATCCCCAGTACATTCACTTCTGGTGAGGCGAGCGCCAGCAGAATTGCGACCGCGTCGTCTTGGCCGGGGTCCGTGTCGATGATGATGTTGCGCGCGCTCATGCTAAATCCTGTCCTAAATCACACCTACGAAACACTTAGCGACCACGACATCCAAGTGAAAGCCATTCTGCATTTGCTATTGTTTTAAAAGTATCACGGGGGAGCGAAGCGGGGGCTGGCCCCCTCAACGCCTCTGCTAGACACGGCCGTGTTCAGCAAGGCGCGCGTGCAAACTGGGCGTGTCATCATGTCCAAGTTCTAAAGCAAAGATATAGGCGTGGGTTAGGTAAAAGCACGCTGCGTCAAGGTCGAGTGCTTCATCTGCGGCCTGCGCGTACAGCCTTACAAGGGCGGGCTTGTTACCGCGTGCGTGAGCGTTCAGAAGTTTGTGGTCGAGCGTACTCACCCGTCTGCCTGTGCGCCCATTTTCGCGGCGACCCAGTCGTGGAAACAATGTGTCGGGCTGTCCATAACGGGCGAGAACCGTCCACCATCAAACCCAGGTGCTGCGCGTCCCCTTTGCATACCTTCCACAACGCCGATGTCTTCTTCGAAGATTTCCTTCCATTGCGCTGTGTTCTTGCGCCGCAAAATGTCGTCAGTACTGGGCGATGCATAGTAGATGTGGACGTGCTCAACGGTGCGGTTGATGCCAGCAGGCTCTAGCAATATCGCATAAGCGTGCTCACGTTGCGCCGCGAGCAGGACGTTGGGGTAGAGGCATACGTATTCCGCGCCCTCATTCCATTTATCTGACAGGCCTTCAAAATCTGGAAAGACTTCGCCAGCCTCGCCCGTCAGTTGACGGTACACCAACGTGCCTTGGCCACTAAACGCGCCCTTTGTCGGGTCGGTGAGGGGGTGTTCGATGTGGTAGTGGTCCTCAAGCCGTGAATAGCTGTTCAGGCCGGGGTGGATCCACGGCAGATGGTAGCTTTCAGCGTAGTTTTCTACGGCGAGCTTCCAGTTACACTTCACATCCAACGCAAATTTGCTGTCTTCGCCGCCGTGATACATCGGGGCGGTGTTTTCGTTCCACCGTTCAATCAAGTCAGCATTCACAACTTCAAACGGGCCCGCGTCGCCATCCAGATTGATGAACACGACATCACGCCAGATATGGCTACGTACTTCGATCAACCCGAGATCATCGCGCACAATGTCTTCGTGGGTATTATGACCTGGTCCACCAACATGCGGCGTTGAAACCAGATCGCCTTTGGTCGAGTAGCACCAAGAATGGTAGGGACAGCGTATCGCGCCCTCAATTTTTCGCGGTGCGTCTACCAAAATCATGCCGCGATGACGGCAGATATTTTGGAAAACACGCACATCGCCGTCTTTGTCACGCAGCAGCAACAGGGGAATGCCAAGAAATTCGATCGGTTTGGCATCGCCGTTTTCCGGCACATCCGCGCCAACAGCCAATCCTGCCCATGATGTATGCAAAACAGCTTTGCTTTCCGCTTCAAAGACTTGCGGGTCTAGGTAGTGCTCGTTTGGCAGCCCGTTTGCATTTGCAACTGGGCGGCGCACGTTTGCGAGATCGGAGACGTTGTAATCCTTAGCCATAAGACGTGTCCCTTGCTTGTGATGGGGCAAGCGTAGCGCCATGTAAGGAACGATTCAGGTGATTTGGCGACACGGACTTTTCTCACCACGACATCACGAACAGGGATATCTGGCGCAATTGCGCGGCGCATTGCCAGTTGTGAAGGTCGCTGTGCGCTAGGTTCAGCGCATCCCTGTATTGCGGCGTTGCTCCGCCGAAGGGCGCGCGCAAAACACGCGTCCCATTGCGCATTTCTGCCGCTTCGTCGGGTCGGAATGGATCGTAAAGTCGGGCGGCCATACTCCTCATGTCACGGGATGCCAGCGTGCATCCCTCCATGTCCAAAGGAGACAAAACTATGTTGAAGTTTACTAAACTGAGTGCAGCCGTTTTCGTTCTGATCGCAGGTGCAGCAAGCGCCCAAGAGGCAGATCCGAACATCGACGTAAACGGTGATGGCTTTTACAGCTACCCAGAAGTTGGTGCGGTTTACCCTGAACTGACCGACGCTGAGTTTACTGTCATGGACACCACGGGCGATGGCCTGCTGGATATGGCTGAAGTGATGGCCGCGCAGGAAGCAGGGCTGATGCCTGCGTCCTAATGGGCACCTAACGACAACCCTTATCCCTAGATACGAAGACTTTCGTTGTCGGGTTGGCTGATCGCTCCGCTCAGCCCGATGCGTTAGCGCCTGGCGCGTTCCCCAAGCGTGCTATGGGTGTTGCCCCTCAGTTCCAGTAACTGAGGGGCATTTTTTCGGCAGTTATTTAACGTTGCGCAGCTGGCGCGCCGTGACAAAGGACACCAAGCGGCGGCTACCCGTGTCCCACAGGTTTAGGCGTGCGGACTTAAAGCTTTGGCGTAGGGTTAGACGGCTGCAATCCACCAGCTCTTCGTGGTCATTTAGAACCTCGCGCAAGCGGTAGAACGGGATGCGGCTGTAAAGATGGTGCACATGGTGGATACCGATATTGGCCGTAAACCAACGCAGGATCGGCGGCAGGTCATAGTGTGAGCTGCCGTGAAGGGCGGCATCGTGTAACTGCCAGTCCTCGGTTTCTTCCCAATGGGTCGTTTCAAACTGATGCTGAACGTAAAACAGCCAAACCCCAACGGACGCGGCGATGATCGTTGACGGGAGGAAGACCAAGAACAGGGCCTGCCATCCGCCAAAGTAAACGATAGCTGTCAGGATGGCGGCGAGGGCGGCATTGGTGCCCATGGCGGAAATCCAATACTTGCGGCCTTGGTCCATACAGCTGAGCGGTAGGCGGTGCTGCAGCAGGAACAAATAAGTCGGACCAATGCCAAACATCACAATCGGGTGGCGGTAGGCGCGGTAAAGGAATCGGCCAAACGGTGTGCGTTGGTGGTACTCTTCTGTGGTAAGGGTCATCACATCGCCAATGCCGCGAAACCCGAGGTCGCCTGCGTGGCTGTGGTGGATAGAATGGGTCCGACGCCAAACGTCATAGGGTGTCAGCGTCACGACGCCCAAAACACGGCCAACCCAGTCAGAAACGTTGCGGTTGTCATAAAACGACCCGTGGCCGCAATCGTGTTGGATGCAGAAAAGACGCAGCAAAAACATGCCGTTAACCGCCGAAATCGCAAAGGCAGCTAGGTAGCTGTATTGCGCGATGTAGCATGCCAAAACCCACAACATGATGAACGGAACCGCACTGACTGCCAGCTCAAAACTGCTGCGCATCGCATCCGGTTCACGGTATTTCGCTAAAACACGAACCCAATCGCGGGCAGCCATATTCGTCGAGTCAGTCTCGGGGAGAGGGTTTGTCATTGAGATGTATCGCGCCTGTTGGTTTTTGTTGGTTGCGACGTAGCTATAGCAATGGACCCGTTAAGCAAATGCGCATTCGTCGCAGCGGGCTATGCGCGATAAGAAAAGGGGTGGGATTTTGTCGCAAGTTTGCGAGGGTTCAGCCTGTGATTGCAGTATTTGCAACTGGAGCGCTCTCAGAGTTGAATTGGAAAGACGGCAATGCGGGACAGGGCTGCCGTTCGTAACTTTGGAACGAATGGCTGCTTTCTCTACAACGCATTTGCAGCGGAACTTGACATCGGCGAAAAGAGGCCACTTGCGGGCAAGTGTAAGAATACAATCCCGATATGATGAAGCGTACGTTCGTTCGAAGCGATGAGCCGCCCCAAACAGAACTTAACTCGGTTCGAACGCTGTGTCATTGCGACCGCCTCAACACGAGTGGCTTGCAAGTGTAGGCTCCGTCATCAGTCCTAACGGGACAAAAATGCGCTCGTATGGCGACATTACCTTTGTGATCGCCTGGCATCCCGCGGCCCCGCCAAGTTAATGTACATGTAGACTTCCTGAGCAGGTTCGGTCGAAGATCTGTTGGCGGGTCAGATTGCGACAATGTTCACGGGGCGATTGTTGTTTAATCAATATGGCGCTCAAACGCTTCAAACGCCGCTAGAATATCGCGCCGAGACTTGCGTCTTCAGATGTCGCTTAAAGTCGGTTGCCAACGAGGTTTCGGTGCGACTCACCAATGATATCGCATTGATTTCCAACTCTTGGCTTGGAATTCTGAATTTGGCCACCGTCAGGCCGTCCGAGCCGTCCGGCCGTATCGCATACCTTGGCAAGACCGTAAGGAAATTTGTCACCCGTAGAAGCTCTAGGACCGCCTCCGCGGATCCGCTTTGGCAAGCAACCGCCGGATTTATCACCCCGATCTGCCTCAAAGAGGCTTCCATGTCGGCTCTCAGCGTACTCTTCTCAGAATGCCCAACCCATGTAGCATCGGAAAACTCGGTCGTGGAGGTGCATGCGGCTTGAAGTAGCGGATGGTCTTTGCGGCCCACGATAACGTTGCGGTCTTTGAAGAGCGGATCGAGGATCAAGTCGGTATCACCTTCGGCAACAAACTTTGATGGCCCCACAGCGATGTCGACTTGATTGAGATAAACCCGCTCCATCAAGCCAACTTGATAGTCGGGTATGAGGTCGATCCGGACATTTGGGCGAGCAGATAGAAAACTTGCGATGGCTTCGGACATGAGATTTTTGCACAGGAAAGGGGGTGCCCCGATCTTGAGAATACCCAAGTAGCCACGCGCACCAAGGTCGACGACCTCGGCCGCGCGCAATCGTGCGGTCCTGATAGAACGACCTTGCTGAGCCAATTCTAGCCCAATTGGCGTAGGTTTGATTGGGCGGGTGCTGCGCTCGAAGAGCGGTGTTTCGATCCGCTTTTCTAAATTGCTGATCATGCGGCTGAGCGCGGGTTGTGACGTGCCGATCTTCACGGCAGCCAACTGAAGCGTGCCAACATCAATGATGACGGCGAGATGTTCCAGGTGTCGAGGATCTATCAGCATATCGAAACCGCATGTTAATGTGATCAATGAGTATTGGACTGATATAGTTTTATAGCTCTAAGTTAGTCAAGTTTAGTGCCCCGACGGGGGTCAGGAAGCCGTAGAATTGGATATGTCAGTTGCCTGAAATCGAATCTAAAGACACCAGCCTCAAGTCTCTGAGGGGCTTGCACCTTTGGCACGCTCCGATGTCCAGCTGTTCACAGCGGGTTCGGATCGCGATGGCTGAAAGCGGTAAAAACTTCGAGAGTAATGTGATCCGGCTTGAGCAGGACGAGCACGCAACGCCCGAGTATCAACGCATTCACCCAAAAGGGTTGGTGCCTGCGTTGGTCGAGGACGGTCGGCTTTACATCGAGAGTATAGATATCATCGGGCAGGTTGCAGGCGCAGATACGCAACTTGCCGATGTCAGCGACCGGACCATGTTGGAGTTGGCCGATGCAGCGCAACTTGATCTCAAGCTGCTGACCTTTGAATTTCTGTTCCGTTCTAACCCGCCACCTCCTAAGGAAGTTGTCGAAGCCTTCCAGAAAGGCCACAAGAACGAGTGGTTGCTTAAGTTCCGCGAAGATTTCGCGCGTGGATTTGACCCTGATAAGATCAACGCCGCTATCGCCCGCACTGGTGATGGGTTTGAGCAGTTGAATGCGCGGCTTGCGGACGGGCGAACCTTTCTTGAGGGCGAACACTTTACCCTTAGCGATATCGCTTGGATGCCCAATGTGCATCGCTTCCGTTTGATGGGGTGGCCGTTTGAGGAAGCCAAGCATTTGTTTGCCTGGTTCCAACGCGTATCGGCACGAGAAAGCTATCAAAAGGCACTGTTGGATTGGCAGCCAGATCCCGTCGTTGAAGGATTTGAAGCCTACACCAGAACGCGACAGGCCGCTCAATCGGACATTCAGTCGTATCCATATTTCACTTCCAGATCAGAAGGTTAGCACATGGCTAATGTCAAAAACATATTGTTCATCATGGCCGACCAACTCCGTTGGGATTTCCTTTCGTGCTATGGTCATCCGCATCTCGACACACCAAATATCGACCGACTTGCCGGTAAGGGAGTACGATTTGATCGTGCCTATGTTCAGTCGCCTGTTTGCGGGCCATCGCGTGCCTCATGTTACACGGGGCGGACGGTATTTAGCCACGGCTCCACTTGGAACCGCGTTCCGCTCCCAATTGGGGAGTTAACGTTAGGGGACTATTTGCGCCCGGCAGGTGTGACAACTGCCGTTGTTGGCAAGACCCATATGGTGCCAGATGCTGAAGGCATGGCCCGCCTCGGCCTGAACCAATCTACTGATATTGGTGTCAAGATCGGCCAGCCGGGTTTCGATCCCTATGAACGCGACGATGGTCTTCACCCAACGCCGCTTTTGCGAAAAAGGCCGAAGAATTTACGCTACAACGAGTGGCTGAATGAGCAAGGCTATGAGGGTGAAAACCCTTGGAATGACTATGCAAATTCCGCCGAAGGGCCGGACGGCGAGTTGCTTTCCGGCTGGTATCTGAAGAATTCGAACTTGCCTGCTCGGATTAAGGAAGAGCATTCTGAGACCGCTTACATGACAAACCGCGCGATGGAATTCATCGAAGAACAGGGCGACAAACCGTGGCTGTGCCACCTGAGTTTCATTAAACCGCACTGGCCTTATATCGCTCCGGCCCCCTACCACGACATGTATGGACCAGAGACATGGCAACCGGTCCAGCGACGCTCCGAAGAACTTGAGGATCCGAACCCAGTTTACAAGGCCTTCACTGGAGCTCGCGCAAGCGAAGCCTTCTCCCGTCAGGGTGTACGAGAAACAGTCATGCCCGCCTATATGGGTCTGATCAAACAGATCGACGATCATCTGGGACGTCTCCTTGATTGGCTGGAAGAGACGGGCCGCGCCAAGGACACCATGATTGTCGTCACTTCGGATCACGGCGATTACCTTGGAGATCATTGGATGGGGGAGAAAGAACTCTTCCATGAGTGTTCCGTCCGGGTTCCTTTGATTGTCTATGATCCCCGACCCGAGGCCGATGCAACGCGTGGCACAGCGAGCGATGCTCTGGTGGAGGCGATTGACCTCGTCCCGACCTTCGTGGAGGCCGTGGGCGAAACGCCTGCCTATCATCGCCTTGAGGGTCAGTCCTTGTCGCCATTGTTGCACGGAAAACCCGAAGCCGAATGGCGCGACGCTGTATTTTCAGAGATCGACTATGCATTCTATGGCGCACGCGAGGCATTGGGCACCGGAACGGACGACAGCCGTGGCTACATGATCCGGACTGAGGATTGGAAATACGTACATTTCCTGGGTTTTCCGCCGCAACTGTTCGACCTTCAAAATGACCCGGATGAGTTCAACGATCTGGGAAGACATCCCGACTACGTGGAACGACGTGCAAAGATGCACCAGAAGCTATTCGACCGCCTAACGGCACGAAAGAACCGCATTACGCTCTCCCAAGAACAAATCGATGCCGCGAGCAACAAGGAGGAAGAGAGCGGAATTCTGATCGGCTATTGGGAGTAGCCGACACCAAAACTCGGACAACACTGGGAGGTACTATGTCCTTAATATCAAAATTCACCCTAACACTCGCCGTCAGCAGCATCTGCGCATCAATTGCGTCCGCACAGACGAACCTGATCGCGGAAACCGCCGCCCCAACCGGGGTGCCGGGGACTTCCGTTCTGACACTTGCCGAAGTCGCCAGCTTGGAAGGCGTGGCGGATTTGCAGGTCAGAACCGGCCAGACGCTGACAAACTCTTTGCAAAACCTAGCCGAAGGCAACATTGATATCGCTGCGGTGCCGTCATTGTTGCCATTCTTGATGTCTCGTGGCGCGGGCCCATACGCAGCACTTGGCCCAGAAAATGGGGCGGAGTTGGCTGACAACGTGGCCATGCTCTACACCTACCGGCTCTCGGTCTATGCGCTTAGCGCGTATGACAGCTCAGACTTCGACGGCTGGGACAGCGTGGAGGGCGCTACCATCTTCAACGGGCCGCCACGTGGCGCTGCTTTGACGAAGGGCCGAGGGCTGATAACTTTGGCAACTGGCTTTAATGAAGGTGAAGGTTACACTGGCGTTCAAACGAACTGGGGCCAAGCCGTAAGCACCATTGCTGGCGGCGGCTCAGATGCACAGGTTTTGCCGATGAGTACCCCAGACGCACGTGTGGGACAAATCTCAGCCTCTGGTGACGTTACCGTCTTCTCCTTCCCCAAGGACATATTCGAAGGCGAGTCGGGGCAGCGTTATGGATCAGCCCCGGGCGTTGTCGCACTTGAACTGCCGATTGAAGACGGTCTGTTTGGGCCAAATATTTCGGTCGCCTCAGAAGATGGTTTCTTCCGAGGTTATGGCGATGTCGGTGGAGATGCCGTGAACGTCGATATGGATGAAGAGTTGGCTTACCAATTGACCCGCGCCTTTATCGAGAACATCGACGTCTACCACTCCAAAGGCATCTTTATGGCCAACGCGTGGCTGGGTGAAACCGATCCCGAAAGATCTGGCATGTGTGGGCCAAGTCCAGTCCGCTATCACCCTGGTGCGGTTCGCGCGTGGGAAGAAGCCGGGTTCACGATCCCAGACTGCGCAAAACCCTAAATACGTGACACCACTTAAGGGTTCGGGCGGATACGACGCCCGAACCCGATTTTGTTCCTTTTACCGGAAAGACAGATCATGTCGGATAACGCCCCAACGCCCCCAAAAGCGAGCGCATTTCTTTATCCGCTGTCTGTTGTCATTGTCCTTCTTGGGTTAATGAACGCAGTCCCGAGCATTCCTGGTCTTGATGCCAGCATTCGATCTGTTACCGGTTTGGATTGGTTAACTATCCGTTTGTTCCCAACCGAATGGTTCTATCCGATTTTCTTTAGCTTGATGATGATTTGCGTTGCTCTGCGTCACTCGATTGGGCGCGCGTGGTATGATCAAGGCCCGCTCTGGCGCAACATTGGGCGCGCATTGGATTGGGCGCTGGTCATCGCAGCGCTGACAATCTCGCTTACGTACCTTGTCGAAATTGAATCCATTTGCCTTGTCGATCAAATAACAGGTGAAAGACAGCGATTGATCGGTCAAGCGCTTGAGATCGAGAGGGAGCTTGCCACCCTCTATGGGCTTCCGGAACCCAAGACTGTTGATGATCCGAAATGTATTGGGAATACCGGCGGCTGGCTTGTTTTAATCATTGGCGTCGCAGTGGCGATCTTCCTTGCTTACAACGTGAAAGTTTGGGGGTTTCCGCTGGTCGCCGTCGCGATGCTTGTGAGTCTCTATACGCTTGCGACGATATTGGTTTGGTACTTTCACGGCCCTGATGACATCAACAAATACCTCGTGACTATTCTTGGTGGCGAGCCGCGATCGCTCGCGGATGGCCGCGCTACAATGCACGACATTTTGGTCAATAACGCCTCTGGCATACTTGGTCGTTTCCTGGACATCATGCTCAACACGGTGTTTCCGTATCTCGTGCTAGGCTGCCTGTTTGGTGCCTCGGCGGGCGGGCACTCGATGATCAAACTCGCCTTCCGATGGACCCGTAAATTGCGGGCAGGTCCGGCCCATGCGGCCATCGTATCCTCAGCCCTTTTCGGTACGATTTCCGGCGGCCCGATTGTGAACGTCTTGTCGACGGGCGTTTTGACCATCCCGATGATGATAAAACGTGGCTTTTCGAAGGTCTTCGCTGGCGGTGTCGAGGCTGCGGCCTCCTCTGGTGGGTCGATCATGCCGCCTGTGATGGGTGTGGCTGCCTTCATTCTGGCGTCGCTCACGGTGGTACCTTACAGCGAAGTCATTGTGGCGGCGATCTTGCCAGCGTTTGCGTTTTTCTTGTGCTTGTTTTTGTCAGCAGTCTTTCAGGCCCGCAAACAGAACATTCAGGCCATCGGTGACCTCACTGACGACATGTTGCTTGATCGTCAGGACTTCTTGAACCTGCTCATGATCTTTGGTCCGATCCTTTTGATCCTTGCCCTACTTGTTACATCAAAGGAAACGGTCGGCTGTGGATTTGCTGGGGGGCTATTCGGCGCTGAAAGGGTCTTTGTCGATGGCCAATGTGAGGTTGTCAGCCTCAGTTGGTACCAGCAGTTGGTCTGGAACTCTGCGGGCGATGCAGGCAGCGCCGGCTGGTGGGCCGTAATACTGCTTTTAGGTCTCCTTTTTGTCGACCCAAAGGTACGCCAGAAACCACGTAAGATTTTGGACGCTCTCTCTGACGCCGGCCGTTTGATTTCTACGCTCTACCTCATGTTTCTTGCAGTATCGGTCATTGATTTCTGTCTCCAGTTCACTGGCCTGCCGACCTACATTTCGCTCGATGTTCTGGGCTGGCTACGATCAATGGAATTGGGACAAGGCGGATCAGTTTGGTTCCAATTGATTGCCCTACTAGTAACGATGCTCATCGCAATCCTGTTGGGGATGGGGATGCCAGCCGTTCCAGCCTATATCAACGTGGCGCTTCTCATGGGTCCAGTGTTGGCGGGACTCGGGATTTCCACGTTCACGGCGCATATGTTTATCTTCTATTTCGCCGTCGCGAGCGCGATAACGCCGCCCGTTGCTGTTGCCGCCTTCGCCGCGGCGTCGATTACAAAGGCTGAACCCATGGCGACCGGGTTTTCGGCTGTAAAATCAGGCGTCGTGATGTTCGCCATCCCCTTCGTCTTCGCCCTTCACCCAGAAATACTGCTTATCGAGGCAGCCTTTATTGACCCTACGGGAACGCAAGGCAGCGAGGTCCAGTATCTGCAGGGCTATGACGGAAAGGTCTATTTTCTGCCGCTCATGTACCTGCTGCTGAAAGTCGTGCTCGCCTTGTTCCTTTTGGCCAGTGCGTTGGCACGCTTTGATACTGAAAAACTGAAACGGGGGAACATCGTTCTCCGCCTTGTCCTCGCTGGCGCGTTGATTTCAACGGCCCAATGGATCAGCCTGGTGGCTCTGATCGTGGCAATCGGTTTGCTCGCGGTCACCTACCTAAAGAAGCCAAACCCGACTCATGCTGACGAACGTGATCTGCTTAATGAAGCCGGTTAAGTGGGAAACTGGACACCGCAAATGGTGATCGGCGAAATTCGTTGGAGTACATCAGAGTGATGGGCGTTGGCGAATGGGAGAGTTTGAAATGGCTGGGCTCTACGACCGGCGCATCTCTACGAGCTGATGCATTTGCGGGCCTGACAGGCGCGGCCATTGTTCTGCCTCAGGCTGTTGCGTTTGCGGCCATCGCGGGATTTCCTCCGGTCTACGGGCTCTATACGGCGATGATCCCGCCGATCATTGCAGCGGTCTTCGGATCTTCACTGGTGATGGTGTCCGGCCCGACGACCGCAATTTCGGCCGTTGTGTTTGGGGCGCTGGCTGGGCCGTATTCGCCCGGTTCACCGGAATTTATCCGCGCTGCGATTGCTCTTGCTTTGATGGTTGGTGTCATCCAGTTGGCTTTCGCCCTCGCACGTGTGGGCCGGCTCGCTGGCTTTGTTTCGCATTCCGTGATGATTGGCTTTACGGCGTCGGCGGCGCTGCTGATTGCAGTCAGCCAGTTCGGGCCAGCGTTGGGTCTTCCCGCCTCTGAGGGACATGGGATCATAAGCCGGGCGGGAACGCTGGTCACACAGATTTCGCAAACCAATCCGATTGCTTTGTTGTCATCCTTTGTCACGCTGGCAGTCGCGGTTTTGTTTCGTGCGTATTTGCCCCGTTGGCCCGGCTTTCTGATCGCCATCTTGTTGGGCACGCTGGTTGTGTTGCCGTTTGGCGAACAGGCATCCGATCTTGCCTTCGTCGGGGCGCTTCCATCGGCTTATCCTATCTTTGCACTTCCGTCGTTCGAGGGCGTCGGCCTGATCGACCTGACCGAAAGCGCCTTTGCGATTGCCTTGATCGGGCTGCTAGAGGCCATTGCGATCGGTCGGAGCTTGGCCCACCGCACCCGCACAGATTTCTCAGCGAACCAAGAGGTTGTGGGGCAGGGGCTGTCCAATGTCGTGGGCAGTGTCTTTCAGTGTTATCCGGCGTCAGGGTCATTTACCCGTAGCGGCGTCAACCAAGAGGCGGGGGCGACGAGCCCATTTGCCGCGATCTTTGCTGCGGTGTTTTTGGTCGTCATGGCGATGGTGTTCAGCCCCTACCTTGGCATGGTGCCCATTGCCTCGGTCGCGGGGCTCATCCTCTATGTGGCTTATCGGCTGATCAATTTCAAAGAGCTAAGGCACTTACTAGAGGCCAGCACACGAGAGACCGTCATCGCAGCACTTACTTTTCTTGTGGGCGTTTTCATAAACCTCGAAATGGCGATCTATATTGGCACGCTTTCATCCTTGGCGGTGTTCCTTGGCAAAAGTGCGAACCCTGTGCTCGCTATCGGCGCACCCGACGTAAATGAAGGGCGACGCACGCTGCGCAATGCGGAGATGTTCAACTTACCTGAATGCCCCGCAACGCTGATCTTGCGGTTGGACGGGCCGCTTTTCTTTGGCTCCGTCGACTCGATCAACGCGAATCTTCGAAAACTTCAACGAGAGCGACCTGAGCAGATCAATTTGATCCTAATCCTTCACGGAGTCGGCGATGTCGACCTGCCGGGCGTCGAGCTGCTGGAGCACGAAGAAGAAAGACGAAAAGCTTTAGGCGGTGGATTGTTTGTGGTCGTGCATTATCCGCCCTTGGCCAAGCAACTTGTGAAATTGGGGTTGCTGCAGATCCTACCAAAGAACCGCATGTTCGACAGCAAGGGCTCCGCAATCGCCGCGGCCGTGGCGTCGACCAGAAGTGAAACCTGCCAGGGCTGCGCAGCTCGCGTATTTATTGAGTGCGAAACCAGGCCGAGGGGGGCAACGCAAGAACGTGTTGCACCAAAAGAAACTTCGATTGGAGAATGACGCGTCAAGGTTAAAGGGGACGACCGCGATCACCACAGGTTGGCCCATGAAGTCTTGCAATAAAATGACCAAGGAACTGTCTTTACATTACCATCACACGAACGGACACGAACATTCACGGATCAAGTGCTTTCCTACGAGTAAGGGACTATAGCGTCAAATGCCTTACCGTCGATTTCGAGCACTGCAAAAGGCGGCTCAGCCGACAGTATTTATCCGCGAACATCAATGACCTCCCGTACGCCAGCGCGCCGCACGGTCAAACCGTCCAGATGAACCAATCGCTCTCAAGCCAGAACGCTAGCGATCGCCAGACCTCTGACGATCAGGCAGGACTGCAAACGGGCCTGCTTTTGTCCTACCTAATTATTTGATAATCTCTGCGTCGTTGACCAACCTCAATTTTCGGGAAGCGCACTGCAGCATTTGGTCTCGCGTCCAACTACGGCAATGGGTCGAAATTTCTAGAGCGGTTTCGTGACCTGCCCGATAGCGGAGCTTGCTGAACGGCGCAGCATCGGGGCGTTTGGGCTCATAGGAAACGTTCGCCGCGGTGCAACGAAGGTTAGGCTTACATCTAAAGTCGGCGCATCCAGACGGCTTAGTGTTGTTTACACTTCGCCGCGTGACAGTGCTGCGATGCCGGTACGGGCCATTTCGACAAGACCGATTGGGCGCATCAGGTCGGCGAAGGCGTCGATTTTCTCGGATGTGCCTGTGATCTCGAAGGTGAAGCTTTCCAGCGTGCTGTCGACAACGTTGGCGCGGAACACATCGGCAAGACGCAGCATTTCCATGCGATCGTCGCCTTTGCCTGCAACCTTGAATAGCGCCAATTCACGCTCAACCGCGCGGCCCTCAACGGTGAGGTCGTGGACTTCGTGGACTGTAACAATGCGACCAAGCTGGGCGCAGATCTGGTTGATGGTTTGCGGCGTGCCGATAGTGACAACCGTAATGCGCGACTGATGGCCTGTGTGGTCCACTTCAGCGACGGTCAGGCTTTCGATGTTGTAGCCGCGCCCTGCAAACAATCCGATGACACGCGCCAGAACACCTGGCTCGTTTTCAACCAGAACTGCCAGCGTGTGGCGCTCTTCAACGTCACTGAAGTTCGGGCGGAGGTTGTAGGCGGAGTGGCTTGTGGAGCCTTGTTTAATTTTGAGTGGGGACATGATGTGTCTGCCTTTTCTCTAACGATTAATGTGTCTGGCCTGCGATGAGGCGTTGAATTCTGTCGCTTTGCAGCGCGTCACTTAAAATTGTCGTCCATGTTGTGTTGTCACCGCGCCAATCGTCGGGGTGGTCGTCACTTTCGTAAGGGACATGCTCGGTGCTGCGCAGCGGGTCTGCGCTGTCGGTTCTGTCTTGTGCAACCACGTTCAACATTTCAGCACGCGGGCAATGCTTACGCAGTGCTTTCAAAAGCATATCCAGTTCACTTTGACGCGCGATGTAATCTAGGTCTCTGTCGACGAGGCTATCGGATAGATTGCGTTGGGAATTGCTCCAAACAGCCAGAGTAGGGCGCTTACCGATGCGTTTAAGGTTTGCCCCCATATGCGCAAACCTTTGTGACAAATCAGGAAAACGTTCTCTGGCGTTCGCATCGTGAAGATACCAAATGCCACGGTGTTCCCAGTGGTATCGTTTGCCGTCTAGATGACGCAGCACATTGGCATTGCGAGGGTAATAGATTTGCCGCCGAACAAGTGCCGCAGCGCCGACAGGGGGCGCAACGAGGAAATCGAGAGGGGTGCGACGTTTCGTAGAGACCTCCCCCATTATGTCGTCAAGCGCGTCCTTATTCAGTTCGATCTGGTGCGCGCCCTGGCAGCTCATCCCAAGAGAGACAATGGCGAAGTTCTTGTAAATAAGAGCCATGTTAACGGTTCCTAACGGTCTGCCGGACAGGTGATGGCGGCGTAATATGTGTTTACGATACCGTCTTTCGTTATTGATGTAACTGTGCAGCCTGTAACACGTTCCGCCGCAAGGCCCGCGTCGGCAATAAGCTCGGAAGGGGGCGTGCGGCCCGTTTCAAAGTTCTGAATCGTGACGCCGCGCGATGTTTCATTCACAGTAAACGCATTACCATTCACAACAACCGGCACACCGGGCATGACGTGGGTCATCGCACCGCCCGAACAGGCGGACAGTGCAAACGCTGCCGGTATGAAAGCTGCCTTTAACATTGCGTCAGACCAACACCGAACCCTTGGCGTCGATCACGCCTTGGGTGTCTGCATCGCCCAGCAGCATATCGTTGTGCGCTTTGCCTGATGGGATCATCGGGAAGCAGTTTTCGTGCTTTTCAACGAGGCAATCAAACAGAACAGGGCCATCGTGGTTGAGCATTTCCATAATCGCATCGTCCAGATCCGCAGGGTCAGAGCAAAGAATGCCCTTAGCACCGAAGGCTTCCGCCAGCTTTACAAAGTCAGGCAGGCTTTCTGACCAGCTCGAGCTGTAGCGCTCGCCGTGCAGCAATTCCTGCCACTGGCGCACCATGCCAAGACGTTCGTTGTTCAGGATGAACTGTTTGACGGGCAGGCGGTATTGAACGGCTGTTCCCATCTCCTGCATGTTCATCAGCCAGCTGGCTTCGCCCGCGATGTTGATAACCAGCGCTTCAGCATGCGCCATTTGCACACCGATGGACGCAGGGTGGCCGTAGCCCATTGTTCCCAGACCGCCGGATGTCATCCAGTGGTTCGGGTCTTCAAAGTTCAGGTACTGCGCAGCCCACATTTGGTGCTGACCAACTTCAGTGGTGATGTAGCGGTCCTTGCGGTCTTTTGTCAGTTCCTCAAGGCGGGCCAGCGCGTGCTGTGGTTTGATCGTCTTTTTGTCTTGGGTGTAGGCCAAGCAGTTGATCTTCTTCCACGTCGTGATCTCATCCCACCATTTGCCAACTTTATCGGCGTTGGTTTTGCGGCCGCGGGACTTCCAGACCTTCAGCAAGTCTTCAAGAACGTGCGCTACGTCACCGATGATCGCGATATCGGTGCGGATGACCTTGTTGATAGAGGAAGGGTCAATGTCGATATGGGCTTTGATGGAATTCGGGCTAAACTTATCTAGAACGCCAGTGATGCGGTCATCAAAGCGCGCGCCGATGTTGATCATCAGATCACAGTCGTGCATCGCCATGTTCGCTTCATATAGCCCGTGCATGCCAAGCATGCCGATCCATTTTTCACCCGACGCAGGGTAGGCGCCAAGCCCCATCAGCGTGGATGTAATCGGGAAACCCGTGGCCTCAACCAGCTCACGTAACAACTGGCTGGCCGCTGGGCCAGAGTTGATGACGCCGCCACCTGTATAGAACAACGGCTTCTCAGCTTTCTCAATGGCGGCAACCAGATCGGTGATGCCTTCGATGTCACCTTTAACCTGTGGCTGGTAGTGCGAACGCGAAGGCTGTGCCTTAACGTAGGTACCCGATGCGAACTGAACATCCTTTGGGATATCCACCAGAACAGGGCCGGGGCGACCGGACATGGCAACGTGGAAAGCCTCATGGATAACGCCAGCCAGCGCGTCTGTTTCTTTGACGAGCCAGTTGTGTTTGGTGCAAGGGCGGGTGATGCCAACGGTGTCGGCTTCCTGAAAGGCGTCAGAGCCGATCATGAATGTCGGAACCTGACCGGTCAGAACGATGATCGGAATGGAATCCAGCAGCGCGTCCGTCAAACCAGTCACCGCATTCGTCGCACCAGGACCGGATGTTACCAATGCAACACCGGGCTTGCCTGTTGAGCGCGCATAGCCTTCGGCGGCGTGCACCGCGCCTTGCTCGTGGCGCACCAGAATGTGTTTGATTGAATTCTGCTGAAAGATCTCATCATAGATCGGGAGGACAGCGCCACCGGGATAGCCAAAGACTGTGTCCACACCCTGATCTATCAGAGCTTGAACTACCATTTTTGCACCGGTCATCGTCTTAGCTGACATTGTCTTTGTTTCCTTGTTTCAGCGTTGTCGTCGTTATTTCTGTATCGCATAAAAAAGCCCCCGAAAATTCGGAGGCGCATGGGAACCAATATGGTCAACCGTTACCGGCCCATGCGCGTCTCATCCACCACTAGAAGAATGCTAAGCATTCGAAGTCTCCTTTTGCGTTTGGGTGTTTATGCCTTTGCTTTCATAAGGGGTCAACAGTCGGAATCGCAAAAATGTCGTTTGAGGGTGTTTTTTCGCAACTTTATTAAAGGGGCCATTTGGGTGAGCTGTATCTGTCCTCAGCGGGTCGTTCCGAATCGAAGTTTTGATGGGCGGGCGGTACGGCTAAAAGCAGGTATTTTCAGGGGCGAAGTGTCTGTAGTTGCTGGGTTTGGGGTGAATTGGTAAGAAAATTTTACAATTTTTAAAAAATAGACTGTGGAAAGCCTTTCCCAACTGAAGTTGAGTTGCTAACGTCTGCCCACTTAAACGATCCGTCGACCTTTCGAATGGAGGTTGGCGATAAATTCCATGGGAGGAAATACTATATGGATCGTCGTTCATTTCTAAAGAACTCTGCACTTGGCGGCACGGCCGCAGCTGCGACCACGCTAGCCGCACCGGCCTATGCGCAAGGCAACCGCACGCTCACTATGGTTACGTCCGTTCCTGACGGCTTTGCGGTCTTTGATGACGCTGCTGAAAAGATGATCGAACTGGTCAACAAAATGGGCGACGGATCTTTGACGATCGAAAAGAAATCAGCGGGCCAGCTCGTTGGCGCGTTCGAAGTGTTTGATGCTGTGTCTTCCGGTCAGGCTGACATGTACCACTCTGCAGACTACTACTTCGGTGGTCAGCACCCAGGTTACTACTTCTTCACAGCTGTTCCATTCGGTGCAACTGGTGGCGAAATGGCCAGCTGGTACTACCACGGTGGCGGTCGCGAACTGCACGACGAGCTTGGCGAAATCTTTGGCTTGAAATCTTTCCTTGCTGGTAACACAGGTCACCAGCCAGGTGGTTGGTTCAACAAAGAAATCAACTCCGCAGCTGACCTTCAGGGTCTGAAGTTCCGTATGCCAGGCCTTGGTGGTCTTGCGCTGGGCCGCACAGGTGCGTCCGTTCAGAACCTTCCAGGTGGCGAAGTCTATCAGGCGCTTGCGTCCGGTGCGATTGACGGTGCTGAGTGGATTGGTCCATTCGCTGATGAACGCCTCGGCTTCCAAGAAATCTGTGAGTTCTACTACACAGGTGGTATGCACGAGCCAGGTTCCGCACTTTGCTGTGCAACAAACCTTGACGTGTTCAACGAGCTGTCTGGCACACACCAGTCCATCATCGAAACAGCGGCAGCGGCGACACACCAGTGGTCCTTGTCCCAGTCCAACTACAACAACGGTGCAGCGCTTGAGCGTCTTAAAGCACAGGGTGTTAAGGTCTTGGAATTCTCTGACGAGATCTGGGATGCGTTCGGCGAAGCGGCTTCTGGTGCGCTTGACGAGTTCATGGACGACGAGCTGTTTGCGCGTATCCGTGCAAGCCAAGAAAAAGCGGTCAATGAAGTGTACTCTTGGACATCCGTGTCTGACGATGTGTTCACATCACAGCGTGGCCGTGTACGCGGCTAATTCGGCTTGATTGGGTTCGACCTGATCTAATTTGCATGGCCCCGTCGTTTTCGGCGGGGCCATGTGCAAACGGCCCTTTGTTTGGGCACAACATCACAACAAATGAATTTTGGGGGAAACCATGGAAGAAGACGCTGCAGAAGCAGGGAAATTCTGGTCATCCTATGAGAACGGGTTCACGGTTTGGTTTGAGCGGCTGCAGGGAAATGTTCCTGAGGATGCCGATCCCATTCTCCCCGCTGAGACATTTATCGGTGCGATTTGGAATAGCCTTCTCTGGGTATTCGCCAACATCATCGAAGCATTTTACAACATCGCCTATGCCGTCAGCCATCCAAACGTCTGGCTTGACTGGCTAAGCTGGGGCAACACGACCGAGGACAAAGTGTCCTTGATGAAGTTCATCTATTATGGGGGCTCGACCGAGCTCTTCTTTGCTTTCTTTACGATCTTCCTCGTCGTCACGGCGGTTGCGTTTTTCTACCGCCCCTTCATGTGGGGCTGTGTGATAGGGATGGAGTGGGTCGCCAATACGGTCGGGCGCACGTTTGCATGGGCAGGGCTGATGATGGTGCTGGTCCAGATCATCATCATCTTTATGCAGCGCGTTTTTGCCGTGTCTGAACTGTCTTTGGGGTTCGGCATGTCGATGACCCATGACGTCAGCTGGTGGGCTGAATCGCTGAAGTTTTACAACGCTTTGATCGTTTGTATGTGCGTGACCTACACGTTCGTGCAGGGCGGTCATGTGCGGGTCGATCTGGTGTATTCCGCAGTGGGCCACCGCACTAAGCGCATTATCGACATGATCGGTTCGATCATTTTCATGGTCCCTGCGGCCGTGCTGATTTGGATGTATGGCTGGTACTTCATGTGGCGCCATCTGGTCGTCCCCAATCCGTCTGCGTCCGACAGTCTGGATCGACTGGTCAACAAGGCGCGTGCGCTGCGTTGGAACGTAGAAACCATTGGGTTCAGCCCGAACGGGTTCAACGCCTATTTCTTGTTCAAGGTGCTGCTGGTGACGTTTACCGCATTGGTGATGTTGCAGGCCGTCGCGTTCTTCTACCGCTCCTATCTGGAACTGGTTGAGGGCGAGGAAAGCATTGGCAAACATATCGACAAAGACAGCCTCGGCGAAGGCGAAGAAGCATACGAGGGAACACACTGATGTTTTTTGGATTAGACGGCGTAGAAGTCGGCCTCATCATTGTATTCCTGTGTTTATTCGCAGGTATCTTGTCCGGCTTTCCGGTGGCGTTTGCCATTGGTGGGGCAGGGATCATTTCCTTCGGGATCATCGCGGCGCTGGATAGCGGCGGCTACCTGATCCACCAAGCGATCGACACCAGCTCGGCAGAATTTGCAGCGCTTGTGGCAGAAGGCATCAAGCAGGACACGATATCGGTCTTCCGATACCCTGACTTACCGCGCATCAGCGAGGCCGTGTTCAAAGGCGGTTGGGAAACCGCGATGGACCGCAACGTGTCTTTCGTTGTGAACCGCATGAACGAACGCGTTTTGGCGGGGCAATCCATTGAAACGCTGCTTGCTGTGGCGATGTTCGTGTTGATGGGCATCACGCTGGAACGCTCCAAAATTGCCGACGACCTTCTGACCACGATGAGCCGCATTTTTGGCGGTTTGCCAGGTGGTCTGGCTGTGTCCGTTGTTGTTGTGGGCGCGTTTCTCGCGGCCTCTACGGGCATCGTTGGCGCGACGGTTGTGACGATGGGCCTGTTGTCCTTGCCGACAATGTTGCGGGCTGGATACTCTAAAGAACTCGCAACGGGTGTGATCGCTGCGTCCGGTACGCTGGGACAGATTATCCCACCGTCGATCGTGATTGTTCTACTCGGCACTTTGGCGGGGGATCTTTATTCCGCGGCGCAAGAAGACCGCGCTGTTTTGGCGGGTTGTACGGATGCGTTGACCTACCTTGGTTCACCGGCGGTTCTATCCGTTGGGACATTGTTCCAAGCGGCGCTGTTACCTGGTGTCCTTTTGGCGATGCTCTATGCGGGCTACGCATTCTGCTACGCACTGCTGAACCCAAGCAAAGCACCTGCCGTAGAAATGGGCGCGTCCAACGGCGAGCCGATCACACGGGGTGAGGGCCTTACGTGGTTCCTTGCGATACCAGGTGGTTTGATCATCTTGCTGGTGTTCTTGATGAACCTTGGCGTTGTGGGCAGCCAGTCTGTGATCGTAGACAGCTTCTCGGATGCGACGAAATCTGCCAGCCTGCGGACCAATGTGTCACCAGAATGCGCAGCGTCCATGCAAGAACTGCACGGTGAAGAAGCATGGAACATCGCGGTGGCGGAACAAGCTGCCATCGAAGCGACCGGTGGTGCCGAACAAGCCCGCGCGCTTAGCGATGAAGAACGCGCCGCGCTTTTGGTCGAAAAAGTTGCGGATGCTCCTGTGATTGGCATGGGCATGGCGATCTTGGCCTTGGTGCTTGGACTGATCCTGACAACCGCGCGCGGTGTATCTCCGAGCGCTAATCCGGCGCCATTGTTGATCGGCGCCGTTGGGGTTTTGTTAATCCTGCTTGCCGATATCTTGATGATTAGCCCGCTCACCTCTCCGGGGGTGGCAGTCTTGATCATCATATTGCCGCTGTTGTTGGTTCTGTGGACCATGAAGCCTGCCTTCGCGCGTCTGGCCAAGAATGATCTGTTACGCGTTGTGTTCCCGCCATTGGTGTTGATCGTTGCTGTTCTTGGCTCGATCCTTGGCGGGATTACCAACCCGACACCGGCTGCGGCGCTTGGGGCAGGTGGTGCGATCATGCTTGCGGCCTATCGCAAGCTGGCGGATCAGGAAAAGTCGGGCAAGATAATCTTGCTGGCTACCGGCGCTGTGATGTTGATGCTGATCGTTGGCGTGAACTTTGACATGCGCATCGGACAAGAAGATGTGGCGTTTGAAAACTACATCGCCTTTATCTTTGCGTTCTCGATGTTCCTGTTCTCGATGTTTGGCCTGTTCTACGCCTGTGCCGTTCTGTGGCTTGGTGGCGTTCTAACGCCTGTCGTGCGCGAAACGGCCAAGGTAACGAGTATGGTGTTCACCATCCTCATCGGTTCGCAATTGCTGAACCTCGTGGTGATTTCCTTCGGGGGTGAGCATTACATCCAGCAGTTCCTGCGCAGCTTTGACGAAGAATGGACCGTGTTCCTGATCGTTATGCTGGTGCTGTTCATTCTGGGTTTCGTTCTCGACTTCCTTGAGATCATTTACATCGTGATCCCGATTGTTGGCCCCGTTATTTACGGCGGTACGTTCGATCCAAAGTGGGTCACGATCATGGTCGCAGTGAACTTGCAGACGTCCTTCCTGACGCCACCATTCGGGTTTGCGCTGTTCTATCTGCGTGGTGTCGCGCCGCCAGAAGTCACGACAGGGCATATCTACCGCGGCGTGCTGCCGTTTGTGGTGATCCAAGTTGTTGGGCTTCTCATTTTGGCGCTGTTCCCAGCGATCGTAACGATTGTGCCGAACCTGTTGAAATAACAGGCAAGCGATCACAGATTATTAAAGAGGGCGGCCCAATCGGGTCGCCCTTTTACGTTTCCGGATCCCTGTAAGGGTCGCCCATAACGGGCTAAAGGCTGATTAGCTTTCGCCGCCCGGTAAGGTTATCCGCGCCACTTGCTCTGCGATTGGCGGAACGGCAAGCGGGCCAGTGTCCGCGGAATAGTCATCCGGATCGGTCAACGTCTGCCAGTTGCCGTCGCGATAAATCTCAACGCCTTTGAAATTCGCCTTGTAGCCCATCTTGTCAGATCCAGGGACCCAGTAGCCCAAGTAAACATAAGGCAGCTCAAGTTCGCGGGCGATTTGGATGTGATCGAGGATTAGGTATGTGCCGACTGAGGACTTCATCAACTCGGGGTCAAAGAAGGAGTAGACCATCGACAACCCGTCATCCAAGACATCCGTCAGGCTGACAGCGCGCAACCCCTCGTATGGGTCGTTCACAATCGTCGCTTCCGCATGGGCCGAACGGTATTCGATCAGGCGGGTGCGGATCGGTGTTTCTTCAACCATCGCAGCAAATTCAAACAGGTCCATATCAGCCATGCCACCTGTTGCGTGGCGGCTATCAAGGTAGTCGCGAAACAGGGCATACTGCGCCTCAGTCGCCCAAGGCGAGGACGCACTGCGGGTTAGGTCCGTGTTTCGTTTCAACACGCGTTTTTGACTTTTGGACGGGGCGAAATCAGCCACCTTGATGCGGGCCGAAAGACAGGCAGCGCAATCTGCACAAGACGGGCGGTACAGCACGTTTTGCGAGCGACGAAAGCCTTGCTTGGAAAGTGAATTATTCAACTGTTCAGCTGCGTCGCCTTGCAGCGCTGTGAACAGCTTACGCTCCATCCGGTCTGCCAAATAGGGGCAGGGCTGGGGGGCTGTCACATAAAACTGTGGCGCAATGGGCAAACTATGACGCATCGGAACTCTGACGGTTTGTGTTGACGGTAGCGTAACAAACACGCGCCCCTCGCCACAACCCGCGATTTATGGGTGATTTAAACGTCATTGGTGGCGTTCAAAGTGGCCGGCCGCTGGTTGGGATAAGCGGCCGGCCTAAGGTTGGCGCAGACAGGGATGGGCCTGCGCCAAGGGGGACGTTTAGCTGTCTGCGTCTAGTCGCGCAGCGCGGTCATCCATGAAGTCGTCAAACTCTGATTGGTCCTTGGCCGTCCGCAGGCGCGTCAGGAAGCCTTCAAAGTTCTGCTGTTCGGTTTCCAAGCGATTGATCATATCGCTGCGATAGGCATCAAAGCTCGCGTTGCCGCTGCTTTTCTGTGCCGTTGTTGGCATGAGGGATTTCACAGCCTCGTCCAGATCGCGCGGGGCAGGGGACGGGCGGCCCGTCGGGGCAAACCCACCGCGCCACGCCAGCATCATCGCAATCACAATACCAGCAGGCCAAAAGACGTTCAGCGCAACGATTGTGACGGGAATGGCGAAGGCCGCGAATGTCAGCGTGGCAATGATTTGCACCGCAATGTGCATTTCCGGCTGCGCGGTGTCGGTATGTGTATCGTTCGTGAAATGGGTGTGGGCCGTCATCGTCATGGTTCTGTGTCCCCTATTATTTGATTGGTGAAAGCGCCCCGACTGAAACGGGACGCTTTGGTGTTACTTGGATGGTTTTGTGTCCGGCTCGTCTGCGGCGTCATCCGTGCTGCGTTCTGCACGGTCGTCCATGAACTGGTCGAACTCGGCCTTATCCTTTGCATCGCGCAGACGCTTGAGGAACTCCTCAAAGTTGGACTGCTCTTCTTCAAGGCGGCTCAGGGTGTCGGCCTTATACGCATCAAAGGCTGCGTTACCTGAGGAAGACATCGCCGAGCGCATCATTGAATGGCGGGCGTGGTGACGTTGACGCTTGTGGGCGCAATTTCCTGAAAACATGCGTTTGCTCCATATCATATAGGCGAGAAGGGCGAGACCGACAGGCCACACGAAGATGAACCCGAGGACCATCGCGGCGATCCATGCACCTTTGCCGCGCTCATCGAGCCACGCCTCGCTGCGTTTAAACCAGTTCCCCTCGCGGACAGGCCGCGCATAAGGGGCGTTGTAGTCAATGTTGGTGGACGAGGTGGTCATTTCGGGTGCTCCATTGGTTGGTTATGTTTGATGTGAATGCCTTTCACATTACCAAGATGGGGCGGAGCGGCGTACTTCGCAAGACTAAATGTAAATGTTTTTTACATTAACATGGTAGTGTATTGATTTTGAACTATACTTTTCCTCTTACTCGGCGCAGTTCCCATCAAGAATGGTAGAGGGGCCCTGCGCAATAAGGGCATCCGCAACGTCCTCGCTGAGTAGACCAGCGATTACGCCATTCTCAACCGCAAGGGCAAAATACTGTGCAAGGTGGGCACGATCTTGGTGCCCTCTGACGGGGGACTTGGCGAGTGCAGCAAGGGTAATGAAGTCAGACATCTGAGCGTTTTCGACGGTAACACCGAACAGCTGCTCTGAAGCGTTTTCCACACCATAACAACGTCGTCCAAAGTAGCGCGACTGTAACCACATTGTTAGGATCTCGTCTTGGGTGAATTCATCAGCAAGTTTCAGCGCGAGGCAAAGCTCAATTGCCCTAGACGCGACTGTTCGCTGTGTGGGGACGGAGAATTGTTTCGCCACTTGGAGGGTGATGGTCGAGGTACCAAAGAAGCTTGAGTAGTAGTTTCGATCCTCAGCCATCACGACGGACTGAAGCAATTCTTCTGGGTAGCTTTGTGAAAAGTCAAAAACGGGCGCGTCACGCAGTGATGTAACCTCAGGGCAGTCGACGTCTTGTGCGAATACTCCAATTGGAAATGCAAGCAGTGCAAGATTTAGAAATAGGCGGATCATGATGTGAACTCTGCGCTGTTGGCCCCTGACAGTGCTATTAGCGTCGTGGGTGCAATTGGAAAAATATGACGCGGTGTGCCGCCGGCTGCGAAGACTTCGTCGAATTCAGACAGCCGCGCATCCCAGAATGCGCGGATCGGGTTCAGGTGTCCGATGGGGGAGACCCCGCCAATAGCGAACCCCGTTTGTTTGCGGATCAGGGCAGCGTCGGCCTTGCCCAAAGGTTCGCCCGCGACGTCGCTGGCTTTGGCGGCGTCGACTTTGTTACCGCCCGCTGTGATGAACAAAATGGCCTCACCCGAGGTTTCGCCAAGAAAGATGATCGACTTGGCGATTTGGTCCAGATGACAGCCTGCTGCATCCGCCGCTTGCTGCGCGGTACGGGTTTCGCTGGGCATTTCCAGTGGTGTGATGTCGTGGCCTGCATCAGACAGCGCACGGGTGACTCGTTTCAAACTTTTACTCATGTTTTCAAGATGCCAAAGCGGGTTGCGATTGACCAGAACGAACCAGAGGCCCAATGTCAGGACATGACATTTTCTTCCCGTATCACCCGCTCGCCCACACCGTTTGATGCCGCCCTTGGCGCGGATGCGGCTAGTGCGTTTGGAGATTTCGATGCATCGGTACGTGAATTGGTGGCAGGGGCGGCGGGGTGCAGCCCCTATTTGAGCGGATTACTAACGCGCGACGGCGACTGGCTGCGCAATGCGTTTGACGACCCTGACGCCGCGCTTGAGGCGGAACTGGCAGAGATTGGTGGTCTGGCATTGCCTGAGTTGCAGTCCGGCCTACGCCAAGCCAAGCGGCGTATAGCCTTGTTAACGGGGCTAGCTGACTTGGGTGGTGTTTGGTCGCTAGAACAGGTTACGCGCGCATTGGCCCGTTTGGCGGACGGTGCCGTTGATGTGGCCCTTAAACGTCTTGTGGGGGCTGAAATCGCCCGTGGAAAAGTCCCAGGGCAGGTTGAGGCGGATGCCGAAACGGCGGCGGGCATGTGCAGTATTGCAATGGGCAAGGGTGGTGCGTTTGAGCTGAACTATTCCAGCGATATCGACCTAATCTGCCTGTTTGATGAAACCCGCTTTGACCCTGACGATTTCCATGATGCCCGCGCCGCGTTCGTGCGGGTAACGCGTAAGATGGCGGCATTGCTGAGCGATCTGACGGGCGATGGGTATGTGTTCCGCACCGACCTGCGCCTACGCCCTGACCCATCGGTGACCCCTGTCTGCCTAAGTATGGAGGCAGCAGAACGCTATTACGAAAGCGTCGGACGCACGTGGGAACGCGCGGCCTATATCAAAGCGCGGGCTTCGGCAGGGGATATCGAAGCGGGTGAGGGGTTCTTGAGAACGCTCACACCCTTCGTGTGGCGCAAACATTTGGACTTTGTCGCCATTCAAGACGCCCACGACATGCGCCTGCGCATCCGCGAGCACAAAGGGCTTGGCGGGCCGATTTCGCTGCCAGGGCATAACATGAAGCTGGGGCGCGGGGGCATTCGCGAGATCGAGTTCTTCACGCAGACACGTCAGTTGATCGCGGGTGGTCGTGATCCCGAATTGCGCTGTCGTGGCACGGTTGATGGTTTGGCGGCGCTGGCGAATGCGGGCTGGGTGCCGCAAGACGATGCAAATGTGCTGACGGATCATTATCGTTACCACCGTGAGGTCGAGCACCGTTTACAGATGCTCAATGATGCCCAGACCCACGACCTGCCAAACACTGACGAAGGGTTCGCGCGGTTGGCAGCGTTTGTGGGTATTGAAGACAAAGCCTTGCGCGTTGAGCTGAACGATCGCCTTGAGGCAGTGCATGCGCTGACAGAAGGGTTCTTTGCCCCGTCTGAGGCCGCGCCTGTTTCCGATTTCGGGGAAAGCATTACGCAGCGTTGGTTGACCTATCCCGCGTTAAGGTCTGATCGGGCCGTTGAGATTTTTGATCGCTTAAAACCTCGTCTATTGGATGCCTTGCAGGAGGCCGCCAAACCAGATGAAGCGTTGTTGGCGTTTGATGGGTTTTTGTCGGGGCTTCCGGCTGGCGTGCAGGTGTTTTCCCTGTTCGAAGCCAACCCACAATTGACGCAGATGATGGTCGACATTGCCGCCACCGCTCCCGCATTGGCGCAATACCTTGGACGCAACGCAGCCGTGTTTGATGCAGTGATTGGCGGGGATTTCTTCTCTGATTGGCCGCAGGTGGACGGGTTGTTGGACGCGTTGAACGCTGTCCTGAGTCAAGCGAATGACTATGAAACACAGCTGGATGCTGCGCGGCGCTGGCAAAAAGAATGGCACTTTCGCATTGGGGTGCATCACTTGCGTGGGCTTGTGGATGCCGAAACAGCAGGGCGCCAATACGCCGACCTTGCACAAACAGTTCTGAGTGCGTTGTTCCCCGTTGTCGTTGATCATTTTGCCACCAAACACGGCCAACCGCCTGGACGGGGTGCGGTTGTGGTTGGCATGGGCAGCCTTGGGGCGGGGCGCCTACACGCAGCGTCTGATCTGGATCTAATTGTTATCTATGACGGACAAGACGTGGACAGCTCTGACGGGAAACAACCGCTGGCAACACGGCCCTATTATGCACGTCTGACGCAGGCTTTGGTGACGGCGATGACGGTTCCCATGGCAGAGGGGCGATTGTACGAGGTGGACATGCGCCTGCGCCCGTCTGGCGGGCAGGGGCCTGTTGCAACGTCATTTTCGGGCTTTGAGAGCTACCAAATGAATGAGGCTTGGACGTGGGAACATCTTGCGCTGTCCCGTGCGCGGGTCGTGGCGGGTGGCGTTGATTTGGCCGCAGATGTAGAAGCCGTTCGCGCACGGGTTCTGGCGGCCAAAGCTAGCGGTGAAACGGTTGCAGGTGACGTTGGAGACATGCGCCGCCGGATCGCGGATGCAAAGGCACCTGATGGTGCGTGGGACGCCAAGATTGGCGCGGGGCGATTGCAAGATGTTGAACTTGCAGGGCAAATGGTTGCGTTACAGGCTGGCAAAACGGCGCGATCTACGACTGATCAGGTCGCCAGCGGTGGCCTAGATGCCGCAGACAGCACAGCGTTGTTGGATGCGGCGGGATTGTGTTGGTCAGTGCAAGCAGCTGCGCAATTGCTGCTCGGTTCTGGGCTCAACGCGGAAAAACTGGGCGAGGGTGGCAAACGGTTTGTTTTGCGCGAAACGGGTGCTGACAGCCTTGATGCCTTGGCTACGCAGCTAAATGATGTATCTGGCAAAGCGGCGGCTGTGATCGCGAAGTTGGTAGGAGATAACAATGGCAAAGGGTGATGATTTGGACCCTAAAGGGTTGATCGAAGAGTCCTACAAAATCGAAGGTATCAGCGCGCCCGAGTGCCGATCGATCTTCCTTGATTGGGCTCTAAGCTACCAAGGCGTGAGCGTTGTTGGCATTTCTGCCTTGCTGGCGCGACACGGGACGGGGACCGACGACCATCCGATGACGATAACGCTGCGCGAAGGGCTTACAGCGTCCCAAACACCCACGCGCCGCGGCGGGCGACGTGGGAGATTGGCGAAGTGAATTCGAATGAACGGGTAGGTAAGTCACTAGCAGCGGTTTTCGCTGTGATTGCCTTTGCCGGATTAATTGTTGCACTTTCATCCATGTCGACGCCGAGTGATCCTGGCGGCGTAAGCAGAGCAATTGCTGGCTTATTCATTATTGCGGGGCTGGCAACGATGATTGCGGCAACGTTCATTGCGGTTTGGTTCAGCACCAAAAGTTTCACTAAAGCAGGGTGGGTGAGTGCAGTTCTGATCGGATGCTGCGCCTTGGCGATAATGATCGTGCCAGCCGTCAAGCAAAGGCAGGCCCAAAAGATCGACGCGAGTTATTCACGCGACTATTCATTGTTTACTGCGCTGGTTGAACAAGCGCACTCTGAATTACGGGCCGCTGCTGATACCGAGACCGCTGCTGCGTTGGTTCCGCAAGAGCATGCAGCGCGTATTCGTGCGACTGACTTTGAACAAATCTACCCTTCTGCCGAGGACGGTTATTTTCTCGAACAGCATGCGATTTTCATGTTTGTGATGTTCAAACACGAAACACCAGCATATGCCGAAATCTTCGGTCACAGTTATGTCCACGCCTATTGCACGCGTTTTTACGAAAATTTCGGCGACTTGGTATTTGACGGTGCAAAGCAGGAACGCGCGGCGTCCCTATGTCCCAACCGGTTCTAGCGACGTTTAGCGTTCAAGCGCCGCAGCTTCGGATGCAAGGGCGGTAATGCCGGCCCAATCTTGCGCGTCCACGAGACCCTTTGGTGCAACCCATGAACCACCCACGCAAAGCGTGTTGGACAGGCCAAGGTACTGCGGCGCGTTGGCAAGGCTTACGCCACCCGTTGGACACCATTTCACCGCCAGCAACGGGCCACCGATGCCCTTCAACGCCGCAGCGCCACCGTTTGCTTCGGCTGGGAAGAACTTTTGCACCGTGTAGCCACGCTCAAGCAGGGCCATGGATTCTGAAGACGTCGCTGCACCTGGGAGGAGGGGTAGATCGTTGGCTTCGCACGCGTCGAGCAAGCGGTCCGTAGCGCCAGGTGAAACACCAAACGTCGCGCCAGCCGCCTTAGCGTTTTCTACGTCCTTGGACGTGAGCAATGTGCCCGCACCAACAACGCCGCCTTCGATCTTCGCCATTTCACGGATCACGTCGAGTGCTGCAGGTGTGCGCAATGTCACTTCGAGGGCAGGGAGGCCGCCGGCAACGAGCGCTGTCGCCAGATCGCCCGCAACAGAGGCATCGTCAACGACGAGAACGGGCACAACTGGGGCCAGTGCACAGACTTTTGCTGCGAGTTCAGAAGCGTGTACAGGTGTCATTTTCGTATCCTTTGGAAGTGTCAGCGGGGCCGAAGCCCTATTTATTAAGTGAATAGCTAGAGTGGTATACTAGACGACCACTCCGGCGCCATCTGTAGACGGTCCAACCTGATTACGGAAGACCTCAAACAATTCGCGGCCAACACCGTTGCCGTTGCCGGACAGATCCGCGACCGCTGGTTCGCGCCCAGATAGATCCGTAAGGCACTCAAGCGTGCCTTTGTCGGCATCCAAACGCACGATGTCACCGTCGCGTAGAAGCGAGATCGGACCACCGTCAGCGGCTTCTGGTGCAACGTGGATCGCAGCGGGAACCTTGCCAGATGCGCCAGACATGCGTCCGTCTGTTACCAAGGCCACCTTCAAACCGCGGTCTTGCAAGACAGACAGGGTCGGGGTCAGCGAGTGAAGTTCTGGCATGCCGTTGGACTTTGGCCCCTGAAAGCGCACGACGACGATTGTGTCTTCGGTTAACTCGCCCGCTTGGAAGGCCTTTTTGCAGTCATGCTGCTCGTGGAAGATGCGCACAGGGGCTTCGATCACGTGGCGGTCTTCGGCGACGGCAGAAATCTTGATCACGCCGCGTCCGATGTTGCCGCTAAGCTGAACCAAGCCACCTTGCGGTGCGAACGGGTCCGACGCAGGGCGCAGGATCTTGTCGTTGTGGGTTTCTTTTGGGCCGTCGCGGTAGCCAAAGCCTGTGTCATTCATCACGGGCTCTTTGGCGTAGTGAGACATGCCCGGGCCGGCAACGGTTTTAACGTCTTCGTGTAGAAGGCCGTTTTCTAACAGGTTGCCGATCATGAACTGTAAACCGCCCGCCGCGTGGAAGTGGTTCACGTCGGCCAGACCGTTTGGATAGACCTTGGCCATCAGCGGGGTAACGGCAGAAATGTCAGAGAAATCTTCAAGATCGAGGATCACGCCAGCAGCACGCGCCATTGCTGGGAGGTGCAAGACGAGGTTGGTAGAGCCACCCGTTGCCATCAGCCCGACAAGGCCGTTCACAAACGCCTTTTCATCAAGAATATCGGAAACGGGCGTGTATTCATTGCCAAGTGCTGTGATTTGCAACGCGCGCTTTGTGGCCTGAATTGTCAGTTCTTCGCGCAGGTCAGTGTGGGGGTTCACAAAGGACGCACCGGGCAGGTGAAGCCCCATGAATTCCATCAGCATCTGGTTGGTGTTCGCCGTGCCGTAGAATGTGCAGGTGCCCGGACCGTGATAAGACGCCATTTCAGCCTTCATCAATTCGGCGCGGTCAATGTTGCCCTTGGCGAATTCTTGGCGAACTTTTGCTTTCTCATCATTGGGCAGGCCGGACGTCATCGGACCAGCCGGCACAAACATGCCTGGAATGTAGCCGAAGGTCGCGGCGGCCATGATTAGGCCGGGAACGATCTTGTCGCAAACGCCAAGATAAAGAGCTGAGTCAAATACGTTGTGGGACAGGCCGATGCCCGCGGAGAGGGCGATCACATCACGCGAAAACAGAGACAGCTCCATACCCGTTTGGCCTTGGGTCACGCCGTCACACATGGACGGAACGCCGCCCGCGACCTGAGCCGTACCACCGGCTGCACGCGCCGCTGCGCGGATTTTCTCGGGATAGTTTTCAAAGGGCTGATGGGCGGACAGCATGTCGTTGTAGGCGGTGATGATGCCAATGTTCGGGGCTTTCTCAGCAACAAGCGCGGCTTTGTCATCACCCATCGGGGCGTAAGCATGGGCTTGGTTGCCGCAGGTCAGGTGCGCACGACGCGGGCCTTCGGCTGCGGCTGCCGCCATACGATCCAGATAGGTCCGACGCGGACCTTCAGAACGGGCGATAATGCGATCAGTTACGCGTGCGATGGTGGAATTAAGAGCCATGATGTCCTGCCAGATTCAGATTTCGACCTCCGTCTAACACAAATGGTTAGCGCTAACAATGCGCGTTCTGTCACGCCCCCAACACGCAACTTCCCAGCAATGACCTTTTGTTAACCACATTTCTGCCCCAACTCTTACGACATAACTAACGTGTCTCGTGGGGGGCAAACAACTGGGCAAAGCCCCGGAGGATACAATGAAACTACTACTGAAAACCGTTGCATTTGGCGCAGTCGCCGCCGCCCTTACAGCCTGTTCCAATGTGGATACAGTAACACGAAATGCCCCGCTTGAAGCACCGCGTATCGCGGCAGTTGAGCAAACGCAAATTGTACGGGACTATTCCCTCGAGGCGATCCGTTTCGCCGCGCCTTCTGACATGCGTGTGTCTGAAGCGAACTCATATTACCCGATCGCAGACGTTGTCTGGCGTGGTGACCCACTGGGCAACCGCCTTGAGCAGATTTCCGCGATCTTCCAAACATCCATTCAAGCCGCAGGCGAGAACCTAACAGGTGCGACTCCCGTGATCGTTGACGTGGAACTGGCCCGTTTTCATTCCCTGACAGAACGCACGCGCTATTCTGTTGGTGGTGTTCACTCGATCAAGTTTGACCTGACCGTTCGCGACGCCGCAACCGGCGAGATACTTGAAGCAACACGCCGTATCGATGGCGACCTTGCAGCGCTTGGTGGTTACGCCGCGCTTGCTGCTGACAACGAAGGTCAGGGCCAAAAGGTTCGCATCACTGCGCACCTGACCCAACTGTTCACACGAGAGCTCACAGGTCTGACCAACGTTGTGACAATTGAGCAAGCAGGTAGCTGATCCGCTTTCCAACCTAAGATGAACCGTTTAAGGGGGCTGTTATGACACAGCTCCCTTATTCAATTGTTCGCCTGCTTCCAAAAGCAAAACCGCAAGTTATTCGCCACGGGTTCCCGTGGGTCTTCGCCAATGAGTTGGTGATGGACCGCCGCACGAAAGGGGCCACACCAGGCAGCCTTGTGGTGCTGGAAGACGCGGACCGCCGCCCGCTTGGGCTTGGCACGATCAACCCGCTTTCAAAAATCGCCGTTCGCATGCTGGATTTCGATACCGATGCGGTGATTGATCAAGCATGGTTCAAAGCCAAGTTAGAACGCGCCTTGCAGCACCGTGATGCGTGCTACGATGAACCGTTCTATCGATTGGTTCACGCCGAAGCAGACGGACTGCCTGGCATTATCATCGACCGCTTTGGCGATGTGGCCGTGATCCAGCCCAATGCGGCCTACGCTGAGGCGATGATCGAGATGATTGTTGCGGCTTTGGTTGAAGTGACGGGCGTTTCAACCGTGATCAAGAACGGCACAGGCCGTGCACGCAGCCTTGAAGGGTTGGACGAAGAAATGGTGGTTGTGCATGGCACGGCCCCAGATGGCCCCGTTCCGGTGCAAATGAATGGTGCGACCTATATGGCGGATGTCATGGGCGGCCAGAAAACGGGCCTGTTCCTAGATCAACGCCCAAACCATGCCTTTGCGGCCGGATTGGCCAAGGGTGGCAAGGTACTGGATGTGTTCAGCCATGTCGGTGGTTTTTCACTGGCGGCGTTGGCGAATGGTGCGGCGTCTGCAGTGGCGGTTGACGGATCGGCACCTGCGTTGGAATTGGCAAAGGCAGGGGCAGAGGCTTCTGGCGTTGCGGATAAGTTTGAAACGCGTCACGGCGATGCATTTGACGTGCTTGAAGCCCTCGGCGCTGAGGGTGAAACCTTTGATGTGGTCGTTTGTGATCCGCCAGCCTTTGCACCGTCCAAGCAGACAGCGGAAAAAGGTCTTCGCGCTTATGAACGTGTTGCACGGCTGGCAGCGCCTTTGGTGAAAGAGGGCGGCTATTTGGTGCTGTGTTCTTGTTCGCACGCCGCCGATCTAAAACGTTTCCGCGACGCGTCCGCGCGTGGCATCGGCCGTGGCGGTCGCCGTAGCCAGTTGGTTTATACGGGCCAAGCTGGACCTGATCATCCGCTGCTGCCGCAACTGGCGGAAAGCGGATACCTAAAGGCGCTTGTCTTTAGACTATGAGAGTCCTGATCGACGCCTGCGTACTTTACCCGACCGTTATGCGGGAGGTTGTGCTGGGCGTCGCGGGGCAGGGGTTATTTGAGCCACGCTGGTCACCACGCATCTTGGAAGAATGGGCGCGGGCTGCGCGCAAGATCGGCCCTGAGGGGGAAACGATCGCACGCGGTGAGATCGCGAGCATTCAGGCGCGGTTTCCACGTGCCGAAGTGAAGATTCCGCAAGGGGTTGAAGCACGCCTCTGGCTGCCGGACCCGAATGATATTCATGTGCTTGCAGCCGCCGTTGGCTGTTCTGCGGATGCGATCATGACGGTGAACGCCAAGGATTTTCCGCGAAACGAATTGGCCGATGAAGGGCTGGAACGTGTTGATCCTGATGGTTTTTTGATTGGTTTGGCCATGAACGCCCCTGACGCAGTTCAATCTGTCGGTGAAGCTGTTCTGGCCGAAGCGCGGCGTTTGTCTGGTGAACCTTGGGAGATGCGCAAACTCATGCGCAAGGCCCGCCTACCACGGTTGGGAAAGCTGCTCGGGTCGTGATTTGAGTATTTAAGAGCCAAAGAAAATAGGGATTACGCGCCCCATTTGTCTTCGTTGGCTTCAATCGCAGCGATGCGCTCGGGCGTTTTGGGGTGGCTGAGGAGCCATGCTGGTTGGGACGCCCCACGCGCACCGGTGAGGTGCTCGAGTTTCGTGAACAGGTCTTTTTGCGGTTGAACGCCGATACCAGCCTTAATGAGGAGGGCAGAGGCGTAGGCGTCGGCCTCGTATTCATCCGAGCGGGATAGGCGCGCCATGAGCATGGACATCGCGGCATTCGCGATCATCGGGCCGAGGCCGGGTAAAAAGCGTGACAGCACCATTGCAAGTGCCGTGCGCAGGGCGTTTTGGCCGGAAAAGTCGATCATGCGGCGGCGCGAATGGCCCAAAGCCACATGGCCTAGTTCGTGCGCGATAACGGAGGCCATTTCATCGGCTGTGACTTCACCGTCTTTGTATTTGTTGAAGAAACCACGGGTAATGAAGATACGTCCGTCGGGGGCAGCGAGGCCGTTTACCGGTTCGATTTCGTAGATGTAGACTTTGATGCGTGGAAGCTCGACCACGTCAGCCATTTGCGCCGTGAGGTGGCGCAGTTTGGTGTCCGCAAGCTCGGTCGATTTCTCGTCCAGCTCCCGCGTCGTGCGCCACGCGGACAGACGGTACATGACGATGCCGTAACCAAGGGCGAGCAGGATGGGGAGAAACTTGAGCATGGATTAGATATGGGGCCAATGACGCTACGCGGCAAGGCGTTAGGCGACGCGTTTCTTTTTGCTTGCGCGAAACAACCAATACCCAAGTGCAATAACCGCAACGAGGGCCGTCACAAAACCAGATGCATTCCCAAGTAAACTGGCGATGCTAGTTATATTGTCGGCGAACGTGTAGCCAAGGCCGACGTAGATGGCGACCCAAACGACCTCGCCCCAAAAGGCCCAGAACGCAAAGCGTGGCCAATTGAACCTTGTGACGCCGCAGGTGTAGTTCATCCATGGCCCGAGCGGGGCGACAAGCCATGTTGAAAAGAACACCGAGCTGCTGCCGCGGCGATCAAGAAAATCCTGCGCCTTGGTCATCAAGGATTTACGCTTGGGCGTTTTGTGAAACCAATCATGGGCGCGTTGGCCAAACCCGCGCGCAATCCAATACCCAGAATTGTCACCGGCAACAGCGCCGCCAAAGGCAGCCCCCGCAACGACGGTCAGGCTAAGGTCGCCAGTTGCGGCGAACCCGCCTGAGGCCAACATCAACAGGGACGTCGGGATCGGAATTGCCAGACAGCTGAGGAACGTCGCGCAGAGCACGATCGTCGTGCCGTAGTTGGCGACAAGGGCCAGAAGGTATTCGCTCATTCTGTTTCGTCCTGCTCGTGGCCATCTGCGCCATGTGCGGCGCGGTCTGCCTGATGTTCGGCTGCAGCGGCGTCCACGCGGGTTTGTAAATCGGCCAGTGACACACCGTTTTGTTGCGCGATTGTATCAAGCGAAATGCGCCGCGGTGGGGCGTCCGGGTCAAGGAACAGGGCTTCAATCAAAAATTCGCGCGGCAATTTATAGGACTGGGCGACGTAACGCGGGGTCATCCAACCGGCGAGGGGCTGTTCTTGGTGGGCGGGGTCCATCCAATAGATCGCGGACGTGATTGTTTTACCGCCAAAGTAGACGAGGGCGCTAAGGGCGACGGCGAAGGCGATTACTGCCAATCGGTGTGTTTGCCAAAGGTGTTTAATCATGTGAGCAGCTTCATCCCGCGTGTAATGCCATCAAGCGTCATCGGAACCATACGGCCCGCGCCAAAGATTTGGTCGATCATCTGAATAGACTGTGTGTACTGCCAATAACGTTCATCCAGCGGGTTTAGCCAGAGGTGATTGGGCCATTGGTCGCGTGCACGTTCCAGCCACGTTTGGCCGGCTTCTTGATTGTAGTGTTCATTCGCGCCACCGACATAGGCGATTTCGTAGGGCGACATCGAGGCATCGCCGACAAATATACATTTATAATCAGACCCGTAGGTGCGCAGGATGTCCCATGTTGGGGTCTGCGCGTCCCAGCGACGGCGGTTGTCGCGCCAGACACCTTCATAGAGGCAATTGTGGAAATAGAAGTGCTCGAAATGTTTGAATTCGGACTTCGCAGCGCTGAAGAGTTCTTCGACCAGTTTGATATGCGGATCCATTGAACCGCCGATATCAAGGAACAGTAGAACCTTTACCGCATTGCGCCGTTCAGGGCGGGTTTTGACATCTAAGTAGCCGTGTTCGGCCGTGGCGCGGATTGTTCCGTTGAGATCGAGTTCTTCGGCGGAGCCATCACGCGCCCAGTTGCGCAGGCGTTTCAGGGCGATCTTGATGTTGCGGGTGCCGATTTCGACAGAGTCATCGAGATTGCGAAATTCGCGTTTGTCCCAAACTTTGACGGCGCGTTGGTGGCGGGATTCGTTCTGGCCGATGCGCACGCCTTCGGGGTTATACCCATATGCGCCAAAGGGGGAGGTGCCAGCGGTGCCGACCCATTTGCTGCCCCCTTGGTGACGGCCCTTTTGTTCCTCAAGCCGTTTCTTGAGGGTCTCCATCAGCTTATCAAAGCCGCCAAGCGCTTCGATCTCGGCCTTTTCTTCGGCGCTGAGGTGCTTTTCGGCCATTTTTTCAAGCCAGTCTTGCGGGATGTCGACGGCTTCCATCACGGCCTCAGCCGGAATCGCCTCAAGCCCCTCGAATGAGGCGGCGAAGGCGCGATCAAACTTGTCGATGTTGCGCTCGTCCTTAACCATGCAGGTACGGGCGAGGAAATAGAACGCTTCAATGTCGTAGGTCACAAGACCCGCGCGCATGCCTTCAAGGAACGTTAGATATTCGCGCAGGGAAACCGGCACGCCACCTCTTCGAAGTTGATCGAAGAAGGGCAGAAACATCAGGCGTACATGCGTGTGATGATGACCATGACAAACATGCCGATCACGCCAAAGATCATGGCGAAGACTGCTGCGTATTGCGCCATGTCAGCGGTGTTGCCACCACGGGATTTCGCACGATACGCCCCCAGCAATGCCCCTAAAACCAGACCGCCGAGTGGAAATATCATGTGTTAGATCCCTTTGAGTGGATTGAGCGATGCGATTTCCCGCAAGCGCGCGCGAACATTGGCATCCGCCCCAAATCCGTAGCGCGCCCAACCCAAAGAGTCCATGCGTACGGCACTGGCCTCAGAAGTTCGTCCCGTCATTTCCAACGCTTCGGCTTTGAACATCATCAAGGTCGCCAGAAGGGCTGCGTTTTCATGGGCGGCGGCGATTGGCATCGCGCTGTCCACAAGGTTCAGAACAGCAGCGCCATCACCCGCTGACAGCGCAAAGGCGGCCAGTTGAACGGATACATGTGCCGCGTGCAAGCGGGTTTCAGATGAACGATTGTAGATGCGCAGGGCTTCGTTGAACGAGGCAAGCGCGATATCGCTGTCATGGCCGACATTCAGGCGGCCAAAGGCGTAATGGGCAAATCCGTCGCGTGGACCGTTCCAGTTCATCGCACCAGCAAGGCTAACAGCCTGAAGCGCGGCACTGCGGCGGCGGTTGGCAGAGGACCCAGCAGTCAATGCGGTTTCGATGTTCTCGATCCAGTTGCGCGTTGTGTCGTTGCGTGGCCGTGCAGTCTGGCTGTCGCCAACTGGGTTAAGTCGGGACAAGATCGGATCAAGACGGGCAGCGACTTCGCCGCGAGACATGCCGTTGCGCAGGGCAGGGTCGTAGTAGGCGCGCAAGATGAGCATGTCGAACGATGTCAGCACTGCATGTATGTTGTCGTCGTTGAAAACAGAATCCGACAAGCGGTACAGGTCATTGAGCGGGCCGAGGGCCTGCGCCAGTTCTTCGTGCAAACAGTCGCGGATTTCTTGTGGTGCAACATCGGACGGCACGAAAACAGCAGCGCGGTCGCGGCGTTCAAGTGTGGTCCAATCGACCGTTGGTGTGCGGCGAACGGTTTTGAACTCTTCCCATGACGACACACGCGGCACCACGAAACAGGCGGCACGTGGCACGGCAGCGTTCAAAACGGAACGTGGGATGGCTTCGACGGTGATAGATGCGTTGGCCGCGCCGGTCATGAAGATATCGATGTCAGCTTCATTGCGAAGACGGCCAAGCAATGCGCGTAGATCTGGCGTTAAGCTTGGGGGAACATCACCAGTGACGCGCACAGAAATAGGGGCTTCAAAACGTGTAAGGCGGGCAACGGCGCGGCCACTTTCCATACGGAACGCAAGGTCCATGAAGTCCTTGCCGATTTCGCGGTTCGAACGTGTTGGCGTGTTCACACGGCTACCCGCGAAGGAGCGCATCGGCGGCAAGCTGTCTTGCAGGCCCATTGTTCGGGTCGGCAGGGTCGGGGATTGGGGCACAGGGGTACAGGCAGTCATAAACATGACCGACAAAGCCAAAAGGCGACGGAACATACGGTTCATGTGGTTCCCCACATTCTCGCACGGCCAGACGGGCCATAAGGATCGATACCAGAAGGATCAACGCAATCTGCGCTGGCCTTAATAAAGGTCAGTTCTTCGGTCCACATCTTTGCAACCCGGACATCTTCGGTCCGTGACTTGCGATGCTTTGAGACCGGCATTTTTGCCTTGGTCAACTCTGCTCTCCTTTTAACTCAGTCCTGAACCTGCCTGCGGACTGAGGCCCGAGTGCGTGCGAAATTGGGCAATTCCGCGACGTCACGCCGGACTTCTTATTTAAAGGCGAAAAAGAGGGAATTTAGCGTAAAAATCTTCGCGACACGTGCAAAAGCCAGCTCGGTGTGATTCAAAAGACTCAATAGGTTAGTGCCCATGGTGTTGGCCGCTACTAGATGTAGGGAAGTGCGAAATGTGGACGTGGTATTTGCTGTTGGCGCTGGTTCTTGGGGTGTGTTTTTGGATGTGGTCCAAACGTCAGCGGCGCCAGAAACTGTTGGCATCAAGATTGTCCGAGCAGGATTGGGCAGCAGTCGTTGACTGGGTTCCGATGGTTAAGAAGCTGCCACCTGAGTTGCAAGAGCGGTTGCAGGGCAAGATGAACCTGTTTCTAAGCCAAGTGCGGATTTACGGAAAGAACGGCGTGGTCGTCAATCGCGAGGTCGAATTGTCGCTGTCCGCGCAGGCCTGTTTGCTGATCGTAAATTCGGATGCGTGGTACAAAACCCTTCATACCGTTTTGCTATATCCAGGTGCTTTTCAATCGAAGCAGCAAAGGCAAGACGGCTACCTTGTTACGGAAAGAAAAGAAGTGCGCCTTGGCGAAAGTTGGCGACATGGGCCGGTCGTGTTGTCATGGCCCCATGCGGAAAAGGGAGGCGTGAACGACGAGGACGGACATAACCTTATTCTGCACGAATTCGCCCATCAACTGGACGCGCTGTCGGGGGAAACGAATGCCGTGCCGATTTTGGCGAAAGGGCAACGCCACCAAGACTGGGAGGCAGCGATCCTGCGTGGGTATGAGGCCCATGTTGCGAATGTGAACGGAAATCGAAAGACGGTCTTGGATGCATATGCGGCCACCAACTACGTCGAGTTCTTGGCCGTATCGATCGAGGTCTTCTTTGAAAAACCGGAACAGTTCCACGAAGAATACCCTGAGGTCTACGAACAGATTTCGATCTTGTTGAACCTCGACCCGCTGGGCTGGGAATAGGCGTTTATCGCCCGCCGCGTGCCATGAATGCCAAGCGTTCAAACAAATGCACATCTTGTTCGTTTTTCAGCAAGGCGCCGTGAAGCTTGGGCAGGGCGGACGCACCGTCGCGTTGCAGATCTTCCGCTGTTAGGTCTTCTGCCAAGAGTAGCTTGAGCCAATCCAACACCTCAGATGTGCTTGGCTTTTTCTTCAACCCTTGCTGATCACGGACTTCGTAGAATTGCGTTAGCGCGGCGGTCAGCAGGGCATCCTTGATCCCAGGGTGGTGGACTTCAACGATTTTGCGCATCGTTTCGATGTCGGGAAACCGGATGTAGTGAAAGAAACAACGGCGCAGGAACGCGTCTGGCAATTCTTTTTCGTTGTTGGATGTGATGATCATGATCGGGCGCTGTTTCGCCTTCACGGTTTGGCCCGTTTCGTAGACGTGAAACTCCATCCGATCGAGTTCTTGCAAAAGGTCATTGGGGAATTCGATGTCCGCTTTGTCGATCTCATCGATCAACAACACGACACGGCCCTCAGCCTCAAACGCCTGCCAAAGCTTGCCGCGTTTGATGTAGTTGACAACATCGTTGACCTTTTCATCGCCAAGCTGGCTGTCGCGCAGGCGGCTTACAGCGTCATATTCATACAGGCCCTGTTGGGCCTTAGTCGTGGACTTGATGTGCCATTCAATCATCGGCAGCCCCAGCGCCGCACTCACCTGTCGCGCGAGTTCGGTTTTGCCTGTGCCAGGTTCACCTTTTACCAGTAAAGGGCGCTCAAGCGTGACGGCGGCATTTACGGCAACTGTCAGATCGTCTGTCGCAACGTATGTTTCGGTTCCAGTAAAACGCATAAGTGGCCTGCTCGTCATGAATTTCTAAGATGTTAACGGTATCACTCCACTGTGCGGCTTCAACCCATGAATAGTTGATCAACAAGGGGGTGACAGCATGCCCGCGAGAGAGTAAAGGAAGCGGAAAGAGGGGGTATTATTAGTGTCAAAAGAGCAGAATTCATCAGCGTCGCCAACCTCTAAGGGAGCGAAAATGAAGTCCGAAACATTTTTGCCGGACGATTATGTTCCGGCCGATTCCGAACCATTTATGAATGACAAGCAGGTGGAATATTTCCGCCGTAAGTTGATGAGCTGGCGTGGCGAGATCCTTGAAGACAGCCGCGACACGATCGAAGCGATGAAAGACGGCACACGTAACATCCCTGATGTTGCTGACCGCGCGTCTGAAGAAACTGATCGTTCACTGGAACTGCGCACGCGTGACCGTGAGCGCAAGCTGGTCGCCAAAATCGATGGGGCCCTGCGCCGCATTGATGAGGGTGAATTTGGATACTGCAGCGTAACGGGCGACCCAATCAGCCTGAAACGCCTTGATGCACGTCCCATCGCAACCATGAGCCTTGAAGCGCAAGAGCGTCACGAACGTCGTGAGAAAATTCACCGCAACGACTGATCGGGGTAAAACCTTGCTAGACAGTACAAAGATTTTCAGCGGCGGCTCCAACAAGGGCCGCCGCGTTTGCGTTGTGGGGGGCGGTATTGGCGGGCTGACCGCGGCATTGGCTTTCGCGCGCAGTGGGGCGCAAGTGGATATCTATGAGCAGGCCCCAAAGATATCCGAGGTCGGCGCGGGTATTCAAATTACGCCGAACGGCAATCGCGCGCTTGCGGCTTTGGGCATCAATGCAGCTGTCATTCAGGCCAGCATCACCGCAGAGGCCGTTGAACCGATGGATGCCCTCTCGGGGCGACGTGTGACGCAGTTTGATCTGTCTGAATACGTTGACTACAGCTACCGGTTTTTCCACCGTGCCGAGCTGATTGATCTGTTGCTGGACTGTTGTCAGACTGCTGGCGCAAAACTTCATGTGAACAGACGCGTCGATACGGCTGATCTTGATGCTGATTTGGTCATCGGGGCAGAGGGTATTCACTCTGGCACACGTTCCGTATTGAACGGCGCACAGGATCCGTTTTTTACGGGGCAGGTGGCGTGGCGTGCGCTTATCCCAGCGCCTGATGCGGACTCCGTCGCGCGGATATGGATGGCGCCACGTCGCCATATGGTGACCTATCCTGTGTATCACCCCGAACGCGGCAAGCTGTTGAACATCGTCGCGGTTCAGGAGCGGCAACAATGGGCACCTGAGGGCTGGGCGCACCCTGACGAACCCGGGAACCTACGTCATGTGTTTCGGGATGCGGCCCCAGCGGTGAAAGAGATCTTAACGCAGGTCGAAGAGGTGAACCTTTGGGGGCTGTTCCGGCATCCCGTCGCAGAGGTTTGGTCGAAGGGGAATATCTGTATCCTTGGCGACGCCGCACACCCCACGCTGCCCTTCCTTGCGCAGGGCGCGAATTTGGGGATTGAGGATGCTTTTGTTCTGGCGCGGTGCTGTGCTGAAACGGATGATATTCAAGCCGCTTTGGCGCGGTACCAAAGGTTGCGCCTTCCGCGCGTCCGCGAAGCGATCAAAGCCGCAAATGAAAATGCCACCAAATATCACTTGCGCGGAATTGCACGAACTGTGGCGCATAGTGGTCTGAAAGTTATAGGAAAAATTGCGCCTAAGTTTTTTCTGAGCCAGATGGATTGGCTCTACAATTACGATGTGACCGGACAGCTCGACTAAGCGTCGAGTTCAATCCAGACAGGCACGTGATCTGACGGCTTTTCACGGCCACGAACCTCGGACTCAATCCAGCAGTCTTTCAACATGTCAGCACATTGATTTGACAGTAAAAAATGGTCGATGCGGATGCCATCGTTGCGGTCCCACGCACCCGCTTGGTAGTCCCAGAATGAATAGTGACCTGCACCTTGATGGCAGGCGCGAAACGCTTCTGTCAGGCCTAGGTTTAACAGGCGACGGAATGCGGCGCGGCTGTCTGGGCGGAAAAGGGCATCGTCGGTCCACGCTTCGGGGCGTTTGGCGTCTTCTGGCTGGGGAATTATGTTGTAATCTCCAGCCATTAGGAAGGGTTCTTCAAGTTCCATCAACGCCTCGGCGCGGGTCTTAAGGCGTTCCATCCAACGCAGTTTGTAATCGTATTTTGGACCCGGAGCAGGGTTGCCATTGGGCAAGTACAGCCCGCAGACGCGCACGGGTTTTTCGCCAATCACAGTGGCCTCGATATAGCGGGCTTCGATATCATCGACACCTTCGCGACCAGCCCCCTCAGCCCCCGGTAAGCCACGCGTGATATCTTCAAGCGGAAGCTTAGACAGGATCGCGACGCCGTTGAAGCCTTTTTGCCCGTGTGTCTCGACGGTGTAGCCTAGGTTTTCAAAGTGCTCGCGTGGGAAGCCTTCGTCGACGGATTTGATTTCTTGCAGCAGCGCGACATCGGGTTTTGAGGCTTCTAGCCAGTCTGTCAAAGCGCCGATGCGGGCCTTGACGCCGTTGATGTTGAATGTCGCGATTTTCATGTGCAATGCTCCTTGCCCACCGTTTTGACGCAGGGCTGGGGGAGGCACAAGCATTGGATGCAAAAAGGGCCAGCGCAGTTGCGCCAGCCCTCAATCGATCAGTTGTCTTTCGATGTTACTGGACAAGATCCAAAACTGTTTCAGCTGTCGCGTTGCCGTTCGCATCGTAAAGAACAGCAATTACGTCAGTAGAAGGTGTCGCGCCAACGTTTATAAATACGTCAGGGTTTGCACCCGCGTGAACGGCGGTTTCGCCGAGCAACGCGCCAACTTCACCTGCTTCATATGCGAAGATTTGTACTTCGCCAGCAGTTGCTGAGCGCACGAGGCCAACTTCAACGTGGGAAGAGGCGTCCTGCGTCTCAGTCAGGCCGAATGCGTTGTATTCAATTGCGGATGCTGCACCAGCTGCGGAAAGGGCGGCGATCAGTGCTAGGGATGTAACAGTGCGTTTCATAATAAACTCCAATTTGTTGCGGCTGCGTTCTTGCTGCCGATGAAGTTGATATAGGGGGGGTGATTACTAAACTGAACCGTTTAGTATGTGCGATATTGCGCACATCCCTGGGCCGAAACGCACAGAAGAATTTCGACGGAAGTGGAACGAAAGTTATTCATTAGATTAATGGGTTACGGCGTTGGCATGCCAGTAGCGCCACGCCCAATAGAACAGGCGCGGCGTTGCTGTGTTGGTCTGGTGTTTTGGAGAGTCAGGGTGGCCGATTACATCGAAAAACTAACGCCACAACCGCATGAGCTGCTAGCGTTCGGATTATCGATGACAAAACGCGCGCCGATCAGTTCTTCGGTGAAGTCGATCGTCGCGTCCGTCAGGAAGGGAAGCGAAACGGAATCGATGATCACCTTTTCACCGGACCCTTCCAGAACCAAGTCGTCGTCTTTGGCCTCGTCCAGATCGATTTCGTATTGAAAACCGGAACAGCCGCCACCGTCAACAGCAATACGCAGGGCTTTGCCGCTGGCGTTCGCGCCAATTTCGGCCAAACGCTCAAATGCGCGGGGGGTCACTTTAGGGGGTAGGGTCAACATGATTGCGGCCTTTAGGTTGGGCGTTGGTTTTAATATAGGGAGGGTAGGTAAAGGCGACAAGGCAGTGTCGCCGTGAATTGATTGGGGCAGAAATGACAGCAGCGTATGCGTGCAGTCCTACGGAAACCCGTGGGCGGTTGTATCCTGAAGAAGAAAGCGAATTTCGCTCTCCGTTTCAGCGGGATCGTGACCGGATCATTCATGCAAGCGCGTTTCGACGCCTCAAGCATAAAACCCAAGTGTTCGTTGAACATGAAGGCGACTACTTTCGCACCCGTTTGACCCATTCTATTGAGGTCGCCCAAGTTGCGCGTACGATTTCGGGTGTTTTAGGCCTGAACGCCGAGCTGACAGAGGCAGTCGCTTTGGCCCATGACCTTGGACACACGCCGTTTGGACACACGGGTGAGGATGCCTTGTCTGAATTGATGAAGCCCTATGGCGGGTTCGATCATAACGCCCAGGCGATCCGGATCGTAACCTCGCTTGAGCGTCATTACGCGGATTGGGACGGGCTGAACCTGACGTGGGAGACTTTGGAAGGGATCGCAAAGCACAACGGACCCGTTGATGCGCCGGTGCCTTATGCGCTTGAAGAATACAACGAACGTCATGATCTGGAACTCAGCACCCATGCGAGCGCTGAGGCGCAGGCGGCGGCGTTGTCAGATGATATTGCCTACAACCACCATGACATTCACGACGGGCTTCGTGCGAAATTGTTCGGCACCGATGATTTACTGCAGCTTCCCATCGTCGGGGACTGCTTTCGGGATGTGGACGCGAAGTACCCAAACCTAGATTCCGATCGCCGCCGCCACGAAGCATTGCGGCGCTTCTTTGGCGTGTTGGTCGAGGATGTGATTGCCGTGAGCCGTGCAAACCTTGAGGCGTTTGGTCCCAAGACCTGCGCTGACATTCGCGGAGCAGGGCGCATGATGGTGCAGTTTTCACCTGCACTTTGGGCGGACCTCAAGGTGGTGCGTAAATTCTTGTTCTCCCAGATGTATCGCGCCCCCAGCGTCGTAAAGATGCGCACCGAAGTAACCCAAGTGGTCGAGGACTTGTTCCCGCTGTTTATGGCGAACCCAAGCCATTTGCCGTCTGAATGGCGCAAAGACGTTGCCGACGCGAACGGCGAAACCGCCTTGGCGCGGATTGTATCAGATTACATTTCGGGCATGACGGACCGCTTTGCGCTGGAGACCCACGCAAGGTTGGTTCGGTAGGATGCTTTCGCAGCGAACGACGGCTTCGAGCCCAGATTACCGTTTTTCTGCATCGCAGCCAAAGTCTGCTTTCGGAAAAATCACTCAAAGTTACAACCCAGATCTACCTATGTCACTGCTGTCAAATTTCTCCAGCAATGATTTGAGCATAGATACTCGGATCCGTAATACCTTCAGAGCCGATGACAACGATGCGTGAATTGGCGTCCAGATGTAAATTCCGCCTTAAAGTAAGTTGATTGGCAGCCGCAACAACAGCAGATAGCCCTGCGACGCCGCTTTCACCTGCCTCTACAGATGCATCACCACCGACGCCATTGGCCAACAGTCGAACCATAGGCCCGACGATGCTATCGGGGATGGTGACGAAGTCGTGGGCGGCATCCGTAAGGACTGACCAAGCTAATTCGGAAGGCTCACCGCAAGATAGGCCCGCCATGATGGTTTCCTTGGAAATCTCCACATTTGTCGCCTTGTTAGCCTTTGCGCTTGCGAACAAACAAGGCGCGAGTTCGGGTTCGACAATCACGACGCGGGGCGCGTCGAGCCCCCATTTTTGATGGAAAACGGCCGTGACAGCGGCGGCCAACCCGCCAACGCCGCCTTGTAGAAAGACGTGGGTCGGAGGTGTGGCGTAGCTTTGCACAATCTCGCGCGCCATTACCCCATAGCCCGACATCACATCCAACGGGGGCTGCGTGTAGCCAGGCCAAGACGTGTCCGAAACAATCAACCATCCGTGCTTTTCCGCATCTGCACGGGTTTGGGCGACCGTCGCATCATAGTCACCGTCAACACTGATCACTTCGGCACCTAATTTTCTCATGGCATCGGCGCGGTGCTCACTGACTTCGGCGTGAATGTAGATCCGACAATGTGTGTGAAACTGTGCGGCGCCCCAGGCGACCGAGCGCCCATGGTTGCCATCGGTGGCGGAAATTACGGTTATCGCCTTCGTCTGCTCGGCATAAAGACCGTGGCGTATATCGGCCGGATCCGCCTGCTTGCCTATGGATTTGGACAACTCACGCTGAACCGTTCGCAAAACGGCGTAAGCCCCGCCAAGTGCCTTGAAGCTGCCAAGTCCAAAACGTGGACCTTCGTGTTTGTAGCGAAGATCACCGATGTCCAGCCTTCCGGCCAGCCCGGGAAGATCAAGCAAAGGCGTTTCGGCATAACCGTCCCAGTTCGAAATCTCCTTTTCCGCGTTATCGAAATCTGCGCGGTTTAGGGTTTGTGTCACGGAGCCATCGAATAATGGCGTGCTTGCGTGGTGATTGAGGGTGGCGGTTTTGAATGGCGTGAACATTAGATCTCTTTCTATCGGTTTATGAAAGTTTAGTTCACTGAACCGCAGTTATGTGCTCTAATTTACCGGAAAATATGTAGCATTCTTACAAAACAGGCGGGCATTGTAAGTGAAAAGTTCAAAAACTCTTGATCCGTTCGATTTGGCGATTCTTCGCATTCTACAAAAGGACAACACCGTGCCACAACGGGTGATCGGGGAGCGGGTCAATCTATCGGCGCCATCGGTGCAACGCCGGATCAAGCGGCTCGAGGCGTCGGGTATCATCGCGGCCCAAACGGCCACTGTAGACCCCGCAGGTTTCGGACCTGCCTTAACCATTGTCGTCCAAGTCGAATTGAACGTTGAGACGGGAGGGGCAATTGATGTGGTCAAGCAAAGCTTCATCGACGCCCCCGAAATCCAGCAATGCTATTATGTCACTGGTGAAGCCGATTTTGTGCTGATCATTCTCGTGCAAGATATGTCGGAATATGAAGCCCTGACGCAGCGACTTTTCTTTTCAAATGAGACGATCAAGAAGTTCAAAACCTTCGTCACAATGGACCGCACCAAAGTGAGTTTGGAAATCGACATCTGATCAAGACAAGGTCCGACCCTCATCCGGTTTCGTCGGCCCATCCATCCGAACTTGAAATCCGCTGAGCGGGTTATTGCGAATTTTACAAACCTGTTGCACCTCGCGCTGCAAAAGGCTCAATCTGGCCGTCGGTTTCGGGCCGTCGGGCAATCTTACGCTCAAAATTTGTGCGAGTCTTTCGATGGGTTGTCTCATGTGACGAGCTCTACTTAGTGTCCCAGTTATTGGATGAGCCGTCATGATCAGCGGTGATTCCATTTGGCTAACTATTTGAAATTCAAATAGTAAATCTCAATTTTCATAAATTGAGATGCGATAGGTTTCTGGCTGGGTGCTCCTGGCCAGACCAAGAAAGATGGGCTGCTTTTAAGCCAATGGCGCAGAGCAGATCTCATCAAATGAAAAAGGGTTTTGGGACAAGCCTGAGCCCGGAAAAATACCGAAAGGAGACTACCATGTCACAAGCAAGTGCTTTGGAACAAGAGATGCTCGCACTCGTGAATGCCGAACGTGCTAAGGTTGGCGTCGACCCGCTGACTTTTGATGATAATCTAAATTCAGCAGCAGAAAATCATAGCAGCTGGATGCTCGAAAATGACATCTTCAATCATACAGGTGTAGATGGGACTCAACCTGAAGACCGGGCCGTGAACGCAGGTTATGTTTTAGAAGGGAGGTCCGCTGTTGGTGAAAACATTGGTTGGCAGTCCACACGCGGCGAACCAGGCCTTTCGGATGACATCGTGCAGGTACATGAAGGCCTGATGAATAGCCCCTCCCACCGAGCTGCGATCCTGAACCCACTGTTTACAGAGATCGGAATTGGGGTCGAAGATGGTGATTTCTTCATCGATGGCGAGGAGTGGGCTTCAGTCATGGTGACCCAGAACTTTGGGACGACCGAGGCGGAAGATAGCACACCTCCGGAACCTGAATTGGAGGTAACGCCTGTTGCGTCTGACGAAATCGCAACTGTGGAAGAAACCGAAACGCCAGAAGAAGTGAACCCCGAGGACGGCGAAGAAACCGTTGCAGCAACAGAAACCAGTGACGAAGAACCGCCTCAAGACACGACAGGCGATGACGTTACTCAGCAAACGGTGGATGTTGCGGATACTCTCATCTTTACAGGCAATGATGAGGGGACGTTTGACTGGCGCGACTGGGTGAACTTAGATTTCCTTGATGATCTATCCACCGGAAGTGGCAACAATAACGGTAACGGAAACACCGGCGACGGTATCAACGGCCAAGGAAACGGCTTCGGTAACAGTGGTACGGGCGTGAATGGGTCCGGCAATAGCAACGGAAATTCTGATTGGTGGAACGACCAGTTTGAATTGTCTCAAGCCGTACTAGAGCAAAGTATGACCAGCACCACAGACAATGCTAACAACGATTGGTCTTGGGATGGCGTGGACTTTGCTAACTTGGGTGACATGCCAGAGCTCGCATTGTCATTTGATGACTGTTTCATGATGTAAGCTATGGTCGCTTAAAGCGTTCGGCGGAAAGACTGTCCGTCGAACGCTACGCTGCCTCTCGTTGCAGTCCTAAATTGGTTCTGTGTCCAGATTGCGCTTGCAGGACAGATAAGGACACCGGATTTAGAAATGCCAGCTGCGGATGGACATGAAAGCTACTTGCAACAAATCAAACTGGCCACCGACAGACTGTTTGCAGCTCGACGGCAACTTCTGTTTTTTTGGCAAAGCAGCCATTGGAACGGTTGTAATGAATGGCAGAAAAGTCCGCAAAGCAGACCGTGGTGCGATGCGCTGTGTCGGTGGTGTGCGGGCATCAATTGGAACGCTCGTTGACGTAGGATACGGAGGTGCTAAACGGACAGTTCGCATAAGGATAGAACCATGAACCTGTTTGCCGATATACGCGCGCTTGTAATCGACTGTTTGACTGACCTGACCGCAGAGGGCGTTTTGCCTGCTGGGTTGGCGTTTGACAATGTGGCCGTTGAACCTCCACGAGATGCAACACACGGCGACATGGCGACAAACGCGGCAATGGTTTTGGCCAAGCCTGCGGGTGCCAAGCCACGCGATATCGCGGATGCATTGGCGGCAAAGCTGGCAAATGATGACCGGATCGTAAGTGCAGACGTCGCAGGGCCGGGGTTCTTGAACCTGCGCTTGGCCGGTGATGTTTGGGCGGGCGTTGTGCGGTCTGCCCTGACGGACGCCGATTTCGGCAAGTCCGCATTGGGCGCAAATAAAAAGATTAACGTTGAGTACGTCAGCGCGAACCCGACTGGACCGCTGCATGTTGGCCACACCCGTGGCGCAGTTTTTGGCGACGCTTTGGCGTCCCTGTTGGATTACGCGGGCTATGACGTGACGCGGGAATACTACATCAACGACGGCGGTGCGCAGGTCGATGTTTTGGCGCGTTCGGTCTACTTGCGCTATCTTGAGGCCCACGGCCAAGAGGTCACGTTTGAGGATGGAACCTATCCGGGCGATTACCTGATTGCAGCGGGCGAGGCGCTTAAGGCGAAGGTGGGCGATGCCTACGTCGGCAAGGGCGAAGATGTCTGGCTGGCGGACGTGCGGGAATTCGGCACCGAGGCCATGATGGACATGATCCGCGATGATCTGGCGTCGATTGGCGTGAAGATGGACGTCTTCTATTCCGAAAAATCGCTTTATGGTACCGGCCGGATTGAAGCGGCAATTGATGATTTGAAGGGCAAGGGCCTGATCTATCGCGGCACGCTTGAGCCACCAAAAGGCAAGCTGCCAGAAGACTGGGAGGCGCGGGAACAGACGTTGTTCAAGTCTACTGAGTTTGGCGATGACGTTGATCGCCCGATCCAGAAGTCTGACGGCGCATGGACCTATTTCGCACCAGACATCGCCTATCATTTTGATAAAGTTTCCAGAGGCTTCGATGAGCTAATTGATGTATTTGGCGCAGACCATGGCGGCTACGTGAAACGGATGAAGGCGGCTGTTGCGGCTCTGTCCGGCAATTCTGTTCCGCTAGATATCAAGCTCACGCAACTCGTGAAGCTGTTCAAGAATGGTGAGCCATTCAAGATGTCCAAACGGGCGGGCACATTCATCATGTTGCGCGATCTGGTTGAGCAGGTCGGCTCTGACGTGACGCGGTTCCATATGCTGACCCGTAAGAACGACGCGCCTTTGGACTTTGATTTCGACAAGGTCACAGAACAGTCCAAGGACAACCCTGTGTTCTACGTCCAATACGCGTCTGCACGGATCCACTCGGTTATCCGTAAAGCGGGTGAGGCGGGGATTGATGTCTCTGACTTGGCGAATGCTGACCTGTCGCTTGCGTCCCATGAGGCTGAACTCGCGATGGCGGCCAAGCTGGCGGAATGGCCTCGTTTGGTTGAGATCGCAGCGAAAGGCCATGAGCCGCACCGCATTGCATTCTACCTCTATGATCTCGCGTCCGAACTGCACGGTCTGTGGAATCGGGGCAATGACGATACGTCTTTGCGCTTCCTTCAGCCGGACAACGTCCCAGCGACACAGGCGAAAATCGCCCTAATCAAGTCCGTAAGCGTTGTAATTTCTCACGGTTTGGGTATCTTGGGCGTAACTCCAGCGGAAGAGATGCGCTAAAGCGCACGTGTCTGGGGCCAAGAGGCGTTAAAACAGTGGCGGGGCTAACTCCGTCCAGTGAGGCAGACACATGGCAGATTTTGCGGCAGGCCCTAATGGGGGCAATGCAGGGATTCCCGCAGGTAAATACGTAAACGTAGCGGCGGCGGCCATTTCGGTAGCGCTGATCGGTGGCGTTGGCATCTGGGGTTACAAGCTTTTGATGCGCGACGTCACGGGTGTACCGGTTGTTCGCGCACTGAGCGGTGAAATGCGTGTCGCCCCTGAAAACCCCGGTGGTGAGATCGCCAATCATGTTGGACTGTCCGTCAATTCCGTTCCCGCCATTGGCGGCGCGGCTGAGCCAGAAGACCGTCTGGTCCTCGCGCCAAGCAATGTGTCCTTACAGGCAGAAGATATGGAAGTGACGCCAACGGCCGAAGCGGTTGAAGTTGTCGCTACTGAAGAAGCGCCGCAGGACCGTTTGGGTCAGGCGATCGAGGCGTCTTTGCCAATTGATGAAACACTTGAAGAAGAAACAGTGGCCGCGACTGAACAGGTGGCTGCCCTTGCAACGCCAGTTGACCCATCAACCCCGCTGACGGCGGCAGATGTGCTTGCGCTGGCGGACCAGATTGCAGCGGGTGCAGCCCCGATGACGGACCTTGCGGAGGGCGAAACTGCGCCTATCGAAGTCGCCGTAAACGGTGTGACTGTGAACCCAGATTTGATCCCTGATGCGGTGCCAGGCGTGCGCCGCTCACCACGCCCCGCGCATCGCCCCGCGAACCGTCCTGCGGTTGCAGCCGTGGTTCCTGCTGCGGCAACGACGACAAATGTCGCCACGCCTGTGACGGGTGAAGTGACGACAGCGGCCATTCCAGTTGGCACGAAGTTGGTGCAGCTTGGTGCGTTTGACAGCGCTGATATTGCAGCAACCGAATGGGTGCGCATGACAGCACGTTTCCCTGATTTCTTTGCAGGAAAAGAACAGGTTATCCAGCAGGCGAACTCTGGTGGGCGGACGTTCTTTAGACTTCGCGCGACTGGCTTTAGCGATTTGAGCGACGCACGTCGTTTCTGTGCCGCCATGTCTGCCGAAGGTGCGGCCTGTATTCCGGTAGTGGTGCGTTAAATGAAATACGGTGCTGCGATCTTTGGGCCGGAAGGCCCTGAGATTACAGATTGGGAACGCGCCTATTTTCGCGAGTATGCGCCGTTCGGGTTTATCCTGTTCGCACGCAATGTCGAAAACCCAGATCAGCTAAAGCGGTTGACGAATGACCTGCGTGAAGCTGCGGGTCATGACGCGGTTATTACGGTGGACCAAGAGGGCGGGCGTGTGCAGCGTTTGCGCTCCCCGCATTGGCGCCAATGGTTGCCACCGCTTGAACAGATGGAAATCGCCTCCGATCCGATGCGGGCCATGTGGATACGTTACCGATTGATTTCCCAAGAACTGCGTGAAGTCGGTATTGATAGCAACTGCGCGCCTTGTGCTGATATCACCGCACGCCTGACGCACCCGTTTTTGCGCAATCGCTGTTATGGCGGCGATGTTGAAACGGTGATGGATGCATCCCGCGCCGTTGCGGATGCGCATTTGCAGGGTGGCGTGTTGCCCGTTGTAAAACACATTCCCGGACATGGTCGCGCGACCGTTGATAGCCACAAAGACTTGCCGACCGTCACCGCGGCCCGCGCTGATTTGGAACGCGAGGATTTCGCGCCGTTCAAGGCCTTGGGCGACATGCCATTGGGCATGACGGCTCATATCGTGTTTGAGGATATTGACGACAAGGCACCAGCCACGACAAGCCGCATGATGATGGATGTCATTCGAAATGACATTGGTTTTAAGGGGTTGCTGATGACCGATGACATCGGAATGGAAGCCCTGTCGGGTGACGTTGCGCAACGCAGCCGTGCATCTATTGCCGCTGGTTGTGACGTGATCTTGCATTGCTGCGGTGACGCGGCCGAGATTGTGCAAGTGGCCGAGGCCGCAGGGCAGATGACCGACGCCGCACAAGCCCGTGCAGAAGCGGCCCTTGCGATGCGCAAAACGCCTGTGCCCGTTGACATTACCGCCTTGTCAGAGGAATTTGACGACCTACTGAATTAGACATCTAATGTGGATGTAGGGGTGCGTTATGCGTGCCTGATTTTAGGGGTTTCATGTCCGACGCGACCATCTTTTCAACCGACGTTAACGAACGCCTCGCTGCGGAAGCGTTGATTGTTGACGTGGACGGGTTCGAAGGGCCACTCGATCTTTTGTTGACCCTGTCGCGCACGCAAAAGGTTGATTTGCGTCAGATTTCTGTACTGGCGCTGGCGGAACAATACCTCGCGTTTATTCACAAAGCCCGCGATTTGCGTCTTGAACTGGCGGCGGACTATCTGGTGATGGCGGCTTGGTTGGCATTTCTAAAGTCCCGCTTGCTGTTGCCGCCTGATCCATCTGAAGAAGGGCCATCGGGTGAAGAACTCGCCGCGCACCTTGCGTTCCAGCTTGAGCGCTTGTCTGCGATGCGCGATGCGGCGGCTAAATTGATGGCGCGTGACCAATTGGGCCGCGATTTCTTTGCCCGTGGCATCACCGAGGACGTCACCCGTACACGGCGTGTGACCTACACGGCGACACTACTGGATTTGATGCAGGGCTATGCCCGTATTCGCACCAAGGATGAATTCCGCCCCTTCGTGATGGACCGCGAAAAGGTCTTCACCATGGAAGAGGCACTGGGCCGCATGCGTGGGTTGATTGGCTTTGCAGGTGAGTGGACGGATATCTTGTCCTATTTGCCCGAAGGCTGGGAATTGGACCCCGTTAAGCGGCGATCCGCCACTGCATCGACCTTTGCGGCGTCACTGGAATTGGCCAAAGAAGGCAAAATTGAAATACGTCAGGGCGATGTGTTTGCGCCTATTCAGATCAGGAACAAAGAACGATGAACGAGCAGACAACAGACGCGCCAGAAGCGAACCCAAACACCGAAGAAACTCTGTTTGAGGCCCCGCCAATGGGCGAGCAGGAACGCATGGTTGAGGCGATTTTGTTTGCGACCGCAGACCCGTGCACGGTTGCTGAACTCGCGGGTCGTATGCCCCATGGGTGTGACCCAGCCGAGGCGCTGGTGTACCTTCGCAAGCGCTATGAAGGGCGCGGTGTGTCGCTGGTGAAGGTCGGGGATGCATGGGCGCTGCGCACGGCACCAGACCTTGGATTCTTGATGCAAAAAGAAACGGTTGAGACACGCAAGCTGAGCCGCGCTGCCGTGGAAACATTGGCGATTGTGGCCTATCACCAGCCAGTCACCCGCGCCGAAATCGAAGAAATTCGTGGTGTGTCCGTTAGCCGTGGCACGATCGACCAGTTGATCGAACTGGAATGGATCCGCTTTGGCCGCCGCCGTATGACGCCGGGCCGTCCTGTGACGTTTGTGGTGACGCAAGACTTCCTTGATCACTTCGGGCTTGAGAACGCACGTGATCTGCCTGGCCTTAAAGAGCTGCGCTCAGCCGGTCTATTGGAAAGCCGTCCAGCACCGCTTTTGGGCGAGGGCAGCGATGACGACGACGATGAGGATGACACCAACCAGTCCGAGATGTTTGACGAAAGCTGATCACTTGCCCTCAATTTGCCGGATTTTCGCGGGATACCTTGGGAAACAGGCCCAAAGTACTATATAGTAGGGCAATCGAGCAAAGGACGATCCTATGGAACGCATCTTGAATATGATCTTGCGACGCCTTGTAAATAAGGGCGTTAACTCTGGTATCAAAGCCGCGAGCAACCTTGGAAACAAGAACCGTGAGCAAAGCCCAGAAGAGCGTCAAATGAATAAACAAGGTCAAAATAGCGGGCGCCAATTGCGCCAAGCAACCCGTATGGCACGTCGATTTACCAAGTTTTGATACTTGGATTTCTTATGATTTGAAGTGCTTAGACAGCTTTAAGCCTTGCCCTTGGTAGTTGGACTTAATGTCCTGACCATAAAGGGCCGCAGGGGTCTGTGACATGTGTTCATAGACCAATCGGCCCACCACTTGGCCATGTTCCAGAACAAACGGCGCTTCGTGGCAGCGAACCTCAAGCACCCCGCGTGAGCCTGCGCCACCCGCACTGTCCCAACCAAAGCCCGGATCGAAGAAACCCGCGTAATGGACGCGGAATTCACCGACCATCGCGATGTAGGGGGCCATTTCAGCGGCACAATCAGGCGGAATCGCAATCGCTTCGCGGCTGACGAGGATATAAAACGCACCAGGATCGAGGATGATGTGTCCGTCTTTGGTGCGCACTTCTTCCCAGTATTCGGCCGGATCATAGGCGGCGATTTGGGACAGGTCGATGACGCCTGTATGCGGCTTGGCGCGATACCCGACGAGGTCACCGCTGGTTGGTTTCAGATCAACCGAAAAGCCCAAACCATCGGAAATGACGGCCGTTCCGTCTACGATGGGGGTCTTGGCGTGCAGCGCCTTGAGGTCTTCATCATTGATAAAGGTCTTGCCGTTGCGGAATATGATTTGGTTCAGCATCAAACCCGGTTGCACAAGCACCGAGAAAGACCGCGGGCAGATTTCAACGTAAAGCGGACCGGAATAGCCTTCGGGGACCCGGTCAAATTCAACGCCGTTGTCGGTGATGATGCGCGTAAGCAAGTCTAGACGCCCTGTTGAGGATTTCGCACTCGCCGCGGCAGTCATGCCTGCTGGCAGGGCGAGAGCTTCCATAAGCGGAACAACATATACGCAGTTCTTTTCCAGCACCGCACCGTCAGTCAGGTCGATTTCATGCATGGTGAACTGTTCAAGGCGATCCGTTACCGTTTGCCCGTGACCCGTCAAAAACGAGGCGCGTACACGGTAGGCGCGGGACCCTAGGCGCAGATCAAGGGACGCGGGCTGCACTTGGCCGTTCTCAAACGGTGTCGTAGCCGTGATTGCTCCACCAGAAATGAGAGCGCTGATTTGATCGTCTGAAAGTACACCGTTGTTCATCACAAACCTTTGATCTTAGATGTAAAAACGCCCACCTGCGCAGAGCGCGGTGGGCGGTTTTTTATGGTCGGGCTAGCAGGACTCGAACCTGCGACCTTCCGTCCCCCAGACGGACGCGCTACCAGGCTGCGCCATAGCCCGACTTGTGGGATGTCATATCGCAAATGCGTCGCAGGGCAAGGCGAAAAACGCACGGATCCGCGTGCCGTTAACGCAGAGTGATGCGGTCGCGCAGAACCTGCATCCGGTCAAGCAGAGGCGCAATAGCCTGTGCTTGCGCTGCGATCTTGTCGTGCGGGGCCTTGTGCAACAGATGGAATAAACGTGCTGGGGCTTTGCTGTCAGAATCGGACGGGTCTGCTGGCACGTCTGGCATCTTGGATGTGGCTGCAGGTGTCACGGTTTCCGACACTGCTTCGGCAGGTTCGGCCACGGGTTCAACAGGGTCTGCTTTTGGCGCAAGGTTGAGCGTCAGGGCAGGGCCCGGTGCCTTGGTAAGTGGCACGACATTGGCGATTTCGACCTCGGCCTCGGGAACGGCGGCCGCTTCTACGGGTTTCACGTCGACTGGGGCCTGTTCCACAGCGGGCCCTGGGGCCGCTTTGGGTCCTTCAACGGTTTTGACCTCAACCGGTTCAATCGCCTCAACTGTGGCATCCGCCATTTCGGCTTCATTGTCCAGAACCGCAGCGCCAAGGGCTGCGACGTGCTTAACACCTTGTTCGCGAAGCAGCTTTTGCGCGCCTTTGATGGTCATGCCATCATCGTGCAGCAGCTTTTTAATCCCTGCGAGCAGGTCAACATCCGTCGGGCGATAGTAGCGGCGGCCACCAGCGCGTTTGACAGGCTTAACTTGGTTGAACTTGCTTTCCCAAAACCGAAGCACATGCGCGGGAGTGTCCAGCGCATCGGATACTTCTGAAATGGTGCGGAAGGCGTCGCGGGATTTGGACATCCCGAGGGCTCCTACTTGTTGCCCGCTGCGACGCGGTCTTTCATCAGGTGGCTTGGGCGAAAGCTTAATACGCGGCGGGGCGTGATTGGGACTTCTTCGCCAGTCTTAGGGTTGCGACCAATGCGGGCAGCTTTGTCGCGGATAGAGAATGTTCCGAATGAGGAAATCTTAACGCTGTCGCCGCCAGCAAGGGCATCAGACATTTGTGTGAGAACGCTTTCAACGAGGTCCGCGCTTTCGTTGCGCGACAGGCCTACTTCTTCGTGAACGGCGTCTGCTAAATCCATCCGAGTTAATGTCTTGTTTGTCATTATATCCCCCTAAGTTCCCGTGAGCTTAGGCCAAGCGTAAAAACAGAGTCAATAACAAGGGCTTGTCGGGTGACATTGAAGGCGTGTTATCGCTACCAGCGCAAAACGACTGCACCCCAGGCTAAGCCGCCGCCAATCGCTTCAGTGACGACAAGGTCACCTTGTTTAATCTGGCCACGCTCAACCCCGACAGACAGGGCAAGGGGGATAGAGGCCGCAGAGGTATTGCCATGATCCTGAACCGTCACGACAACCTTATCCATGCTCACGCCGAGCTTTTTAGCTGTGCCTTGGATGATGCGAATGTTGGCTTGATGCGGCACGATCCAATCAACGTCGTCGTGTTCCAAGCCAGCCTTAACAAGGGCAGTATCCGCAGTTGACGCAAGCTTTTCAACGGCTTGGCGGAAAAGGGCGTTGCCTTGCATTTTCACAAAGCCGGTCTGGTTGCTGATCATTCCGCCATCAACGTACAGCATATCGCGGTATCGGCCGTCAGAATTCAGATCGGTTCCCAGAATACCACGATCACTTGTCGAGCCTTCGGTTTCTTGGGCTTCTAGGATAAGCGCACCCGCTCCGTCGCCGAACAAAACGCAGGTTCCACGGTCGGTGAAATCCAAGATCCGCGAGAAAGTTTCAGCGCCAATAACAAGCACGCGTTTGGCCTGACCAGAAACAATCATTCCGTTGGCATTGGACAATGCGTACACAAATCCGGCGCAAACGGCTTGGATGTCAAAGGCGAATCCCTGCGTCATGCCGAGCTTTTGCTGAATCATCGTCGCCGCAGACGGGAAGGTAAGGTCAGGCGTCGACGTTGCGACGATCACAGCATCAATGTCATCCGCTTCAAGGCCCGCCATCTCAAGCGCCATTTGCGCGGCTTTCGTGCCCAAATCAGATGTAAATTCGTCTTCTGCTGCGAAATGGCGGCGCTCAATACCTGAGCGTGTCTTGATCCACTCGTCCGTCGTGTCGAGTGTTTCTTCGAAATAGGAATTCGGAACGACCCGTTCGGGGAGATAGTGGCCGACGCCACGAACGATTGCGCGAATGGTCATTTGGTTTTCTAGTCCTTTGTCGCGCTGTCGGTTTGGTCATCTTGGGCAAGCACGGCGGCTGATGCAACCCGCGCGGCAAGCTTGTCGGAGAAACCCGAACGCCCTAGCTGCGCGGCCAGTGAGACGGCTGCCGCAACACCTGTCGCATCCGCGCTGCCATGGCTTTTGATGACGGTTCCGTTGAGGCCGAGGAAGACCCCACCGTTCACACGGCGCGGGTCGATCTTTTTCTTGAGACGACTCAGGGATGTCATTGCGAGGAGGGCGGCAATGCGTGAGAACCACGTCGTCTTAAACGCGGCGCGCAGGGATTCGGACACGAAATTCGCGGTCCCTTCACCAGTTTTGAGCGCAATATTGCCGGTAAAGCCGTCTGTAACGACGACATCGACACGCGAACCAGGCAAATCACCGCCTTCAACGAATCCCACATATTCGAAATCACCACGCGGTGCAGCGGCCGCAATCATGTCATGGGCGACCTTCAGCTCGGCGCGGCCTTTGTGTTCTTCGGTGCCAACATTCAGCAGGCCAACACGAGGTTTGGTCAGGCCCAGCCCGTTGCGGGCGTAAGACGCGCCCATCAAGGCATAGGTCAAAAGGTCTTCTTCATCGGCACGGATGTCAGCGCCGGCGTCGAGCATGACATTAAAGCCAGCCTTATTTCGGGACGGCCACAGGCAGGCGATGGCAGGGCGGTTCACGCCTTCGGCCTTACGCAGGCGGATCATTGAAACAGCCATAAGCGCGCCGGTATTGCCGCAAGACACACAAACCGATGCTTCTTTGTTACGTACGGAATCAATTGCAGACCACATGGATGTGGACTTACCGTGGCGCATAACGTGGCTTGGTTTGTCCGTCATTGCGACAACGTCAGGCGCATCAACGATCGTAACAGAGTTTCCGATTTTGCGTTTGGTTACAAGCGGTTCAAGGTCTGCTTTGCGCCCGTGCAATAAGATATGCGTGTCAGGGTTTGCCGCCAAGAAACGCGTAAGACCCGCGACAATTGGCGCGGGTCCTTCGTCGCCGCCCATGGCGTCGACAGAAATAACAAGTGCAGCAGTGGATTGATCAGTCGCGGACATACGTTCCCCTTCTGAGCGACCCTAGTGCTTATGCTGCGTCGTCGTCCAGATCGATTTCATCAGCTTGCGCGATGACTTCACGGTCTGCGTAGCTGCCGCAAGATGGGCAGATGTGGTGTGGGCGCTTCAGTTCACCGCAGGACGTACATTCGTTTGGGTTCGCACCATCAAGAGCGTGGTGGGACCGACGGTTGTTCCGGCGGGACGTGGAGATTTTATTCTGTGGGACAGCCATTGTGACAACCTCGGATAGTGGGCCCTTGGATCGTAAGTGGGCCGCGTGAATTTCGTGCTTTCAGGAAAGCGTTTGTGGGGCTTTAGGACATTACCTAACGCCTGTCGAGACGTGATCTGAAAGAAGCCGCGAACATACGGCGAATTTGCCAATAAGCAACCTTTTTTAAAGGGTCGCTTTAGTCGTCGGTGTCTTCTTTGTTTTTGAGGCCATCACGCAGTGCAGCAAGGCCAGCAAAGGGACGTGCGTCTTCATCCGTCATAACGTCTTTGCCCGGTTCGGTGACGCCGATGGTTTCGGCCTCGACGCCGTCTTTGCGGGGGTAGGCGGGCATAGCCAGCACCAAAGCTTCCGCCAGAACGTCAATGAGATCGAGTGTTTCCGGCAACGGATCGGCTGAGTCGTCCTCTCCGATTTCGAATTCGTCTTCATCGGGAATATCCAGTTCGACCACATAAGAACGGGTAACGTCTTCGTCGATGCGGGTGGTCACAGGTTCCAGCGTTACGACACAGGCTTGGCTGACGGTCGCGCCCAAAGTCCCCTCAATACGCCAGTCGCGCTTGCCCGTGGGAATCAGTGAACCTTCAAACCGTAACTTGGGAATCTTCAGCACGTCGATTTCATTCGCGAGGGCTTTGCGGCCCTCTGCATCAGGCTCAATCTTGAAATGAGACCGCTTTCGCGCGGGCAGGTCAGCAAAGCGGATGGGATGTGTCGGCATATCGGACATGTGAAGGCACCCTTGAATAACGTCGCGTGTTGGCTGTAAATGCGTTAAAAGCCGATAGAAGCCAAGGCGAGATATAAGAGTTGAGGGTTACTATGAACATCACAGGTCGCAAGTCACGCGCCATACTAGCTGGATGCGTGCTGTTGATGTCAGTGGGTTGTACCACGTTATATCGCAATCATGGCTACGCCCCCACGGACGACCAACTGGCCGAAGTGCTGGTTGGCGTTGATACCCGCGACACGGTTTCCGATGTTGTCGGTCCCCCAACTGCGGGTGGCGTCACCAATGGCGGTGGCTTCTTTTATGTCCAATCGCGTTTCCGTTTCTTAGGCCCGCTTGAGCCAAAAGAGATTGAGCGCGAAGTTGTTGCGATCAGTTTTGATGAAGAAGGTGTCGTCAGCAATGTCGAACGCTTCGGCCTTGAGAACGGAAATGTTGTCGCCCTGTCGCGCCGTGTGACGCAGGACAACGTGCGTGATACGACGTTTATTCGCCAGTTGTTTGGTTCAATCGGTAACTTCAATGCTGGTGACTTCCTGGGTGACGGGTGAGGGCGCAAGCCGCACCGAAGTCGATTCCATTGGGGCCAATTTGAACATGGCCAAGGATTCCCATTCACTTGAGGGCACAGTTCTTGCACGCGGCGATTATGTTGCGCGTTTTGCTGTGACGGCCGATGATTTGGAACGCAGCCAGCGTTTGCGCCATCGCTGTTTTATTGAAGAGGCGGGCGGCGTCGCGCGTCGGGGCGGGATTGAAACCGATGGGTTCGATTCGTTATGTGATCATGTGTTGGTTGAAGACCCTGCGGGGAAACTCATTTGTAGTTTTCGCATACTTTATGCCGCATCTGGCGATGACGTCGCTGCTAGTTATTCAGCGCAGTTTTACGATCTGACCCGATTAGCAGAATACGCGGAGCCGATGCTTGAGCTTGGGCGATTTTGTGTTTCACCAGATGTGCAGGACCCTGATGTTCTACGGATTGCTTGGGGGATGCTTGCACAAGTCGTTGATGCACGGTCTGTGGGGCTGCTGTTTGGCTGTTCATCATTCGCGGGAACGGACGCTGTGACCTACGGGGACGCTTTTGCGCTTTTAGCCGCCAACCACCAAGCACCTAAGGTTTGGACCCCAGCCGTGAAGGCGACTGATGTTGTCCCTTTTGGTGATTTGGGCAGTGCGGTCACGCGAAAAGTGGCGATGGAACAGCTTCCTGCATTGTTGAAAACCTACCTCAGCATGGGCGGTTGGGTCAGTGACCATGCCGTGGTTGATACTCAGATGAACACCTTGCACGTTTTTACAGGCCTTGAGATCGCGGCCATTCCGCCCGCCCGTGCAAAAGCACTGCGCGCAATCTCGGGCGACTGATGGCCCTTGCGCCTAGGCGCGCACGAAGTTAGCAGACCCCATGGCACGCGCACCCCTTTTACAACTCACCGATATCGCCCTCACATTTGGCGGCGATCCTGTTTTCGAAGACCTATCATTGGTCGTGCAACCGGGGGACCGTGTTGCGCTTGTTGGGCGCAATGGCTCTGGTAAATCCACGCTCCTTAAAGTGATGGCCGGATTGGTCGAGGCTGACAAAGGCGGCGTTGTTGTCGCACCGGGCATGTCTGTGGGCTACATGGAGCAAGACCCAAGCATGGAAGGCTGCGCCACGTTGGGCGATTACGCCACCAGTGGCATGGACCCATCTGATGCATGGCGCGTTGATTCTGTGGCCGAAGGGCTGAAGTTTGATCCTGCGCGTGACGTGAATGTTGCATCCGGTGGCGAACGCCGCCGTGCCGCTTTGGCGAAACTCATGGCCGAAGCGCCGGGTTTGATGTTGCTGGACGAGCCGACAAACCACATGGACATCGAAGCGATCCGTTGGCTGGAACGCGAGCTGTCCCAGACCCGCACAGGCTTTGTTTTGATTTCCCACGACCGTGCATTCCTCAACGCGCTGACCCGCGCGACATTGTGGATTGATCGCGGTCAAGTCCGCCGCCAAGAGCAGGGCTTTGCGCATTTTGAAGAATGGCGCGACAAGACTTGGGAAGACGAGGACATGCAGCGCCACAAGCTGAACCGTAAGATCAAGAAAGAGGCGCGGTGGGCTGTTGAGGGAATTTCTGCGCGCCGTACGCGCAACCAAGGGCGGCTTCGGGCGCTTCAAGATTTACGTGCCGAGAAGTCCAGCCAGATCAAGCGCCAAGGTACGGCAGCAATGGCGCTGGATGCAGGTCAATCGTCCGGTAAACGGGTGATCGAAGCCTTCGGTTTGAACAAGTCATTTGATGATAAGACCATCGTCAGTGGGTTCGATTTGACCGTCAATCGCGGTGATCGAATTGCATTTGTCGGACCTAATGGTGTCGGAAAAACGACACTTATCAAGATGTTGCTAGGTGAAGTTGAACCAGATGAAGGGTCGATCAAGCTCGGCACCAATCTGGAAGTCGCTGTGTTCGACCAAGCCCGCGCACAGCTTAACCCGCAAACGACGTTGTGGGATAATCTCACCACCGATCCAAGTATGTCTGTCAGCGGTAAGGCCGACCAAATCATGGTGCGCGGACAACCAAAGCACGTTGTCGGATATCTAAAAGAATTTCTGTTTGATGAAGCGCAGGCCCGTGCGCCTGTGCATTCTTTGTCGGGTGGTGAAAAGGCGCGGCTGTTGTTGGCTCGTCTGATGGCGCGCGAATCCAATGTGTTGGTGATGGACGAACCGACCAACGATTTGGACATCGAAACGCTGGACCTGTTGCAAGATTTGCTGGGCGAATATCCGGGCACAGTACTGCTGGTCAGTCACGACCGTGATTTCATTGATCGCGTGGCAACAACGACCATCGCAATGGAAGGCAACGGCCGCGCCGTGACCTATGCAGGCGGTTGGACGGATTACCGCAATCAACGCGCCGAAGAAGAAGTCGCCACGCCAAAGGTTTCCAAAACCAAAGCAAATTCAGACGCACCAAAGGAAACGGCTGCGGCAGGGCTAAGCTTCACCGAAAAGCACCGTCTGGAAGAATTGCCGAACGTGATCGCCCGCCTTGAGGCAGAGATCGCCAAACTGGGTGAGCTGATGGCCGACCCTGCGTTGTTCACCGACCATCCGGTGAAATTCCAAAAGGCGACCGATGCCTTGCTGGAACGCCAATCAAAGCTGGATGACGCAGAAGAAGAGTGGATGATGCTTGAGGAAAAGGCGGGGTAGGGCTCTATGAAGGTCCGCGTTCCTACACCCAAAGCATCTGTCGCGATGGCTACAGACGAAAGCAACAAACTGTACGCGCCATCTGCCTCGCGAAACGCTGGTGTTTTGTGCGATGTTGTCGCTTTGGTAGCACCCAAGAATGGTGATGCATTGGAGATCGCAAGTGGCACAGGGCAACACATAGTTGCATTTGCCGCGGCGATACCCGCAGTTCAATGGCATCCTTCAGAGGTAGAGGCGACACGCCTTCGCAGTATCGAAGCTTACGTTCACGATAGCGAGCTTTCCAATATCTCGGCGCCAATCACACTGAACGCGACCCAAGTTGGGTGGGGCGAAACGATTGCGCCCAAAGGTTTGATTATATTGGCGAACCTGCTTCACCTGATCAGCGAGATCGAGGCTGCGACGGTGCTACAAGAAGGTGCACGGGCGCTTGCGCCATCGGGTCATTTTTGCATTTACGGGCCGTTCAAGCGGGACGGCGAATTCACGAGTGACGGCGACGAACGCTTTGATTCCGATATTCGCGCGGCGGACTCTGAGGTCGGATACAAAGACGATGCGTGGATTAAACGAACAGCGCAAAACGCGGGCTTGGACTTTATGGATGCCCATGAAATGCCAGCGAATAATTTGGCGCTGATCTTCCGAAAGTCTTAGGCGGGGCTTACTTTTTCCGCCACCTTCACAGCATCCCAGAGCGCGTCCATCTCGTCCAAGTTACTATCGGCGGGTGTCTTGCCCTGTGCCGCCAATAGGTCCTCAACCCCTTCAAAACGCCTCTGGAATTTCGCATTGGCCGCACGTAGGGCGACCTCGGGGTCGACCTTCAGGTGGCGGGCGAGGTTGGCCATGACGAACAAAAGGTCCCCGACTTCTTCGGTGACTTCTTCATGGCTGAGGGTATCGCGGGCCTCGACGACTTCGGCGGCTTCTTCAGCGATCTTGTCGATGACGAACTTCACATCCGGCCAGTCAAAGCCCACCCTTGCTGCACGTTTTTGCAGCTTTTCTGCTCGTAGCAGCGCGGGGAGGCCGATGGCGACACCATCGAGGGTGCGGCCCTGATCTTTGCCTGCGCGCTCAGCGGCCTTGATGACCTCCCAGTCGGCAGTTTGCTGGTCGGCTGATTTATCGCGGCTCTCATCGCCAAACACATGCGGGTGCCGCGCGACCATTTTATCGGACATCGTGCGGGCCACATCGTTGAAATTGAAATGCCCAGCATCATCCGCCATTTGCGCATGGAAGACGGATTGAAACAGTAAATCGCCCAACTCGCCACGCAAATCATCCATATCAGCGCGCTCGATGGCGTCGGCGACTTCATACGCTTCCTCAATCGTGTAGGGAGCGATGGTCTGAAACGTTTGCTCGATATCCCACGGGCAGCCCGTTTCAGGGTCACGCAGGGCGCGCATGATCGCCAAAAGGCGGTCCATTTGTTGTTTGGGATCAGTGGAGTGGATCAGTGTATCTTCGGCCATTGAGGGGCGGCTCCTTTGGTGTCACAGTCACGCTATTGCCCCCGTTAACTGAGGTCCAGCCATGCCCGTCATAAACCGAATTGCCGCCTTCGCAGATGAGATGACCGAATGGCGTCGTTATTTGCACCAACACCCCGAATTGGGTCAGCAGTGTCAGGAAACGGCAGCCTATGTGGTTGAGCGTTTGCGCGAGTTCGGGATTGAGGAAATCCACGAAGGCATCGCGATTTCTGGCGTGGTTGCGATTATTGAAGGGCAGGGTGATGGCCCGACGATTGGACTGCGTGCAGACATGGATGCGCTGCCGATTACGGAAAGCACGGGTGCTGAGTGGGCGTCTTTGAACGAAGGAAAAATGCACGCCTGTGGGCATGACGGGCATACGACCATGTTGCTGGGGGCTGCTAAATACCTCGCTGAGACTCGAAATTTTAAGGGGCGAATTGCGCTTATTTTCCAACCGGCTGAAGAAACGGGCGGCGGTGCCGAGCTGATGGTTGAAGAAGGCATGCTTGAGCGGTTCGACATCAAAGAAGTCTACGCGTTGCACAATATGCCCGGCACACCTGTTGGCCAGTTTTACACCACTCCCGGGCCAATCATGGCGTCCGTGGATACGTTTCACGTTGATATCAAAGGTGTTGGTGGGCATGGGGCTTATCCGCATGAAACCCGCGACCCGATTACGGCCGCGCTGTCGATCGGGCAGGCGATGGCGACGATTGTCAGCCGTAACCATTATGCATTGAACGATTTGGTGGTGTCTGTGACGATGATCCATTCAGGAACGGCGGATAATATCATCCCTGAAACCGCATACCTTGGCGGCACGGTGCGTACGTTTGATAAGGACGTGAAAGCGATGGTTAAGAAACGCATGGCCGAGATCGTTGCGGGCCAGGCGGCGTCATTCGGGGTTAAGGCCGAGTTGCGCTATGAAGAAGGTTTTCCAGCTACAGTGAACGCGCCCAAGCAAACAGAATTTGCGGTAGATGTCGCGCGTGAAGTCGCTGCAGAGGGAAAAGTCATTGATGATGCTATCCGCGAAATGGGGGCCGAAGATTTCGCCTATTTCCTAGAGAAAACACCAGGTGCCTATTTGTTTGTTGGAAACGGGGATACCGCTGGATTGCACCAGCCCGATTTTGACTTTGATGACGCGACCGCGCCTTATGGGGCATCGTTCTTTGCCCGTATCGCTGAGCGGGCTTTGCCACTGGGAGACGCGTAATGGCGCTGGAAGATGCGAAAGGCCAAATTGATCTGGCGTTCACACGTGACGACCTAAAGGGTTGCGCGTTCGAGAACACCTTTGGCGGGGCCACGTCCTTCCTGCGTCGTAAATATACCAAAGATTTGAAGGGTGTAGACCTAGCAGTGACGGGCGTTCCCTTTGATCAGGCAGTCACGAACCGCCCTGGAACCCGCTTTGGCCCGCGCGCCATTCGCGAGGCTAGCACGTTGCAACCCTATGATCCGCCTTATGGCTGGGGTTTTGACCCGTTGGGTGATTTCGCGATCGCGGATTACGGCGATCTGGCGTTTGATTATGCCAATGTTGCAGGCACGCCTGCCGCGATTGAAGCGCATATCGCGGGGATTTTGGCGGCGGATGTCGGGACGGTGACTCTGGGCGGGGATCACTTCATTACTCTGCCGATCCTCAAGGCCTATGCCGCGAAATTCGGCCCGCTGAGTGTCATTCAGTTTGATGCTCATTCCGACCTTTGGGCAGATGATGACATGGACCGTGTCGATCATGGCACGTTCATGTATAAGGCCGTGAAGCTTGGGCTGGTTGACCCGAAACGGTCCGTGCAGATCGGTATTCGCACGGAGTGTGACGACTACCTTGGCATGGATTATATTGATGCACGCACTGTGCATGAAAAAGGGGTGGCTTGGGCGGTTACGCGCGCTAAGGAGATCGTTGGCGATGCGCCGACCTATGTGACGTTTGATATTGATGCGCTTGATCCGGCCTTTGCACCAGGGACGGGGACGCCAGTTTGGGGTGGCCTTGCGAACTGGCAAGCCGCCGCAATGCTGCGCGATTTGGCTGGGATCAACATGGTCGGTGGTGACGTGGTAGAGGTGTCGCCACCATACGATGCAACAGGAATCACAGCTGTGGCAGGGGCGCATGTCGCGTTTGAGCTGTGCTGCCTGCATTTGTGGAACAAGCGATGACTGAATTTAACCAGCCCGTATCGGGCAATGATCTGGCCCGCTTTGCCGGCTTGCAAACGTTCATGCGCCTTCCTGACGCGCCGAGCGCTGAAGGCCTTGATGTGGGTTTCATCGGCATCCCGATGGACATCGGCACAAGCTGGCGGTCCGGTACGCGGTTTGGCCCGAAACAACTGCGCCAAGAAAGCGCGATGATCCGGCCTTATAATATCCAGACAGGGGCGGCGCCGTTTGACAGTTTGCAATGCGCGGATCTGGGCGACATTTCGATCAACACGTTCTCGCTGGCGGACTCGCTGAAGATCATTGAGGCGAAGTATGACGAGATATTAAAGCACCCCGTCATTCCGATGGGATTAGGCGGTGATCACTCGCTGACACTACCAATTTTGCGCGCGATGGCGAAGAAACATGGGCCCGTTGCACTGGTGCATGTGGACGCTCATGCAGACGTAAATGACGAAATGTTCGGAGAGCGTGAAACCCACGGTACGGTGTTCCGTCGCGCATATGAGGAAGGTTTGATAACACCCTCAAAAGTATGGCAAATTGGCTTACGTGGAACAGGTTATACCGCTGAAGACTTCACCGAGGCCGCTGATTGGGGGTTCAACCAGCGTTTAGCATCAAGTTTGTGGCACAAGTCATTGAATACGCTCGGAAAAGATATCGTTGCGTCCATCGGGGGGCAGCCTTGCTACATCACCTATGATATCGACAGCCTCGACCCCAGTTTTGCACCCGGAACCGGCACGCCAGAGATTGGCGGGCTGACCACGATGCAAGCAATGGAATTGATCCGCAACCTGCGCGGTTTGAACATTGTCGGTTGCGATCTGGTTGAGGTTTCGCCCCCCTATGATACGACGGGGAACACGGCGCTTACGGGGGCCAATATCATGTTTGAGATGTTGAGCATTTTGCCGGGCGTTAAGGTCCGCTAACACGCTTGGCGCTGAGGGGAATTGATGCTGAAGTATTTGGTTTTGGGGATGCTGGGTGCCGTTGTTGCGCTTGGGGTCTATGTGCGTTTAGCGCCGAGTAATTCGGCGCAATGGCACAAGACGTTCTACCCACAGCCACCGGGCCAACGCCAGTCGGCGGGCGGGTTTCAGATTGTGCTGAATGCGCCGGCACCTGAGGCTACGCTTTCGCAGTTGGATACGCTCATTATGGCGACGCCACGTACGACACGTTTGGCTGGATCGCCCGAGGAGGGCACGACGACCTACATCACGCGCTCGCGGGTTTTCGGGTTTCCGGATTACACAACCGTTTGGGCGGGGCCGGATGACACGGTTGATGGCGGGCACGGGCCGTTATTGAAAATCGAAGGACGGTTGCGGTTTGGCAGATCCGACATGGGCGTTAACCGCGCCCGCATTGAAGGATGGCTAACGCAATTGAGCGAGGCACAGACATGATACCAAGTGAACGCCTGATGCAGATCACCGAACGTTTCGAGTTTCTTGAGGCGCGTATGGGTGAGGGGATCGGCGGAGATGAATTCGTCACCGTCAGCCGCGAGTACGCAGAGCTGCGCCCCGTGGTCGAAGTCGTGCAAGTGTACCAAGCATTGGTAAGCGAGATTGAAGGGGCCGAAGCGATGCTTGGCGACCCTGAGATGAAAGAGCTGGCAGAGATGGAACTGCCCGATCTGAAGGAACGTCTTCCGGATGCGGAACAGGCCGTGAAGCTGGCACTGATCCCCAAGGATGCGGCGGACGGCAAGCCTGCGCTGGTTGAAATTCGCCCTGGAACGGGTGGCGACGAAGCAGCGCTGTTCGCAGCTGATTTGTTGAGAATGTACAATCGTTACGCTGAAAACATGGGCTGGAAGTTCGAAATCATTGAAGAAAGCCAATCCGAACTTGGCGGCATCAAAGAAGCAACCATCCGTGTGTCCGGTACAAACGTGTTTGCGCGGATGAAATATGAAAGCGGCGTGCACCGTGTTCAGCGTGTACCTGAGACCGAAAGTGGCGGGCGTGTTCACACGTCTGCGGCGACAGTAGCGGTGCTTCCAGAGGCCGAAGACGTGGACATCCAGATCAACGCCAATGACATCCGCATCGATACCATGCGCGCGTCTGGATCCGGCGGGCAGCACGTCAACACCACGGATTCTGCCGTGCGGATTACCCATATGCCATCGGGCATTGTTGTGACGTCATCCGAGAAATCCCAGCACCGCAACCGCGAAATCGCGATGCAGGTACTAAAGACGCGTCTCTATGATGCGGAACGCCAGAAGGTGCATGATGAACGCTCAGCCGATCGTGCAGCACAGGTGGGATCGGGGGACCGGAGCGAACGCATCAGGACCTATAATTACCCGCAAGGCCGCATGACAGATCATCGAATAAACCTGACTCTCTATAAGCTGGATCAGATTATGCAGGGTGATCTGGATGAAGTGATTGATGGATTGATCCAGGACGCACAGGCGACAGCGCTGGCGGAGATGGGTGAGTGAACGTTCAACAGGCGTTGGCGTACGGGACTGCGACCCTTAAAGAGGCTGGCGTTGAAGACCCAATTCGCGATGCGCGATTGTTGATGGCGGCATGTCTGGGCATTGATGTCGGGCGCATGACATTACATCTGCATGATGAATTCGAAGCAATGCCAGAGGCGATTTTCTTTGCCGATGTTTCACAAAGGGCGACGCGCATGCCGATGTCGCATTTGTTGGGATTTCGAGAGTTTTACGGGCGGCGATTTATGGTTAACCAAGACGTGTTGGACCCGCGTGGCGACACAGAAACCTTGATCGAGGCCGCATTGTCCGTGCCGTTTAAGGATGTTTTGGACCTCGGCACCGGATCGGGCTGCATTATAGCGATATTGCTTGATGAACGTTCTGACGCAACAGGGGTCGCAACAGACATCTCGAAGCAGGCGTTGGCGGTGGCCCAACGCAATGCAGTGAAGTTGGGTGTGGCGGATCGCTGTGAGTTCGAAGTGAGCGATTGGTTCGAGGTTGTTGGCGGCAACTACGATCTGATCGTGTCTAATCCTCCCTATATCGCGGCTGACGAAATGGCCGGGTTGGAACCGGAACTTAGCCACGAGCCACGCATGGCGTTGACGGACGAGAGGGACGGGCTGTCCTTTTATCGTATCATCGCGGCCGGTGCGCCAGAGCATTTGAACGCTGGGGGGTGGTTGATGGTTGAAATCGGGCCGACTCAAGGGGGGGCTGTGGTTGCGATGTTTGAGGCCGCTGGGTTGCTCAATGTTGGGATTCGCCACGATTTAGACGGGCGAGACCGTGTTATTGTGGGCCAAAAACCGCTTTAACCCGCGTAAATGCGCAAAATTGCGTAGAATCACTTGCGATTAACATCTTGTACGGCATAGTCATGCATGTCGGATGGAGTATGACCGTTTGGTCCCGTCTCCGACACACGCCAGAACATCACTGCTTTTACATTTGATAGGTCCCGCATGAGGTGGGATCGGGCAGCGACAGAAAAAAACAGGCTGGATATACCTTCATGAAGTCTTCTCGATCCCGTTCGCGGAATAAGAACCGCAACAACAACCGTCCATCAGGTGGCAATATCGTCAACCGCGTGTTTGACAGCTCGGGTCCTGAGGGAAAAGTGCGCGGCACGCCGCAGCAGATCGTTGAGAAATATACCCAACTGCACCGCGACGCGATCCTGTCTAATGACCGCGTGAACGCAGAGAATTTCGCGCAGCACGCTGAGCACTACACACGTATGCTTGCCGAAGCGCAAAAAGAGATCGACGCCAAGCGCGAAGAGCAAGAGAAGCAGCAGCGTGAGCGTCAGGCTGAACAGGACAAGCAAAACCGTGAGCGCCAAGCCGAACGTGACCGCGAACGCGCGGACCGTTTGAAGGCGCAAGAAGAAGCGGCTGCGGCTGGACCCGTTGAAGCGGAAGAGGGCGGATCCGGTCTGGTGGAAACACCAGAAGAAGCGCCAAAGAAACGCCGCACCCGTAAGCCCAAAACGCGGCCAGACAAACAGCCAGAGGGCGAGGCGACACCAGAGGGTGGCGCAGCACCAGAAGCCGCAGAGTAATTCAAAGGCCCTCGGAAACGGGGGCCTTTTTCGTTGGAGGACGGTGTTTCGAACTGGCTGCGCCAATTCGACCAAGAGGGGGCGTTGCCCCCGTCCTGCGGACTCCCCCAGAGTATTTTAGAGCCAAAGAAGGGTTAAGTGTTTTTCAGGCTGCGAGCGAGGGCGCAGAAGCCTTCGACGCTGATCTGTTCTGCGCGTTCTGTGGGCTTAATGCCTGCGGCGTGCAGATGGTCTTCGATGTCGGGGCTGAGGGATTTTAACGAGGAGCGCAGCATTTTGCGGCGTTGGTTGAAAGCGGTGGCCGTGACGTGTTGCAGCATTGCGGCGTCAGCGGGGAAGCGCGGTTCTGGAAGGGCCGTAAGGTGCACAACGGCGCTGGAGACTTTTGGAGGAGGTGAGAACGCCTCCGGTGGGAGGTTCATCACGATTTTTGCATCGGTACGCCATTGGGACAGGATCGCGAGGCGGCCGTAGGCCTTGGAGCCGGGTTCGGCTGTGATGCGCTGTGCGACTTCGCGTTGGAACATCAATGTCAGGCTGTCCCAGAACGGGGGCCATTCTGTGGGGGTTAGCCAGCGCACCAGCAATTCTGTGCCAATGTTGTAGGGCAGGTTGGCGGCAACACGGATCGGGCTCGTGAGGTGGTCGAGCGGGTTTATGTCGAGGGCGTCGCCGCTTATGACCGTAAGGCGGTCAGGATAGGCATCCGAGATTTCAGCCAAGGCGGAAAGGCAGCGTTCGTCTTTTTCGATGGCGAGGACGCGGCGGGCGCCTTCAGATAGGAGACCGCGCGTTAGGCCGCCAGGGCCAGGGCCTATCTCAAGGACGTCGTGATCTTCGTTACGCCCAGATAGGCGCGCAATTTTTGCCGTTAGATTCAGATCGAGCAGGAAGTTTTGGCCTAGCGATTTCTTGGCGGCCAATCCGTGTGTGTCGATGACGTGTTTGAGGGGCGGGAGGTTATCGATGCTCATGTGCGGGCCTGTGCCATGTCTGCGGCCATGCGAAGTGCTGCGATCATGGAGGTTGCGTCTGCGGTGCCGGTGCCCGCGATGTCAAATGCGGTGCCGTGATCCGGTGAGGTTCGCACGAACGGCAGTCCAAGGGTGACGTTTACGCCACCTGAGAAGTCCAACGTTTTGATGGGGATAAGGGCTTGGTCGTGATACATGCAGATTGCCGCATCATAGCGCGCACGTGCGGCAGGGTGGAACATGGTATCAGCGGACAACGGGCCTGCGATGTCAAAGCCTTCAGCGCGCAGGGCGTCCAGCGTTGGGGTGATCATTTCGATTTCCTCATGGCCCATTTTACCGCCTTCGCCGGCGTGCGGGTTTAGCCCTGCGACAGCGAGGCGGGGATTGGCGATGCCGAAGTCTCGTTTGAGGGCTGCGTGGGTAATTAGGATCGTATCTGTCAGCGTTGCAGCGGTGAGCTGTTCGGGGACGTCTGCCAGCGGGATGTGGATGGTCGCAGGAACAACACGCAGCATTTCACTGGCGAGCATCATGACAACCGATGAACGCCCTGCGAGAGCTGCGAGGTATTCCGTGTGGCCCGGGTAGGCGAATTGGGCGCCGTCAATAAGGGCTTGTTTGTGGATCGGGGCGGTGCAGATGGCTGAGGCTTCGCCGGATTGAACCAAAGCCACGGCATCCGCGATAGACGCGATTACGCCTTCAGCATGTACGGGGTTTGGGGTGCCAGCAACGTTGGGCGCACCGAAATCACGTGTAAGAACGGGAAAGGCGGTGGCAGTTGCCGCATCTGCGGCTGTTTCGACCGCTTGCCATTTTGTGTCTTTGGGCAAATGCGTTGGATCGCCGATCCAGACCATAGGAATGTCAGCACCCACGGCGTTCCATGCGGCAACGGCGATCTCAGGGCCGATACCAGCAGGTTCACCACAGCTCATTGCAATGGGTTGCATCAGGGGTAGGTGACAGTGGCAGCTGCGCGCAAGTCTGCGAGCAGTGCATCGGCATAGGTTGTCAGACGTTGAGACAACAGCTGGGCGCGGATGGTTTCGCGGTCAACGCCGTCACCGAGAGCAGGCGTGCGGCCACACATCATCAAGAACACTAATGTTTCGCCGTTTGCACGGGTGAGCGTGTAGTTGGTTTCGCCTGCATCAAGGGACGCAAGGACTAAGGCGACATCTGCAGGGATTTCCGCAGGCGGGAGAACGTCGCGCTGCAGTTGGTCTTCTGGCAGGCCACGCGCAACCCCGTAAAGGTCATCACAGGTGTCGACACGCGCATCAACGCGTGCTGCTTCGCGCAGGCCAGCGTCTGATAGGCCGCCAGCGATGTAAAAGGCCGCGTATTCAATGGCGGCTGGTTCGGGTGCCGCGCTTGGGACTTCGCGCACGCCGCGCATTTGGAATAGGGCAACGCCGTTTGTGATTGGGATTGGGGCCGTGACTTCACCTGGGGAGAGGTCGAGCAATACACCGCGCAGACCTGCAGGGTAGTTGGTGATGGGCAGCCAATCGAGGCGGCCGCCACGGGTTCGTGATGGCAAGGCTGAGACACGACGGGCTTCGGCTTCAAAGGCTGAGGTGGATGTCAGTTGAGCGATGCGATTGGCGGTTGCAATGGCGGCCTGCGCACGTGGGGGCGGGGCCGGAATGATGATTTCGCTAAGCAGGACTTCGATGCTGGATGAGCCACCAGATTGCCCGAGCGCTTGGTCAATGTCGGCCTCGGAAACCTGTGCGCGGTCGCTGAAGCGCGAACGGATATAGTCGCGCCAGCTGACGTTGACGCGCACAAAGTCGCGGAAGGTTTCTTCTGAAACACCGGCTTGCCCCAGAACTGTGATGAACTGATCCAAAGACATGTTCGCGCGTGTGGCGAATTCTGCCATTGCGCCACGAAGTCCTTCGTCGGTAATGCGCAAACCAGCGGAGTTAAGGGCTTCGAGTTTGAGGCGATCTTCGACCAGTTGTTCGCGGGCCAATTCTTCGAGATTGCCAGGTGTGCGGAAAATACGCAGCATGGCAACGCGTTGGTCGATTTCAAATTCACTTACGACACTGTCGTTCACGGTGATCGCGGGTGCGAATTGCGCCGTGGCGAATGTGGGTGTCATCAGGGCCAGCGATGTGGCGATGGCAGAGATCAGAACGCGCATCGAAATCCTCGTCTTTTTTGTCTACTCGGGTCGTTTCTTAGGTCTTGGTCTTTAGTTCGTACAGTGACGTGATGGGATACCTGTCGCGTTTCCGGCGCTAAAGCCGTTCAACCCGATCGAAAGCCCAAAGTCCGTGCTTGGCGTAAGTGTAGTGGAAGATGTGAAGCGGCGCGACACCGAAAAATCAACCGTTACACATTCGTTTTGCCAGCCAATTTCCAGACCGGATTGGGTCGGGGCGGTCGAGGCCACGTCATAGCGTGCATCTAGCCCCATCGACCATGTGTTGTTGAAGCGGTAGGTCGTATCGAAGGTCCATTCGGACACGTCCACGGTACGCGATTCGTCCAAATCCGTCGGCAGGAAGATGTAGCCCGCACTTAGGTCGAGTTTGCCACCAGTCCAGCCAGCAAGAGTTTCTGATCGTGTAACGGCGAGGGTGTCATCCACGAGAACACGGCTGTCTACAGTAAAGCCCGCAGGCGTTCGCAATTGTCCCGCGATAAGCCAGTCAGAAGATGTTCCGCGCAGACCCGACGTTTCCGAGAAACTGAGATCAGACGTTTCGCGAAAAACCCGCCCGACAGTTAGCGTGCTGTCCCATCCATTTGTGCCAACACGCGTCCACGACAAACCTGCTGCACCGCGCAGACCTGTTTCAACCGCGTCTTCGCCTGCAAAGCGCGACAGGGCGAGTAAGTTGGCTTGGTCAAATTCCGTCGCGGTGCTGTCTTCGTTGGTTACGGTGTCGCCCTGAACATCGGACCATGCCAGTTGGAACAGTGGTTCCAATACATGGGTCGCTTGGGCGGTTTGGCGGATTAGGGGATAGCGCAATGTGGTTTGCGCATAGATCGTGCTGCGTAAAGTGTCATCTACGAGACTGTCATCACTTACGTTGTAATAGTCGAAATCAAGCCCGAGGGTGCCATCCACCACAAGCCCGTATTGCGTAATATGGTCATCGCGCCACGCGGTTCCAAAGCTCACACGGGCGACGTCACGACCGACCACATCGGTCGCAGTTTCGCGGTAATGACTTTGCATATCAGACGTGAAGCTGAGGGTGCCGCCCCAACTGGGAGTGACGCGGCGTTCCCAGCTGATATCTGCAAGGAGAGGCGGGAGCGTGGCGGAGTTTTCGCCGGATCGCAGTGAACTGTAATAGGTCAGCGAGGCTTGCGTCAGGTCGCGGTCACGCACGCGTTCGAGGGATATCTCGCTGTCGAGACGGTCTTTGTCGGAATAGTCATATTCCAAAAGGTAGTCGTCGTCAGAGGTGTATTCGATGTCAAAATGCAGTTTGATGTCATCCCCAAGGTCAAAGATACCATCAGCAAAGATATATGCCCGTGTTTCCGGCGAAATGTCATCGCGGGTCACAGCAGCATCAACGGTAATGTCCCCGCGCAGAAATGCTTGCCGGTACGCCGCCTCTAGTGTCGTTGTTGAGGTCGACAAGTAGGGGGTTAGGGTCAGATCGCGATGGTCGCCGAGTTTGATAAAGTAGGGGAGCCGAATGCCCGTACCTAAACTGTCGGATGAAGAAATGCTCGGCGTTAACAAACCCGTTGCGCGGGAAAGCGTTGGGTCAGGCAGGCGCATGCGGGGCAGCCAAAAGATTGGAACACCAACAACGCGAAACGACGCATCGTCAAAGTAAAGCTGCTGCTCGTCTTGATCATGGATCACGCGGCGGGCGCGGATCTCCCATAGGGGCGTTTCGCCGCTTTCACAGATTTGACAGGACGTAGCAGCGACTTGGTATAGCTGGGTGTAGCGCCCTTCGACACGATCAACTTGAGACGCAGCCATTTGCAACTGTTCGTTTAGCACCAAACGCGCACCGCGCAGGATGCCGTTTCTAAGTTGCGGATCAAGGGAGGCGCTGTCGGCGGTGAAAATCATGCCGTCAGACCCTGTGACAAACAGCGGACCTTCGATTGTCAGCCTGTCTGTGGCTTGGTCAAATGTGATGCGCTGCGCGGACAGGCGCGTCCCGTCAAAGAAGACCTCAACATTGCCCTGCGCTATAAGCTGTTGCCCGCCAGCGGGGACAAAAACGCTATCGGCAACGAGAGTTGCCGCGCCTTGGGCAGAGGCCAGCATCGGCAACAGCGTAAACAACAAGGTGAGTAAGAAACGCATCAGCCGTCCTCAAGGTGTAACAAAAAGCCAAGGGAGGCTGCGATGGCCGCGATAGGCGGCGCCCAAGCGGCAAGAACCGCAGGAATCTGCCCGTTCTCGCCCAAGATTTGCGCGAAATTGCGTAAAAAGAAAAGCGCGAAACAGATTAGGATCGCAGCTAGGACCATGACGCCTGTTTTCCCGCCGCGTTGGTGTCGCATGGTGAACCCTGCACCAATCAAAACCATGGAAAGCAAGAATGCCGGAAGCGCGAGTTCCATTTGCAGCCACACCTGATGTCGGGTGGCAGAAAAGCCAGCAACTTCAAGGCGTGCAATGAAGGTGGGGAGGTCCCAGATTGGGATCGAGGACGGCACCCCAAAGCTATCGCGGATCTCATCCGCTGTAAGCGTTGAGGGGATGCGTAGGGTTTCGTGAATTGTCGCCCATTGTTCTGCAACGCGGTCGTCGCCCAAGGGCCAGACCTTGGCGTCCGTCAATTCCCATGCGCCAGCCAGCAAGGTTGCGGATGCCGCTTCGATACGCCGGGTTGGGCCGCTTTCAGGTGCGAAGGTGATGAAAGAGACGTTTTGCAATTCGGTCCCATCAAGATTGGACGCAGCAGCACGGATCACGGTTTGTGTGGTTTCATTGCCTTGGCGCAGCCAGAGCCCGTTCTCGGAGATCGACAAGATCGAGGATTCACCGGAACGCAAGGCGGTTTCACGTGCTTCGAACTCTTTTGAGGTTGCCGCAACGATGGGATTGAAGACACCAATTGTGATTGCGCCAATAACGAGCGTCACAAAGAGTGGCGAAAGCAATGCACGTAATGCTGAGCGTCCAGCGGCCCGGGTCACAACCAATTCTGAGGAGCGTGACAATCCAAGGAACATCGCAAGAGTCGCCAGCGCGGTGATCAAAGGCAAGATGCCATAGATACCACCGGGAAGGTTCAGCAAACTCAACTGGAGTAATTCCCAAAAACTTGCCTTGCCGCCAAAACGACGAAGTTGTTCCACGAGGTCAATCAAGACCATCAAAATAAAGAACGAACCAAACGTCGCAGCAAAGGTCCACGCAAACCGACGGGCAAAATAGCGATGAAGGATCATATCGCGACCTCGCTCGGCACTGCTTTGGGGCGGCGTTTGAAGAAATAGGGCCGCGTTGCGATATATAACAAGGCGACAGATATCGCAGCGCCGCTGATACCCGCGAGGTAAACGAACGGCCACAAGGCTTCACCGCCGCGTGCTATGTTGGTGCCAACGCTTTCAAGAACCTTCAATAGGATCACCAGTCCGACGGCAAAGACGATATAGCGCCATAAACCAAAGCGGCTGAATCCACCAACTATCAACGCTGAGAACCCAAGAAGGCTCGCGACAAATCCAAGTGTAGATTGCGCGATCCGGTCATGACCACGAAGCTTCAATGCTAGGGCGGATTGGTTGGTCGACTCCATAATCTCAGGCGTGGGGTTGAGTAGGGCCCAAGTGGACAGGCCGTTCACTGAAGTGGACTGTGGGGTCACGTCGCCAATCAATCCACCAATGTCATAGGCAAAGTCTTCAAACGACGTTGTAAGTAAGCGGTTGGTTTCAACGTTTAGCGTTTGCGTTAGCCCTTCAACCATAACCAACTGCGGACCATTGTCCGTGCGCACAAGGTATGCGCGTGACGCTGTATAGGTTGTGCGTTGGGTTTCAGACGAGGATTCCGAGATGAAGATATCCAGCATCTCGCCGTTCGGGGACACGTCACCAATGTAGAATGTCACGTCTGGGTTGGGTGTCAGAAATTCACCAGGTGTGAGAAGACGTGCGGTCATATTTTGGGAAATCTCAGCCTGACGCAGGATCAGGCGTTCTGTCGAAAGAGGCACAAGGATGTGCGTGAGGATGGACATCAAAATCGCGACGATCAGCCCAAAGTAGACAACGGGCCGCGCAAGGCGAAATGGGGAATATCCTGTTGCTTGAACGACCGTCAGCTCCGATTCCGAGGCCATGCGATTGGTGACGTAAACGGCGGCCACAAATGCAGACAGCGGCAAAACAATGCGAATGATACCGGGCAGGGACAGGGACGTAAGTTCCAAAAACACCCATGCGGACTGACCATCTGCAATGAGGCGGTCAAACAAACTCACTGCGCGGTTGATCCAATAGATCAGCACAAGAATGAGCGAAAAGAACCCAAACAGAACGAGGAGCTGCGACAGCAAATAGCGGTCAAATTTCCCCACAGTCTGTGCCCCCCTTAATTGACATACCAATAGTGGCAACTTGCTACCCCATTTGACGGGCGGACCCAAGTGCTGTCTGGCCTTTGGTGCGGGCGCAAGCTACCAATTGCCTAAAGCAGAAATCCACAACCCAACAGGTGTTCCATGACTGACCTTCCAAAGCTGCAAATTACCGAAACAAACCTGACCGAATTGGCAACGCGCGAAGGCGTGATTGCCGTGTTCGTAACGCCAGACAACGCGCTGGATCAAAGTGCGCGCAAAGTGAACGGTTTGTCGAAAAAGGGGATCATGCGGGCGGTGGATAACCCACAATTTGCCAAGGCTAAGGTGGGTGAGGGCGTTGTTATGTCTTACCCAGTCGGCCTTGCGGCACAGAAAGTCATCGTGGTGAAACTGCCGCGTCGCCCGTCTGTTGAGGAGGCGCGCAAGGCTGGCGCATCTATCGCAAAAGCGCGTGGTGACGGTGACGTTTTGATCATGGGTGGCAACATCGGACGTATGGAACAGGTCGCACTGGGCTGCGCGCTGCGTGGGTATACGTTCACGCCACATAAGACGGGTGAGCAAGACGCGCTTGGCAACATCGAACTGATGGTAAACGCGCCTGACAACATCCAAGCTGTCGCTGACGCTGAGATGGCCGTCGCTGAAGGTGTTGTTTTTACGCGTGATTTGACGAACGAACCTGCCAACGTCCTGACGACAACGGAATTCGCGGACCGCTTGGTTGAGCTTGAAAAGCTTGGCATGAAGGTCGAGGTTCTGGAAGAAGATGAACTTCAAAAGCTCGGCATGGGGTCACTCCTCAGCGTTGGGCATGGCTCTGCGAGCCCATCCAAAGTTGTTGTGATGCAGTGGAATGGTGGCGGAGACGAAGCACCGTTCGCACTGGTCGGGAAGGGCGTTGTGTTTGACACAGGCGGTATTTCACTCAAGCCAGCGGCGGGCATGGAAGACATGACCATGGACATGGGCGGTGCTGGCGTTGTGTCCGGTGTGATGAAAACGCTGGCTTTGCGCAAAGCGAAGGCCAATGTTGTCGGACTTGTCGGCTTGGTTGAAAATATGCCGTCTGACCGTGCAACGCGCCCCGGTGACGTGGTGACATCCATGAAGGGCGACACGATTGAGGTCATCAATACAGACGCCGAAGGGCGTTTGGTTCTGGCCGACGTGATCTGGTACGCACAAGAGCGGTTTGAGCCAACGGGCATCATCAACCTTGCCACGCTGACAGGGGCTGTGATTATCGCACTTGGGCATGAACATGCGGGCGTATTTTCTAACCACGATGAGTTCACCAAAGGCTTCATGAAAGCGGCTTATGCCGAAGGTGAGGGCGCATGGCGTTTGCCGATGTCAGCCGCTTATGACGCGAAACTGAAAAGCCGGATTGCTGATATGAAGAACGTCGGTGGTCGCGATGCAGGGTCCATCACAGCGGCGCAATTTATTCGCCGTTTCGTCAAAGAAGGCATGCCGTGGATCCATCTTGATATTGCCGGCGTAGCATCGGTTAAGGCTGAAACTGCACTGGCACCTGCTGGCGCGACTGGCTGGGGTGTTATGGCGATTAACCGCTTTATCGCAAACGCTTACGAGACGGAGTGAATGTAAGTGGGCGCTGCGTACTTCTACCATCTGACAAGTGCATCGTTGGAACAGACGTTACCGATGTTGCTTGAAAAATCTCGTGGTGCGGGATGGGTGGTTGAGGTGCGCGGTGTTGATCGGGGTGCGATGGAGCGCCTCGACCAAGCGCTCTGGGGCGGCCCGCCCGAGGCGTTTTTGGCGCATGGGCTGGCAGGTGGAGACAACGACCCCGACCAACCCATTTTGTTGACATCAGGTGAAGTTGCCGCGAACAAACCAAGCTGTGTAATGTCGGTGCATGGCGCTGACATCAGCGCCGACGAGGTGAATGCAGCTGAACGGGTTTGTGTGTTGTTTGATGGCTACGATGGGGATGCATTGGCCAAGGCGCGGACCCAGTGGAAAACCCTGACGGATGCGGGGTGTTCTGCACAGTATTGGTCGCAAGATTCGGGTCGCTGGGAAAAGAAAGCCGAGAAATAACCTTAGCGGTTCAAGATCAGCACATCGCGGCGGATCTCAATAGACTCAAACCTGCTGAGGTAAGACATACCCAACAGCGAGCTTTCCATTTCGCCAGAGTTCACGCTGGCACGCACACGGGTGTCACGCATATCGCCCAAATCAACGGTGTCCAAACGGACAGGGGCTGTTGCGACTTCACCATTGGCGGTGAATGCCGTTCCGATAAAGGCGAGGTTTTCGGGATCAAGGCCGACGCGTTTTGCATCTTCTCGCGTCAACACGACTTGGCTGGCGCCGGTATCAACCAGAAAATCAATCGGCACATCGTTGATCCGCAGGGTCAGCCTGAAATGATTGTCAGCGCCTTTGGGAACTTCAATTCGGCTATCGATGAAGGTCGGTTCTCTCTGGACGAAGTTGCTTGAGAGCGAATCCCATTGGCCGGAGAACATGAACATTCCGCCAAATATCGCAATCCAGATCAATGCGTTACGTAGCTGCGTGCTGTTACTAAGGATTGAACCAAAGAAGGACAGGCCAAGGATCGCGAGGAAGGCCAGCGCGATGAGTTGTCCTGCGTCCAGCCCAAACATCTGTTTTTAAGTTCCCAGTCCGAACGAGCTTAACCCGTCGAGGACAAACTGAACCGAAAGCGCTGCGAGAAGCATGCCGAGCAGGCGGGTCACGACAGAAATGCCGGTTTTCCCAAGTAAGCGTTCGATAGTAGTTGAGCCGAGGAACAGCACGAAAACGATGGCAAGCACGGCAAGAAGGACGCCCATAACGGCAAAGAAGCCGACTGTGTCACTTGTCTGGCCAACAAGCAGGATGATCGTCGCAATCGCCCCAGGACCCGCGATAAGAGGGATAGCGAGGGGGAAGACGGACGGGTCGTCGTCATGGTGTTCGTCATCATCTTCAGCCTGATCTTCGCGGCGTTTTTGACGGCGCTCAAACAACATATCGAGGGCAGTGATAAAGAGCAGGATACCACCCGCGATACGGAAGGCAGGCATAGAGATACCGGCAAATTCCAGAATGCCCGTGCCGAACAGCGCGAACAGTAAGAGAATGCCGATTGAAACAAGGCACGCACGCACCGCAATAGCACGACGTTTTTGCGCTGACATGCCCGCGGTCAGGGCGACAAACAAAGGCGCGAGACCGATGGGGTCTATGACCACAAAGAGCGCGACGAAGGCGGTGATGAGAAAATTGGGATCCATGTGAGCGATCCTTTACGGGCGAAGCGCCCGACGCAAGGGGGGACGCTCCGCGGGGGATATTTTTGAAACAAAAGCAGGGTTAAGAAAGAGTTACTGCTTTTCTGCGGCGTCAAGTTTTTCGAGTGCCATCATCCAAAGACTTTCGGCCTTTTTCAGCGCGTCACGGACCTCGGCATATTTGCGGTTCCATGTTTCAAGCTCACCCTTGCGGGCGTCTTCATAAAGCACAGGATCTGCCAGCTTCTTGGAAAGCTTGTCGGCCATGTCGTTGATTTTGTTGACACGTTCTTCGCATTTACGCACCTCGGCCTTCATCGCAAGAAGCTGATCGCGTGAGGCTTTCGGCTTAGCCGGTTTTTTCGGTTTTTCTTTGTCGGCTTTGCGCGTGTCTGGCGTTAGCAGCATTTTGCGGTACGCCTGAAGGTCGTCGTCATAGGTGGCGACGCGGCCGTCTTTGACCAGCCAGAGGCGGTCGGCGACCATTGATAGAAGGTGCATATCGTGGCTGACGAGGATCACAGCGCCCGTGTAGGCAGTGAGCGCTTCGACCAGCGCTTCGCGCGATTCGATGTCGAGGTGGTTTGTCGGCTCATCGAGGATGAGAAGGTGAGGGGCGTCGAGTGTCGCCAGCAGTAACGACAGGCGGGCCTTTTGGCCACCAGACAGGCGGCCAACTTCGGTTTCGGCTTGGTCAGCACCAAGGCCAAATCCGGCAAGGCGCGCGCGCAGTTTTGCACCGCCTTCTTTGCCGCGCTCGCGAAACAGGTGGTCGAGCGGGGTTTCGTCGACGTAAAGCTCATCCACTTGGTGCTGCGCAAAGAAGCCGATCCGCAGCTTGTTGGAAGATTCGAATTTGCCGCCCATCTTTTCAAGGCGACCAGAGAGCAATTTAGACAGCGTGGATTTGCCTTCACCGTTCCGACCCAGAAGCGCGATGCGGTCATCTTGGTCGATGCGCAGATCAAGTTTATCCAACACGATCGTTTCGCCGTACCCGACAGACACGCCTTCAGTGGCGATAATAGGAGGTGACAGTTCTTCGGGCTTGGGGAAGGTGAAAACCGTGCGAGCCGCGTCTTCGGGAGCGCGAATTGTTTCCATCTTTTCAAGAGCTTTTACGCGAGACTGGGCTTGCTTAGCTTTGGAGGCTTTGGCTTTGAAACGATCAACGAAGGCCTGCAAGTGCGCGCGTTTTGCGTCTTGTTTCTTGGCGGCTGCGGACAGCAATGCACGTTTCTCAGCGCGTTGTTTTACGAACATATCGTAGTTGCCGGTGTAGTAGATCAGGCCCTTGTCCTCGAGGTGCAGGATGCCGCCAACAGAGCGGTTCAGCAATTCGCGGTCGTGGGACACGATCAGCACGGTGTGCGGATATTTGACGAGATACGCCTCAAGCCAAAGCGCACCTTCAAGGTCGAGGTAGTTGGTCGGTTCATCGAGCAGCAGCAGATCAGGTTCGGAGAACAGCACAGCGGCGAGGGCCACGCGCATACGCCAACCGCCAGAGAAAGCGGAACAAGGCTGCAGCTGTTCGGACGCGGTAAATCCAAGACCTTTAAGGATCTGGGACGCGCGAGCTTCGGCAGACCATGCGTCAATATCGGTCAGGCGGTTTTGAATTTCTGCGATGCGGTTCGGCTCTGTGGCGGTTTCTGCTTCAGCCAGCAGGTCCACACGTTCAACATCTGCCGCCAAAACGGTGTTGATCAGGGAAACCTCATTGCCGGGCACTTCTTGAGACACACCACCGATTTTCCAGCCCTTAGGCAGGTCGATTTCACCCGTATCCAGAACCATTTCGCCGCGAATGATGCGAAACAGCGTGGTCTTACCCGTGCCGTTGCGTCCTACAAGGCCAACCTTATGGCCCGCAGGAATCGTGACGGATGTGTTTTCCAGCAATGTGCGGCCGGCAACGGAATATGTGATCTCGGAAATTTTTAACATGAAGGGGCAGTGCCACGGGTGGCGGGGGGCGTCAATCGGGGGTTTTGATCGCGGCGGATAAGTGTGGTCGAATTTGTTTGGTAGAATTGTTGCGTAACAAACGACGTTAAGAGGAAAAACCTCCTGTTCATATGGTTCTTTGAGAATGTTAGGTTAACGCCCAGGCCACTCAATTATTGCGAAGTCGTTCCAAGTTTAGACACATTTCACCTTTAGGTTGTTTTTTGAAGCTAGGGGGCAGGACGCGTCGTGCCGACTGTTAAACTGCAACTGAAATAGGTATTAGCTATGCCACAGTATTCCGCTACGGCATTTCAATGGTCCGGAACTGGTTATAACGCGCTGTATAACACATCATATACCGCGACGATTGATGATGACGATTCAACGCTGGATGGTGCTTCGGACACCAATGAAACCGTCAGTATCAATGGCGGTGCCTTCAATGCGTCCACTGGGCAACCTTACGATATCGATATTTCATTTACAGACGTTAACGGTGACCCGCACGTTGAGACCTTCTACTTTGTCTTCACGAACGGCAGTTGGTACTTCATCCCTGGTCCCGGATCTGAGTTTAGCGTCGGCGCGACTTTGGGATCATATCAAAGCCACACCACGACTGGCACGCCGTACAGCACGATCACGTGTTTTGTGCGCGGCACGCTTATAGACACAAAGCACGGATTGATGCCTGTCGAAGATATCCAAACGGGTACTGAAGTCCTTGTGGCTAATGGCTGTTATAAACCCTTACGCCGTGTCCTGAGCCGAAAAATTAGAGCAAAGGAACTTCAAGAGAACACAAAACTAGCGCCTGTCCGTATTATGGCGGGGGCGATCGCGCTGGGAGTGCCTTCGCGTGACCTCTTGGTTTCCCGCCAACACCGGATGCTGATTTCTTCCAACATTTGCGAACGTATGTTTGGCGAACCAGAAGCGCTGGTTGCCGCGATCAAGTTGACAGAGCTGCCTGGCATCCATTGTGAACCCGCGAACAAAGGGATGGAGTACTTCCATCTATTCTTTGACCAACACGAGGTTATCTTCGCGGAAGGGGCACCAACGGAAAGCTTCTACCCCGGCCCTGAAGCGTTAAAAGCCCTTAGCCCTGAGGCACGCACTGAAATCTCATGCATTTTCCCCGAGGTTGATGAGCATGGTTTTGAACCTAAGGCCGCCCGCTACATTCCTTCTGGAAAACGTCAAAAGGCGCTCATTGCGCGGCACTTAAAAAATCGCCAGCCAATGCTGCAAGCCGAAAAATTTCATGCAAAGCACTGATAAGTATTGCAGCGCACTGCATCTGTATTGGCAAGGCGATAAGACACCTTTCCAACGCATCCGCCCCATGCTAGCAGGCGCGCAATTCATTCAACCTACATGAGGTCCTCAAATGGCTATCCAGCGTACATTCTCCATCATCAAACCAGACGCAACTAAGCGTAACCTGACAGGCGCGATTGCTGCCAAGTTCGAAGAAGCTGGCCTGCGCATCGTAGCGTCCAAGCGTATTCAGCTGTCCCTTGCACAAGCACAAGAATTCTACGGCGTACACTCCGAGCGTCCATTCTTTGGCGAACTGACAGAATTCATGATCTCCGAACCAATCGTTGTTCAGGTTCTTGAAGGCGAAGACGCAATCGCGAAAAACCGCGAAGTTATGGGCGCAACGAACCCAGCGGACGCGGCAGACGGCACAATCCGTAAGGAATTCGCACTGTCCATCGGCGAAAACTCCGTACACGGTTCCGACGCTCCTGAGACTGCTGCAGAAGAAATCGCATTCTTCTTCTCCGGTCTTGAGCTGGTCGGCTAAGCCACCTAGCATTTGGTTTAAGGGCCCCGTTGGATTGATCCGGCGGGGCCTTTTTCATTTTAGGATACCCTATGCAACTATTCGCCTTGATCGCTGTGACAATGTGCGCCTTTGCTGCCAATTCTATTTTGGCGCGGGCAGGGGTCTTTACCTTTGAGATGGAGCCGTTGCTGTTTGCAGGGGTGCGACTGGCGAGCGGGGCCGCGATGTTGGCCGTGCTGGTTTTGATGCGTGGGGGATGGGCGCGGGTTAGTCGTGCGCGGGTCATCACTGCAAGCACGCTGTTATTGTATTTGGTTCCCTTTTCCATTGCTTACCTGACGCTTCCTTCGGGCGTAGGCGCGTTGATCCTGTTCGGGATTGTGCAGATCACCATGTTTGGCGGATCGTATTTGGCTGGCACACAGCCAAATGCGCGCCAATGGGTGGGCATGGCCGTCGCAATGGCGGGGCTGGGTTGGCTGTTGTGGCCAACGGAAAGCATGACGTTAGACGTAATGGGTGTCGTCTTTATGGTGGTGTCCGGCTTTGGTTGGGGCGTGTTTTCCATGCGTGGCCGCGGCAGTCAGGACCCGCTGGGCGACATGGCGCTTAGCTTTGCTTTATGCGCACCTGTGGCGCTGGTTTTGATGTTGATTGGCACGGGCTGGTCGCTGGGTGGCCTGATTTGTGCGGTGCTTAGTGGTGCGGTGATGTCTGGCTTGGGCTATGCGCTTTGGTATAGGGTTTTGCCGCAAGTGGCGGCCACGACCAGCGCCGTTGCACAGTTGAGCGTACCCGTCATCGCAATCGTCGCAGGTGCCATTTTGTTAAACGAAACCATTACGTTGGATGTGGTTGTGGCGTCAGCTGTGGTGCTGGGTGGGATCGCCGTTTCGGTCCTCAAACGCGCCTAACAGTCGCGGCGAACTTCGCTGGATCGCAGTCGGGTTTCCACCAACATGCAGCGATCTCGGGCCTCGTAGTAGTAGCCACGAGCGTACCACTGAACGGCAGTATCGATGTCTCCATTCGACAAAAGCCACGCACCGCGCAGGTAGCGTCCTGCGTACAAAAGGTTCGTTTCCGCATCGAGCAGTCCACTTGGTGCGCCTGTGAATCCCATCTGACCCGCAGTTTCTGGCAAGATTTGCATCAACCCGTAGTACGGCCCATTGCGCGCACTGGCGCGATAGTCGCTTTCGCGCTGTATCACGGCGTGAAGCAACGCCTCGGGGATGTTGTGAATGGCCGCGTATTTTACGATCAGGGATCGCATTTCTATCGTTTCACCAGGGTGTAACGCGGCTTGGGGCGCTGAAATCGGGGCTACGGGCGATGCCGTTTCAGGTGTGGAGCAAGCGGCCATACCAAGAAGGGGGATTAGGAAAAGGTGCTTCATGACCCAAGACGTAGCCGTAGATTGTGGGGCGTGAAAGCGACGGGCAGGTAAAGGCGCGGGTTACCGCCGATCAATCAGGCCGATTTGGTCCATGAAAGCGTCCAATTCCGACTTAGGCGCATTGAAGTGGGACGCCTTGATAGCATCAAACTTTACCCGCAACGCCTTCTTTTCTTCGCCTTTGCAATCATTCCAAGGCCGTCCCTGAAGCGCCATATGGAGGGCGTAGTAGCCAATAAAATGGGGGCGGTTACCTGTTTCCAGCAGCTTTGCATAGGCAGCATCCGCACCCATTTGGCGCAGGTCCTCTGCGGTCATGATGCCCGCCGCATTGTACATCGCTTCGGATGCGGGGCCGATGTTTCTGATGGAGGAAATGGCTGCCATTCACACAGCTTAAGCGTCAGACGAAAAAAGGGCCAGAGGGGGCGCGGCAGGATGCTGGAGTACATCTGCGCGGCGCACCGTCTGGCCTGAATGTTGTCACCTGAGGGGGAGAAAAGGCGACAGGGTCGTTCTGAAACTGAGGGGTTCGAGCTAGATGCTCGCGAAGTCCTTAAAGACTACGGGCTTTGGCGGACCTGGTCGGCGCTGCGTGCCGTTCGGGGAAGGTCGCTGCTGCGTTGCCGTTACGGGTGTTGGTGTTTGAGTCGGCATTGGGCCGCTCCTTCTTCTGCTACTTATTGCCTCGTGTCGGCGGGGGAGCCGCCGGTCGTTCAGCCTCTTGAAGGGCCATAATATGAGCAAAACGCGGCTTCGTGTTTAAGCGGTGGCGCAAATGTGGCGCGAATGTGGCGGCGGGTTCTTGTGATGCAAAAGACACGCGCATTCAATTGACCCTTGTTTCTGTGGGTAATTCAGGACCCGAACTGTGGATAAGCCACATTATGTTGATAAAAAGGCTAGCCAGAACACCAAATACCTTTAAAAGGTCAATATGTAGGAAATGTGTGCTGCCCGTTGAATTTAACGCATTTCGAGCGGAATAACTGTTCTGGGGGGAACGGATGACTAATAAAATCATAAAAAACTTGCCTTGGATTGCGCCGACGGTGGCGATTTTGGCCGTTGGGTCTGGGTTCATGGACCGTATCAACGTGTCATTTGATGGCGGCGCAGAAGAGGTGGCACAAACAACGCCACTCGAGACGGTTGAAGCCGCTGCAGCGGCACTTGCCGCCGTGCAGCCAGTTGACGACGTAGCGCCATTGACGCCCGCCGAGCCTGAAAACGTGTCTGAGCAGTTGGCGGTCTTGCTGACCGAGAGTAACGACGTCGAAGTGACCCGCAGCGCTGGGTTTTCAATCGACACGCTCGAACAGGCGCGCGACGTAGCCTTGGGCGAAGAGGCAGCAACAGCAGCACCTGAAGCAGGGCCCGTCGGAACAGACTTTTTCGCAGCGGCACAAGAAAGCCTTGCCCGCGACAACCAATGTGTCGACGAGTTGCGCATTCTGGCGTCTCAGGCGCGGGTGTATTTCCCAAGCGGTGGTTTGACAGGCTCACAAGAAGGTCTTGGCCAAGCTCGTATTTTGGGACTTTTGGCGCAGCAGTGCCCAGGTGTGACCATTCGTGTCGAAGGGCATTCTGACCCGTCTGGCGATCCGATCATCAATCAACGACTAAGCCTTGAACGCGCTGAAGCCGTGGTTGCACGTGTTGCGGCCTCTGGTGTTGATGCGCATTTGTACGAAGCAGTGGGCCTTGGTGATGCGATCCCATCTTTGGTCAGTGGGCCACAGCCATCCGCATTTTACGACCGTCGCGTCGAATTTTCGGTTGTTGAGACCGCACAGCAGGCCAGCTTCGTTGCGCCGTCCTTTGAAACATCTGGCACCCAGTTTCAGGTTGCTGCCTGTGTGTCACAGCTCGAAGCGGCCGTGCAGGGGGCTTCGATTGAATATGCACCACGCGGCATGATCGTCGAAGATGCTGATTTCGCGTTGGCAAGTGAACTGGCATCTATCGCCGCAAATTGCCCACAGGCGCGATTGCGTCTTATCGGACAGCATTCTGATGTGGCGTTTTCTGGTGAAGACAGTTCTACAGGCCGCCTTCGCGCAGCTGTGTTGATGACAAAACTGGTGAACGCCGGGTTCCCTTCGGAACAACTGATCCTTGGTGCTCCATCAGATTCGCGCCCGCTTGAAGGGTTCAGCGACAGCCGTGTTGATTTCGCAGTGATCCGCGAAGAGCTTTAAAACCAAATCAAAACATGTGAACGCGCCCGACTTTGTGTCGGGCGTTTTCGTTTGATCGAGGCGGGGCGGCCGATGCAAATGCGTTTACCTGACAATCTGTCAAAATCGCGCTTTTGCCGCTTATGGCAGGCTGTGCGGATCAACTCAGTTGTGTAGATTTCAAAGAAGATAAATCTACCCGCTCTTATTCCTTTCGGAGGGTGCCCATGTTGGACCTTGTAAACTTACGTTCAGAGCTTTCAGAGAACTATGACCTGAGGCCCTCTGCGGCGTTGGCCGAGTCCATGGGAGATATCTATCGGAAGATGGACCGTGTCGTAACGCCACTGGATTGGGTGAATTTTGCGCCCTATGTGAAGGCCATCAACGAGCTCAAGAAAAAGCGCAACGCCGTTATTCTTGGCCACAATTACATGACGCCAGAGATCTATCACGGTGTTTCGGACTTCGTCGGAGACAGTCTTCAGATCGCCATGAAAGCGCAGGAGGTCGATGCAGAGGTCATCGTTCAAGCCGGCGTTCACTTCATGGCGGAAACCACCAAGATCTTGTGCCCCGAAAAGACCGTGCTGATGCCTGATATGGAAGCCGGCTGTTCCTTGGCCGAAAGCATCACCGCGGATGGCATTGAAGAAATGCGCGCCAAATACCCCGGCGCGCCTGTTGTGACCTACGTGAATACCACGGCTGATGTGAAGGCAGCGTCCGATATTTGCTGTACCTCGTCGAATGCGCTTCAAATCGTGGATGCGTTGGACAGCGATACGGTCATCATGACGCCAGACCAATATCTGGCGCAGAACGTTGCCAATCAAAGCAAAAAGAACATCGTGTATTGGCCCGGTTCCTGCATCGTTCATGAACAATACACAGCCCAAGACCTTAAAGACTTCCGCGAATGGAACCCCGGCACACGTCTGATCGCGCATCCAGAATGCCCGCCTGATGTTGTAGCCGAAGCTGACTTTAGCGGCTCGACCAGCGGGATCATCAAATATGTGACTGATGAGAAGCCTGAAAAAGCCATGTTGATTACGGAATGTTCGATGGCGTCCAACATCGCTGACGAACTGCCAGAGGTCGACTTTGTCGGGCCCTGCAACATGTGCCCGTACATGAAAAAGATTTCGTTGGAGAAGATTCTTTATGTTCTGCACACCATGGAAAACAAAGTAGAAGTTGACGAAGCGGTCGCTGAAGGCGCGCGTTTAGCCGTGCAAAAGATGATCGATATGTCGCGGAAGTTGGGCCTGTAATTCAGATGAAAACCATCGACACAGATCGCATCGTGATTATCGGTGCGGGCCTTGGTGCGCTATATGCGGCGTTGAAGCTGGCGCCGCACCCCGTTGTTCTGATTTCGCCGGAAACACTTGGCGAAGGCGCGAGTTCGGCTTGGGCGCAAGGCGGTGTTGCTGCCGCGATGGATTCCGATGACAGCCCCGTAAACCATGCTGAAGATACGATTAGCGCAGGTGCGGGCACGGTTGATCCAAAGGTCGCGAAACTGGTTACGCAAGAGGCGCGCGATCACATCCTTGATCTTACCGCACTTGGTACGCCCTTTGATCGCACGGATCAGGGTGGCTACGTGTTATCTCGCGAAGCTGCGCATAGTTTCGCGCGGGTGGTACGGGTGAAAGGCGATCAGGCCGGCGCAGAAATCATGGCCGCATTGATCGAAACCGTACGTGAAACGCCAAGCATCCAAGCACTTGAGGGTGTAATGGCCGTCGATCTTGAGGTCGAGGATGACCGGATCATTGGTGTTGCTGTTCAAGCCGCCCATGATACGCCGTCTGCCTCGATCATGTTACGCGGCGCATCTATTCTTGTAGCGGGTGGGGGCTCGGGTGGGCTTTATGCGCAAACGACAAATCCGCATCGTATTCGCGGGCAGGTCATCGGCATGGCCGCACGCGCAGGGGCGGTTATTGCGGACCCTGAATTCGTGCAGTTTCACCCGACGGCGATGGACGTCGGCGAAGACCCCGCGCCACTTGCGACTGAGGCGTTGCGCGGCGAAGGCGCGATCTTGATCAACAAGGACGGCAAACGTTTCATGCTTGATGTGCATGAAGACGCCGAACTGGCACCGCGTGACATCGTTGCGCGCGCGATCTTTGAACAGACACAAGCTGGCAATCGACCGATGCTCGACACGACCACGGCAATTGGCGCTGAAATTTCTGAGATGTTTCCATCCGTCACCCAAGCCTGTCTGCGCAACGGCATTGATCCTGCAGTCGATCCTATCCCCGTTGCCGCAGCTGCGCATTACCACATGGGCGGCATTGCCACGGATATTAACGGCAAGGCGAGCTTGGACGGGCTTTGGGTGTGCGGAGAGGCCTCATCAACGGGGCTTCACGGTGCGAACCGGCTTGCCTCCAACGGGTTGCTTGAGGCCTTGGTTTACGCGCGTATTTGCGCTGAAGGGATCATAAGCACACTTGCGCCCGTCAAAGACGCCCCCTTGATCGCGCTTACATTTGGCGGCGGTGGGACCCCACCAGATGCCGAAGCGGTTCAGGAATTGCGCCAGACCATGACCAACTGTGTCGGTGTGGTTCGTGACGCCAAAGGACTTAAAACGGCGTTGCGCACAATCGAACGGCTTGAGCAGCACCACGGTGATAGCCTGTCGTTCCTGAACATGTGCGCCACTGCGACCTTGATCGCAGCGGGGGCCTTGCTGCGCGAAGAAAGCCGCGGCGCCCATGAGCGGATTGATTTCCCCGACACCCGCGCTGATCTTGCGCAATCCACGCAGCTTACTCTCGTTGATGCGATGGCATACCGAACCAAAATTTGCGGAGAACCAGCATGAGCTTTGCAACCGTTCCAGACCTGATCCTCGAACCGATGGTACGCAACGCCCTGCTCGAAGACCTTGGCAGCTACGGCGACATCACGACCCGCACGGTCGTCGCCCAAGACGTCACCTACACAGCCCAAATCAACGCGCGTGAAGACGCCATCGTTTCTGGCATGCAGATCGCGCAAATCGCATTCAAACTTGTCGATCCGACCCTTACGGTGACCACCCATAAAACCGACGGATCTTTATGCTCTGCTGGTGATGCGTTGATGACGATTGAAGGCAGCGCGCGGTCTATCCTGTCTGCAGAACGCGTCGCGTTGAACTTTGCGGGTCGTCTAACTGGTATCGCGACAATGACTGCGGGTTTTGTAGCCGAAACCAAAGGAACCAAAACAAAGGTTACCTGCACGCGCAAAACAACACCTGGATTGCGCATCGTTGAAAAGCTCGCCGTGCTTCATGGCGGTGGTTCAAACCATCGATTCAGCTTGAGCGACGCGATCATGATTAAGGACAATCACATCGCGGCCGCAGGCGGCGTAAGGGCTGCTTTGGAAGCCGTTAAAACCAACGCCAGCCACATGATGGCCGTTGAAATCGAAGTCGACAGGTTAGATCAATTGGAAGAAGTCTTGGAGGTTGGCGGTGCAAGTGTTGTCTTGTTTGACAACATGGATAACGACGCGCTGCGAAAGGCCGTCAGCATGGTTGATGGCCACATGACTACCGAAGCGAGTGGCAACGTTGTGCGAAACCGCATTGCCTCGATCTCTGCCACGGGTGTGGATTACATTTCCTCGGGCGCATTGACCCATTCTTCGCCAACTGTGGACCTTGGTCTCGATTTTTGACGCGCTCGTCTTCAGTGGCCGGCGCGTTGATGCTGGGACATTGGTACCTAAATATTGCCTGTAGCGGCCGTTAGTTTCGCTTGATTGAACACGACTTAGGTTCAACTCGTTACCGTGAACCCGTTTAAATCACCACGAAGTTCATCGTAGCTTATCATCACGCAGTTTTGGAACGCGGGGCGATCTCGTAGTCGGTGTAACCAGCGTTGGATTGCGGGTACATCTTTCCGGTCCCAATCGATGTCAAAGATGCGATGCATTACTGGTCCCATCGCAATTTCCGCTGTCGAAAACTCAGTCCCGTTTAGCCAATCAACGGTGGAAAGGCGTGACTCAATCACGGCTAGCGCGGCGTTCAAGATATCGGATTGTTGTTCCAAAATGTCCTTGTTGCGCGTTTCTTTGGGTAGCCGCACCGTCTGATAGAATACCGAAATGAACGGCGGTTGAAGTGTCGATGTAACGAACTCCATCCACTGGTCGGCGACGGCGTCATAGCCAACCGGACCGTTAGAGCGCGCTAAATGACGTAGGATCGCGTGGCTTTCCCAAAGCGAAAAGTCGCCGTCCTGCCAGACGGGAACACGGCGGTTTGGGTTCATTTGTGAAAACGTAGATGTACCCACTTGGCCGTAGGTAAAACCTGCGTCGATCCGCTCGTAGGCACGCCCGATTTCGGCCAGCATCCACATGACCTTTTGAACATTGACCGAAGACTTTCGGCCCCAAAGTACTGGCGTCATGTCATTACCTCAGTGGTCGCCGTGGGCGAATTTGGGTGCGAAGGGGCGGCCCGAAAGCCGCCCCTTCAGAGATGTTATGGAAGTATCAGTCGATTGCGTATTCCACGGGCATTTCAATCCCCGCATCACTGATCGCTGAGAGGTACGCATTGAGAACCTCGGTCCCAGGCATTCCGCGACCATCGGCTTCTTTGGCTTGTTGGTTTGGAAAACCAACGAGGCTTTGCGCCCAAGCGGTCCGCGTATCTGCCGACAACTCAGTGATGGTTGCGCCGGCCTCTGTTAAGCCATTCAATCCCCACGCTTGGCGCGCATTGAGGCTCTCACCAGCTTGCGCTTCATATGCTGCACCAACTTCCATCAGGATCGTCTGCAAGTCAGCTGGAAGGCTGTCAAATTTCCGCTGGTTCATCGTAAGGGCGTTAATCCCAACCGCGCCGAAGCCGACGAGTTTGTAATGCGGCGATGGCTCGTGGTATTTGAAGCCAAAGTACGCGGACGGCAAAATTAGCCAACCGTCGTATACGCCAGTTGAGAGCGACAAGTATCCCTCAGGGAATGTAGACTGAACGGGCACGCCGCCAGCGAACTCGATCCAGGGCAAGTTCGGACCTGCGCCTGCGATTTTAACGCCTTGAAGGTCTTCAATCGTGTCCCAAGGTTCGGTCGTTCCAAGGTGGTAATTGTCCCACCCGTGAAGCCCCAACAGGACTTGGCTGTATTCGTTTTCGAATTGTTCTGTCAGCCAAGGGACCGCGTCGTAGGTCGCGCGCGCCGCTGCAATCGCGTCATTGGAGTCCTGTGGGCCGAACGGCGCATAGTACGGAAAGTTGTGCAGGAACAGTTTTGCCGGCTCAAAGCACATGCAATATCCGCCAATATCCAGCACGCCGTTCTGGACGGATTCGAGTGTCTCGGCGACGCCGGCAATTGATCCGCCATAAGCCTGTACAAAGGTCACGGTATGACCGGCAGCTTCTGCGCGCTTAATAACTTCAGGCACGAAAAAGTTTTCCATATCAGAGACATAAGCAGCGGGCGCACTTGGGTGCCCGGCGCCGATACGGAATGTAAAGTCATCAGCTGAGACCATCCCTGCTGATACTATCAGTGTCATCGCTGTTGTCATCGTTTTCATCATAATTTCCTCCCAGAAATCTCAATCAAACCCTTTGGCTCATGTCGATAGCCGCCAAAAGACCCATAGATTTTAGACCAGGTTGCCCTTTGTTCGGTGTTCAAATTTGTTGATAAGCGCCATCCGATTATGTTGATTGTTCAGCCGGAGGTTGTTGTTAGCGTGGTTGGAATCGGGTCACTGCTTTGGGAGGGGTTATGACAGCCGCTGTAAAACTGGCGCGAGCAATTCACATATTTTCGTCTTTTTGGGTTTTGGCGCTCGCATTGTTGATCCTTGCGGATGTTTTTGGGCGTGAATTTCTGAACAACCCCATTCTTGGCACCAAGGAGCTGATCCAAAACTCGGTTGTGTCGATTACCTTCCTACAAATTCCTCTTGCGATTTATTCAGGCTCGATGCTGCGGACGTCCATCTTCTCGGATGCTTTACCACCGCTCGGTCGCCGTCTGTTGCGCACCGTAGGGTCGCTCCTTGGGCTCATCCTTTTCTTGGGGTTGGTTTGGAGCACATGGCCATCTTTTTGGGATGCCTACCGGATCGGGGAATATGAAGGAGAGGGGGCGTTGCGCGTCCCAACTTGGCCCGTGCGCGGAACGGTTTTGGTGGTCTCGCTATTTGCGATGTTTGCCTATGTTTCGATGATCTATTTCGATTGGACTGGGCAACTGGAATCCGAAGAATCCGCCCCGACCACCGGCAAAAAACAGATGGAGATATAACTCATGGGCGGTGACATTGTTCTTTTGATGCTCGGCCTTCTGGTTTTCCTCATTGTTTTGGGTACGCATATTGGCGTGGCCTTGGCGCTTTGCTCTGGGCTCGGCGTTTTCTTGATACTTGGATCATTTGAAGCCGCCGTTTCGGTCCTTGGCAACACCGCATATGAAGCGGTCCGAAAAGATGTTTTTGCCGTTATTCCGCTGTTTGTCTTGATGGGGGATCTAATATCGAGGTCGGGGGCGGCGTCAGATCTGTATCGGATTTGCGATCGTGGCCTGAAACGTTTGCCGGGACGTTTGGCGATTGCGACTATCGGGGGAAATACCGTCTTCGCAGCTGTGACGGGCGTTTCCATCGCTTCGGCGGCGGCATTTTCGCGTATCGCCTATCCCGAGATGATGCGAATTGGCTATAAGCAAACCTTTGCACTTGGTGCTGTGGCAGGGTCTGCATGTCTTGGAATGTTGATTCCACCGTCTGTTTTGCTGATCGTTTGGGCGATATTGATGGAAATGTCGGTTGGCGCGTTGTTCATCGCGGGCGTCATTCCGGGGATACTATTGGCTCTTTTGTTCATTGCCTATGTTATGATTGCAGCGATCCGACAGCCGGAGATCGCGCCGGCGTTCTCCGGTGAATTGGTCGAAATGACACCCGCGGAATCCCGTTCCGAATTGATCGGTGGCTTTGGCATCATTGGTCTGATCGTTCTTGTGATCGGCGGCATCTGGACAGGGTTTTTCACCCCAACCGAGGCCGCTGGATTTGGAGCGATTGGGGCGCTGCTTATTGGCATCATCAAGCGAATGAGCTTCAAGGACTTTGTTGAAGCGATCATTCAGGCTGGCCGCACGACCGCGCCGATCATGTTTTTGCTGATCACGGCGTCGATGTATTCACGGCTGCTTGCAATTGGCGGTGCTGTGAATTTCATCCAAGGGCTGTTCTTGGGTGCAGGACTTGAGCCATGGGCCATTATCGCATTGATGATGTTGGTCTGGCTGGTGCTTGGGATGTTGATCGACAGCGTTTCGATCATCCTTCTAACGGTTCCGATTTTCGCGCCGATGGGCGTTATTCTGGGCGTTGATCCGTTGGCTTTCGCGATATTCGGCATCTTGGTGATCGAGGCAGGGTTGTTGTCACCGCCGTTCGGATTGTTGGTTTACACCGTGCGGGGATCTGTCCCAGACGAAACCGCCACCCTAGGTAAAATCTTCAAGGGGTCATTCCCGTACTTTCTGTTGATCTTGGTTGCGGCCCTATTGGTTCTTTTCTTTCCATTTTTGTCTACGTGGCTACCTGCCGCAATTATGTAGAGAACATTGCTGTCACTTACCGTTCGCGACATATCAATAGTTCAATTCGGTGTGGCTACTTATCGCGCGGTCGGATTGAACCTCGGGCACGCGAGAACAACTTGCAAAATGGGCGAGGGGCTTAGCCTTGAAGAGGGTTTCGTAACAGTCGTCGGGGTTTAGACACTCCTTGCGCACAAGCGCAGTAATGCCGTGTGAACGCCCAAACCATCATGAAAATACCAACCAGCTAGTGCTTCCTGGAACGGAAATTACGCTGCATTCAAACGAACGAAGTTACGTAGCTCATTGATGTGTAGGGAAGATTTGGCTCCGGCGGTAGGGAACGGAGCCATCTACAATTAAACTGTAAGTCGTTGAAAATTATATATATGATCGCGACGTAGCCGTGGATGATGCCGCAGTTTGATGTATCACTTTGTAACGTACGGCGAATGGTGATGCAACTGGCCCAAACGCGTTTCGGAGTTGTTTCTTGCATCGAAAAAAGTGCTTGGATGGAGACTAAGTTCGCGCTCGAAATTATCGACGCAAGGGGGCAGGTGTTCCGTGATTGAGCTGTCGATAGATCGCTGACGGATCGCGAAAACTGAAAACCCATCTCAACGCATTGCAATAGTGGTTCAAGAATATTCAACGATGTGAGATTTTCCGGCGTAAAACGATAGCTGCAACGCAGAGTGAAAACTGAACTTAGCGGGAAACGCGATGGCGGCTCCTCGGGATTAAATGGCCATTGGCCGCATTCAACCCAAAATAACTCTCGAGTTGAATCCTTCCAAGAAGGGTCGTTTTTGGAACGCCGAACTTCCTAAAGCAGACGCTCGCTGCGCCGCGCATGGATGGCAGCTCTGCGGGACGGAGCGGACATTGACGCATGTCTATCCGATGGCTGCTTCTTGAATGGTACTGGCATGGGAAAAAACCATGAGGCAGGAAGCGGAGCGATGCTGTAATGGCCACGAAGGTTTGCTTTGTGGGTGTCGTCTATGTGCTCATAGTTCAGCCGATGACTATAAGTGTTGGTAAAGGTGCGCCACGAATGCCGCCCAATTTCAACGTTTTCTGGCATGCTCAACTCCGCCGTTCAAAACCAGTAAGGGAGGTTTTCTAGTGGGGCTTGATATTTCCGATAATAATAGTCAAGTATGAACTTTCTGCGATGAACAACCTAAACAGAGTGCCCCATGACCCAAGTCCAACAGATTGAAGTGGTTGAAGAAGTTTCTGCTCAGCTACGAGAAACAGGGGCGGGCGCGTTTTTGAATCATCTTCGCTTCACAGCCATGCAGTGTCGAACAAAACCCCAAACGGAGTTGTTTCAAGCCTGCGCTTTGCTTCAGGTGTCCCGAAGTGATTGCCAAGCGGCCCATTCAGAGGCGTTGATGCGCTGTCTGGGGCAGGCGCTCGGGCAACCGGCGCGGCTGTTGGCGCCTGGTACGGCGGAAATGACATTTGATGAACGATGGTTGGTTCAAGTGGGAACGGCCTGTGCTGATGGTGATGATCTAAGTCTCGCGTTTTTGTTGCGGTCCCGGGTGGCCCATGAAAACCGGAGATTGATCACTTTTTTGATCAGGCGAATAGCTGACTGTTTCTCTCTGAATTAGAACTATTCTAAAACTCTTGCAATCCGAAATGCGGGCGCTACTCTTAGTGTCAGCAAGCCAGTGACGTTGTCGCAAGCCAGCTTTTCATTCGCAGGAGTAAAAAGATGACACAGACCGCAACCGCGCTGTCTACGGACGCAAAAACCGCAATTGTCGAAGCCTTGAACCAGTCCGTTGCCGAGACGGCGGTCGCGACGATGTTGGCGCAGAATTTCCACTGGAACGTGACAGGCATGGGCTTTGGCCCGCTTCATGACCTGTTCCAGAAAATGTATGAAGATCACTTCATCGCACAGGATGATCTGGCAGAGCGGATCAAAGCACTTGATGCCCACGCTGAAGGCACGCTTGCAGGTATGTTGGCGCGTTCAAAGGTCAAGGAACATGACGGCCACGCCACGGATAAAGAAATGATCAAAGCGATGCAGATCGCCCAAGAAACATTGGCCGCGACGCTGGTTGGTGCTGGGGCCATCGCGGCTGATCACGGCGATACGTTGACCGAAGACCTTTGCATTGCACGTGGCCAAACCCACGAAAAATTCGCGTGGTTCTTGCGGGCCCACCTCAGCTAACAGCCGCGTCCCCGCGGCTTAAGTGCGAAGGAAGCCACCGAGCCAGCCAGCCACCTATCGGCAGCAAGCAAGCCCGGTCGCCACCCAAGCGGGGTCAAGCCAAGTCCTTTTCCACGGCGACTGGCTTGACCTTTTTCTTTGCGCATTTCTTGTTATATTTCGATGTCCAATGACTGTATTTCCCCAGCCTATCCTGTTGTTGGATCAACATTTCAACAAAGGCTTCTCGGCTTTTGTTCTTCTTTAGCTCTTTGAACAAAGATTTCTGTGCTTTGGTCATCGAACACCCGAGGCAATGGCCTTCTCGTTTGAACTTACACACATCAACACAAGGGCTAGGCGTTTTCGGCATTCGGTTTTCCTTGCTTGGCAAGCAGCCGTATTGCCGCTTGATGCTAGGTCTTTGATCGCGGGGTAAGTTACTTGGTGAGGATCAATTTTCCCGCACGCGTAATGCGCAGAAAATAGGATTGATCGCCCAATATGATGCAGGCGGGACGCCCATCGGGCATCAACTCTTGTGCGTCGTATGTTTTAGGGCGGCGGGGCTCATGGGTAACGGTAGGAACTGCGACATCTGTCATTGTATACGCCCTTCGTCTAAGAGCCTGTCCATAACAAGTTCGGCTACGCCCAATGACGCGGCCCCTTCGCCAAGCATGGTTTCAAGTAATTCATTCTTGTCCAACGAAAGCGGTTTCGCCGTTGGTGTTTTGGATGGTTTCTGTGTTCGCCAGACCATGACGTTTCTCCTGAGTGGTTCTGGTCTGGGCTCTCCAAATAGGTTGGCTAGGACCGGCTGTATATTACCTGATTAAATTAGTCGGAAATATAACGCAAGGGGGCTAATCCCTCTGGACATTAGAAAAATGCAGTTCTATCCACGGGGCAATCTGCAAAGCCAACCGTTTTGGTCAGCCATGCCTTCACACAAAAGGATGACTGATATGTTTCGTGCATTTGCACTTTCCCTAACCGTAATGACCATGCCTGCATTTGCAGAAACGGTTGAAATTGATACCTACATTGGTGCGGCAGAAGTCACCGTTCAGCCCGATCGGATTGCGGTGTTTGATATTGCTGCGTTGGACACATTGGATGCGCTTGGCATTGAAGTAGATGGCGTCGTGTCGCCGTTGTCAGTGGACTACGTTTCCGACACGGCCGAAGGCGCGGACCCCGTTGGCACATTGTTTGAACCCGACTATGAGGCGATTGCTGCGGGCGGATATGATTTGCTGATCGCAGGCGGTCGCTCGTCACGTGTTGTGCCAGAGCTTTCCGAAGTTGCATCAACCATTGATATGACTATCTGGGAAGACACCGTTGGGCAGGGCCTTGCGCGTTTGAACGCCTACGGTGAGATCTTTGGCAAGCAAGACGAAGCCGCAGCATTGCAGGTGACGTTTGAAGACGCTCTGGATGCGGCCAAGGCTGCTGTGGCTGATGAAGGCAGTGCATTGATCGTGATGACGAACGGCCCGACTGTTTCGGCATATGGCGCCAATGGCCGTTTTGGCTGGCTGCACACGGCGCTTGAAATTCCGGAAGCCGTCGAAGCAGTCGAACAGGCGACTCACGGCGAGGCGATCAGCTTTGAGTTCATCCGCGATGCCAACCCGGATGTGCTGATCGTGATCGACCGTGCAGCCGCAATTGGTCAAGAAGGTGATGCAGCTGCTATGACCTTGGACAACGTTTTGGTTCACGAAACAGCTGCTTGGTCAAACGACAAGGTGATCTATCTGAACAGCGCCAATGTTTACATCGCGAACGGTGGCATGCAGTCCATGACACAGATCGTGTCGCAGTTTGCGACCAAATTCGCGGACTAACTGGCGATGATCCGATGGTATTGGGCGGGCGTTCTTGCGCTCGCCCTCTTATCTTTTCTTTCGATCTTTGTGGGGGTGATTGATCTCTCCCTGCGTGGTCTTTGGCGCGACCCAGAGGCGTTGCGCTTGATCGGGATCAGCAGGTTTCCCCGGACCATCGCTGCCGTGATTGCGGGCGCTACATTGGCCATTGCGGGCTGCGTGATGCAGATGTTGGTGCGCAACAGGTTCGTTGAGCCGATGACCGCCGGAACAGGGCAGGGCGCGGCGTTGGGGATCTTGATTGTGACAATTTTTGCCCCGCAGGCTTCGATCTTTCTGAAAATGGTTCTGGCCTCAGGGACGGCGTTGGTGGCTAGCCTCGGGTTTCTGGAAATTGTGCGCCGCTTGCCGCCCACGCAGCCGCTCTTGGTGCCGCTGGTCGGGCTTGTCTATGGCGGGATCATCGGGGCGGGCGTCGTGTTTGTCGCTTATCAAGCCGATCTTCTGCAATTCATTTCCGTTTGGCTGAATGGTGAGTTTTCCGGCGTGTTGCGGGGCCGGTATGAGCTGCTTTGGTTGGCCGCGGCTGGAGCCGCGTTGACGTATTTTGCCGCTGATCAATTTGCCATCGTCGGCATGGGGCGGGCCGTCACGACGTCATTGGGGTTGAACTACAAACAGGTCGTGCTGGTTGGGTTGGTGGCAATTTCGCTCATCTCTTCGCTCACGGTTGTTACCGTGGGCATCATCCCGTTCGTTGGGCTTGTCGTGCCCAACATCATTTCGCGTCTGTTTGGTGATAACCTGCGCCAGACGCTGCCACTGGTGGCGATGATGGGGGCCGGGCTGACGCTGGCGTCTGATATCGCGGGGCGCTTGATCCGTTTCCCGTTTGAGGTTCCGGTGGGGACGGTGCTGGGCGTCGTGGGTGCGGTGATTTTCCTGCGGCTACTCTATCGGACGCCGCGATATGCGTAGGCGGCTGATCTGGTTGGCTGTGGCTTTGTGCCTGTGTTGCGTCGCTTATATGACCATCGGAGTGCGTGGCCCGCTCAGCTTTGTGATCCCGTTTCGCGGGACGAAACTTGCGGCGCTGATCCTTGTGGGCGTATCCATTTCAACATCCACGGTGCTGTTTCAAACGGTCTCCCAAAACCGGATTCTTACGCCATCGATCATGGGGTTTGATGCGCTTTATGTGATGATCCTGACGGGGGCTGTGTTTTTCCTCGGGGGGATGACTGTCGCGTTGGTGTCGGCCCATTTGGCCTTTGCCGTGACTGCCTGTGCCATGACACTGGCTGCTCTTTTGCTGTTTTCCACGCTATTGCAGTCAGTCCATAACAATCTGATGCGCATGATCCTGACGGGGATCGTTTTGGGGGCGTTGTTTCGCGCGCTCACGGATTTCATGCAGCGGCTGATCGACCCGAACGAATTTTCTGTGATCCAAGGCGCGTCCTTCGCGCGGTTCACCCAGATCGAGACCGACCTTTTGTTGCTTGCATCTGTCGTGTGCGGCGTCGCAGTGGTTCTTGCATGGCGCATGCGATTTGCGTTGGATGTGCTGACCCTAGGGCGCGAGGCGGCGGTAAACCTTGGGCTGGATTTGCAGCGGGTTCAGATGCAGGCGCTTATCCTGACGGCTGTACTGGTCGCCGTGTCAACAGCGCTGGTGGGGCCGGTGGCGTTCTTGGGGCTGCTGGTTGTGAGCCTCGCACGGCTGGCGACCCCGGTGGAACGCCACGGCGTCATATTCATCAGCGCGAGCCTAATTTCCGCAATCACATTGATCGGCGGGCAAACGGTTTTGGAGAGAGTGTTCCACCTGTCGACACCGCTGTCTGTGGTGATCGATTTGCTGGGTGGCGCGCTATTCTTGATCCTCCTTCTAAAAGGGCAACGCAGATGATTTCTATTCGCAACCTTTCCTATCAGATTGCCGGAACGTCCATCCTGACCGATATCTCGCTGGACTTACCAAAGGGCAAAATCTCGGCGTTGATCGGGCCGAACGGGGCAGGCAAATCAACGCTGTTGTCGCTGGTCGCGCGGTTGGAAAAGCTGCAAAGCGGGTCGGTGATGGTCGGGGATCTAGCTGTCGGGGCCTGTTCAAATCGGGAACTGGCCAAGCATCTTTCGATCCTGCCGCAGATGCCCGATCAGGTTCCCCGCCTGACTGTGCAGGACTTGGTATCCTTTGGACGCTACCCCTATCACCAAGGGCGCCCCACAGATGAGGATGACGCAGCGGTTGAGCACGCTTTGTCACTCTTCGGTTTGGCCGATTTGGCGCAGCGATCTGTCGATGAGCTTTCGGGCGGGCAGAGGCAACGTGCGCAGATTTCCATGACCTTTGCGCAAGATACCGAATACATGCTGCTGGATGAGCCGTTGAACAATCTTGATATCGCCGGCGCGCGGTCGTTGATGGCACTGCTGCGTGAATTGTCGGATATCCACGGCAAAACCATCGTCATCGTCTTGCATGACATCAATTACGCCAGCCGTTATGCCGATTGGTTAGTAGCCCTAAAAACCGGCCAGATCGCTGTAGAAGGCACACCTTCGCAAACGGTAACGCCCGCTTTGTTGCGTGACGTTTTTCAGACCGATGCGGACATACAGCACATTGATGGCGTGCCCATCGTGATGGTCTAAATCAGGTCTGCCATATGGGGCAGGACATAGGGCGCGTCTTGGGTGTGGAACGGAGTTGCATTCACGCGTACGCGACACCCGTATGCGCGCGATAGGTAGTCATCCGACAGAACGGCTTGCGCGTTTCCCTGAACGACATTGCGCCCGTCTTTCATCAGCAAGATGCTATCGGCGAACATGGACGTAAGGTTCAGGTCATGCATGACGGCGATCACCCCGCCACCGGCATCCGCAAAGCGCCGCGCGATTGTCATCACCTCAAGCTGGTGACCGATATCAAGCGCCGAAACCGGCTCATCCAAAAACAGCCAGGACGCTTGGCCATCTCGTGTTGGTTCCCAAACCTGCACCAAAACGCGCGCCAGTTGGCAGCGTTGTTGTTCACCGCCCGAAAGGCCGTGGTAAAGCCGCCCCTCGTAGCCCGCCAACCCCACATGGGCGAGGGCGCGTTGGGGTAGGGTGCCGTCTTGCGCACCAAGGCCCGCTGTCAGGCCAAGGCGCACGACCTCGAGAACCGTGAACGGAAACGCGAGGCCCGCGGCTTGTGGCAGAACGGCACGGCGCGCGGCAAGGGCAGGCGCGGGAATGGTTGTCACGTCCGTCCCGTCCAATGTCACTGAACCAAGATAGGGCAGGTCGCCCGTCATTGCCTTTAGAAGTGTCGTTTTGCCGGACCCGTTGGGGCCAACAATCGCGGTAAGCTGCCCAGCCTGCGCCTTAAAGTTGGCACCATGTAGGATCGGCGTTTTGCCAATCGAAAGGTCAATATTGGTCGCGTTGAGCATCAGTTACATATCCAGAATGCCGCGATTGCGCAGCAGTACATAAAGGAAGAACGGCCCGCCAATGGTGGCCGTGACAATTCCGATGGGCAGTTCGCTCGGTGCGACGATCGTGCGCGAGATCATGTCAGCGCCAAGCAAGAAGGCAGCGCCAAGGAGTGCGGAAGTGGGCAACAGGTAACGGTGGCTCGGCCCGATCGAGAGGCGCAGAAGATGCGGCACCACGATGCCGACAAACCCGATGCCACCCGATACAGCGACAGACGCGCCCGTCGCGCCCGCAACGGTCAGGATGGCGGTGTTTTTCATACGTTGAACAGGAATGCCAAGATGCCCAGCGGTGGCTTCCCCCAAGGTGAGGGCATCCAGCCCGCGAGCAAGGAATGGGGTCGTGACCAAGGCCAATATGATCAACGGCCCTGCAACCATCAGTTTTGTCCATGTGGCACCTGCTAGTGATCCCAAGCCCCAAAAGGTTAGGTCGCGCAGCTGATTGTCATCAGCAATGTAGACCATCACACCGGCAATCGCACCCGTCAGTGCGCCCAAGGCGATCCCCGCCAAAAGCATCACTGCGACAGATGTGCGTCCTTTTCGGGTTGCGACGCGGTACAGCAGGATCGTGGAGAGCCAGCCACCGAGGAACGCTGCGATTGGCACTGTATACATCCCCGTCAGTGCAGCGAATGCAGGGGGAAGAAGGCCGCCAAGGACAATCGCCATGATCGCGCCAAGGCCCGCGCCAGCGCTGACGCCCACCAGGCCCGGATCGGCGAGGGGGTTGCGGAACAACCCCTGCATGACCGCGCCAGACACCGCCAAAGACGCGCCAACCAAGGCCCCAAGAAGGGTGCGAGGTGCGCGAATATCAAACAGGATTACCTTTTCGCGCAGCCCGATTGGTTCGCCCGAGGCCCACGCAAAAAGAGCCTGAAGCAGGGACGTGCCCGATGCGCCGACCGTAAGGCTGGCGATAACCATCACCAGCAATAGAACGGCGCAGAAAACCAGCGCCATCATTGCGCGTGCGCTGCGATCCCCTGCTTGGGGCGGGACGGGAAGTATCCCTGCTTCAATCGCGGTCATGGCTTAACCCTCATCGTAAAGCGCTGAATGCAAAGCCTGTGCCGCTTCAGGCGTACGTGGCCCGAAGCCCAGTAGTAACAGACCGTTCATGCGAACGATGGACTGCGTTTGTGCTGCTGGTGTCGTCGAGATTGCGGGGTGAGCCCACAAATCTGCGTCTGCGGTGTTGTGGTCGCCTTCACGTGCCATCATCACGATCACGTCGGGGGCGGCCAGTGTAACGGCTTCATCGGTCAAAGGATTGTAGCCTTCAAACCCTGTGACCGCGTTTGTGCCTCCGGCCAGTGCGATTATACCGTCCGCTGCGGTGTTCGTGCCCGATGCCATGATCCGCCCTCCTTGGGTGGAGAGGATGAACATCACACGCGCAGGCGCGTCGACCGATGTTTCCAAGGCGGCAAGTTGTGCATCGATTTCTGCGGCCAGTTCTTCGCCTTTCTCGGGCACGCCAAGGGCCTGTGCAACGGCCTGAATTTTGGTTGCAACGGCTGGCCGATCAAATCCGTCCGGTATTGTGATGAAGGGGATGTTAGCGCCTTCCAAAACCTCGATCGTTTCAAGTGGGCCGCTGCCTGCTTCGGCGATGATCAGGGTCGGATCGACGGATAGGACCCCTTCAGGTGACAAGGCGCGCATGTAGCCCACATCGGGCAGCTCTTCGACCACGGCAGGGAAGCTGGAGGTTGTATCGCGCGCGATGAGGCGGTCTTCTTCGCCCAAGGCATAGACGATTTCGGTGATCGAACCGCCGATTGACAAGACACGTTCATCTGCGAAGGCAGTCGTCGAAAGAGCCGTGAACGCAAGGGCACTGGCAAGTATGCGAGCTTTCATGGCTTAAGCGTCCTCTAGGTGAAGTTGGGGGAGTTTTTTGATCAATTGTTTGAAAGCACCTGTGTGATCCACCACGTCCGTTTCCCGACGGCGACCGAACATTTGCAAGATCAACGCGCCGTCCTTGTCAAAACCTTCGATGGACACGGCCATGCCGCGTTTGGTCGGCTTTTCGACGGCCCAAACTTCGGCCACGTGATCTGTACGCAGGTGCAGGTTGAATTTAGGGTCCAGCACGTTTTGCCACGGACCCATCGGCTTAATGGTGTTGAGCGGGCCTGTGTGGATCTGGATGCAGCCGCGATTGCCGACGAACAACATGATTTCTGTGTCAGAGTCTCCCAAGGCCACAATCGCGTCATTCAACGCCCACGGGGCCAAGGGTTTGACGAAAGGCTTGCCCGCAATGCGATAGGCCCCCAAACGGTTCATCTTTAACTTAGACGTCAGCCCCATGAACTGGTGCGTGTCGGTCATGTTGGTCCATGCCGTGCGCAGTTCTTCTGCTTGTTTTGGGTCCGCCTTTGCGGCTTCTGCAGGCGCACGCTCTGCGAGGTCGAGCTTTTCGACCCGATCGCCTTTGGACAGCTGGTTCACCATAGTGTCCCATGCATCGATGTTTGTTTCATCACGCGCAAACACCTTGTGGACTGCATCACCGGCGGCATCGAAAAACTGAATCGAGCGCTGCGGACCCCGTTCGGTTTCTTTTGTTTGTGCAAACCCGTGTACCCAGTGCTTGCGGAAGATCCGCAAATCGATGTCTTCATTGATGACCATCGAAGCATGCGGCCCACCTCGGTAGTTTTCATAGACACCGTCTTTTTCGTGAACGGCGCTTTCATTTCGGGTCAATGCCATGACAGATCCTGCCGCATTCAATGCTGGCATAACGGCGTCCGGGTCGGGATTGATGGGGGTCGCACCTTGGGCTGCCAAAAGCGCGGCTTCGCCCGTCTTCAACGCGTCAGCCGCATCACGGGCGCGTTTTTTCGGATTGTCGATCAGGTATTCCCGAATCTCTTCGGGGGACGGGTAAGCCATCGTCATTTGTCAGTCCTCTAGGTTTTCTGTTTGGAACAAAGGGGGCTGGCACAGATGGCTGGCTGTAAGCGAAATTATTAACGCTTCGTTACTTGACTGTTTTAATCAGGTTATTTAGGAGCGGCAAGAGACTAAAATCAAAAACTCAGCAAGCCATCGAAAAACCTCGGCCAGCTAGGACGCAAAAGACGCCATTTCGGCCGAGGGAAAACGATGACAAATTTAAAGCGCGCCTTGCTGGGCGCAACGATGCTGAGCTCTGCAACATTGTTCACTGCGACATCTGCCACAGCGCAAGATTCCGTTGAAACACCACTGGGACGAATCGTGCTGGGCACGGGAACATCCGGTGTCGCGATTGATACGCCGCAAGCCGTGACCGTCGTAACGGAAGATGAAATCGACCGTGCGCAAGCCACCACAGTGGGTGAGCTGTTCGACCTTGTTCCTGGGGTCCAGCCCATCGGGTCTGGCCGTGTTGCGGGTGAATCCTTTAACATTCGTGGGGTCGGGGAACTGACTTCATCCGATGAATCGCGGATCATCATCACCGTTGATGGCGCGACGAAGTTCTACGAGCAGTATCGCCTCGGATCGTTCTTTTCTGATCCGGCGCTTTACCGTCAGGTCGAAGTGCTGCGCGGGCCTGCGTCTTCCACGCTATACGGTGCGGGGGCCTTGGGCGGCGTAATCAACTTTGAAACCAAAGATGCCTCCGACTTTTTAGGGGCAACCGATACGGCCGTCCGCACCCGCTTGAGCTACGGCAGCAATTCAGACGAGATCGCGACATCTGTGATCGTGGCGGAACGCGCGGGCGAGAACATGGAAAACCTGTTCGCGCTGAACTACCGCACCGCAGGCAATTACGTAGATGGTGACGGCAATGAGATTGCAGGCTCTGAGTTCGATGCCATCTCGGGCCTTGTGAAATCGCGGCTGACTTTTGGCGATGACAACGCCCAAGCCCTGACCGTTTCCTACACCCGTTGGAACAGCGATCTGGACGATACTGAATACTCACAAACCGGTACGCTTGGCTTTGGGACTGTAGACCGTGACATCACGGATCAGACACTCGCTATTCGTTACGAAAACTCTGTCCTCGGGAACAATCTTTATGACCTTGATGTGGTGCTGAGCTATTCGGACACAAACGTCATTCAGTCGGATTCCTCTCTGGGTATGTTTAGTCCGTCCAGCCTTTTCATGGACTCTGAATATGCCTACCAGACAACCAGCCTGAAGGTCGAAAACACCGCTGAATTCAGCGGTGGAAATTACGAAGCCTATGTGACAGCGGGCGTTCAATTGTCCCAACAGGAACGTGTTGCGGAAACCACCTCGGGCGTTATCGGGTTCCACCCCGAAGGCACCGACACGAAAGTCGGCGTTTACGCGCAGGGCGAGTTTATCTTTAACGACCGTTTGACTGTTGTTCCCGGTATCCGTGCTGACTTCATTTCGCTCGAGGCGGGGGACGGTCTGGCGTTCGCAGATTTCGAAGAGGTGGCCGTTTCCCCGAAACTCGCGGCGCATTATGAAATCAACGACACCTACGCGATCTTTGGTTCCGTCGCGCGCACGCAACGGGCCCCAACACTGGATGAGATTTTCTCATATGATGACAGTGATGGTGAAACATATAGCCCTGATCTGGTGTCCGAAACGGCAACCAGCGCAGAATTCGGAGCGAGTGCATCCTACTTCGGGGTATTCACAGCGGCGGATGCTTTGGACGTCAAAGCGACGCTCTTTTATTCCGAAGTCGATGACCTGATCGCCCGTGATAGCACGGCAGGCACGCCATACTATGAGAATGTTGATGCGGCGAAAATCTATGGTCTGGAAGTCGAAGCAGCCTATGAAGCGGACAATATGTTCGTGCGGGCGGCTTACTCTGACGTGCGCGGCGAAGATGAAGCCACAGGCGAGACATTGTCGTCGATCCCTGCCCGTAATCTTAGCCTGACTGTTGGTGGCCGTGACCAACAACGCGGCCTTGAATACGGTTGGCACGGTTCCTTCTATGACGACATCAGCTACGGCGTCGGGGATGATTATGACGGCTATGCGGTTCATGACCTATTCGTGGATTGGCAGCCGCAATCGGGCGCGCTCCAAGCGTACGAGGTTGGTTTCCGCGTCAATAATGTACTGGACACCCAGTATGAAAACCCGCTGGCGGGGGATGCAGGCGAAGGCCGGTCCTATGAAGTTAGCTTAACCCGAACATTCGAGTTTTAATGATGAAAACAAACCACACCGTTAAAGGTCTGGTGACGGCAACCGCATTCCTCGTGGTGCAGCCTTTACCGATCTTTGCTGAAGAGGGGGGCGCTGATGCGTCTCCCTCGATCAGCGTTGAGATGAACAGCACTTTGCAACTGGAGGGGGCCTGTCAGCTCACGTTTATGTTGACCAATGGCCTTGAGGCCGATGTCGACGCTTTGGTTTTTGAAACTGTGCTGCTGAACGCAGAAGGGGCCGTTGATCGGCTGACCCTGTTTGACATGCGCGATCTGCCAAGCGGCACGCCTCGTGTGCGGCAATTCAATGTGCCAGCTTTGGCATGTGACGATTTGGGACAGGTTCTGATCAATGGCGTCGCAGAGTGCGCGCCCGAAGGCTGTGCAGATGCGCTGACATATTCATCGCGGATTGATGTGGAGATTTTGGGGTGAACGTTTTTAATAAGATACAGGCGCAACTGCAATCCATTTACGACCTGGGTGGACCCGTTGTAATTTTGATGTTGGCACTGTCGGTGTTGTCCTTGGGCGTAATACTTTGGAAGGTCTGGCAGTTCTATCGACTGGGCGTAGGACGCAACGCCCAGATCACCAATGCCATCACCGAGTGGGATGCCGGCAATCAAGACATGGCCGAAACCGAATTGGCCAAAAGCCGGAATTCGCTGTCAAACGCGTTGCAAAGCCGACAGGTAAATGGCCCAAAGACGCGCATCGAAGCAAAAGCCAGCGCCCATATTGCAAAGCTCGAATCCGGTTTTCGCGTTTTGGATAGCATCGCGCAGATTGCTCCACTTCTGGGTCTGTTTGGGACCGTGTTGGGGATGATTGATGCCTTCCAAGCGTTGCAGCAGGCGGGCAATTCGGTTGATCCGTCGTTGTTGGCTGGTGGTATCTGGGTGGCGTTGCTGACCACTGCGGCAGGTCTGGCTGTTGCGATGCCGACATCGTTGGTACTGACGTTCTTTGACAGCCGCGTCGCCCGCGAACGGGTGCTGGCCGAAAGCGCGATCGAATCCAGATTTGCAGCGCGGGTGGCCTGATCCTGATGGCCCTTCGTATTACCTCCGTACGCCGTAAGTCGCTTTCGATGACATCGCTGATCGACGTTATCTTTCTACTTTTGTTGTTCTTTATGCTGAGTTCGACGTTCACGCGGTTCGCGGAGATCCCGCTGACGGGCGCATCGGCTGGGCGCGGTGGGACAACATCAGACACGCCGCCGCTGTTCTTGCGTTTGGATGAAAACAGCGTGGAGCTGAACGGGCAGGGCTATACCTTGGGCAGCGTGATCGAGCAGATCGACAGCCTCACGCCACCCGAAGGACAACAATTATTGATCGCGCCCCGTGATGCCGTCACGTCGCAGCGTTTGGTTGACCTGTTGGTGGTTCTTGCCGCGCGGCCTGATCTTTCAGTTGTGGTTTTGGAATAAGATATGGCCCTGACAAAACCCGCGCGTCGCGCTCAGTCAGAACCGACGATTGCACTGATCAATATCGTGTTTCTGATGCTCGTCTTTTTCATGATCGCAGGGGCTTTGGCGCCGACGTTAGATGATGAAACCAGCCTGATCGAAACCGCGGAACTGGAAGGCCGCGCACCACCTGATACCGTCGTTTTGCGCGCCGATGGCACGTTGTTTCTGCGCGGCGCGGAAGTGACGATTGATCAGGCTGTTGAGGCATCCTTGGATGGTCCGAACGGGGCAGATTTGCGTTTGGTCGCGGACCGCGCGGTGTCAGCCAGAACGCTCATGTCACGTGTTGCCGAACTGCGAGAGGCGGGCGCGGAATCGGTGTGGCTGGTGACAGAGCGAGGGTTGGAGCAATGAATGTTCGCGCGTCTGTTGTTGCGTTTTTGGCAGTCTCTGCCGTGGCTCACGGTGCGCTTGTTTGGGCGATGGCTTTGCCAGAAAATGCGCCCTCGGCGGCGGGGCCACCACCGGCTTTGACAGCGCAGGGCAACAGCTTTGCCGACATGGTTCAAGGTGTCGAGGCGTCAGAACCTGACACCTCGGCACCGTCTGAAATAACCGATCAGGCTGATGCGTCCCCCACGCCATTACCAACACCGACGGCCACCACGGCCGAAGTTGAGACTGCTGACGCGGGCCTGCAGTTGCAGCCCGAAGAATTGAGCGAAATGCTCGCCGATGTTGCCGCGGTCCCCGAAGCGGCGATAGCATCGGTTGCGCCAGCACCTGTAGTTGCTGTCCAACCTACCGAAATTGCGCGTGTTCAGCCGCAAGTCATCGAGGCCTTGCCTGATGTTGTGGTGAACGACGTCACATCCAATACCGTTCGACCTCCGCGCCGCCCCGCGAACTTGGGGCAAACGCCACCACCGCCGCCGCCACGTCAAACGCAACAGGCGCGCCAGACACCGGCGGCACCGCAGGGGAATTCGAACCAAGATACGCGGCGTGGCACACAGACGACGGCGCCACCCACCGCACAAGCCACGCCAAGCGGGCAGGGGCAACAGGTTGACCAGGCGGCAGTTGCAGCCGCAAGGCAGGCGGCGGCCAACTACGGGAACGTCGTTATGCGTCGCATTAGTCGCACCCGCCGAGAGAACACCAGATCGCGCGGCGTTGCGGTGGTCAGTTTTCGGGTTGGGGCATCTGGGCAGTTGGCATCAGTGGGGATTGGGCAAAGTTCAGGCGATGCGGAATTGGACAGAATTGCGGTCAATCACGTTCGACGGGCAGCCCCGTTTCCAGCCCCGCCCTCGGGCGCGCAAACGTCGTTTTCTATCCAGTTTCAGGGGCGCTGAAGGTGCTATTTGTAACGTGTTTGCAACAGTTTAGCATTCGTAGTTCAACTGCATTGCCCCTGCCCAAAACATCCACTTTAAGAGGGGCAATAGGCAGCAAGGTTCCCCCAGCCCCCTAGCAATTATTCTTGGGGGATATCCTATGAAATTTCTAAAACTATCGACCTGCATCGCACTGGGCATGGGCCCCGTGTCGGCATGGGCACAAGACCTGAACGCAAACGTTGACTTCGCCGACGAGCAAGTTTTCCTTGGCACGATCTTCGTTTCTGCGCCGCTGAACCCAGAAGCCGAAGACGGGGTTTCTATCACCAGTGAGGCGCTCGCGCTCAGTAATCCTGCTGACCTGTCCGAGTTGTTCGCAGCTGAACCAACTTTGTCTGTTGGTGGCGGCATTCCGATGGCGCAAAAACTGTATGTGAACGGGATCGAGGAAAACAACCTCGCGATCTCTATTGACGGTGCACGTCAAAACAACCGCATCTTCCACCACAATACGACGACACTGATCGATCCGTCCTTGCTGCAAGCCGTGCGCATCGATCCGGGTGTTGCGCCTGCAGACGCAGGCCCAGGTGCATTGGCCGGTGCGTTGGAATATGAAACCGTAGATGTCGAAGACCTTTTGGAAGACGGCGACAATTTCGGCGGGTCCTTCAAAACGGAATACGATTCCAATGGTGACGTGTTCACAAACAGTCTGACGACTTACGCTCGCGAAGGTCGTGTCGAAGCGCTTGCTTTTGCGCGTTAAGCAACCGGCAACGACCGGATCGATGGCGACGGTGAAACGATCCTAGGGTCCACAACAAACCTGACAAGCCTTCTGGGCAAAGTCGCCTATCAATCAGATGCGGGTGGCCGTTTCGAGTTCTCATTAGAGCAGGTGGCAGATGATGCTTTGCGCCCATATCGTTCGAATATTAGCGCGTTGGTTGGGGGGCGTCCTGTACCGGAAACGCGGTCCTACGATTTGACCCGCACCAACCTGAGCGTTGAGTACACCAGCGTTCAGCCAGCGGCGTCTTGGGACCCGACAGTCCGTCTTTCCTACAGTGGCACGACGTTGATCAACGATGAGTTGGATCTGAGCACCACAGCCTACAGCGAAGGCGAAACCACAAGCCTAAACGGTGAGATTTCAAACAAGTTCCAACTTGGGCTGGGTGAACTGAATGCCGGTCTCGATTTCTATTCGGACGAGACGCTCCTGAACTACGAAAACGCCACCACTCCGGCGTGGAATGACACAGCGGGCGAAGAGCTGACCAACGTCGGTGTCTTTGCGCAGCTGCGCATGGAGCCAACAACGAATACGCGTTTGTTTACCGGTTTGCGGGCGGATTTCCAAAACTTCACTGGCGTTGACGGCTCTGAGCAATCGACAAGCGGTCTGTCGTACAATGCCAGCGGTGAAGTGGATGTGTCCAATAGCCTAACACTGAGTGCAGGGTATTCCCATGTTTGGGGAGGTATCGAATTGGCAGAGAACTACATCCTGAACTCTGGATGGGATTACTCAACTGCCGATATCGAAGATGTCACCGCAGATAACGTCTATCTGGCGGCCAGCTTAGACACGGGTTGGGGGGTGATCGACGGAAAAGTGTTTTCAACGCAGATCGATAACTCCCGTGCCGCAACGTGGGGCGGCGGTCCTGCGCTGACTGCTGATGTCGAAGCGACAGGGTTCGAACTTGGTTTCTCGAGCGATTGGAACGGCGGGTTTGTCCGGATCGGATACGCAAACACGGACACCGAAGTGAACAGGTTGAATGCAGATTCATACACCGCAAACTACCTGACAATTCCACTGGGTGAACTTGTTACGTTGCAGGCGGCGCATCAGTTCAACAACGGTGTCATTGTAGGTGGCGATATCCAGCATGCGTTGGATTACACGTTGACCGACACGCTTTACAGCAGCTCGGTTGATATTGCCGGCTATACAGTCGTAAACACTTTCGTTGAGTACCGCCCTGACAATATCGACGGTCTAACGCTGCGTGCGGAGGTGAACAACCTGTTCGACAAATCCTACGTTGCGCGGGCGACCTACGGTCAGGATTTCGTAGGCGAAGTCGAACCCAATCAGGAAGAAGGCCGTTCATTTGGTCTGAGCGTCGAATACACGTTCTAAAACAAAGATCGGCGCCCACATGAATGTGGGCGCCGATACGCAACAGCAGAGCCGCTACTTTAGATAGTTTTAGGCACTAGCACGTGCCTCGACCTGTTTAACTTTTTGGTGTTCGTCTTCGATCAACCCGATTTTCCAATACCCAGAGATATACGCATCCCCTTTGGGCACGCCACGGCGGTTCACGATCTCATTGCGCAGGGCTTTGATCATGCCGCTTTCACCCGCGATGCAGGTTTGGACAGGTCCCGTAAATTCCGGCAATTGATTGATGCGGTCAATCGATTGCGAGACTGGCACATGCGGCTCTGGATGGATCAACCATTGCACATTTACGCCTTCAGGCGCGGAAATGTCCTGTTTGTCTTCGGGGGCTGTTATCTCCAGAAACGCGACGCCTTTGGCATCGCGCGGCATGGCTTCCAGCGTTGCCGCAGCAACGGGCAGGGCAGACATATCCGCAGCCACGATATAGGTATCGGCGTAAAAGTCTTTCAGCTTGATCGGGCCGGGGCCAGAAAACCCTGCGATGTCACTGGGGCCACAACGGCGGGCCCATGCGCTGGCGGGGCCACCGTCGCCGTGGTCAACGAAATCAATGTCGATTTCACCCACATGGTTGCGAATATGGCGGATGGTATAGGTGCGCATGTCCGGACGCGGGCCGTTTTCAAGCTCGGTGGTGAAGGTCGCATCCGTCTGGTCCGGCTTGGGCACATACAGCTTGAAATGTGCGCCCTCAATGCCTGTTTCTAAGGTCTTGATCCAATCCGCCGTGCAGGTGACGCGGATTATATTCTTTGTAATCCATGTCTTTGTAGTGACATGCATGATGCGTGGAACGCGCTTGGGTGGTGTCGCCATGAATTCTACCTTTGTTGTCGTGCTGGATTAACTTACGGCCCTTAGTTTCGGGGCTTGTGGGCGGCGGATCGATGTTGATGGCGACCCGAGTAAATGCGCGAGAGATAGCCCTGCCTTTACGGTTTCCGCGGTCACTCGATTTTTTGCCACCCGTGCGATCAGGTGTCGTGCTTGCGCAGTGTTATCGTCACACATTGCGGACAAGATGCTCATCAGTATTGCTTCGTCTTCCGTCAGGTTTTGACGCTCGTCTATGTCCAAAGGATCAAAGCCGTGTAAAGGCACGTTCCTGCAGGCAAGCAATGCCGACAAAAACACCTGACTGCGGTGCGCCATGGCAAGACCGAGGCCTTCGCCCCAACGTTGTTCAGCCAAACTAAATGCCATCCGCCAAGCCAGCGGGTTGTTGCCATGTAGGGCTGCCAAGTGATGGCGAAACACTGGAAGTAACGGTGCAATCTGGGGCGAGAGCTCTGATGTAGCCTTGGGGAAAGAAGACATCACATATATCTCCGTGCGATGTCGTCAGAGAACTTTGGGGCGCGGACTCCTGAAGACAAAAACGCGGCGATAAGTTCGTTCAACCGATCCATTGCATTGAGCGCCGGCACCACATCGTTACCTTCGCACAGCATGATCAATTCTATTTTTGCCTGACCCGTCGCGCCGGATCTGACACAGTCAAGCGCGGTCATGAACCTGCGTTCATGTTCAGTCACGAACTGGCAACACGATGGGCAAGTCGGGCTGTTAAAATTGAACAAAGAGCGGCGTGAAAGGCGGACCTTTTGCAAGGTTTCCAAAGTACGTGCCGCGACTTGAGGTCCGAAAATCTCGTCGAACGTTTCATCCGCACCGGACAGTGCAGCCATCCACGCCATTGATGGCGGATGCGCGACGCTTTGCATGTAGAGGCGCGCAATTTGTAAAATGGCGAGATAGCTAAATGGCATGTTCAGGTCAGATAAGTGACTGTCCTTTTCGCTCATCTTTCGCCCGCATTCGGCAACAGTTCGACTTTTCATAAGAAATCCCAATCGCTTACTGCAGGTTTTTTTAGCTGCAGGTGACACCAAAATTTGGGTCAAAGTTTTGATTGTTGCCGGGCGCAGAGTGCTAGGTGGCTTTTACCTGACAGATTTTATCAGGTAAGGGAAGGGGGAGTTGCTCCCGCGGATCGGAGTATTATTGAGCGCCTGACCGAAGGAGAATGAGGTATTTGGGCCATGACTGCCGGTGTCGACAAGGGCTTATATTGCCCGTTCAAGCGACAATGGATGGATCGGAGCAACTCACTTCGGTGATAGTGAACGCAAGCAGGAAGATTTGCAAAGCAACAAATCGGCAATCATTGACCATTCATTCACCGCGTAGCGAACGGCGGTTTAGGCCCAATTCACATTTGTCGCATCCAAAACAAACGGCAGCGCTGGGATGACCTTGAGGGCGAAGCAAGCTCCTTTGCATCAAAAGGGACTTTCGCTGCGGCCCAGAAATTGGTCACTTTGGGCTCGAAGCAGACCTTCGCTGCGTCCTGCACGAATGACCGGTTTACAGCTTTGGAACGAATTTCATGATATTTGCAACGAACACAGCCGATAATAAGAACAAGGCCCGAGGACTGGTGCGTAAATCCGGTGCAGAACTAACCTGACCCTCAACCGCCAAAACCTCGTGCTCGGCGGGGAGATCTGGAACTAGGTTTGTGTGATCGTTAGGGCAGGGAGGGAACTCCTCCATTGCAGTGCAGCATTCGTCACTTAGGGCGGAAAGCGGCCCTTCGCTGCGTATGCGAAACTTGGTTTCTTCGTATGAAGAAGCGGACGTTCGGTAGCACGCGACGTTTTCAACCGCAGCGAACGGCTGGTTTGAGTCCAATGTGACCGATGCTGCGATGCGTTCGAATGTCTGGTTTTCGCGCCGAACCTTTTTGCGACGTGATCATTTCTGAAAAGACAAATTGAATTCTTCATGTGCAAAACATACATTAAACACAAGCAAAACGTTGAGGAATTGTAGGTATGAACGAACATGACATCCCGAAGCGACGGATCGTTTCATCCCGCCACTTGGCGGACGGCACGAATTGGGAGTCGTCCGAAATCGAGTATGGAATGATTATCGCCTACAATGCCTTTTCACGTTGGATGACACGATGCATGTCAGCGGCAGGCAATACTGATCTGACACCGCTAGAAATCCTTGTCCTGCACAACACAAATCATCGCGGTCGCGATAAGCGGCTGACTGACATTTGTTTTCTGCTGAACATCGAGGACACGCATACAGTGAATTATGCGTTGCGTAAGTTGATGAAGATGGAACTACTCGTGTCGGAAAAGCGTGGGAAAGAAGTTTTTTACAGCGCCTCGCCTGCGGGGGAAAAATTGTGCGAAGCCTATCGAGAGGTGCGGGATCGTTGTTTCTTGGACGGGCTGTCACGGTTGGATATGACGGGCGAAGAAATGCGCGAGATCGCAGCGAGCATGCGCGCCCTGTCCGGCCAGTATGATCAGGCCAGCAGGGCGGCAGCATCGCTTTAACTTGCCATGTAAGTCGGCAGGAACGTCACGATCTGCGGAAACAAGCAGATCAGTAGAACGCCCAACAACAGCAACAGGAAGAACGGGAACGCAGCTTTGGCGATCCTGAGAATGTCGATACCCGTCAGCCCTTGGATGACGAACAGGTTGAACCCGACGGGCGGAGTGATTTGGCTCATTTCGACGACAATCACAAGATAGATTCCGAACCAGATCGGATCGATCCCCACGGCGCTGACCATGGGCATGATGATCGACGTTGTCAGTACGATGACCGAAATCCCATCCAGAAAACATCCAAGGATGATGAAGAAAATTGTCAAAGCAATGAGCAAAGCAGTGATCGACAGGTTCATGTCAGATATCCAGGCTGCAAGGTTTCGTGGCAGACCCGTGAACCCCATAGAAACTGACAAGAACGCCGCACCAAGTAAGATCAGGGCAATCATACAGGATGTGCGGGTGGCCGACATTACCGCCTCGCCAAACAGTTTCCAACTAAACCCGCCAGAGGTCCACGCAAGGACTGTTGCTAGCACGACTCCCAATGCCGCCGCATCCGTCGGCGAGGCAAGGCCCCCGTAGATTGACCCAATAACCCCTCCAATCAACAGCGCGACAGGGATCAACCTGCGCGAGGAACGGAACTTTTCGCGCAGAGAAAACGTCTCGTCAATTGCCGGGATCAAATCGGGGTTCATCCAAGCACGCACTGCAACATAGCTTGCGAACAGCGTCATGAGCATGATGCCTGGAATGATGGCGGCGATGAACAGGCGGGCGATAGATTGCTCGGTCGCGACGCCGTAGACGATCAAGATAATCGAGGGCGGAATGAGAAGGCCAAGCGTGGCTGATCCGGCAAGCGTGCCCAAAATCAGGCTTTCGGGGTATCCGCGTTTGGTCAGTTCTGGCACCGACATTCGGCCAATGGTCGCCGCCGTCGCCGCGGATGAGCCCGACACCGCCGCAAAGATCGCGCAGCCAAAGACGTTGACGTGCAGCAAACGGCCCGGTGCGCGGCTAAGCCACGGAACAAGGCCAGTAAACATATCGTCGCTCATGCGGGACCTGAGCAGGATTTCCCCCATCAAGATAAACAGCGGCAAAGCCGTCAATGCCCATGAGTGCGAATGCCCCCAAAATGTAGAGGCCAAGACCAACCCCGACGGGGCGTTCGAGAAAAACACGAGGCCCGTAAGACCAACGAGCGAAAGTGAAATGGCAACCCATACACCACTGGCCAACAGGGCCATTAGAAGCCCAAGAAGGACAAGGCCAATCATTGGATCTGACATGACTACACCTCCCCTGGGCTAGAAAGGATCGGTGCGCGGGCCGAAAGTAGGTCAAACAATGTATGAACAATGGCCACGAGCAGTAGCCCGATCCCAAATGCAGCAACACCTTGCGGTATCCAAAGCGGCACAGGGATAATCCCGTTTGACACATCCCCATAGTGAACGCTTTCCGCTACAAGTGCGCCCATGAAATAGGTTGCGTATCCGATCAAGGCGGTGGCGGTGATCAGAACGAAACACTCGGCGACGAACTGAGCCGACTTTGGCAGTCGTGACACCACTAGGTTGACCCGAATATGTCCACCTGCGCGTAGGGTGTGTGCCATCGCCAAGAACGTGGCCCCTGCTAACATGAAGCCGGAAAAATCTGCGTAGGATGGAATGGTTGAGGGTAAGATACCCGGCGCAAAACGCCCGAAGGCGTTCAGGCAAATCTGAGCTGAGATCAAAAGGCAGATGCACAGGATCAGCCCGCCTGACATCATACCGCATACGTCGTATAGTTTTTGGAGTAGGCGAGACATCGCAAAGCCGTCCTTTTTACAAGAAAAGAGGCCGACAGCTTACATGCTGCCGGCCAGTTCAGGGAGGATTTAATTGTTGTAGGCGCCGAGCACCGCACGTGCGCTGTCTGATGCGGCTGCATCCCATGTCCCGAGCATCGTCTCGCCGATACCTTGCAAGCCTTCAATCAAAGCCGAACTTGGTTCGTAGACGGTGATGCCGTTCTCAGCGAGGGCAGCTGTCATGCTCTCAGCCTCTGTAGCAGACATCTCCCAGCCGCGGGTTTCGGCGGCTTCGGCTGCGGCCAAAACGGCGGCCTGAGTGTCGGCATCCAAACCATCAAACATACGCTGGTTCACAACGACGATGTTCTTAGGCACCCAAGCGTTGATCGGTGTGTAGTGGGTCACGAAATCCCAAGCGGTTGAGTTCACGCCTGTCGACGGGGATGTAATCATCGCTTCAACTTGACCTGTCGCAAAGGCCTGCGGGATATTGGACGCCTCAATCTGGACAGGTGCGGCACCTGCCAGTGTTGCGAATTCTTCCAACGCGGCGTTGTACGCGCGGAAGCGCAACCCGTTCAGATCATCGACGGTTGCGACTTCACCGTTTGTATAGAGGCCCTGGGCTGGCCACGGCACGGAAAACAGCGGCAGCAAGCCTTGTTCGGCCAACAACTCGGATATGACGGGCTTTTGGGCGGCCCAAAGGCGCGCTGCATCCTCATAGCTGGTTGCAACAAAAGGCTGGCTGTCTACGCCGAACGCCAAATCTTCGTTTGACAGACGTGACAGAAAGAATTCGCCCAATGGCACAGAGCGATTGCGCACGGCACCTTTGATTTCGGCGTGCGGGAACAAAGAACCCGCAGAGTGCAGCGTGATATCAAGCGCACCGTCGGTTGCAGCGCGTACGTCATTTGCAAACTGGGCGATGTTCTGAGTATGGAATGTACTGTCGCCATACGGTGTCGACATGTCCCAGCTTTGCGCATGAACGGCCGTTGCACAGACAAGCGCCGCTGCGCCAAGAATAAAGTTTTTCATGTGGTCTCTCCCTATCAAGATCAAAATGGCGCGAATAAATTCGAATCCATTACGTTGACAATTTGTCAGCGTTATATCCATAAAGCAACAACAAATTGATTCTGGGAGAGCGATGTGGATTACGTGGACAATAAGAAGTGGCAGTTTTGGGTCGACCGTGGCGGCACCTTTACAGATATAGTGGCGCGCAAACCTGATGGCACGTTGCAGACCCACAAGCTTTTGTCGGATAATCCAGAAGTCTACCCCGACGCTGCCGTGCATGGCATCAAGTCGCTTCTGGGTGTCGAGCCCGGTGAAGACATCCCGCCCGATCAAATTTCTGCGTTGAAGATGGGCACGACTGTCGCAACCAACGCTTTGTTGGAACGAAAGGGCGAGCGCACGGTTTTGCTAATCACCAAAGGGCTACGCGATCTGTTGCGCATTGGGTATCAGAACCGCCCTGATCTTTTTGCTTTGAACATCAAGCTGCCGGAATTGCTCTATGAAGAGGTGATTGAGATTGACGAGCGGGTCGCAGCCGATGGGGAAATCATCACAGCCCTCGAAACAACAAAGGCGCGCGAAGCGTTGTCGCGTGCCTATGGAAAAGGTTACCGGTCTGTCGCAATCGCGCTGATGCACGGCTATAAATACACCGATCACGAGGTGCGTTTAGGCGAAATGGCACGGCAGTCGGGCTTTACGCAGGTCTCTCTTAGCCATGAGGCCAGCCCGTTGATCAAATTGGTGTCGCGCGGTGATACCGCTGTCGTAGATGCCTACCTATCCCCCATTTTACGCCGCTATATTGAACAAGTTGCGTCTGCCTTGAATGCCAAGGATGGCGGATGTGATAGCCTGATGTTCATGCAATCCAACGGCGGCTTGACGGATGCTGCGCGGTTCCAAGGTAAGGATGCGATCCTGTCCGGCCCTGCGGGTGGCGTTGTGGGTATGGTGCGCACAGCCGCCGACCTAGGGTTTGATCGCTTGATCGGTTTCGACATGGGCGGCACATCGACGGATGTCTGCCACTATGCGGGTGAATTTGAACGCTCGTTCGAGACTGAAGTGGCAGGTGTGCGGATGCGTGCGCCAATGATGTCGATCCATACGGTCGCCGCGGGTGGGGGATCAATTCTGTCTTATCGTGACGGGCGTATGCAGGTTGGCCCTGAAAGCGCAGGCGCTAATCCAGGCCCTGCTGCTTACCGCCGTGGTGGCCCGCTGACCGTGACCGACTGCAACGTGTTGCTGGGCAAGCTGCAGCCTTCCCAATTTCCTTCGGTTTTTGGGCCGGAGGCGGATCAACCGCTCGATGCGGATATCGTGCGTGAAAAATTCACTGCCTTGAAACACGAGATTGGCACGGACAAATCCATCGAGGACATCGCTGAAGGGTTCTTGCGCATTGCGGTCGAGAACATGGCCAATGCGATCAAACAGATCAGTGTGCAACGTGGTTATGACGTGACCCAATACACCATGAATTGCTTTGGTGGTGCGGGCGGGCAACACGCCTGTCTGGTCGCGGACACCTTGGGGATGGAAAGCATCTTTATCCATCCATTCGCGGGCGTTCTGTCTGCGTTTGGGATGGGGTTGGCAGATGTTAGATCGATCCATGAACACCAATTTGCCGGACCCATTGACGACACGACACGGGCTAAAATCGCCCTTGGCGACTTGATTGAAGCGACCCAATCGGACGTGCTGTCTCAGGGTATTGCCGACACAGATATCTCCACGGTCGTCGCCGCGCATATCCGTACCGACGGCGCGCATCAGACGTTGGAGGTGCCTTTCGGCACCCCGAGCGAGATGACCATTAGCTTTAATCAGGCGCATAAAACCCGCTTTGGTTTTGTGCCTGAGAACGCGACGTTGATCATCGATCTGCTTACAGCGGAGGCGATTGGCTCTACTGGCGAAACGGTGACCTTACCCGATACAGCCCACATTAATGTAGACGGTAAAACCGCCCGAATGTATGTCCACGGGACGTGGGTGGATGTACCCTTGGTCAATCGCGCGTGCCTTGCGGCTGGGGAAACCGTCAAAGGACCTGCGATTTTGACCGAACCAACGGGCACCAATATCATTGAGGATGGTTGGCAGGCTGAGTGCGCGGCGGGTGGCAACCTTGTGCTGCGTCGCATCGTGCCGCTGGATCGCGTTGAGGCCATCGGCACCACTGTTGATCCGGTCATGCTTGAGGTGTTCAACAACCTTTACATGTCCATTGCCGAACAGATGGGTGCGACCCTCGCGAACACCGCTTTTTCAGTGAATATCAAAGAACGCTTGGATTTCTCTTGTGCGATTTTCGACCATCACGGTGATCTGGTCGCTAACGCACCACATGTGCCGGTGCATCTGGGGTCCATGTCGGGCAGCGTACGTTCGATCCTGCGGCAGAATGCGGGCAAAATTCGCCCCGGCGATGTGTTCATGATGAACAACCCGTTCAATGGCGGCACCCACTTGCCCGATGTGACAGTCATCACGCCGGTTTTTGATGCCACTGGTGAACACATCATCTACACGGTGGCCTCTCGCGGGCACCACGCCGACATTGGTGGCACGACGCCAGGTTCCGCCCCCCCAGACAGTCGCCATATTGATGAAGAAGGCGTGTTGATCGACAACTTCCTGCTGGTCAAACAAGGCGTCCTGCAAGAGGCGCAAACCCGTGAGTTGTTGTCTTCCGCCAAATATCCGTGCCGCAATGTGGATCAGAACATGGCCGATTTGGCCGCGCAAATTGCCGCCAACGCAACGGGCGAGCGGGAATTGCAAAAGATCACCCGACAGTTCGGTTTAAACGTTGTGCATGCCTATATGGGCCATGTCCAAGACAACGCCGAAGAAAGCGTGCGCCGTGTTTTGGAGGTGCTGCATGATTGCGATTTCACCTATCCACTGGACAGCGGTGCTCAGATCAAAGTGAAGATCTCGGTCGACAAAAAAGCACGTACTGCTGACATTGATTTTACGGGTACGTCCAAACAAGATGAACTTAACTACAATGCACCTTTGTCCATCTGTCGCGCCGTGGTCTTGTATGTCTTCCGCACGCTCGTCGGGGCCAACATCCCCATGAACGAAGGCTGCATGAAGCCACTGCATCTAACTGTTCCCCAAGGATCCATGATCAACCCTGATGCGCCGGCTGCGGTTATTTCGGGCAACACTGAAGTCAGCCAAGCCATCGCAGACACTCTTTATGGTGCGCTTGGTGTCGTCGCGGGCAGCCAAGGGACGATGAACAACTTCGTCTATGGTAATGACGACGTCCAAAACTATGAAACGATTTGCGGCGGCACCGGTGCAGGCGATGGGTTCAATGGGGCCAGTGCTGTACACAGCCACATGACCAACACCCGCATGACGGACCCAGAAGTTCTGGAAACGCGTTTTCCCGTGCGCGTGGAGGAATTTTCAATCCGGCGCGGTTCTGGTGGTGATGGGGCGTTCAAAGGTGGTGACGGCATCATCCGCAAATTGCGGTTTATGGAACCGATGACCGTCACGACCCTGACATCACATCGCAAAACTGCGCCACATGGGGCATCAGGCGGGGCACCCGGCGCTACGGGCGAAAACTCTGTCGTTCGTGCGGATGGAACTCAGATCGCAATGCAGGGTAATGATGTCGCGCAGATGGATGTCGGTGATGTTTTTGTCCTCAAATCCCCCGGTGGTGGTGGTTATGGAAAGGCAAAATCATGAGCGCGGGGTTCCTGTCTGACGTAGAGGCGATGTACGACCGCGCAGCCGTAAATGTGGATATGCCAGATGGCTTGTCTGATAAAATTAAGGCCTGCAATGCAACCTATGTCACCCGCTTTGGTGTGCGTCTGCGCGGGCGGATGTTTACCTTTCGTGGATGGCGCGCCACGCATTCCACCCATAGCGGCCCTGCAAAGGGCGGGATTAGATACGCGCCCAACGTTGATCAAGATGAGGTCGAAGCATTGGCCGCGCTGATGAGTTATAAATGCGCCTTGCTCAACCTGCCGTTTGGCGGATCAAAGGGCGCATTGGAAATCACGCCGTCCGATTGGGAGCCGTTCGAGCTTGAGAAAATCACCCGCCGCTTCGCGCAAGAACTTATGCGCCACGGGTTTCTGGCCTCTGCCACCAATGTTCCGGCCCCTGACGTTGGCACCAATCAGCAAATGATGATGTGGATTGCAGATGAATATCGCCGCTACAAACCCGATGATATCAACGGAATGGGATGCGTTACAGGCAAACCGGTCGAAGGTGGCGGGATCGCTGGGCGAACGGAAGCCACAGGGCGCGGTGTGCAATACGCGATCCATGCGTTCTTTCAGTCTGAACGGGACAGACACGCTGCAGGATTTGAGAGCGACAAACTGGAGGGGCAGCGCGTTATCATACAGGGGTTGGGAAACGTCGGCTGCCACGCCGCGCAGTTTCTCAGCGTTGACGATGGGTGCAAGATTATCGCCGTGATTGAACATGACGGTGTGGTGCGCAACGCCGATGGCTTGGACATCGCGGCCCTCAAAGCGCATCAAATCGCGACGGGCAGCATCATGGGATTTGAGGGCGGAACATCTGACATGAACGGCGCTGCGGCATTGGAAGATGCCTGCGATATCCTGATCCCCGCGGCTTTGGAAAGCGTCATTCACGCGGACAACGCAGCAAGAATTCAAGCGCGGCTGGTGGTGGAAGCTGCGAACGGCCCCGTCACATATGCCGCTGATGAAATTCTCAGACAACGCGGCATCACGATCATACCTGATATGTTGGCCAATGCAGGGGGAGTGGTCGTCAGCTATTTTGAATGGGTTAAAAACCTCACCCACATGCCCTTTGGCTTGATGGAGCGTCGCCAGACCGACCGGGAGCATCGTATTCTCGCCCACTCGATGGAGAAAATGACAGGGCAATCTTTTCCGTCTGAACATAAGGGCGAATTTCTCGCCGAACGCGGCGAAATCGACCTTGTACGGTCGGGTTTGGCTGAAATGATGCATCAAGCGTTTGCCGAAGTGTCGGCACATGCGCACCAAAGCCGGGATGGTGCCGTGACATTACGAGACGCTGCATATGAGATTGCCATCAAACGTATTTCGGGGGCGTATCAAGCGATTGGCCTTTAACTCTGATGATATCAAACCGGACATTGGCGCGGCTGCAGCGAAAGCTAACTTTGTCCGCAGAGCAGACCTTCCGGTAGGCCAGACCGTTCGCAGTTGCAGCGAACGGCGGCTTTGAGCCCATAGCTACGCAGCGATTCCGTAATTTGCCAAATGCCAAAGTTGCCGTTAGCATTAACCTCTATTTTGGGGCGATCCGGCAATATTCTGCGGACGTGCAAGTATTTTAAAAGGAATTTATGATGGCTACGATTACTGCTGCAACTGGAAGTGTTCTGCCTGATAACCGGAATTTTGACGTGGATATTGATGTTGTTTTGACGTCAAGCTCGTCGACATATGAATGGACAACTTTTGACGGAAGTCGAATTACCCTTGTGGGGGCCTTTACCTACCCCGGCGCAGACCCGACGGGCAGCGTCGCCCAGATACTAATCGATACTGAAAATGACGGTGACACTGACCTCACCATCGCGTTTTCGTCGTTGCAGCCGATATTGGCTGACTTGATAAGCGGGAATGACGATTTATTTTGGACGGCTGCGTTTTCACAGGACAATACATTCAACATTGGCGGCGACGCCGTAGATTTTTCCTTTGGACCATACACCCCATTTGAGGGTCATGTGGGGTCGAACGATACAGGCACGCTCACCGGCAGCGGTGATTACCATCTTGACGGCGAGTTTGTCCGTGACGGTTTTGTTGGTGGCAATGATGTCGTTACTATTGATGCTCTCGATCCAAACTTAAGTATTACTGTGAATGGTGAAGGCTTGGTTACTTTTTCGATTGGGGAAATTACCGGTGGTAATGATGAAATCACAGACATCAGCGCCGCTGGCGCCGGGAATGTCACTATCCGCGGCGACTTCAGTAGTAGTCAGATGCATACGATTTACGGGGGTGATGACATTCTCACCGGCACCAATCGTGAGGTCACTTTAACTGGTGACGTACGTTGGCTCTACGGTAATGCCACCATACTCAATGCTGGTGACGACATACTGAACGGCAGCAGTGAAGACGACGCCCTGTACGGTGATTTCGAATATTCCAATTCTTCTGGCGTTATCGTGAATGGAGGTAACGACATTCTCAATGGCCACGGTGGAGATGATGTTCTCTACGGTGATCACGGTTACTCTTCGAGTGGCGCGAATGGGGCGGTCTATTCCGCTGGCAATGACACACTAGACGGCGGAGTGGGTGAAGACACCCTCTATGGCCAATATGGTAATGATGTACTCAACGGTGGCGCGAACAACGACACCCTCTACGGTGGTGTCGGTGATGATACGATTGACGGCGACGGAGGGCGGGATACGGCCGATTTTTCGCAGAGTCTGTTTGGGGTCACGGTCACCCTTGCCGAAGGCGCGGTCGATGGAAGTGCAGTCGGCAACGGCACCGATATTATACGCGATATCGAGAACGTCGTGGGGACCTCAGTCAACGACGTTTTTACGGGGAACTCCGGCAACAATGTCTTCACGGGCGGCGAGGGTAATGACACTTTGGATGGCGGTGTTGGTAACGATACGGCGTCCTATGAAACGGCTGGTTCTGGGGTCACCGTTGACTTGTCCATTCAAGGATCGCAGCAATCAACGGGCGGTGCAGGTGACGACACGTTGATCAACATCGAGCGTTTGATCGGATCCCAGTATGATGACATCTTGTTCGGCAACGGCAGCGACAACGCCATTGATGGTGGTGATGGCGACGACATCATTCTTGTCTCCAGCAGCACTACAAGCTTTCCCGTGCCCGGCACGAACCAGTTCGACGGCGGCGCCGGAAATGATATTATTGGGTTTTCATTGACAGGTGTGGGTCAAGGCAATCTAGGCAGCAACCACGAAATGTCCGGCGGCAGCGGCGTCGATACATTCGTGTTTGAAACCTACTCTTCTGATTACGATGTCGATCTGGAAGGTGAGAGCTTCTACACCGTGAGTGGCACCTACATCGCCGACCTTTTTGAGTTCGAAAACATTTCAGCCGGTGGTGGCGAGGACGTACTGAGAGGCGATAACGCGGTCAACGACATTGATGGCAATGAAGGCGACGACACAATCGAAGGCCGCGGCGGAAGCGACGTCCTCGACGGTGGCGGTAACAGTGCCGTGGGAGACACGTTGTCCTACTCCACCTCGTCATCGGGTGTGTCCGTAAACATGACCACCGGAGCGGCCAGCGGAGGCGATGCGACGGGAGATGTGTTCACCGGTTTTGAGAACCTCGAGGGATCGTCTAACGCGGACACGCTAGAAGGCGACGCAGGCGCGAACGCTATCGATGGCGGCGACGGGACCGACACGGTCACCTTTACCAGCACCACAGGGCGGGTGATTGTTGATCTGCAAATCAACGCGCTGAACTTTGGGTTCGCGGTGGGGGACACGTACACCGATGTCGAGGTGTTCGAAGGTTCAAACTGGAACGACCAGCTGCGGGGCGACACAGCCGACAATATCTTCTACGGCGGCAACTTCACTGACCGGCTCTACGGGCGCGGTGGCGATGACACGTTGTTGGGCGAGGCCGGGGCCGACGCGATCTATGGAAATGCGGGCGTTGATACCATGACTGGAGGCGACGACACGTTGCGCGATCGCTTCATCTACTTCAATACCGTCGAGTCGGGTGTGGGCACGGGCAATCGCGATATCATCACCGACTTCACATCTGGCGAAGACCGGATCGAGATCAGCCGTTTTGACGCCAACTCCGTGGGTGGCGGTGGCAACGACGTGTTCGACTTTATCCAAGACACCGCGTTCTCAAACACCGCAGGCGAACTTCGTTTCGAACAAGACGCCGCGATGGGGACTACCGTGATACAAGCCGACCTCGACGGCGACGGCACGGCGGATTTCGAGATTGAGCTGACCGGATTGGTTGATTTGGAGTCCACCGACTTCCTGCTCTAAAATGGATTTTGACTTGAGGCACCCCAAGTTTTCCAGATACCAGCCTTTTCAAATTGCTCTGTCCTGAGTCAATTTCGGTCGATCACGGCATGCCGTTGTTTATGTGGATGCGGTTTGAGTCATAAGACGTCTCTATGCAATCGAACACGCCCTGCCGTGCGGCATCGCCCGTTGGCTTAAACTAAGTCATAGAACCGCAAGGGCCGATTGCAGTATGTTGTCTCTCTGATGCCGACGCTGGGACGGGCCAATGCAACAGCTTGTCGGCTTGGCCTTAGATGTTAGGTATTTCCTTGAAGTTCGGGGCCAGCTCTGCATTCTCAATGATGCATTAATCTGATACGTGCTTGCTCTGTGTTATGGTGCTGTTTCTCCAGAAGGAGGGCGTGAAATCCAAACCAACAACGACCGTTCAAACCTGGCGTGCGTCCGCCGACTTTAAACTTGCAGACCGGAAGGTTCGCTTCTTCCCGCTTAGCTGACCTTGGAACAGACTACAGCGAAAGTCAGCTATCTGCCCCATTGCGAGCGCTTATCCGACTTTAAAGGCGCAGCTCTGTGGCAGGCGTGCAACGCCAATCATATGACATACCTTGCTTCCGTAGTGCTTGCGCACATACATACCGATACAGTTCACATAGCCTGAATTGCGTTTAAGTATTTGTTTTTATTTAGTAATGTGGCTCCGGCGGTAGGGATCGAACCTACGACAAATTGATTAACAGTCAACTGCTCTACCGCTGAGCTACGCCGGAAAACCAAGGTCCGTATAGCCACGAGATTCTGGCGCGTCTAGGGGGGTTGAAAGGTTTTTTCGCTTCACGTCAGGACAAATTGCGCTGAGGCTGAAAGCGGGCCTATTGATGCGGCTTTTTCGCGTTGGATGAGGTCCACAAGATGGGCCAGCACATTGCGTTGCGCCATTGGAAGTAAGGGCTTTGGGATGTCGTGGTAGATACGGTTGGTTAATTCAACCGATGTTGCGGGGCCGTTGTCTAGCGCGGTGAGAATCTCTGCCTCGCGGGTCAAACGGTGGGAAACGAGGTCTGCGAGGCGCGATTGAGCATCAAAAATCGGCGCGCCGTGGGCAGAATAGGCGCGAGTCATCGCCGTTTTCGAAAGTGCAGCGCAAGACGCCATAAAATCCGTAAGATCACCATCTGGCGGCGAGACAAGCGAGCTGGCCCAACCCATCAAGTGATCACCAGTAAAGGCGGCGTTGCCCCACAGAAAGCTGAGATGATTCCCGAAGTGTCCCGGTGTGTGGCACGCGGTGAGCGTCCAAGCGTCTCCGTCGATAACCTCACCGTCGGTCAACAAAATATCTGGTGTGAAGTCATGGTCGACACCTTCGCCACCACCCATCTCACCTGATGCCGCGAGAGTTTTCATAATCTTCGAACGGCCAGCATAACTATCACCAAAGGCATAGATCGGCGCAGCGGTCTTTTCGGACAGTGCGCGGGCGAGGGGGGAATGGTCCAAATGGCTATGTGTCACGAGGATATGACTAACCGGGCGGCCATCAATTGCGGCTATTAATGCTGCAAGGTGTTCGTCGTCCAAGGGGCCAGGATCGATCACTGCAAGGTTATTTTTTCCGAGAAGGTAGGTGTTCGTCCCCCTGTAGGTCATCGGGGACGGATTCGGGGCCAACACGCAAGACAATCCGTCTTCCAATTGGACCGGAACTCCGGCCTTTGGCGCCTCATTGCTCATACTGCGTTCCCTTGTCTGCCATTTCGCATTAGCTTCGCGTTATGGCTTATCGCATGTCTTTCAAATGGCTCAAACATTACATGCCGCGTTCCCTTTATGGGCGGGCGGCGCTGATCCTTGTTTTGCCGGTCGTCACCCTGCAATTGGTCATTTCTATTGGCATTGTTCAACGCCATTTCGAAAAAGTTACAGAGCAGATGACGCGCTCTGTGTCGCTGGATTTGCAGTATGTGCAAGATGCGGTGAACGCGTCACCGGATTTGACAGACCTAATGGCGGTTGAGGAACGCGTTGCAACGCCGCTGGGGTTAACACTGACCGTCCCTGCGTCTGGCATGCCGACATCAGGCGAACGCCGTTGGTTTGACCTAACGGGGGGCGTGGTTGAGCGAACGTTGCACGAAACCATGAGCGAGCTTGGCCCTGTTGTACTTCCAAATACCAGCAGGGTTGAGTTGTGGTTTGACAGCGCACACGGACCGATGTTGATTGAATTTCAACGGTGGCGTGTGTCTGCGTCCAACCCCCACCAACTGTTGGTTTGGCTGATCGTGCTTGGCGCATTGATGACGTTGATTGCCTATTTTTACCTGCGAAATCAGTTGCGCCCGATCAAACGGCTTGCGGCGGCGTCCACCGAGTACGGACGCGGACATGTCGTGCCCTATCACCCCGCGGGCGCAAACGAGGTTCGCGCGGCGGGTCACGCATTCTTAGATATGCGCAACCGGATTGAGCGCCAAACCCATACCAGAACGATGATGTTGTCAGGTGTAAGCCATGATTTACGCACGCCGCTGACGCGGCTTCGGCTTGGCTTGGGGATGATGGATGAAGACGAGGCTGCGCCATTGGTGCGCGATGTCGATGATATGCAGGGGCTGCTTGATGCATTCCTTGATTTTGCCCGTGGTGATGCCGAGGGCGAGGCGGAAATGGTGGATCCGATCGCACTTGCAGCGACCATTCTGGCTGACGGCGAACGTATGGGGCAGGCGGTTACGGCCGGGGTCATGGAAGGCGGAGGCGAAGTGGCGCTTCGGCCGCTTGCGATCCGACGCGCGCTTGAAAACCTTATTGGCAATGCGCTGCGCTATGCCAGCAATGCCCGTCTGACGGTTTCGATGACGCCAAAAGCGCTGGTGTTTTGTGTTGAAGACGACGGTCCGGGCATTCCAGCTGAGCAACGAGAAGACGCCGTGCGTCCATTCACACGCCTTGATCCTGCGCGCAACCAAGACCGAGGCACTGGTGTTGGGCTTGGCTTGGCGATTGTCGAAGATATTGCACGCGCGCATGGTGGGCTGCTGCGCCTTGGCGAAAGCGCGGACATGGGCGGATTGAAGGCAGAAATCGTTTTGGCGCGTTGATACGAATTGGCGCTGAACCGGAATTAGATGCGTTTGCGGAAACGGCACCGTGAGTTTGCCTTGCAAAAGCGCCACGTCCTGATCCGCGAATTTGCCTTTGCAAATTGCGCGGTGGTAGGCCCGGTAGGACTCGAACCTACGACCAAAGCGTTATGAGCGCTCTGCTCTAACCAACTGAGCTACAGGCCCGCCGAAAACAGGTGCTACCAGACAGAGACGGCTGGTCAAGTGTTTCGCCCCGTTTCAAAAAACATCTTTGGAATAAATGACTTTGAACCTATGGTTTGGATATTAAAAATTTTTGGGGAAAAATTATGAAGACAATTTTCTTAAGCGCTCTTTCAATGGGCTTCGCAACATCGGCTTTTGCCGGCGCACCCGTTTCGACACCAACCGCGTCTAGCGGTGGTGCAGATGGGGCTGTGATCCTCTTGCTGTTGGTCGGGGCTGTGTTGCTTATTAATGGGGTCAACCAGAGCTCAGATCGCGCGAAAGCGCCTGAAGCCGACGCGGATGACGACGATGATCTCATCATGAGGTTCTGATTCTAGCGCGCTGACCGAAACACGCGGCGCAATGGATCTAGTAGAATGGGGCCAAGCCGGTGCGTCATCAAGGGCGCGTCGGCTTTGTCTGTTAGACCAAAGGTCACAACCTCTTTTTCGCGAATTATATAGAGGGTCCCGAAAATCCAATCCCAAACAGCTAAGACCTGCCCGTAGTTGCGGTTGAAGTGGCGTGGCTTAACGGAATGGTGAATTTGATGTTGTGCAGGGGAGATGATCAATCGCTCAATGATTGGCCCGAAGCTGACCCAGATGTGGGAGTGGTGAAAATTGGAGACGGTCAAGTTGGATAAGATCACAAAGGCATTCACACCAGCGATTTCATACAGGCTGAGGTCTGGGCTGAACGCGCCAACTAAAACGCCAAACACAACTCCGAAAATGACAGTTGCCATCGCTGTCGTGACCATCTGGGCGACAGGATGCGTGCGGTAGGCGGTTAACGGCGTCAGAACAGAGGCGCTGTGATGAACAGCGTGTAATGGCCACAAGACCCTTGAGCCGTGATGAATGCGGTGAATCCAATACGACGTGAAGTCCGTTATCACAAAGACCAACCCTGCAAGTACCAACGGCGAGAGGCTGAAACCCGACAACGCGGGATGCTGGATCATCTCCGCGACCCAAGTGGCCACAACAGGTACAGCTGCAAACCGCGCAAATAGGCCAAACAAGGACAAAAGCCGATTGATGACGATGAGCGCCACATCCACCCGAATGGATCTGTGCGACCAGATTTCGCGCGGGATTAAGAATGCGATGAAGCTGCCTTTCTCGCGGCGCACTAAGTAAACCAACGCTGTGAACAGAACGAAACATCCCAGGTAGATCGGGGAGAGCGCTTCATTGAGTGCAAAGGTATCACGGATGAACGTGGTCAAGAATTCCATGCTCTAGTGATGATGATCTAGGCGGTGCTGGTCAAGAAATTGAATACTGCTGCGCAGGGTAGTTGCTCGCAAGGGGGCTTTGAGGTATCGCGCAGGGCAAGGCGACCTAGGGGACAAAGCAGATGAGCGATACGAGCAAAACTGGACTGACATATGCGGATGCTGGCGTTGATATCGACGCAGGTAACACGCTGGTAGAACGCATTAAGCCGGCAGCTAAACGCACCACGCGACCCGGTGTTATGGCAGGGCTTGGCGGCTTTGGCGCGATGTTTGATTTGAAAGGCGCTGGTTATAGCGATCCGATCCTTGTGGGGGCGACGGACGGTGTCGGTACCAAACTGCGCATCGCCATTGATACGGGTAACGTCGACGGCGTTGGGATTGATCTTGTTGCCATGTGCGTCAACGATCTGGTTTGCCAAGGCGCTGAGCCGCTGTTTTTCCTAGACTATTTCGCGACTGGCAAGCTTGAACTTGAACAAGCAACACGCATCATCAACGGCATCGCTAAGGGCTGTGAGCTGTCTGGTTGTGCATTGATTGGCGGCGAAACGGCGGAAATGCCCGGCATGTACCCTGAAGGTGATTTCGACCTTGCTGGCTTCAGCGTTGGTGCGATGGAACGTGGCGCTGATCTGCCTGCGGGTGTTGAAGAGGGTGACGTTTTGGTCGGCATTACGTCCAATGGTGTGCATTCTAACGGCTATTCTTTGGTCCGTGCGATTGTTGAAAAATCCGGTCTTGGCTGGGGCGACGACTGTCCTTGGGGTGCTGGTACATTGGGGGAAGCTCTGCTTGCGCCAACGACACTTTACGTAAAAGGCTGCGTTGCGGCACTGAAAGATGAGGGCGCTGTTCACGCGTTTGCCCACATTACGGGCGGTGGCTTGACCGAAAACCTGCCGCGCGTCTTGCCTGAAGGGCTTGGTGCGAACGTCGAACTGAATGCATGGCCTTTGCCACCCGTGTTCAAATGGTTGGCTGAGCAGGGCGGCTTGGATGAAGCTGAAATGCTTAAGACCTTCAACTGCGGGATGGGCATGGTCGCTGTTGTGAAGCGCGACAAAGCGCAGGCCATCGGCAACACCTTTGAAGCCGCAGGCCACAGCGTGGCAGTAATCGGTGAGATCGTTGCGGGCGAGGGCGTCAGCTACACAGGCTCATTGGTATGAGCAAACGGGTTGCCATCCTGATTTCGGGTGGTGGCTCGAATATGGTGGCGCTTGCGCAAAGCATGGTTGGCGATCATCCGGCGCGTCCGGTGGTCGTGATTTCAAATGATCCTAATGCCGGCGGGCTTGCGAAAGCGCGTGACCTTGGGATTGCGACGGCTGCTGTCGATCATCGTGATTATCCTAATGATCGTAGTGCCTTCGAGGAAGTTCTTCATAAAACGCTTGAGGGTTATCAGCCTGATATCGTCTGCCTTGCGGGGTTCATGCGCATCCTGACAGAAGGCTTCACTGCGCGTTATGAAGGGCGGATGTTAAACATTCATCCGTCGCTGTTGCCCAAGTACAAAGGCCTACACACCCATGCGCGTGCGCTTGAGGCGGGGGATAATGAACACGGTTGTAGCGTCCATGAAGTGACCGCCGCGTTGGATGACGGACCTGTTCTAGGCCAAGCACGTATCGCGATTGAAGAGGGTGATACGCCAGAAACCCTCGCCAGTCGTTTGCTTCCATTGGAACATAAATTGTACCCAGCTGTTTTGCGCAGCTTTGCAGCGAATGACAAAACGCCGATACGTTTCTAGCCAATCTGTAAAAGTTCACCTTCCCAACGTCGCAAACACGCGTGGGCAATTGGGCTTGGTTCATTGACTTGAAGCTCTGGGAACAGGGTTAGAACTTCGGCTTTGGATGCGCGATCTAGGGATGACATTGTCATCGCCCCGAGATGTAAGCTCTCGGAGGGGATGCCCTCAGCATAGATGACCTCGTGTTGATCAAAGCTCATGTGGACGTAGGTGACTTCGTCGCATGGTGCACTGCGAATGGTGGAATCGTTCGTGAGGTGCTTGGCCGCAACAAAAACCTGCGGTTCACCGAAATACATCTCGCTGCGCCAGTCATTCACGAGCATGCGGTGTTGCGGTGAAACATATAGGTTGCGATAATTGCCCAATGCTCCTGCGCGGATCAAGATTGGTGCCATGTCCGCCCGTCCGCTGATCTTGCGGTTTCCGATCCATCGAATTGGCTGGAACCCGTTGTCCATTGTGCGCACAAGATCACCAATGGTCAGTGATTCAACCGCGATTGGCCCTGCATCTGTTTCAATCAATGTACCCTTTGCAAAGCAAGGAAATACGGGTGGGGTTGTCGACAGGCTTGAAAACTCAAACTCTTGATAGCGGGTCGGGCTAATGCCGGGGCCAATTTGGTGATCGCCGGTTGAGATTCCGTCTAAGTCTATTACCAAGCCGGTGTCGCCCACGCCGTCAAAGATAAAGTGATCAGCCGACGTTGCGCGCCCATTGTAGGCGTCGGGATCTGACAGTTGGCTTGTGTATATTGGTGTGGGGGGGGCGGTGTCGGGGTAGGCATAAACCGTAACGATCATGCCGTACTCGAACCCAGTGTCCGAACCACTTACGCCCGAAATCTCTATCCGGAACACGTCAGTCGATGAGCCAAGCGGATTTGTGTCGCCAAGGATGACCTTGGTTCCATTGCTTTTACCGCTGACAGAAACAGAGTTGTAAAACCCAATCTCATCGCCCGTGACGTATAGTTCCAGAGTGGCCACCGAAGTGCCGCCTTTGACCAGTCCCCCCCGGGCAAGCGTCATCACTTTGATGTTCGATTGTTTTCAGATCAACCCAATTACAACCGTTTGGCGAAGATTGTGTCTGTTTTGCACCCTTATGTGGGCTTTAACTTAGGTGGCCGTTCCCCTAGATTGGCGCAAGAAGCGGGTGACCCCGCATTAGCCAAATGAACAGGCCCAGATGAAGACCATCACAACGACGACCGAGCTTGCCGCGTATTGCGCCGAGGCCTCTAAATATCCTTACGTGACCGTGGACACCGAATTCCTGCGCGAACGGACCTATTATTCCAAACTTTGCCTGATCCAACTGGCCTATGCGGGTGATGGAAATGATGACGCAGTTTTGGTTGATCCGCTGTCTGATGGGCTTGACCTGGCACCGCTTTATGCGCTTTTCCAAGATGAAAACGTGGTTAAGGTTTTCCACGCTGCCCGCCAAGACCTTGAGATTTTTTATATTGATCAAGGTGTTATTCCCGCGCCGTTGTTCGACACGCAGGTCGCTGCGATGGTTTGCGGGTTTGGTGAACAGGCCGGCTATGAAACGCTGGTACGCAAAATCGCTAAGGATTCCGTTGATAAGTCTTCGCGCTTTACCGATTGGTCGCGCCGTCCACTGACGGATGCACAGCAAACCTATGCGTTGGCTGACGTGACCCATTTGCGCGTCATTTATGAATTTCTGTCCGCCCAATTAGATAAGTCTGGTCGCAAGAAGTGGGTGGCCGAAGAAATGGCCGTGCTAAACGATCCGGCCACGTACAAAGCCGACCCAGATTTGGCATGGAAGCGGGTGAAGACACGCACAAGCACGGGCAAGTTTTTGTCGATCGTACGCGAATTGGCGCGGTTCCGCGAAAACCACGCGCAATCCCGCAATATTCCGCGCAACCGCGTGTTCAAAGACGACGCCTTGGTTGAGATCGCATCGACTAAGCCCGCGTCTGAAAAAGACCTTAGCCGTTCGCGTCTTTTGCTACGCGAAGCCCGCCGTGGTGAGATTGCCGAAGGTATCTTGAATGCGGTGAAGGTTGGTTTGGCTGTCAAACCCGAAGATGCGCCGCGCGTTGATTCCAACCGTGAGAAACTTCAGGTGAACCCTGCTTTGGCAGACATGCTACGCGTTCTGGTTAAATCCGCCGCGGACACTGAGGGTGTGGCCCAAAAGTTGATCGCCAACAGCGCTGATCTGGATGCGATTGCAGGCGGAATTCGCGATGTCGCAGCCCTTCGTGGGTGGCGCAAAGAGGTGTTCGGCGACGATGCCATGCGCCTTTGCAATGGCGAGATCGGCTTGGCCGTAAAGGGCGAAAAGGTCGTTACGTTTACGCTATAAAAGGTGTTTAACGGCCAGATGTTCGCGCGTTTGTAGCCGCTTGAACGCGAACTGTGCGGATGCCTGAAAGGTCAATACTATCAATGACGTAAGCTGCGCTGATTTGGCGAGAGCGCGTTGTGCCCGGCACTTCTAGGCGGTTCGGTGTTTGGGCGCGGAACTCAAGCATAAGAACCCCGTTTTCAACTCCGCGGCTGACTAGTTCCGCATTAAAGAAGCCCTGCGTTTCAGCAACGCCAACCGCACGCACGATGGCACCACTTGGTGCGCGATCAACGTTGAGGGATGTAATGCTTTGAACTAGAACACGACCATCGACTGTTACGTCACGGCGACCTTCTGGAATAAGTGGGCGAACCTCACTTGGCTCGGCCACGGCGACCTCAGAGCTGTTCCCAAACCAGTTAAAAGGATTGAACCGGCTTTCGGAAATCCGTGCGCAGCCCGAAAGCGTGAGCAGAACAGCGGTGCCTAAAAGTGTTGCGCGCAGCATGTGTCAGTCCCTTTGGTCTTGGTTGGTACGTCTTGCTAGCCCAAAGTTGCGTGTATGAAAAGCGGGCACTGGACGTTTGGCGGGGTGGGGCCTAAGTCAGGAGCAAGATAGGGGATTACTATGGCCACGACCGCCTTTGAAGATATTGCTGAAACGTTCGAGTTTCTGGATGATTGGGAAGACCGGTATGCGCATGTCATCGACATGGGCCGCGAGATGCCGCCGCTTGATGACGCGTTCAAAGTTCCCGCGACCAAGGTTGATGGCTGTGCATCACAGGTTTGGCTGGTTCCCAAGGTCGATGACGGCGTGTTCACGTTCCAAGGCGCAAGTGACGCAATGATCGTCAGCGGGCTCATCGCGATTTTGCATGCATTGTATAACGGACTGCCTGTGAATGAGGTTGCTGGCGTTGATGCGCGGGCGGAATTCGAACGTCTTGGACTGAATGACCATTTGTCGGCGCAGCGGTCCAACGGATTGCGCGCAATGATTGAGCGGATTCGGAGCGTTACTGCTTAACGAACTGCGGCAAGCGACGTTTCAAGATCACCATAGCCAGTCAGGCGACGCTCAAACTTGAGCCCAAGGCGTTCTGCGTGTTTCTTGGCCAGCTCAGTCAGGGCCGGGTCGTCTGTTTGGGCCTGATAGACCATCTTTTCATAATTGCCGAAGTACATATCGCGAAGATCGGGGTGGCGATCCATGCCGAGCGGTTTCCAAATAAACGCGTCAAACTGGCGGACGGAAAAGTCTGTTAGGTAGAATGCTGTCATCTCGCCCAGTTCTTCAAACGCGGCATTGCCCTCAAAGAAACTATAGCAATGGGGGCCTTCGACCATCTGTACACCCATGCGATCGCACGCGGCCTTTAACAGCCCGCCGGTGCCGCAATCGGCGTAAACCACGTAGATGTCCTCAAAGTCATTACGGCGTTCCGCGACCATCTTTTCAACAGCACCCACGATCTTATCGGGCGTGTGGTGAAGGTTCGCGGGCAGGCAATGTAGGTGCAGATGATCCCAGCCGTTCGCTTCGTTCAGCGCGAGGATTTCACGCGCCAAGGCACCACAGGCGATCAAAAGAATGCGACCCGTTCCACGGGTCTGGTTTTGCACGATATCAGGGCTATGCATGGGCTTTGAAGACGTTTGCGACTGCTGGACGCGATGTCATGGCGGCAAAATGCGCCGCGAGTTTCGGATAGTTCGCAATGTCGACTCCATCACCCGCCAGCCAACGACATACAGTTACCAAATGAATGTCAGCGATTGAATAGGTGCCGACGAGCCATCCCGTGTCAGGCAATTGGCTTTCAACATAGGCGCAGCTGTCAGCCATTGTTTGCGGGACTTTGGCAACCATTGAAGCATGGGCCGAAGGGTCGTCAGCCCACCGTGCACCACGAAACCTATGGGCGTGATTTACATGCATCGTCGAGGCGAGATAGCTGAGCATTTCACGTACGCGGGCGCGCTCAATCGCCGCTTCGGGCATCAATTGGCCCGATAGTTCAGCGACGTATTCAAGGATCGCAGGCGTCTCGGTCAGCGGGCCAAAATCGGTGATCAAGGCGGGAACCCGTCCTTTGGGGTTCACGGCCAGAAAGGGTGCTGCGTGCTGGTCACCATCGGCAAAGCTAATCCAGCGGATGTTGTAAGGTAGATTTGCTTCTTCCAGAGAGATCTGGCTGGCAATGGCGACGGTACCCTTAGCTGCAAACAGAGTGAGCATTTCGTGCCTTTCAAATGAAAACGCGTTCGGCAGCATTGGGCCACCAAACGCGCATGTTCGTCAAGTTTGACCCTTGTTTAGGCTGTTGCACCTTGGTTGTGCTTGCGTGCCATAAACGTCTTTGCTGTTTCAACGGCCACAGCTGCGTCACGGCAATAGGCGTCCGCGCCGATGGCTTTGCCGAACTCTTCGTTCAGCGGCGCGCCGCCAACCAGAACGATCATCTCATCGCGGATGCCTTGTTCGATCATCGTGTCGATCACGACTTTCATGTAAGGCATGGTTGTGGTGAGGAGGGCGGACATGCCAAGAATATCGGGCTCTTCAGACGCAATTGCGTCGAGGTAGCTTTCAACGGCGTTGTTGATGCCAAGGTCGACAACTTCAAAGCCAGCGCCTTCCATCATCATGGACACAAGGTTCTTGCCGATGTCGTGGATGTCACCCTTAACAGTACCGATAACCATTTTACCAACACGTGGCGCACCAGTTTCTGCAAGCAGTGGCTTGAGGATGAACATGCCACCCTTCATTGCGTTCGCCGCCAGCAGCACTTCTGGCACGAACAAAATACCATCGCGGAAGTCGTGGCCAACGATTGTCATGCCGCCAACCAGCGCTTTGGTCAGAATGTCGTAAGGCACCCACTTGCGTTCAAGTAGGATATTCACAGCCTCTTCGATTTCCTCTTTGAGGCCATCGTACAGGTCATCAAACATCTGCGCGACAAGATCGTCGTCGTTCAGGTCTGCGAGGATGATGTCGTCTTCTTGGTCGGACATGAGGGAACCCTTTGAAGTGTCGTTGGTTGATTTGTGCGCAAATGTCGCAGGCGGTCTGGACCGATTGCGACACAAGTTGCGCAGACTGCGACGATCAAGCAAATGAATAGTTTGCAGAACGAAGGTGAGGGGGCTTCAGTTTCGCCTGGACTGATTAGCTGCGGCGTCGGCCACGGCGCGGTGCGCGTGTTGGTCCTGCACCATCAGTGCCATCAGATTCAGAAGAAAAACCACCCATTGCTTCGGCGATTTCTTCCAACGTTGGTGCAGCAGCTTTAGGGCGCGTTTCCAGTGCTTCGCGCATCGCCTTCAAATGTTCTGGTGTCGTGCCACAGCAGCCACCAATGATTGACGCGCCGCTATTGCGGGCAAGACAGGCGTAGTCGGCCATCAGCTCAGGTGTGCCATCATAGTGGATGTGGCCTTCAACGTATTTCGGGATGCCTGCGTTGCCTTTTGCGATGACGGGTTGTTCAGGCCCAGCCGCAGCGAACCCCAAGACAGTGCGCAACAGGTCAGATGATCCAACACCGCAGTTCGCACCGAACGCGATTGGTGGGTTTGGTAATTTTCCGACAAGCTTTACCAATTCAGCGCTGGTAAGACCCATCATTGTGCGTCCGGCTGTGTCGAAACTCATGGTGCCGCACCATGGCATGTCGGCAAGCGCAAAGGCTGCGGCGGCGGCTTTGAACTCATCGCCAGCGGAAATTGTTTCGACCCAGCACACATCTGCACCACCAGCTTTCAGCCCTTCAGCCTGCTCGTGAAACATCTCAACGGCGGAATCGAATGTCAGCGTGCCACCCATGTGGTCCATGATGTCGCCCGTTGGCCCGACAGAGCCTGCAACAACGATTTTGCGCCCAGACTTATCCGCGACTTCGCGGCCTATCTCAGCGCCGGCTTTGTTGATCTCAGACACTCGGTCTTGGCCGTCGTGCAATTTGAGGCGTGACGCGTTGCCGCCAAAAGTGTTGGTCAGGAAAATGTCGGAACCAGCATCAACCGCGCCTTGGTATAGGGCGGTGATCCGGTCTGTATGTTCAAAATTCCAAAATTCCGGAGCATCGCCAGACTGTAGCCCCATGTTGAACAGGGTCGTACCGGTTGCGCCATCAGCCAAAAGCCAATCGCGGGTTGCAAGAAGATCAGACAGGGCGTTCGGTTGAATACTGGACATTTTGACGTGCTCCTAAAGGGGTCGCACGCGCTTCGCATGTGCGTGACATCGGCGCAATTGAATAATTTTCATCATTTCGCTGAGCGGTTTTTGGGTGCGGCAAGGGCAGCGGGTAATGAATGGCATAGGCCAAGGTCGCCATTGTGAAAACAAGCTGCGTTTTGCTTGGGGCGCAAAGGTAGCGGGGGTGCCACGTTGGGGCAAAGGATTGTTTAAAGCGACGCAATCCGGCTGAGGCTTCGATCGCTCGCGTTGCGAACGGGATGTTCATTGCGGCTGAAGGGACTGCGGCCAAGGAAAGTTGATGTGCGTTGTCCTGAATTGCAGCAAGAATGCCTGCATGGACAAGCGCATGGATCGTTCCATTGGGCAAAGGCGCGCCTGACGGCAGTGCCGCGTGACGCATAAGATCAAGCGTCCACAACGGCCCTGTGTGAAAACTAACGAAGGCGACCGGGGTCGTTCCGGCATAGGCAGCAAACACACGTTGATGGCGCAGATAGTCGGGACAAAACCGCCCCATGGTATGGCCGCGTTCACCACCTGACGCACGCGCCCATCTTTGCGCGATATGGGCTAGCGACGTGGTGTCACTGACTTCGGAAATATGCAGGCCTGAGGTTGCAAAAGATTTGAGTGCGCGCCGCAATTGGCGTTTCTCAGCGCCTTGGGTAGACCAAGTGGACAGATCAATCAGTGCGTCTTCAGCGCATAAAACGGTTTGCCAACCTGCCTTGCGCGCGTGAACGGCGTGTTTTGCCGAACACTTATAGACTGCGCTTGGTGCGCCCCGTTTTTGCAAATCAGAGAAAGTAATCGTTTCGGGGAAATCCCCGAGAACCGCGCCATTCCCCCAGCAAGACAGCGTGAGGAGGGGCGCTTTCTTGTGGGGGAACACATGAGCCGTCTGCCGCGCAAGGGCGGCTTCGGGATGCTGTATAGGCCGCTGTGATGCGACGGGTGTCGGGCGGATAAGGCAAAGCAATGCGATAGCGGCAGGGAGTGCATAATAAATGGTGCGAAACGCCAGAAGTGCGGCCATTGCCGCGGCAGAATTGCTGACGGGAATAAGAGCGAGCAATGACAGATCAAACGCGCCGACGCCGCCAGGGGCGTTAGAAAGCAACCCTGCGCCAAGCGCCACAACATAGGCTGCAAATAATAGCTGGAAAGAAACCTCTTCAGGCCAAAGCACCCAAAGCGCCGCTGCCGCAAACCCTGTGTCCGCAGCTGTCGCAGAGAGTAAAACAAGGAGTGTGGAGGCCCGAACGGGTGCCGGTATCCAGCCAAGGCGGTGACCAAGGCGTGCCAAAAGCACCAATCCGAAAAGCGATGCGAGACCACCCAAAACAAGCGCATTCGAGTGAGGTATGAGACCAGAAGGCGGCACGATGAGGGCTGCAACAACGGCGAGTGCTGCCAGAAACGACAGGCTTACAGCGGCAGAAAGCCGTGCAATGGCGCTTGCGGATAGGTCCGGAAGGCAACGCCAGCGGACCAAGGCGCTTGTCACTGCGCCAAATCCCAAAGTCTGGGAAACTGCGATCGCCTTTATGCCTGCGCTACGCGCAAGGTTTGGGTGTTGGCGGGTTTGTAGAACGCGGTGCACCAAGACGTCATAGATGCCAATGGCGCGAAAGCTGAGCGCAGTGAACCCCATCGCGACGAGCCATTGCCACCACTGCAATGATCCCAGCGCGGCCCAGATTGCGGTGCTTTCCATCTGCAGTATGTGGCGCACAAACAATGCGCCGAACACGCCGAGCGCCAGTATGGGAACAGATCTCGCGATCCATCCCGTCGAGAAAGCGGAGCTTAACCCCGACGTAGAAGTTTTATCTTGTGACATGCCCATACCCCACCTCAATTTTAGCTAGACCCCACGAGGGGCAACGTAGCGGGGGAATGGTTTTCCAAACGTAAAGGCCAGCGCGTCTAACGACGGGCTGGCCCTGACTTTATCTATTGAATTAGAACGAAATTTTTATCAACCGCGACGGGTTTAAGCTTCGTTAAGCAACTGTGCTTTGGCTTCTGCCATGCATTCCGCCATTTTCGCGCGAATGGTGGCTTCATCGGATAGGTGGCCAACATCTGTGAACAGCTTGCGGTAGACGTCTTCGTGACCGGCTTCCTCGAAATCGGCTTTGATGACTTCTTTCGCGTATTCCGCAGCTTCGTCGCCTTCTTTACCCAACAGGCCAGCAGCCCAGAGGCCAACAAGCTTGTTGCGGCGGGCTTCTGCCTTGAACTGCATTTCTGCGTCATGGGCGAATTTGTTTTCAAAAGCGTTTTCGCGGTCGTCAAAAGTGGACATTTTCAGGCTCCATTTGGTGTTCATACAAGATATGCCCCTCGCAGCGCTTGCCCGCAAGGGGGGCTTGGCTTAAGAGGCGCATATCGGGCCTTTTCTGCCCTCTTTGACGTCCAAAGAGAGGGGCCTGCGCAGGAGACAGCATGGCACGTCGCAAACTGGTTTATGAAGGCAAGGCAAAGATCCTCTATGAAGGCACTGAGCCGGGCACGCTTATTCAGTATTTCAAGGATGACGCGACCGCGTTTAACGCCGAAAAGAAAGACGTAATCGACGGTAAGGGTGTTCTAAACAACCGACTGTCTGAGTTCTTTATGCTGGGTCTACAACGCATTGGCGTCCCGACCCACTTCATCAAACGCATCAACATGCGCGAACAGCTAATCCGTCAGGTTGAGATCATTCCGCTTGAAGTGATTGTGCGCAACTTTGCCGCAGGAACGATGGCCAAACGTCTTGGCATGGAAGAGGGCACACCGCTGCCGCGCCCGATTGTTGAGTTCTCTTACAAGGACGACTCACTTGGGGATCCGCTGGTGCCAGAAGAATACATCATCGCATTTGGCTGGGCTACGCAGCAGGATCTGGACGATATTGTCGCGCTCGCCCTACGAGTGAATGACTTTATGGCCGGTGTTATGCACGGGGTCGGCATCAAACTGATCGATTTCAAAATCGAGATTGGCCGCGTTTGGGACAATGATTTCATGCGCCTTGTTGTGGCAGATGAAATTAGCCCTGACAGCTGCCGTCTGTGGGACATCGAAACTGGGCGCAAGCTCGATAAGGATGTGTTCCGCCAAGACCTTGGTGATCTGGCAGACGCCTACACCGAAGTTGCAAAACGCCTTGGTGTGATGCCGTCCAATGCGACGAACATCACGAAGCCGACACTGATAAACTAACAAAGAAAGACTGCTGCCATGAAAGCCCGCGTACATGTAATGTTGAAAGACGGCGTTTTGGACCCACAAGGGGCCGCCGTAAAGCACGCGCTTGGCGCGCTTGGGTTTGATGGGGTGGACGGTGTTCGCCAAGGTAAAGTCATCGAGCTTGATCTCGCGGATGGCGCGACCGAAGTCCAAGTTGGTGAGATGTGTGAAAAGCTGCTCGCCAATACAGTGATCGAAAGCTACCGGATCGAAGTTCTATGAAGGCGGCAGTAATACAGTTCCCAGGGTCAAACTGCGACCGTGACATGGCAGTGGCGCTTGAGAAATCCGGCGCGGATGTCACGACGGTTTGGCACAAAGATGCAACGCTCCCTAAGGGTGTTGATCTGGTTGCGATCCCGGGCGGGTTCTCGTTTGGGGATTACCTGCGCTGCGGTGCGATTGCTGCGAATTCGCCAATTTGTAACGCGGTTGTCGATCACGCGAATGCGGGTGGATACGTCCTAGGCGTTTGTAATGGCTTTCAAATCTTGACTGAAACAGGCTTGTTGCCTGGTGCGTTGTTGCGCAATGCAGGGCTGAAATACATCTGCCGCACGGTTGGTTTGAAGGTTGAGACATCCAATTCCGCCTATACTGAAGGCTACAACGCTGGCGCTGAAATCGGCGTGCCGATTGCGCACCACGACGGCAACTACTTTGCTGACGACGAAACCATTGCGCAGCTTAAGGGCGATGATCGCGTGGCTTTTACCTACACGGACAACCCGAACGGAAGCCGCGGCGATATCGCTGGCATTCTGTCCGAAAACCGTCGTGTGCTGGGAATGATGCCGCACCCTGAGCGTGCCTTTGAAGAAGCGCATGGCAACACAGACGGTCAGCGTCTTTTTGCCGGTTTGATGGCGCAATTGGCTGACGCCTAAGCGCTGCAATGGACGCCGCGCGGGTAGGGCGGTAGTATCCTGAAATGACCTGGGGAATTCTGTGAAAAGGCGGCGCCTGTCGCCCGTTTGGTGGACGCGCATCCTCGTGAGCGCGCTTGTCCTTGTGGCATGCGTTGTTGTCTTCACGTCCAACCGCCTTTTGACCGAACGCTTTACGGACCGCACGCGCGGCGCTGCGGAAGTTCGGCTGGCGCTATATTCTGCTAACCTTCTCAGTGAGTTACAGCGAAATTCCATTGTTCCACAACTGTTAGCGCGTGACCCGTCACTGATCGGTGCATTGAATTCGGCTGACTACACTCAATCGACATCTCGCCTGTTGTCGTTCGTTGACGAAATTGGCGCGGCCTCTTTGCTATTGATGGATACGGACGGTCGTATAGTTGCGGCGACCAACCGTGAACGTCTGGGTGAAAACCAATGGTCTCAACGGTCTTTTCTCGACGCGCTGCGTACGAACGTGACGACATTCACCGTGGGTGAGCGCGAAGAAGGGGGATACTCGTTCACCTATTCACGCCGCATAGATGACGGCGGTCAGGTAATTGGAGTTGTTTCGGTTGAAGTGGATTTGGCCAAATGGGAACGCTCATGGGCCGGTATTTCTGACGCTGTTATGGTGCTTGATAGCGAAGGTATCGCGATTTTGGCGACAGAACCGCGCTGGCGTGGTCGCCTTGAAGAAGAGGGAATTGCGCTGCAGGAACCGCAAACCGCGATTGAACGAGCATTGCGCGGGACCCCTGATTGGTCTGCTTTGCCAATTGATGCCTACTTGCGCGGGGATGGTGTTATGCGCCAAGAGGCACGCGTATCGTTCCAAGGTTGGCGCGTGGTAAGTTTCACGACTTTCCAATCTGTTCGCGAACGGGTTAACGCGATTTTGGCGCTCGAAATTATGGGCTTTGCGATTACATTGGCGGGACTATTTTGGTTCCTGTCACGTAAATCAAACCTCGCGGCGCGGATGTTCCAGATGGAATCGGCGGAGCTTCGCCAGTTGAATAGTCGCCTACAGCGGGAAATTGCCGAACGGAAAAAGGTCGAAAAGGACCTTGAAGTGGCCGAGCAAACCGTTGCGCAAACCTCCAAGCTCGCCGCCCTTGGTGAGATGTCGGCGGCCGTTTCACACGAGCTGAACCAGCCCCTCGCGGCGATGAAAACTTACCTTGCGGGTGTACGCCTGTTGATCAGCCGTGAACGCCCAGATGAGGCCGTTGTCGCGGTGCAGCGGATCGATAGCCTGATTGAGCGGATGGGCGCGATTACCAAGCAGCTAAAGTCCTATGCGCGCAAAGGCAAAGACAGCCTAGAACCCGTTGATATGAAGGACGCGGTACTGTCTTCCCTGTCCATGATGGAGCCGCAATTGCGCCAACGTCAGGTCGCGATTACGCGTACCTTGCCAGACCAACCGGTGATGATTTTCGGCGATCGGATGCGGCTGGAACAAGTCATCATTAACTTGCTTCGAAACGCTTTGGACGCCACCAAAATGGCGGGTGAACCCGTTATCGAAATCCTGCTGGTCCAAGGGGATGTTGCGCGGCTTTCGGTGCATGACAATGGCGGTGGGATTGAAGACCTCGATGAATTGTTTGAGCCGTTTTACACGACCAAAGCCCCCGGGGATGGTACCGGCTTGGGCCTTGCTATCTCATCAGGCATCGTAAACGACTTCGGTGGACGGCTAACCGCGCGCAATTCTGCGAAGGGTGGGGCTGTATTTGAAGTAGAACTGCCCATATTGGGTTCAGAAATAGAAGCAGCGGAGTAAACGCGCATGGCTCAGGCAATGAAGATCGCGATTGTGGACGACGAACAGGACATGCGGCAGTCCATTTCCCAGTGGCTGGCCCTTTCGGGTTACGACACTGAGACTTTCGCCAGTGCTGAAGATGCTTTGAAAGGCGTCGGCCAAGACTATCCGGGCATTGTTGTCAGCGACATCAAGATGCCGGGCATGGATGGCATGCAGTTCCTGAAAAAGCTGAAAGGCGTTGATAGCTCGCTTCCCGTTATCATGATCACGGGCCACGGCGATGTGCCGATGGCAGTTGAGGCGATGCGCATTGGGGCGTTTGATTTCCTTGAAAAACCGTTCAATCCAGACCGCATGACGGAACTTGCGAAAAAAGCGACTGTTGCGCGACGTTTGACGTTGGATAACCGTGCATTGCGCCGTGAGCTGTCTGACGGTGGGGCGTTGATGAAAAAACTTATCGGCGCTTCACCAGTGATGGAGCGTCTGAAAGAAGACATTCTTGATCTGGGGCAGGCCGATGGTCATGCGTTGATTGAAGGCGAAACCGGCACGGGTAAGACGCTCGTGGCCCATGCGCTGCATGCTGTTGGCGCCCGTGCGAACAAGAAGTTCGTTTTGATTTCTTGTGCCGCTTATGAAGAAGAGGCGCTTGCTAAGCGGCTGTTTGGCCCAGCAGGGCAGGACGATCCGATCCCAGCTATGGAAGAGGCCCGTGGTGGCACCTTGGTGCTGGAAGACGTCGAAGCGCTGTCTGAGACAAATCAAGCGCGTTTGCTGACGGCGATCAATGAGCAGGGCACGCCAGCAGAAACCCGCATCGTCGCGATCTGTAACCTGCAAGATGAAGGCAAGACCTGCGAAAGCGTGTTACGCAATGATCTGTTCTACCGTTTGGCCGCCTTGCGGATCACAGTTCCGCCGCTGCGTGCGCGTGGCGAAGACATCCTGACGTTGTTCACCCGTTTGGGTGAAGGGTTTGCCGAAGAATACGGGTGTGATGCGCCTGAAGTTTCCGCCCAAGAAGCAGCGCAATTGTTGCAAGCCCCTTGGCCGGGCAACGTGCGTCAGCTCTATAATGTGGCTGAACGTGCCGTTCTGCAAAACCGCCGTGGGTCAGGCACCATCGCGAGCCTCTTGATGACGGAAGACGACGAAAGCCAGCCCGCTATAACGACTGAGGGCAAGCCGCTTAAGGAGTTCGTCGAAGCGTTTGAGCGGATGTTGATCGACAACACCATGCGCCGCCACAAAGGGTCCATCGTGAATGTGATGGATGAGTTGTGCCTGCCGCGCCGGACGCTGAACGAGAAAATGGCGAAGTACGGTCTGCAACGGTCGGACTATCTTGGGTAGGGGCTCTCTGTTAACAACCTGATATGACGCGTTCATTTTATACTATCTGGATCACAGTAGCTGTGCTTATCGGAGCCGTGACCTTCTTGGGAATCGGTTTTTTGAGTGCGATGGCATTGAACCCCAATGGCAATACGAGCCCAGCCCCATTGGGTTTGATGTTCGGTATGTCGGGCGGGTTAGTGTTTTATTGGAGTGTGCTCTGTTGGGCGCTTGGGCTTTTACGGCGCAAACCGCTTGTGTCGCTCGGGCTTGTGGCAGGTGCGCTTTTGCTGGCGTTTCTTTATCCGGCTTACGATGCGAGGTCCTACGCAAACCAACGTGCGGCAATAGCGACCCACGCGATTCAGGGCGAGATGCCAAACTTTCATGGCAAGACGGCGGTTTTGTTGTGGGGACGGGATAATACCTGCGCGTATAACTGTTGGAACATTTCAAAACACATGGCTGCCCGCGTTCTTGTGCTGAGACAGGATGATCTTGAAGCTGTCGATTTCAACGGAAACGTAAACCTCCTTGAACTGCCTCTGTATGAATACGGGTTCAGCGACGATATAGATGACTTCAACTTGGCGGATCCTCAGCCCGAAGCCGTTGATTTTGTTTTGGTAAATATTACCGCTTCACCCCGGTTTGATGACGCATTCGAAGCGTTCCGACCACGTGGAATCGCACGCGACGGGTTGCATATTGATGCGTTGATTTTGCCCACGCGTGAACGTCAGTTTGTGAACCTGAAGGACGATATGCCACTGCTCCGCTTGATGAGTGTGAGCAGGAATCTCGCCTCAAACCCGTGGTTGCCGATGGCGGGTCGCCGTTTGTACTGGAACAGCGCGGACCGCCGGGCAAACAACGAAATCGCGCAGCCTTATTTTTGCACAAGCAACCTCGGCAGCAACGGACATTGGTGCCGGAACGCGTTTGATTGACCTAAACGCCCCATCTGAGCAAGTTGGCACACTTAAACATTGTAAAATGCCCCCAGACTCCCCTATGTATAAACCACGGGTGGTTGCCATAACGCTTTGCGCAAAATCCCGGTGAGTTTTTCTGTGTTTTGGTTGAGTGGCCCGATCAGGCGATCCCGTCATACCCAATAGACAGACCGAAGAATGTGGTTTCTTTTATCAGAGGCCAGATGAATAGCCCTCGGCGGTGATGGAAAACCTAACGCTTGGGGCCTTGAACGGGCCACTTTCGCATTTGCATTGGTGGTCGGAGACCAACGCGATGAACCGCGCGACATTATATTGCGAGAGAGCAGGGGGCCAATTGGCCGCCGCATCCGCTGACGCGCGCATCGCCACAATCAATCACGCATCAGACACCGCAGCACCCTCAGGGGGGCCGCCAAATGGCGCGTGGAATAGGATACAATGGCTAAGAAAATGCTTATCGATGCCACCCACGCGGAAGAAACCCGCGTTGTTGTGGTTGACGGAAACAAAGTCGAGGAATTCGACTTTGAAACCCAATCCCGTCGCCAGCTGGCCGGCAACATCTATCTCGCAAAAGTAACACGGGTCGAACCATCGCTTCAGGCGGCGTTTGTGGACTATGGCGGCAACCGCCACGGTTTCCTCGCGTTCAACGAGATCCACCCTGACTACTACCAAATTCCGGTTGCTGACCGTGAAGCGCTGATGGCTGAAGAAAAAGCCTACGCCGAAGCGATGAAGGCCGAGGCTGAAGCCGAAGCTGAAAAGCCCAAGCGTTCACGTCGTCGCCGTAAGCCAAAAGCGGCTGAGGTCGACACAAAGGACGCAGTCGCAACGGCTGAGCCTGCAGAAACACCTGAGGAAGATACCTCCGGTGATATCGCGGGCATGGAAACGATTGATCTGGGTGAAGACGCCGCCATCGTAGAAGGCGAAGCCACGTCGCACATGGAAACTGTTGCGGAAACACCTGTTGAAGAGCCAGCAGATGACGGGGACGACAACAGTGATGACGAAGCTGCGGCTGGAAGCGCAGATGCGACCGCTAAAGATGAATCCATCGAAAGTGTTGCCGATGAGGACGACCAAGAAGATGTACGTCCTGTGCGCAAACCGCGCCCGAAGCGTTATAAAATTCAAGAAGTTATCAAAGTTCGCCAAATCCTTCTGATCCAAGTGGTCAAAGAAGAACGCGGCAACAAGGGCGCTGCCCTGACGACTTACCTTTCCCTTGCTGGCCGTTACTGCGTGCTGATGCCAAACACCGCGCGTGGTGGTGGTATTTCCCGCAAGATCACGAATGCCGCAGACCGCAAGAAGCTGAAATCCATCGCCAATGAAATGCTTGTACCTGAGGGTGCTGGCCTGATCATTCGAACAGCCGGATCGCAGCGCACCAAGACCGAGATCAAGCGCGACTACGAATACCTGCAGCGCCTGTGGGAACAGATCCGCGAGCTTACGCTGAAATCCACAGCGCCCGCTCAAATCTATGAAGAAGGCAATCTGATCAAACGTTCGATCCGTGATCTTTATAGCAAAGAGATCGACGAAGTGATCGTTGAAGGCGAGACCGGTTACCGCACCGCCAAAGACTTCATGAAGATGATCATGCCGTCCCACGCCAAGAACGTGACCAACTATAAAGATCAGATGCCGCTTTATGCGCGCCATCAGGTCGAAGGCTATTTGAACGGCATGTTCAACCCGACCGTGCAGCTGCCGTCCGGTGGCTACATCGTGATCGACACGACTGAAGCGCTTGTCGCGGTGGACGTGAACTCTGGTCGTGCGACCAAGGAAGGCTCGATCGAGCAAACGGCGACAAAGACGAACCTTGAGGCCGCTGCAGAAGTGGCACGCCAATTGCGTCTGCGTGACCTTGCTGGGCTGATCGTCATCGACTTCATCGACATGGACGAGCGTAAGAACAACGCTGCCGTTGAAAAGATGATGAAAGATAAGCTGAAAACGGATCGGGCACGCATTCAGGTGGGCCGGATTTCTGGTTTTGGCCTTATGGAAATGTCGCGTCAGCGTCTGCGTCCGGGCATGTTGGAGTCAACGACACAGCCGTGCCCACATTGCCACGGCACTGGGCTTCTACGCTCTGATGATAATGTCGCCCTCGGCATTCTTCGCCAACTCGAAGAAGAAGGCGTGCGCGGTCGTTCCAAAGAAGTTCTGATCAAAGCACCGGTGATGATCGCCAACTTCCTAATGAACCAAAAGCGCGAACATATCGCACAGATTGAGGCCCGCTATGGTCTGTCCGTGCGTATTGAATGCGATCCGCATCTGGTCTCGCCTGACTACACGCTTGAGAAGTTCAAGACTGCGACCCGCGTGGTTGCCGAAGTAGAGCTTGCATCGGTTATTTCGTCCGAAACAGCCGTTATGGCTGAGGTTGAGGACGTGGATGTGACCGCTGAGGCCCAACCTGAGCAACAAGACGGCGAAGCACCAACCAAGAAGCGCCGTCGTCGTCGTCGTCGTCGTCGCGGCGGTGGGGGCGGTGGCGAGAACGCTGAAGCCAACAACGCTGAGAACGGTGGCGAAAACGCTGGTGAAGTTGCAGCCGCGCCTGTTGAAGGTGAAGCGCCTGCGGTTGAAGCACCTGCTGTCGCCGCTGAGGCCGTGGCAGAAGAGGCACCAAAGCCGAAACGCACTCGCACCCGTCGCAAGAAAAGCGATGCGGCACCAGCCGAGGTTGCTGAAACAGTTGAGACCGCTGAAGCTGCACCAGAAGAACCTGCAGCTGAAGAAGCCCCAGCGAAGCCAAAGCGCACGCGCACCCGTCGTAAGAAAAGCGACGATGCGCCAGCGGAAGAGGTGAAGGCCGAAGAGGTAAAGGCAGAAGAGCCAGCACCTGCAGCGGAAGAAGAGCCTGCGCCAAAGCCAAAGAAGAAGGCCACACGCGCACGTAAGAAGCCTGCGGCAAAAAAGGCTGAGACTGCTGAAGCAGAGGCTCCAGCTGCTGAAACGTCAGCGGAGGCGCCTGAACCTGTCGCAGAAGCAAAGCCGAAACGCGTTCGCAAGACCACATCAAAGCCGAAGCCCGTAGAGGCGGAAGCAGAAGTCGTAGAACCAGCTGCCGAGGCCAAAGAAGCGCCTAAGAAGCGTGGCTGGTGGTCGCTAGGTGGTCGCTAAGGCGACACATGACCTTCACTCCGTAAGGGATTGATAATAAATGCCGCTCCACTAACGTGGGGCGGCATTTTTATTTGGTTACACGCTCAATGACGTAGATCTGATGTGCCCCATCGTCGGTCTGCGACACCAGTCTATGGCCTGCTTCAACGCAGAAATGAGGAATGTCTATCACGGCAATTGGATCATCCGCCCATAGGGTCACAACTGTCCCAACAGGCACACCGCGCATCACCTTACCGAGCTTTAAGACCGGCAAAGGGCACATCAATCCACGGGCATCAACGATATCTTTCATGGCCTAGGGGTGCCGTGCGTTGTCACAAAAGTCCACAAGGAAGTGACCAACTGTCGCGTGACGCCGCGCATACGGAACGCTAAGAGGGTTCTATGTTTGAAACCGAAACCTTCCTTGCCGCCTCACTGATTCCCGCACTCCTCGTTGCGTTTTCCGCGGGCATCCTGTCGTTCCTCAGCCCTTGTGTGCTGCCGATTGTGCCGCCGTACCTTGCTTATATGGGCGGTGTGAGTGTGTCCGAGATGGAAGACAACAAAGACGCGCGCAATCGTGCCGTCGTTTCAGCGTTGTTTTTTGTGCTGGGCCTTTCGACAGTTTTCCTGATCCTTGGGGCAGGGGCATCGGCGTTAGGGCGTACGTTCCTTGGGGTCAAAACCTATTTTGAGATAGGTGCAGGGATTGTTGTCATCATCTTTGGGTTCCATTTCCTTGGGCTTTATCGGCTAAAATTCCTTGATCGCGAGATGCGTGTGGATGCGGGGGATCAAGGCGGGTCGGCGTTTGGTGCGTATTTCCTAGGCCTCGCATTCGCATTCGGTTGGACGCCCTGCCTAGGCCCGATCCTAAGCGCCATTCTGGGTCTCGCTACGGGGCAGGCGGATGTTGGTAAGGGTATGGTATTGCTGGGAACTTACGCGCTTGGCCTTGGTGTTCCTTTCTTGCTTGTTGCCGCGTTCTTCCCGCAGATGAAACGTCCGATGGCTTGGATGAAGCGCAACATGGGTGTGATCGAGAAAACGTCTGGCGTTCTGCTGATCATCGTTGGTTTGGCGATGGCGACGGGTTTCCTCGCGGTGTTTGCTTACTGGATGCTTGAAGCGATGCCGTTCTTGGCCGTTTTTGGTTAACCCGTAACTTATTTTCGCCGAAGTTTGTGTCTATAGTGCCTTCAAATTAAGGGCGAAGCACAATGGATCAGGTTGAGAATAGACAGGTGAAACGCCGTAAGGTGTTCTACATTCCGGGCTATGATCCTATTCACCCACGCCGCTACCGCGAGCTTTATCGCACTGAATCCGCAACACAATCCGAGATATCTGGCTATGAAGTCGGCATCGCTGCGAAAGACGGTGAGCATTACGGCTGGCGTGTAGAATCCCGTATGGACGGCCAATCTGTTGATGCTGAAGTTGAAGTGCTCGTCTGGTCAGACATCGTGCGCAATTCAATGGCGTCGAGCATTCCCGCGACCTACCTGCAATTACTGCGTACCGCGTTCATCTACATCACGTCAGGTGCCTTGCGCCGCTTGATGTGGCTGCGCAAGGGGCCGGTGATTGCCGCGCTATACCCCGTTGGCATGTTGCTGCTGCAGTTGTTGGGGGCCGTGCTCGCAGGGCTTTTGGCGGCAAAGGTCCTGAGCTGGGCGTTGGGCGGGATTGGCCGTGCGATTGTCGGGTTGTTCACGGGCGGCGAGCCGTCGACGTTGGATTTCTCGATCTTTCATACCGGATTATTCGTCGTCCAATTGGTGCTAATTGCATGGGTCGCTTGGCAGGTATTATGCTGGTTCAAGAAGAATGACGGTAAATTCTTCGCTTACTATCTGATGCATGATTTTGCCTATTCCGCCAAAACCAAAGGCACGACCGCGCCCGAGCTTGAAGACCGCATGGCGGATTTTCGCGGCGTGATTGGTGAGGCGTTAGAAGCGGACTTCGATGAAGTCTTGATCGTCGGCCATTCATCTGGCGCGCATCTGGCGGTGTCCATTCTTTCGGATTTGATCCGTGAGGGCGGCGTTCCTGCGGGTGGCCCTGCGCTTGGGTTCCTAAGCCTTGGACAAGTCGTCCCGATGGTGAGCTTCCTTCCAAAGGCTGACCGTTTGCGTACCGACCTTAACTTCTTGTCCACACGGGATGAGCTGACTTGGGTTGATGTCACAGCCCCCGGTGATGGCTGTACATTTGCACTGTGCGATCCGGTCGCTGTGTCTGGTGTCGCGCCAGAAGGCCAAAAGTGGCCGTTGGTGATTTCTGCGGCCTTCACCCAAACCCTGTCGCCTGAGCGCTGGAAGGAACTGCGTTGGAAGTTCTTCCGCCTGCATTTCCAGTACCTTTGCGCGTTTGACCGGGTGGGGGACTATGACTATTTCCGCATCACGGCGGGGCCACAGACCCTTGCTGACCGTTTTGAAGGCCGCGAGCCGTCTAAATCACGCATTGACGTGGCCGCCTCCAAGTTTACCAGTATGAACCATGATCCCGCCCAAACCCCCATCACGTCCTGAGAAGGTCACGCTTTGGCGATACCTTAAGCTGTTTCGCCAAGACATCCTGTCGGCGCAACCGGCAAAGCTGTACCGCGCGTGGATGGCGGAGTTTAAGACGCCGTTCTTTCGCAGTTATTTGGCGAATGATCCCGAATTGGTGAAACGGGTGCTAAAAGACCGTCCCGATGATTTCCCAAAGTCTGATCGCATTGGTGCAGGTTTGCGCCCGTTGCTTGGGAACTCGGTGTTCTTGACCAATGGCGAGACGTGGAAACGACAGCGCCGCATCATTGACCCTGCATTTGAAGGCGGACGTCTGCGCGACACTTATGGCGCGATGTATGCAGCGGGGGAGGCCGCCGTGGAACGGATGGCGGCCAACCTAGGTGTGCAGGATATTGAGCCTGAAACGTCTCATGCTGCCGCTGACGTGATCTTTCGCACCCTGTTTTCCATTCCGATTGAGGATGAAACAGCCACGGCTGTGTTTGAGAAATTCCGCGACCACCAACGTACGCAGCCGATCCTGAACCTCGCCGCGTTTATTCCCGGTCCGCGCTGGATGCCGCGGTTCTTTCGCCGTGCGACCAAAGACACTGCCGCTGATATTCGCCGACTGATCACAGGTCTGACCGAACAACGCATGGCCGAAATTACCGCCGGAACTGCACCGGATGATCTTGCCACTAAGATCATGACCACAGCCGACCCTGAAACCGGTGAGAAATTCAGCACTGATGAAATGGTGGACCAAGTTGCGATCTTCTTCCTTGCAGGCCATGAAACCAGCGCGTCTGCCTTGGCGTGGACGTTCTATTTGTTGGCGATGTATCCGGACTGGCAGGATAAGTTGGCGGATGAGGCTAAAGCCGTTAGCGCGGAATTCGCCAGCGTTTCCAAGTTGCGCCTTGCTCGCGATGTCTTCCGCGAGGCTTTGCGCCTTTATCCGCCTGTCCCAATGATGGTGCGTGAAACCAAATGCCCTGAACAGATGCGTGACCGTCAGGCCCCAAAGGGCGCGCAGGTCGTGCTTAGCCCGTGGCACCTGCACCGACATGAACGTCTTTGGGATAACCCTGATGGGTTTGATCCGACCCGTTGGACCACTGAGAACGGCAAGGAATGCCAGCGAAACGCCTACATCCCGTTCTCTGCAGGCCCGAGGGTTTGTACGGGCGCTGGTTTCGCGATGGTTGAGGGGCCATTGCTGCTGGCCATGTTGCTGCGGCGGTTCAAGTTTGAACTGACAGAGAAAGAACCTGTCCCCGTCGCCCACCTAACAGTGCGCGCAAAGGATGGGATTTGGCTTAAGATTTCGGAACGTTCTGCGCCTTAACCGCTGTCAGAGAATCACTAAAACTGGCGCGCATCGTTTTCTTGCGCGCATTAATTGCATTCTCTCCGATTTGATTGTCGCGTATTCATAAACACTGTTTCCGATCGGGAAAACAAAATTGGGCAAAAATGGGGCAACAGCCCTTTCGATAAGTTGTTATTTTTCAGTATGTTGTGGGTAACCGTATTGGTTGCGCCGCCAATTGTGACGCATCTGCCCTATTCTCCGACGCCTTCGTTTAAACTAAATTAACGATGTGGGGGCTTCAAAGGGGTCGGTCTTATGACTGTAGCGAAGCCAATTTCTATTGTTCTGACAGCACCAAATAGTGTGATGTCTTTTCTGCGTTCCCGTTTCGGCGCGCCGATTGAAGATTTGTATGTTCCAAAGCCAAAAGCACAGCTACCTCAGCGTGAGATGGATCCGCTGATGGTGGATCGTTCTCGCTATGCACGCTTGCTTGATCATGAGCTGGACCGTCAATTGCTGACGGAAGTTGAGCGCGAAGATTCCGATATGCTCGACCGCGTTCGTGCGGCGCTCTATCAGGCCTGATTGTCACGCAGGGTGTTGAGAACAAACACCCGGATCGCAGACGCGAGGCCCACATCACCGCGGGCCTCGTCTATTTTGATCGCCATTCCGTTTAACGTTTGATCGCGTTCAGCGGCAATCTGGCGAAACGCATCCCAAAATTCCGGTTCCAGTGACACGCTCGTGCGGTGGCCACGCAGCGTGAGGCTGTGTTTGACGGGGCGGGTGCTCATTCGTCCTCGAACTTGAGCTGATCGAGGCGGCCCTTGGCCTGTGCTTCGCGGGCAGCTTCTGCCATCCGCTCAGCTTTGGTGCGCCCGAACTTGCGGGCGTTCAGATCGGCCTCGGCCTTTTTCTCTGTACGCTCGCGGTCCTTCCGGACTTTGTTCAGGTTTACGACTTCAGACAATACAGCGCTCCTTCGGTGCGATCATTTGGGGCCGATCATATCCTCAGGGCGCACAACGCGATCAAAGGTTTCTTCGTCAACGAACCCAAGCGCCACAGCTTCGACCCGCAATGTGGTGCCGTTTTTATGTGCAGTTTTCGCGACTTTCGTAGCGTTGTCGTAGCCGATTTCGGGGGCCAATGCTGTCACCAGCATCAGGGATTCCTTCATCAGCTTGTCGATGCGGGCCTCGTTGGCCTCAGTGCCAGCCAGCATACGATCCGTAAAGCTGTCCGTCACGTCGCCCAAAAGCTGCATAGATTGCAACAGGTTATAGGACATCATCGGGTTGTAGACGTTCAATTCGAAGTGACCTTGTGAGCCCGCAAAACCAATCGCGGCGTCGTTGCCCATGATGTGGGCGCACACCTGCGTCATGGCTTCGGCTTGGGTTGGGTTCACTTTGCCCGGCATGATGGAAGAGCCAGGCTCGTTCTCTGGCAGGATCAATTCGCCGAGGCCAGAGCGCGGGCCAGAGCCCAAGAAGCGCATGTCGTTGGCGATTTTGTAGCACGCCATTGCAGTCGTTTTGATCGCGCCAGACATGAACACCATCGCGTCGTGTGCTGCGAGGGCTTCGAATTTGTTTGGGGCTGTGACGAACGGCAGGCCAGTTATGTCAGCCATGTGGCCCGCAACAGTCGTGTCCCAACCTTTGTCGGTGTTCAGGCCGGTGCCCACGGCTGTACCGCCTTGTGCAAGCTCATAGATGCCGGGCAGGGCCATCTTGATGCGCTCAATCCCGTTGCGGATCTGTTTGGCGTAGCCGGAAAATTCCTGACCCAGTGTCAGCGGTGTCGCGTCTTGGGTGTGCGTGCGGCCGATTTTGATGATGTCTTTGAAATCTGCGGCTTTCTTTTCCAGCTCGGCTGCGAATTTTTCGAGACCCGGCAGCATCACGTCGCGCGCCGTCATCGCGGATGCGATGTGCATGGCGGTGGGGAAGGTGTCGTTGGACGACTGGCCCATGTTGCAGTGGTCATTCGGGTGAACCGGCTCTTTGGAGCCGATCACGCCGCCGAGGATTTCAATCGCACGGTTTGAAATGACCTCATTGGAGTTCATGTTGGATTGCGTGCCAGACCCTGTCTGCCAAACCACCAGTGGGAAGTGGTCATCGAGTTTGCCGTCAATCACTTCGCCAGCTGCTTCGATCATCGCATCAGCCAGTTTGCCGTCCAGCTTGCCAGAGGCTTTGTTCGCCATAGCGCAGGCCTGTTTGATCACACCCAACGCGCGCACGATGGCGACGGGCTGTTTTTCCCAACCAATCGGGAAGTTCATCAGGGAACGCTGGGTCTGAGCACCCCAGTAGCGGTCTGATTGAACCTCAAGTGGGCCAAAGCTGTCGGTTTCGGTGCGTGTATCGGTCATGGTACGTCCTTGCAGAAATGTCTGTATACGGTTGTATGCCGTTTATCGCCACGCGCAGCGCGAGGCAACTGCGCAATCAGGGCAGGTTATTTTCGGAATTGATCCAAGCTGACGACTTCGGCGTCTTTCTTGGGGGCGTCTTCCTCGGGTTCGGCCATCACTTCCATCGGGGCTTCTGGCGCGTCCTCGTCGTCTTCATCGTCCTGCGTTTCAAAGCGCAGGCCAAACTCGACGCTTGGGTCGACGAAGGTTTTGATCGCATCGTAGGGCACATAAAGCGGCTCAGGCGTGTCGCCAAAGCTGAGCGTGATTGAGAACCCACGGTCCGTAACCGCGAGGCTTTCGTATTGGTGCTGGATCACGATGGTCATCTCACCGGGGTAACGGTCTGACAGCCAATCCGCGATTTCGACGTCGGGATGCATGGTGTCAAACGTCACAAAGAAGTGGTGATTGCCCGGCAAACCATTGGCAGAAATGTCTGTTAAGACTTCATAAATCAGCCCGCGCATCGCTTTGTGCATCAGGTTGCCGTAATCAATGGTTTGGTTTGTGATAGACACGAGGCAGCGCTCCGGTGTTGAAGACCCCTTTAGCATACGAGATTCTTGGCCGGATAAAAGGGCCGTTTAACCCAGTTGCGCAATTGCGATCCCTGCGAGCGCCATGGTGCCCAATGTTAGCCCCATCGGCCATTTACGCCAAAGGAGGAGGGCGGCGGCAAGGGCGGTAAGAACAGCAGCGGCAAGGTTGAACGACGACCAGATAGGGCTAAGGATTGCGAGCGGACCCTCAGAAACACCCACCTCATCAAACACCACGTGGGCGGCAAACCAAAGCGACAGGTTGGCAATGACGCCGACAACTGCGGCCGTGATGGCGGCAAGCCCTGCACGGATACGCGGGTAACCATCAAGCCAATCAATCAGCGGTGCGCCTGCGAAGATCCAGATAAAGCAGGGCACAAATGTGACCCATAACGTCATTGCAGCCGCCAGCAGGCCAAGCATCCATCCGCCGTGTGCAATACCTGCGAGTTGCCCGACGAACTGTGTCACAAGGATCAGGGGGCCGGGGGTCGTTTCGGCCAGTCCGAAGGCGTCGATCATTTCAGGCGTGCTGATCCAGCCGTAATCCGTCACCACCGTTTGCGTCATATAGGCGAGCACGGCGTAGGCACCGCCGAAGGTGACCAGTGCCAGCTTAGAAAAGAACAACCCAATGGCGAGCAGGAACGTCGCACCGGCCAGCCAAGCGGCAATCAATGGCAAAGCCCATAACGCCCCGCCAACTGCGATTGGCGCAATTGAGTGTCGCCACGGCAGGGCGGATTTAACGCTGGTGTGATCCGTGCAGGCCCATGCGCCGTACAACGCGGCTACGATGATGACCAAAGGATAAGGCAGATTGAATATAAACAGCGCAAGGAATGCGAGTAGGGCAATTATTCGGTAATCCGTTCGCCCCAACGCGCGGCTAAGAAGCTTCAGGATCGCCTGCACAACGATGATGATGACAGCCGCTTTGATGCCCAGAAATGCGGCCTGAACCAATGGCAACGAACCAAGGGCCGCGTAAGCAAACGCAAGCACTGCAATGACCAACGCACCGGGAAGGACAAACAGCCCTCCGGCGATCAGGCCACCGCGAATACCGCTGATTTTCCAACCCGCATAAGTCGCGAGCTGCATGGCTTCAGGGCCGGGGAGCATCATGCAAAATGACAGCGCCTTAAGAAAATCCGGTTGCGACAGCAGCGGGCGGTCGTCCACCAGTTCCTTTTGCATGAGCGCGATTTGCGCAGCAGGGCCACCAAAGGACATGCACCCAATGCGTCCGAATAGGCGGACCATATCTGGGGTGTTCATGGGGCGTCCTGCAGGCTGGCGTGGGTTTCCGCCACGCCATCACGGGCCCAACGGTAGAGCGCATCATAGAGCGGCATCGCGGCGTCCAGCTGTGCGTGATCATCGCGGTGCATGCGCGACAGACCCACTGACATCGCCAAAAGCCCCGCCGCTTGTGGGTTGTCGTCGCGGCCCGTGTCTGCGGCGCGGATGACTTCTGATAAGCGGTTTAAGGCTTCGGTGCGCAAATCAAATAGGTCGAGCATTGCATCAAATGTGCAGTGATCGCCTTTGTGGGTAAAAGCGACATCAGGAATGTCAAAGGGTGTTGCGCCAAAGCGCTCGGCGACGCCTGCGACTTGATCTGGTGCGACAAACATGAATTCCGCCTGCGGATTCACAAAACGGCGGATCAACCACGGGCAAGCAATGCGGTCGATTTTCGGGCGGTGACGTGTGACCCACAGGTTGCTTTGGGGCAAGGCAGCAAAGGGGAGGCGCGGCGCGGCATCTGTGTCGCGCCAACCATACATTCCACCTTCGAGATACTGCGCATCAACACCGCGCGCGCGCAGGTGCGACGCCAGACCTTGGCTGAGCTTAAGGCCCTTCTGACAGGACACAATACAAGGGCGCCCATCCAATGTGCGGATTAACCCGTCAATATCGGTATGTGGATGCTTGATCGATCCGGGGATCAAATAGGGGTCATCTGCGAAATCATCATCAATGCAAATATCGACGATCGCAGGCGCATCAGGCACACCTATCAGTCGCAGAAGGTTTTTGCAGGAAATCTCATTAGGGGCAGCCATAGCGCATGCTTCCTTTCGGTGAACATGCGAACCTTTGGCCTAAGCCTCACGGGGGTGTTCGCATTGCGCCCCATGCCGGTATTTTGCCGTGCCTTCGGGGTGGGGTCAAGTCGCGACGCGCAGGGCTTCTAATCCGTGGAAGTGGTAGGTGTTGCCGTATTGTGGTGGCGTGGCGAGGGCGAGGTTCGGGCAGCGTTCAAACAATACTTGCAGGGCAACCCGCAGCTCTAAGCGTGCAAGGGGCGCGCCGACGCAGAAATGAATGCCGCCGCCAAAGGCCACATTAACCGGACCCGTGCGGGTGGGATTAAACGTATTTGGATCGGGGTAGGGCGCGGGGTCGCGGTTGGCAGCGCCAAGAAGGCATTTGACCGTATCGCCACGTTTGAAGGCATGGCCGAACAGTTCGCAGTCCTCAATGACATAGCGGTCAAACATGTGCAGGGGCGGATCAAATCGCAGGGCTTCTTCGACGATCTTTTCATCGGCCGTGCGGATCTGGCGTTCCAATAGGGTTTTGACAGTGTTGCCAAGCGTGTGCACCGTCGCCTCATGACCTGCGTTCAACAGCAAGATGCATGTGGTGATGAGTTCATCCGTGCTCAGCTTTTCGCCGCCTTCTTCAGCAGCGATGAGGTGGGACATCAGGTCATCCGCAGGCGCCTTTCGCTTCTCGTCAACGTGAGCGCGCATGAAGGTCACGAACGCCTCGGTCGCCTCAATCGCGTGGTCCTCAATGGCGCGGGTACGACCAGAGACATACATCGCGACCATTGCATTGGACCAAGCAAGCAGATCATCGGCACGGTTTTCCGGAACCCCCAATAGACGCGCGATAATGATGACGGGGACGGTGCGGGCGTAGGCGTCCAACAGGTCGAATTCACTGGTTGGAAATGCGTCGATCAATTGATGGCACAGGGTTTCGATCTCGGGCTCAAGCTCTGCGATGCGCCGCGAAGTGAAGGCACGCAGCACCAAACCACGCAGGCGCGTATGGCGAGGCGGGTTAAGCTCAAGCATGGAATGCGCTTCAACGGCGTAGAACGGCGCGAGGTGTTCAGGGATCGCGCGTGCAAACTCAGCCGGAACTTCACGCCCCAAGCGTTTGTCCTTTAGGCAAGCGGCGACAGCGGCGTGCGAAACCGCGCAAACGGCATCGTAGTCTTCCCAAAAGAACAAATCACGACCCGCGCGGGCGAGGTCGTAGAAAGGGTAGGGGTTTTGCACGAAGGTCGGATCGGTCGGGGATTGGGAAAGGCTTTGCATGAAAGTTTGATGCCTCCGGTCCAGTGCGAAGGCAAGGCTAAGCGCGTGCACACGTCTAGAAAAATTGTTGGGTTTGATCTGTGTCAGAGCCCAGTTCACGCAAAAATGACATCTTTTGATTGCTGCAATTATGACGTTAACTGGCTTAATGGATCGTCCATGAAGGGCGGCCCGATTCCAATTCCTTGGGAGGAAACCGATGAAATTTCTTATGAACGCGGCAAGCATTGCTGCTTTGACACTGTCCGCTGGTGCGGCATTTGCTGACACAATGGGCTGCGACGGCGACGAAATTGTTGTTAAGTTCGCACACGTAACAAACACAGACCGCCACCCAAAAGGCATCGCGGCATCTTTGCTGCAAGAACGTGTAAACGCTGAGATGGACGGCACGATGTGCATGGAGGTCTTCCCGAACTCCACGCTGTATAATGATGACCAAGTTCTCGAAGCGATGCTTCAGGGTGACGTTCAGCTGGCTGCTCCATCTTTGTCCAAGTTTGAAGCATTCACGCGTCAGTTCCGCATTTTCGATCTGCCGTTCATGTTCGCAAACATCGACGCGGTTGATGCGTTCCAAGCGTCTGACGCTGGTCAGGCCATGCTGGATTCCATGCAACGCCGTGGTCTTCAGGGTCTTGGTTACTGGCACAACGGCATGAAGCAGATGTCAGCGAACGTTCCACTTGAGCTGCCAACAGATGCAGACGGCCTTAAGTTCCGCGTTCAGAACTCTGACGTTCTGGTTGCGCAAATGGAAGCAATGGGCGCATCCCCACAGCCAATGGCGTTTTCCGAAGTTTACGGTGCGCTGCAAACTGGCGTTGTGGACGGCCAAGAGAACACATGGTCCAACGTTTGGGGTCAGAAGTTCTTTGAAGTTCAGGACGGCACCACACAAACAGATCACGGCGTTATCGACTATCTTGTCGTGACATCTGTTGACTGGTTGGACAGCCTTGACGCGGACACACGCGATCAGTTCCTGACGATCCTCGATGAAGTTACGGTTACTCGTAACGCTGAATCTTTTGCTGTGAACGAAGAAGCAAAAGAATCCATCATCGCAGCGGGTGGCGTTGTACGCCAGCTGACAGACGAGCAGCGCTCTGCTTGGATTGAAGCAATGAAGCCTGTTTGGGACCAGTTCGTTGACGATGTAGGTCAGGAAAACATCGACGCGGCGCAGGCGATCAACGCAGCACTGTAAACGATAGCCGGTGGCGATGCGCGGTGTTCTTCGGAACACTCGACGCAACGCTTGCCAGTAAATTGGGGTCGGCCGCAGATGTGGCCGGCCCCTCTTAAAAGGGGAGGACGCTATGTCTGGGGCATATAAGCCGAAGGGTCGCGTTGGGGCGATCGTTCACACGCTAGAAGAAAGCATCATTGCGTTGTTGTTGGGACTGATGACCCTCGTGACGTTTGTTAACGTCGTTTTACGTTATGGATTTAACAGTCAGCTGATCTGGGGTCTTGAGGTCACGCTCGTCCTGTTCGCGTGGCTGGTTTTGTTTGGTATTTCTTACGGTTTCAAGATTGTGAGCCACCTTGGGGTTGATGCTGTTCTGAATATCGTTGGGCCAAAACCGAAGCGCATTATGGCTGTTGTCGCTGCGCTCGTTTGTATTTTCTATGCAGTGTTATTGATGAAAGGTGCTTGGGATTACTGGGCACCATTTGCAGGGCTTGATGCCACATCTGGACGTTGGTTCCCCACAGGTTTTGAAAGCTCTCGTGATCAAGGCTGGTATGAAACCGACCACGTTCCGATCCCATTTGCCCAAACCTGGCTCGAGAACACGTTCAACCTTGGCGAAGAATACGAAAAGATGCCGCGCCTTGTTCCTTACGCAATCGTTCCGTTTGCAATGGCACTGATGCTGTACCGCCTTGTGCAGGCCTTGGTGCGCGTTGTGCGTGGAGAGATTGATACGCTGATCGTCAGCCATGAAGCGGAAGACGACGTAAAAGAAGCAGGCGAAAGCCTGACTTGGGAGGAATAAGCAATGGATGTTGCAATTCTATTTGGCATGGTGATTGCCTTCCTTGCGATCGGTGTTCCGATTGCTGTGGCACTTGGCCTGTCGTCAACGCTGTTCTTGTTGGTGTTGTCTGACAGCTCGCTCGCCAGCGTCGCGCAGTCGCTGTATCAGGCGATGGCGGGGCACTACACGCTTCTGGCCATTCCGTTCTTCATTCTGGCGTCGTCGTTCATGTCGACGGGTGGCGTGGCACGGCGCATCATTGATTTCGCGATTGCAGTTATCGGACACGTGCGCGGGGGCCTCGCGATTGCGGGGGTTCTAGCGTGTATGTTGTTTGCGGCTTTGTCCGGATCGTCCCCTGCGACGGTTGTGGCTGTTGGGTCCATTGTGATCACGGGCATGGTAAAGTCGGGTTATTCCAAAGATTTTGCGGCCGGCGTTATTTGTAACGCTGGGACACTTGGTATCCTGATCCCGCCAAGCATCGTGATGGTTGTTTATGCCTCTGCCACGGATGTGTCCGTTGGTCGGATGTTCCTTGCCGGTGTAATCCCAGGTCTTCTGGCTGGTTTCATGCTTATGGTGACGATCTATGTCATCGCGCGCATCAAGAACCTGCCAAAGGGTGAATGGCTTGGTTGGTCCGAGATTTTCTCAACCATCCTGACCGCGTCTTGGGGCTTGTTCCTGATGGTTGTCATCTTGGGCGGCATCTACGGAGGTGTGTTCACACCAACCGAAGCTGCGGCGATTGCATCTATCTATGCGTTCATCGTGTCGATCTTCATCTACCGTGACATGGGTCCACTTAAAGGGCGTCCTTGGCTGCAAAAAGACGAGGAAGATTCTGGCCTGTTGGGTATGCGAATTTGGGGTTTCACGCTGGTGACGCTGATCCTTTATGGCGTTGGCTGTTTCGTCATGGACCTCCCGATGTCGATCGCGCTTTGGGCGGCTGGGATTTTCCTTGTGGTTGCCCTGATCCTTGGTGCGTTGATGGCGCAGGCGGTGAAAGAGGGCTGGGAGATGCTTTTGGCCGTTGGCGCAGTGGCCGTGTTTGGTATTTTGCCGATGCTTGTCGCGCTCTGGAACGTATGGACATCCGACATTGGCGTGATCTTCCAGATCATTCAAAGTGTGATGGCCGTGATGTTGCTGTTGTTGCCACCTGCCGTGTTTGTTTTCGCGATGCTTCGGGCTGCGGAACGTCTGAACGTTTCGGGTGAAAGCTATGAACAGTCTGTCATGATCGGCGCAACTGCCATTCTGCGGTCCAACTTTGAGAACATCGTGATGGCCATTCCAGCACTTGTTCACAAAGACACCAAGCAGACCCTGCTTGAGGCCGGTAAGCTGACGATCATGTTGATGTTCATCATCGCCAACGCTTTGATCCTGAAGCATGTTCTGACGGATGAGCAAATCCCGCAGCACATCACAGAAGCCATGCTGGCCGCTGGATTGGGACCGATCACGTTCTTGATTATCGTCAACATCATCCTGTTGATCGGTGGCCAGTTTATGGAACCATCCGGCTTGATCGTGATTGTCGCACCATTGGTGTTCCCGATTGCCATTCAGCTTGGGATTGATCCGATCCATTTGGGCATCATCATGGTGGTAAACATGGAGATCGGGATGATCACACCTCCTGTTGGCCTCAACCTGTTTGTGACGTCCGGCGTGGCAAACATGTCGATGATGCGGGTCGTACGCGCTGCGCTGCCGTTCCTTGCGGTGTTGTTCGTGTTCCTAATCATGGTCACCTATATCCCGTGGCTGTCGACGGTCTTGCCAACGGCCTACATGGGACCAGAGATCATCACGAACTAAAGGCGCGCTACCGCGCGTTCTTAAGTCTAAAACTGGAAAGGCGACGCTCTGTTTTTCAGGGCGTCGCCTTTTGCTTTTGTAGAGATGAGTATTTGTGAGCCAAAGAAAACGGAGGCTTAGGCGCTATTTTCCAAGGCTGTGATAATTGGAGAGAAGTCCGTGGCCCTAAGGGACGCGCCGCCGACAAGTGCACCGTCCACGTTTGGAAGGGCAAAGATGTCATCTGCGTTGCTCGCTTTCACCGAGCCGCCATAGAGGAGGCGCATTTGGGTTCCTTCAGCGCCAAAGCGGGCTTCGAGATGCGTGCGTAGGGCGGCGTGAACGGCGGCGATCTCGTCTGGCGTAGGCGTAAGGCCCGTGCCGATGGCCCAAACGGGTTCATAAGCGATTGTGGTCGTCTCTGCGGTTGCTGCGTCAGGGATGGATTGGTCCATCTGGGCACGCAAGATATCAAGCGTTTCACCGGCGCGGTACTGCGCCTCGGTTTCACCGATGCAAAGGATCACATGCAGGTCGGCGTTCCAACCGGCCTCAGTTTTGGATGCGATGAGGGCGTCGTCTTCTGCGTGGTCTGTGCGGCGTTCAGAATGGCCGGTGATAACGTAGCGCGCGCCTGTGTCTGCGATCATCGCAGCTGAGATATTGCCAGTGTAGGCGCCGGAGTCCGCAGGGTGGCAGTCTTCGCCGCCAATCAGGAGACCCGTGTCGGCCATCCGGCTGAGCAAAGTTGCTGGACCGCAGATCACGACATCAACCGCTGCATCCGCATGGGTGCTGGCCAGTTGTGTCAGTTCCGGTAAATCCGCGCTCGTGCCGTTCATCTTCCAGTTTCCGGCAATCAGTTTACGCATGTCGCTCTCCCCATTTGGTTAAGCGTGATGTAGCAAGTGGCGAGATTAAGTGAAAGGCACCCAATGTCAGAGATTGAGATTCCTCGAATTGATGCGCAGGCATTGTTGGCTGGTGATGAGGCTGTGGTCGAACAGGTTCGTGTCGCCGCGCGGGAGATTGGGTTTTTAACGTTGCATAACACGCCAATTCCAGTTGCGGACATCCAAGAGGTGTTTGACACGTATCGTGCGTTTTTCCTGCTTCCAGCGGCGCAAAAAGAGGCCGTGAACATGGCGCGGACGGGGTCCAACCGCGGGTGGGGCGCAGCTGGTTCTGAGCAAGTCGATCCTGATGCGAACCCAGATTACAAACAGGTGTTTGATTCCGGATTTGAGGTTGAGGGGTCCGAATTGGCGACCTATGCGCCGAACTTATGGCCTGAAGATCCAGAGGATTTTCGCATTGTCGTTGAGAATTACTATGCGCGGGCGTTGGCGTTTTCTGGTGAGTTGCTGGAGGCAATCGTTGGCGGGATTGGCGAAGATAGTAACTACTTTCGTGCGCAATTTGAACAGCCAATGGCCTTGATGCGCGGGAACTACTATCCGCCACGTCCGGCCAGTGCTGGTGCAAAGGATTTTGGGATCGCGACCCACACGGATTACGGCTGCCTTACGTTGTTGGCCATGGATGGAACCCCGGGGTTGGAAGTGCGCAAGCGGGGCGGGGGCTGGATTCCGGTGTCTGCGCCGGTCGGGGAATATGTCGTCAATTTCGGTGAAATGCTTGAAATGTGGACTGAAAAGCGCGTCGTTGCCACGCCGCACCGTGTGATCGGTGGCGACGCTGAACGAATGTCTTTGCCGCTGTTCTTTAACCCAAGTGCGCAAACCAATGTCGCGCCGATCGGGTCGGGGGAGGTCATTCATGCTGTGGATCACCTGCAAAAACGCTTTGATGAAACCTATCTGCACTTGAAGGATAAATCATGATCACGTGTCTTCATACAGCCGACGTTCATGTGGCAACGTTTGGGGCGCTATTGCCGGATGCGAGCCATGTCGTGCGTGTTGATTTCCTTGATCGCGCGCGCGCTGACGGGGTGGATGCCGTCGCCGATGAGGTGAAGATGTTGTTGGGCGATTTAGCGTCGCAAGGCCCAGTTCTGTGCACCTGTTCAACGCTTGGCCCATTGGTGGATGAAGTTGCGCTATCCAATGTTGTGCGCATCGACCGTCCGGCAATGGAAGCTGCGGTGTCCGAAGGCGGAGAAGTGGTCGTTGCGATCTGTTTAGAGAGTACGCGTGACGCGACAATGGCCTTATTTGATGAGGTTTCCGCAGGGCGCGCGTCAGGAAAACTGGTGCTGTGTGATGCGGCTTGGCCATTTTTTGAAGCAGGCGATATGGCTGGGTTTGCTCAAGCCATCGTGGACGCCGTTAGTGGGCAGGCTTCGCGGGTGTTGCTGGCGCAGGCATCTATGGCCGTCGCAGCGCCATTGTTCGCAGAGCAGGGTGTTGAGGTGTTTACGACACCAAAAGCGGCGGCAGATGCGGTGGCTGCGCTGGCCTAAAGGTGGGCGAGGGCGCGGCGCGCTAGATCGCAAGCTTCCTCTGGATCATCCAGCGCTGAATCTGGCAACTTCCAATAAGGCATGGCCGTTGGTTTAGGGGCGTTCTCGCGCTGGTAGGTCCAACGGGTCAGGCCCATCGCGTCAAGTTCGTCTTTAAAGGAACCCGCACCTTTAATCATGGTTCCGTAGTCTGAATGTACGATCGCGAAGATCGTGCCATCAAGATAAAGACACAGACCGCCCATCATCTTGCGGGTCGTTAGTGGGCCGAGGCCGGAAAACAAATCCGTTGCGAATTCAATATCTTCCGGCGTTACGCTCATGTGTTGAGGTTTTCGTCGAATTTGATGGACTCGCCACACCCGCAGGCCTCAGTGACGTTCGGATTGCGGAATTTGAAACCGGCTTCAAGCAGGGACACCTCGTAGTCGATTTCCGTGCCAAACAGGAACATCTGCGCCATTGGCGCGATCATCACACGCGCGCCATCCTGTTCGACAACCTCATCAAGGGGATCGACTTCGGCCACGTATTCCATGGTGTATTCCATGCCCGCACAGCCGCCCTTTTTGACGCCAATGCGTAGGCCTGCGTGTTCATCTTTCGCCATAAGCTTGGCGATTTGTATCGCTGCGGCATCGGTGATGGATACAGCTTGTTTTCCAGGGATTCCAAACATTTAGCGAACCTCCTTAGAGGATTAAGATTACATGAACCCGAGCTCTAGACGGGCCTCATCAGACATCATTTCCATGCCCCATTGGGGCTCCCAGACGAGTTCAACGTCAACGGTTTTCACGCCAGCCAGCGGTTCAATCGCTTCAGCGACCCAGCCCGGCATTTCACCTGCAACAGGGCAGCCCGGTGCGGTGAGGGACATCAGAACTTTGACTTCGTTCTCGTCGTTGATGTCGATCGTGTAGATCAGCCCAAGGTCCAGAATATTTACTGGAATTTCAGGGTCATAAACCGTGCGGCAAGCCTCAACGATGTTCTCGTAGAGCGCGTGTTCGGTGGTGGAAGGCTTGATAAGCGGTGTGCCTTCTAGTGGGGGTGTCGCGTCGTTCATGATTTGGCGTCCTGTAATTCCTGACAGAACATATAGGGATTAGGGTGGCGGGCGTAAAGATGTGGGGGCGCGGCGTTTTCGCTATTTCTTCAAGGTGTTTACGCCAGCAGAACAGGTCGTCTCTTTTCATTCACCCCATCAAAGGCCTAGAAGCGCATGAAGATAAGAGGCCGATATGACAAAGACGTTTTCATTTGAATTGCAAAAAACCGATGGTGCTGCGCGCACAGGCGTGATGCACACGCCGCGCGGGGACATTCGCACGCCTGCGTTTATGCCGGTGGGTACGGCCGCGACGGTAAAGGCCATGATGCCGGAATCTGTGCGTGAAACGGGTGCCGATATTCTACTCGGGAACACCTACCATTTGATGCTGCGCCCTACGGCGGAACGGATCGCCAAGCTTGGTGGTTTACACAAGTTTATGAACTGGGAACGGCCTATTTTGACGGACTCTGGTGGTTTTCAAGTGATGAGCCTCGCCGGTATGCGCAAGCTGACCGAAGAGGGTGTTGTTTTTCAAAGCCATTATGACGGTTCCAAACACAATCTGACGCCGGAACGTTCGATGGAAATCCAGCGCTTGCTCGGGTCTGACATTGTGATGTGTTTTGACGAATGTCCCGCATTACCTGCGGATCGCAAACGCCTTGAAGACAGTATGGAAATGTCGATGCGGTGGGCCAAGCGTAGCCGCGATGCATTCGGGGACCGTCCTGGTCACGCGCTGTTTGGCATCCAGCAGGGCGGGCTTGAGGAAGATTTGCGCAAACGATCAGCCGATGCGCTGCAAGAGATCGGGTTTGAAGGTTACGCCGTTGGTGGCCTCGCCGTGGGTGAGGGGCAGGAGGCGATGTTTGATTGCCTCGATTTCGCGCCCGACCAATTGCCTGTCGATAAGCCACGCTACCTGATGGGCGTTGGTAAACCGGATGATATCGTCGGTGCCGTGAAGCGCGGCATTGATATGATGGATTGTGTTTTGCCGTCCCGTTCTGGTCGTACGGGGCAGGTGTTTACCCGCCACGGTGTGGTGAACATCAAGAACGCGCGTCATGCGGACGATCCGCGCCCATTGGATGAAAACTGCCGCTGCCCAGCTTGTTCAAACTATTCACGGGCCTATCTGCACCATGTGTTCCGCTCTCATGAAATGATTTCAGGGATGCTGCTGACGTGGCATAACCTGACGTATTTCCAAGACATTATGCAGGGTATGCGTGACGCGATCAGTGGAGGAACCTTTGCCGCGTGGGAAAGCGACTTTCACAGTAAACGTGCGCAAGGCGATATTGACCCGTTATAGCGAAAACACGTCTTTTGGTGTCATTTTGCGCCCCTATTTGTGTTTTAACGTACGTTTTTTCGGTTTATCCCCAGTTTTGACAAATTGCTGCCTTGCAGCGACCACGCGGCACAGGCAATGTGGGCGAACCTGAAACGGACTGGTTGAAAGCGGGCAAAAGACCCCCACATCTATAGACCAAGTCCGGAGATTGGTGCGTTGCCTATGAATAGGGACCGCTGATCTTGCCAACAAAGGAAAAGAGCATGCAAGAACCATTGAGTTCATCCTACCCCGTCCTCCCGCTGCGCGACATTGTTGTGTTTCCACATATGGTCGTTCCGCTTTTCGTTGGACGTGAAAAATCTGTTTCAGCCCTTGAAGAGGTGATGGCAGATGACAAGCAGATCCTATTGTCCAGCCAGATCGACCCGGGCGTGGATGATCCCGACCAAGACGGAATCTACAGGGCTGGCGTTCTGGCCAATGTGCTGCAACTGTTGAAGCTGCCGGATGGCACTGTGAAGGTGCTTGTTGAAGGCATCGCACGTGTGCGCATTTCCGAATTCGTTGAAAACGACAAACATTTTGAGGCGACGGCAGAATATCTGACCGAAATGCCGGGCGATATGACCACGATTGAGGCGCTAACCCGTTCCGTGGCCAAGGAGTTTGAGCGTTACGCCAAAGTCAAAAAGAACATCCCTGAAGAAGCGCTTGGCGCGGTGTCCGAGGCGTCCGAGCCTGCAAAACTGGCTGACCTTGTTGCTGGCCACCTTGGGATTGAGGTTGAGCAACGCCAAGAGCTGCTGGAAACACTGTCCGTATCCGAGCGCCTTGAGAAGGTTTACGGCTTTATGCAGGGCGAATTGTCCGTGCTGCAGGTCGAAAAGAAGATCAAGACCCGCGTAAAGACCCAGATGGAACGCACCCAGCGTGAGTACTATTTGAATGAGCAAATGAAGGCCATTCAGAAGGAACTTGGCGATGGTGAAGAGGGCGAAGGCGAAATGGCCGAGCTTGAAGGCAAGATTGCCAACACCAAGCTGTCCAAAGAAGCGCAGGAAAAGGTCGACGGTGAGCTGAAGAAGCTTAAGAACATGTCGCCGATGTCTGCGGAAGCCACAGTTGTGCGCAACTATCTGGATTGGATGCTGTCCATCCCGTGGAACAAGAAATCTCGCGTTAAGAAAGACTTGGGTAAGGCTGAGGCCATTCTTGATGGCGATCACTATGGCCTTGATAAGGTTAAAGAACGCATCGTTGAGTATCTTGCGGTGCAGCAACGTAGCCAAAAGTTGAAAGGGCCAATCATGTGTCTCGTCGGCCCTCCTGGTGTGGGTAAAACCTCGCTCGGGAAGTCCGTTGCGAAAGCCACTGGGCGTGAATTTATTCGCATCTCCCTTGGTGGTGTGCGTGATGAATCTGAAATCCGTGGCCACCGTCGGACCTACATCGGGTCCATGCCCGGTAAGATCATTCAGGCGCTGAAAAAGGCGAAAACCACGAACCCGCTTATCTTGCTCGATGAGATCGACAAGATGGGGCAGGACTTCCGTGGAGACCCTGCATCCGCTATGCTTGAGGTGCTTGATCCGGAACAGAACGGCTCGTTCGTCGATCACTACTTGGAGGTCGAATATGACCTGTCCAACGTGATGTTCCTGACCACGTCCAACTCATACAACATGCCAGGCCCATTGCTGGACCGGATGGAGATCATCCCGCTGTCCGGCTACACCGAAGACGAAAAGCGCGAGATCGCGAAGCAGCATTTGCTTGAGAAAGTGATGAAAAACCATGGCCTTAAGTCCAAGGAATTCACGCTTGAGGATTCCGCGCTGACGTCCATGATCCGCTATTACACTCGCGAAGCTGGTGTGCGGAACTTAGAGCGTGAGATCGCGAAAGTGGCCCGTAAAGCTGTGACCAAGATCGTCAAGAAAGAAGTCGAAAGCGTTGTCGTTACTGAAGACAACATCGAAGATTTCTTGGGCGTGAAGAAGCATCGTTTCGGTTTGGCTGAAGAAAGTGACCAGATCGGCGTTGTCACGGGCTTGGCTTATACTTCTGTCGGTGGGGAGCTTTTGAACATCGAAGCGCTGCGTCTTCCAGGTAAAGGCCGTATGAAAACAACGGGTAAGCTGGGCGATGTGATGAAAGAATCCATCGATGCGGCATCCAGCTACGTGCGGTCTATTTCCCCACAGATCGGGGTGAAACCGCCGGAGTTTGATAAGCTCGACATTCACGTGCACGTGCCAGATGGCGCGACGCCAAAAGATGGGCCAAGCGCTGGTTTGGCGATGGTGACGTCAATTGTGTCCGTGTTGACCAAGATCCCAGTGCGCAAAGATATTGCCATGACTGGCGAGGTGTCCTTGCGCGGGAATGCGATGCCGATTGGTGGTTTGAAGGAAAAACTTCTGGCGGCGCTGCGTGGTGGAATTAAAACCGTGCTGATCCCTGAGGAAAACGTCAAAGACCTCGCGGATATTCCGGACAACGTGAAAGAGGGGCTGGAGATTATTCCAGTGACCCACGCGTCCGAAGTGTTGAAGCATGCGTTGGTGTCTGAACCTGAAGCGGTTGAATGGGACCAAGAGGCAGAAGATGCGGCTGCCGCGGCCGCCGCGCTGCGTGCCCGTGAAGCAGGGACGGGCGCTGTCGCGCATTAAATTTTCTCGAATGGCATGAAAAAAGGGCGCCGCTGGATTCACAGCGGCGCCTTTCATTTACCCAAGAACATGCGCGGGCAAAAACTCTTAAAGTGATGAAAGTTCCGAAACTTGCGCGGCCGAACCGCCACCTTTGCTCAACGCCGCTGCGATCAATGCGATCAGGATCAGTGGTATGATAAGGCCTGCGGATGACGAAGATCCGGCAGTATCTGCCACGATGATTTCAGGCTGCATTGTCATGACCGGGTCAGCTAATCCGCCAGCACTGGCGACTGAGGAAACAGCAATAAGTGCCGCTGCGGACGTTGTTGTAATAAGTTTCATTAATATTCTCCTTTAATTCGCAAAGCGTGAAGTGTTTTGTCGATTCGATCAAGTCTTAGTGAGATGCGGGCGAACGAAAACTCATTTCGGCCGCATGGAAAAAAGGCGCTGAGATCACTCTCAACGCCCTTTACCGTTAGATGGTGTCGTCGGTTTTACCCAGCAGTTGCGGCAGCTACGAGCAGCGCGAAGATGATGACAGGCAACATGGCAGAGCCGCTTGACGGTGTTTCAACGTGTTGGATGATGATTTCGGGATCCATGATCGGATCAGAAATGCCGCCAGCAAAAGCAGGCAATGCGAATGTGGTCGCAAGCGCAGCGGCGACGAGTGTGTTTCTTGTCATAATATTCCCCCCTAGTTAACGCAGGCAAGAATTCAGACTGTGGGCGGAGTGGCAACCCCAAGGTGCAACTTGTCCACAGGTTTCGCGTCACAACTCGCAATTTTCTTCATTATGCCAATGGGAAAAGCCTTAAAGTATCGCTATTGTTTCTGTAACAGGCACAATCTTGTGCGACCGATCGGAGAGAATGATGGCCACTAGCAGTACAAAAACAGCGACAAATACGCCAAAGAAGGCCACGAAAACCGCTGCGAAGTCAGCGCCAAAAGTAGCAACGAAGCCAGTCGCGACAGCGAAAGCCGTGGCCACGCCAGCGAAAGCAGCCGTAATTCCGAAAGCCACCATCGTTGAGACTGTAAAGCCGGTTGTTGCCGGCGCGCCGATCAAAAAGCCTGAGCTTATTGATCGTGTGATGGCCGAAACGGGCATGAAGAAAAAAGACGTTAAACCTGTCGTTGAAGCCATGCTCGCGGTGTTGGGCCGTGCATTGACGAAAGGCGAAGATCTGACGGTTCCACCGCTTGGTAAACTGATGGTAAAGCGTACGAAAGAGGCGGCAAACGCGACGATTGTGACGGTGAAACTGCGTCACCCGAACAACCCAGGTGGCCCTGCGAAAACCGTTGTGGGCGATGAAGTTATCTAGTCAAATCAACGACCTGTAAATTCTATGCGGCACGTGATGGAAACCCCTTCACGTGCCGTTTTGCCTTAGGCTGCGTTTGAACGCGATGCATCCAGCACGCTGTCGGCCACGATCTCGGCGGTGGCGGCGGACAGCGTCCAACCCAGATGGCCGTGTCCTGTGTTGTAAAACACGCCCGAAGATTTGCCCGGACCGACACGCGGCATCATGTTCGGCATCATCGGACGCAGACCAGCCCAGGGGATGGCATGTTCCGTGCTGACGTCTGGAAATAGATTCTCAACCCACTTCACCAGCGGCTGAATGCGGTCATCACGGATGTCGCGGTTTTCACCGTTGAATTCGGCCGTGCCAGCGACGCGGAAACGATTGTCTCCAAGGCGTGAGGTCACGATCTTTGCTTTGTCATCCAGCAGAGACACCCACGGCGCGGCTGCTTGGCTTTGTTCATCGTCCAGCGCGACTGTGATAGAATATCCTTTGACAGGGTAGACGTTTACGCGGTCCCCAACCATCGACGCGAACGCACGGCTACGCACGCCGGCGCAAATGACGATTCCATCAAAGTGACCGGATTGGTTACCTGAGGCTTCGGTCCAGCCGACATCGACGCCGCCGCGCTCACGCGCTGTTAGGGTTTCGACGTAACAGCCGTATTTGAACGTTGTGCCATGTTTCTTACAGGCCTCGCCAAGCCCCTTGGCATAGCTGTGAATGTCACCGGTAAAATCGCTTTCGGTGTAGTAGCCGCCATAGATTTCGCCCTTCAACGCAGGCTCGAGTTCTCGCATTTCATCCGCGGTGACGGCGTGGCGTTCGAGACCACCTTCTTTGAGCATGTCATTCACTTTTGCAGCACCGTCGAAGTCCGGTTTGCAATCATAGACGTGTAGGATGCCGCGTTTTTCCAGTGAAAAATCAAAGCCTTCCTTGGCCGCGTGTGACATTAGATGTTCACGGGCGGCAATGGCGAGGCGCACAGTTTCAACGGTGTTTTTGCGGTAGTTGGGGATGTTGGACATGAATTCCGCCATCCAAGAATATTTGTGCCAGCTTGGTTTCGGGTTCACAAGCAACGGCGCGCCGCGTTGTGTCATCCATTTGAGGCCTTTGAAAATCGTGGACCATTGGGTCCAGACTTCGGCGTTTGATGCGGACAGTTGCCCGCCATTGGCAAAGGACGTTTCCATCGCAGCATAGCGATTGCGATCAAACACGGTGACGTCAAAGCCACGGTTCATCAAGGCGTAGGCGGTGGTTATTCCGGTGATGCCGGCACCGATAACGGCGATTGTTTTCATGGGGTTATTTCCCTTTAGACAGCGTTCAAACATGCCGACGTATCGGCGGTGAACCCATCTGTCAGGGGACCTGAGAGTTTCGCCACGATGATCTGTGACGGCTCCTTCGGTGGGCGCGCCTTAACGCCACTCTCCAGATTGCGATACGCTCCGCGGTCCGTGTGCCTGAGAGTTTCCGGGTCGTTGCTCCTTCGGCGCTGGGTCGAACCCAGACTCTCCCGCGGGCGAGAGATGCAGGCTCTCTATCGGGCTATTTGAATTTCAAATCAATGATTCTGTGCAATCGGGGTTTTGGTTTGTTCGCGCCCGCGCTACCCACGCCATATGACATATCCAGAACTTTATATCCTGCGCCACGGCCAGACCGAGTGGAATGCAGAAGACCGCATGCAAGGTTGGCTAAATTCACCCCTTACGCCCAAAGGTGAGATGGATGCCGCGCGGCAGGGCGAGATCCTGCGCGACCTAGACTTAACGGGTTTTGAATTTTGGTCCAGCCCATCGGGTCGTGCGGTGCAAACTGCTGGCATTGCTTGTGGCCCCTTGGCCGAGGCCGTGCATACCGACACTCGCCTGCGTGAGATTGGCGTCGGTGATTGGGCAGGGCGCCTGCGCGCCGAGCTGCCACAAGGCACGGGGGATGATCCCTATATGGCGCAATATGAGATGGCCCCGAACGGTGAGGGGCTGGCAGCGGTTGAGGCGCGATGCCTTTCGTTCTTGTCTGAAATGAAACGCCCTACAGTTCTGATAACCCATGGAATTACCAGCCGCGTGATCCGTTCCATCGTTGTTGGAAAGGACGCTTTGGCCAACCCAAGCATCCACGGCGGGCAGGGTTGTGTGTATCATTTGAAGGGCGGCACACAAAAGATGCTCACATAGGCAATCGGGGGCTTGCACGTCGTGAAAAGGGGCGCTAAACGCTGCCCATCGGGTCGTTAGCTCAGTTGGTAGAGCGCTTCGTTTACACCGAAGATGTCGGGAGTTCGAGCCTCTCACGACCCACCATTTCCCCCAATTTTGAATAGATCATCGGGCGGAACGCGATTTAGCGTTTCACTTCGGAAACGCGTGCGCGCCCCGTTTCCGGTTAAGCGCTTTATTCCATATCTTCAAAAATCCCTGTCTCAAAGCCATCGACGCTTTTGACGTTCTTCTTATGCCAGAACTTGTCGACGCCCTCTGGGCCCATTTCAGCATACCAAGGCTCCATGTCTTTATCTGCACGGGTTCGGGTGACCTCAACTTCGGGAACGCTTGTGCCACATGAGGTCGTAACCAGATCAATGTCCAAGGTGAAAATATTGCGTGCGCCCGCATAGTCTGGGAAGTGCGCGAGGAGGGCGGTCCAATCCGCATCGCGAGGGTGAACAACACGTGCAGTGCCATAGACACGCAGCGTCAGTGGATCACCTTCAAACGAGCTGAACATCATTGTCATGCGCGGGGATTGTGCGACGTGGGCGGCCGTTTCATTGCCGCTGCCCGTCAAGTTCAACCATACCAGCTGTTTATCAGACAGAATTTTCAGGCAATCTAGCCCCTTGGGTGAGACGTTGACGCGACCGGTCGGGGCTGCTGTGGCGACAAAAAATAGAAATTGCTTTTCGATGAACGCGCGGAACGATCTGTTCAGTTTATCTGTTTGAATTCCCATTTTTTGTCCTTCGATCTGGTCTTCGGGTAATGGCTTTCATCAGGTAACCATGTTGCAAAACAAAATGCGAACAAATTTTATCCTATGATTTTGAACGTGTGTGGGTGGAAAAACACGGTAACGCATTCAAAACATTTCCAGTAATCGGTTTACCCCCCGCTCCAGAAGTCGTTAAGTTCCCCCAAAAGTTGTTAGAGTTAGATGGGGGATTCCATGAAATCAATTATTACAAAGATGATCGCAGGCGGTTGCTTGCTCGGTTTGGCGGGCTGCATGATGGTGCCAGCAGATTTCATTTGGGGCGATAACGCCAGCCAGTGGGCGAACGACGGGGATTGTGATGATCCGCGCTTTACTGGACCGATGGCACACACGCTGCTGCTGCCAGAAGACGCATTGCACGATGCCAACGATTGCCGTGCGCTGTTCTTGGATGGCAAGGTGCAAATGCGCTCGAATTACCAGCAGGGCGTAACGTACGAAAACCCAGGCTACGTCGGACCGAATTGATCCAATGCGCGACTGATTAAAAAAGCCCGCCTCAGTTTTGAGGCGGGCTTTTGTGTTTTAGGACTTTGTGCGTGGCTTGCGTGGGGCGGCGTTTCCGCCTTTGGCTGCAAGGGCGCGTGCCCGGTTTTTCTTGCTGGACGGTTTGCCCACCTTTGGCGCGCCGCCGCCATCTTTGCCCGCCGGCTTACCGCCGCCCTTACCTGCGTATGGCTTGCCGGTAGGCTTCCCATCAGACTTGCCAGCGTAGGGTTTGCCATCACGTGGCTTGCGCGGCTTGTAGGATTCGATGGTATCATCGGATGACTTGTTCTTGTCGAACTTTGGTTTGCCACCATGTGGCTTCGCGCCACCCTTTGGCTTTTTCGCGCGCGGTTCGCGTTCGTCATTCCAATCCACCGGCTTTGTGGTGCCTTTGGATTTGTGGTGCGGCTTGTCGCCGTCCTTGCCACGGTGTGGGGCCTTGTCGCGCGATTTAAAGTCCTTACGCGGTGCGCCACGTTCAAAGACCGGCAGCTTTTCAACGCGGGTGAGGGGGGCGCCGTTTTCCAGCGTCATATCCCCACCGAGTGCGTCCGTCAGCGTCTTGAGGGCGGTTTCGCGCACTTCGATGTAGGATTCGTTTGGCTGAATGCGGATCGCACCGATGTCGTCTTTGGTGATGTTGCCCATCTTGCAGATCATCGGCAGCAAACGGCGCGGTTCGGCACCAGCTTCGCGGCCACCGGGAAGCGAGAACCAGACGGATTTGCCAAAGGCTTCGCGTGGTTTCGCTGGGGCGGACGGTGCAGACAATTCTTCAGGGGCTGTGTGTTTTTCGCGGTAAAGACGCAGGTAAGCCGCCGCAAGCTGTTCCGGCGCGAACCGTTCAGCCATGGTTGTAACCATTGATTGGGCCGAACCGTCGACTTCAGGGGACCAATCCGTGTCCTCGAGCATGCGCTCTTCGTCTTTTGCTCTGACTTCGTCGGCAGACGGGGCATCCGCCCATGTTGCCGTCAGTTTTGCCCAACCCAGTAAACGCTCAGCCTTCTTGCGCACGGCTGGCGGCGCGATCAGTGCAGAAACACCCTTGCGGCCAGCGCGGCCTGTACGACCTGAACGGTGCAAAAGCGTGTCTTGGTTTGATGGCAATTCGGCGTGAATCACCAATTCAAGGTTTGGCAAATCGATACCGCGGGCTGCAACGTCGGTTGCCACACAGACGCGGGCGCGGCCATCACGCATAGCCTGAAGCGCGTTCGTGCGTTCGGCTTGTGACAACTCACCAGACAAGGCCACAACGCTAAATCCACGATTGGACAGGCGCGTAGTCATGCGATTCACGGTTGCGCGGGTGTTACAGAAAACGATTGCGTTTGGCGCTTCATAGTAACGCAGAACGTTGATGATTGCGTTCTCACCGTCACGTGGTGAAACGTTGAATGCGCGGTATTCGATGTCCGCGTGCTGCTTTTCACCTGTCGTAGTCGCCACGCGCTGTGCGTCTTTCTGGTAGCGCTGTGCAAGCTTGGCGATGGACGCAGGGACAGTCGCCGAGAATAGCAGCGTCTGGCGGTCTTCCGGGGATTGTTCGAGGATGAATTCAAGATCTTCGCGAAACCCAAGGTCGAGCATTTCATCCGCTTCATCCAGAACAACCGCTTTAAGGGCGTTCAGGTTGATGGATTTGCGCATGATGTGGTCGCGCAGACGGCCCGGTGTGGACACAACGATATGTGCGCCACGTTCCAATGCGCGTCGTTCATCACGCATGTCCATGCCGCCAACGGTGGATGCAATCACGGCACCCGTTTTCTCGTACAGCCACGCCAGTTCCCGCTTAACCTGCAGGGCCAATTCGCGTGTCGGTGCGATGACCAATGCCAGTGGTGCGCCTGCGCGGTCAAACTTTTCGCTGTCACCCAGCAGGCTTGGCGCAATCGCGATGCCAAAGCCAAGTGTTTTACCAGAACCGGTTTGCGCAGAGACCAGAAGGTCTTTGCCTTCCAGCGCAGGATCGGAACACGCCTCTTGGACGGGGGTCAGCGTTTCGTAGCCACGCGCTTTGATGGCATCAGCAAGAGCCTGTTTCACAGCAGTATCACTTTTCTTAGTTGGGTTTGGCGCAGCCAACACGGGCGCGCATCAATGTTGGCGCGGCTCTAACGTGTTGAAGGGCACTTGTATAGGGCGTCAGGTGGGCGGCAGCTATGCGGTGTGCTTATCCGGTTTGCACGACACGACGGAAGTTACGGGTTTCCCTCAAGGGCCGGCCAAGGGTTGGCCCGACAATCAGACTAAAAAATTGATTATTTTCGCTCTTTTGGGAGAAACTTAAATTCAAGCTCGCTTGTGGCTTGACGGGGCGATGCGTGCTGCCTAGAAGCACCCCACATCGACTAACGTTGATGGACAGTGGGCGGTTGTAGCTCAGTTGGTTAGAGTACCGGCCTGTCACGCCGGGGGTCGCGGGTTCGAGTCCCGTCAACCGCGCCACCGCTGTCCCTTTGGTTCAAGGATTGAACCGCTCTGCTAGAGGATAAAAGCAAAAAGTGCGCGGTTGTAGCTCAGTTGGTTAGAGTACCGGCCTGTCACGCCGGGGGTCGCGGGTTCGAGTCCCGTCAACCGCGCCACTTATTTCTCTGAAATGATCTGATCGACCTGTCGGACGAGAGAATGTCGTGGTGCTTTGTTGACGGACGGATTGTCTGTTACACGGTGCAGCGAATGTCTGGATTGAGCCAATAGTTACCGTCATAGCACGAAAATTCCCTTCCAAAGTGCTTGGGCGTTACTTACGGTGCCCCTGTTGACGCATTGGGAATGAAAGCTATGAAATTCCTTAACCGAATTAAGGCCATTTGGTCGCGACTTTTCCTTGCGGCAGTCTTTGTAGCTCCCGCGCTTTTCCAGTTAAGCGAAACTTTTCCAGATGTTAAAAAGGGGGGGTGGCCTCGGCTGTTTCTATTTTATGTCATTATTTGCGCGGTCGTTGCTTGGGGTTTCTGGTCTAATCGCAAACGGAAGCGCGATATAGACAAAACAGAGCTTTAGCTCTTTCTGAGCTAAAACATCAACGGCAACTAAGTCCCGCAAAACCGCCGTTTCGTGCCTCGAGTACCCGACCAATTTTAGTCCCGTGCGGCTGCGAGTGCAGCGCGTAGAAGGGGGTCTTCGCCTCGCATGAGTGGGGGCGCTTCGATCGTAAACGGGACATCAGGCGGGATGCCAACAGCCTCGTAAAGTGATCCATCCATCGTGCGGTAGGTTTGATGCGACAGGCCTAAGTCCCAGCCGTTCGGCAGTTTGAAACCCAAAATGTCCGATAACCCGCCTGACGTGGCTTCGCCCATGACCGTAACCTGCGGCATTTCACGAAAGGCCATGGTCAAGATCTCAGCGGCAGAGCCTGTGAGCTTGCTGGTGAGGACGATCACTGGTTGGGTGAGGGGTGTCGCGTCAAACGGTTGCAACGTGGCTGTGAACGGGGCGGTTTGCCCATTCCCGTCCCGTGTTGTTTTGGTAAACACATTAAGGGGTTGGTCGACAAAGTGGCTGGCGACGCCAAATGACACCGAATCCGAACCGCCAGGGTTGTAGCGCAGATCGATGATGATGGAATTTGCTTCGGCCAATGCATCGGCGACCTGAATAAACGCCTGCGCCATTGCCGGTTCGCTGCGTGCGCCGAATGGCGTGTCGAACCCCATGTGACGGATGGAAATGTAACCAATGCCATCGGGAAGTAGGGCGTATTCGATGCCAGTAAGTTCAACAGGTGTAAGTGGGGTGCCAACGGTATCATGAGCCGCGCGTGTCAGGTCGGCGCGGATAAGGTAGCCGTCGCGTGTGAAGAACGGGTCTTGGGTGAACCAAGTTGGCGCTTCGGAAGGTGAGAAAAATCCGATCGGCGTTCCAAGCTGAACATGCCCATCGTCCAAGCCTTCCAACGCTTGGCCGATGAGATCGAAAATCTCTGTGTCGTCCAATTCCGCAGTCGGCTCGGGGGCTAATGCACGCCTCGCATCCCAGTCGACGCCATGAAGGTCGAAGAAAGCGTAGTGTTCGTCCATTGCGGTCCACATGGCGTCGAAGACGTCGCGGGGCGAGGCGGCGTCGGCCACTTCGCAAGGCGCGGGCAGGGCGTCGATACGGGTGTAAGGCGTCGCGTCCAATGCACCGTCAACGCGCAGTATAAGGGTGTCGTCTTCTACCGAAACAGTCGCGCCTTCTGCGAACTCGACCAGCTTCAAGTGGGCGGGAAACGTAAGTTGCTCAACGCATGAATGGCTGTTTTCACTATATAACTTAGCCTGAAGCATGTTGAGGGTGATGATCGAACCACCAGTTTGCGCCCGCCAAGCGCCGCGTTGTTCAGCGTCTGGCATGTAGATGAACCAAGACACAATAAACGCGACGACAACCGCGCCGATCACGATCCAAAGCTGGTTAAGCAGGCGCTTCATGTCAGTGCCGCCAGTACCCGCGCCCATGAACGCGTGCCTTTGTGAAACGCTTCAACGTCGTATTTCTCATTGGGTGAATGGATGCGGTCGTCCTCAGACGCAAAGCCGATCAGCATCGCGTCCATGTCCAGCACGGTTTTGAAATGGCCAGCGATGGGGATGGACCCGCCCATGCCGACGAAGACGGCCTCGCGGTCCCATTCATTGCTCAGCGCTTGGCGGGCTTGTTCAAATTCGGGGCGGTCTGTGTTCATTACTGACGCTGGCGCGCCTTCAAGGTCGTTGTCCCAAGTGACGGACGTGCCAAGGCGCAGCTGGCTTTCGACGTGTTTGCGTAGGGCGATGCGGATTTTATCCGGATCCATGTCCCCAACGAGGCGGCAGGTGATCTTGCAATGGGCGTCCGCTGGGATCACGGTTTTGGACCCCGCACCTTGATAGCCACCCCATAAGCCGTTGATTTCTAACGTTGGGCGGGACCATTGTTGTTCGAGGATTGAATAGTTCTTTTCGCCAGCAGACTCGGTAAGACCCGCGTTTTGCATGTATTCGGCTTCATCGAAGCCGCATGTTTTCCATTGCGCCTTAAGGTTGTCGCCAATCTCGATGACGTCGTCGTAAAACCCATCAATCGTTACGCGGCCATCGTCATCATGGAAGGACGCGATGATGCGGCTGATTTCCTTGAGGGGGTTCACGGCGGGGCCGCCGTAGTGACCGGAATGCAAATCCATGGCTGGGCCATGCAGGACAAATTCTTCCTTCAACATCCCGCGCAATTGGCTGGCGATGGAGGGTACGCCTTGGGCGACCATGCCTGTATCACAGATCAGGGCGAGGTCAGCTTTCAACTCATCTGCGTTGGCCTCCATGAAAGGCACCAAGCTGGGGGAGCCGGTTTCTTCTTCGCCCTCAAACAGGAACGTGATGCGGCAGGGGAGTTCGCCATGCACGGCGATCCACGCGCGGCAGGCTTCCATAAAGGTCATTAATTGGCCCTTGTCATCAGACGTGCCGCGGCCGCGAATGACCTTTTTGCCGTCTCGATCTTCGATGAAGGGCGCAAAGGGGTCGTGATCCCATAGTTCAATAGGATCAACGGGTTGCACGTCGTAGTGACCGTAAAACAGCAAGTGTGGGCCAGAGTTCCCGACATGCCCAACGACCATTGGGTGCATCGGGGTGTCGCGTTTGGAGGCGTCCACGCCAAGCGATTTTAGGTCTTCCACAAGCCAGTCTGCAGCCTTGTTAACCTCGTCTTTGTAGGCAGGATCGGTGGACACGGACTGTAGCTTTAGCAGCCCCATCAGGCGATCAAGGGACGCATCGAGATCATCATCAATTTTGGTAAGGACTGCATCTAATGACATGGGGGACTCCGGAATTAAGGTTTCATCGGAGAGTGTCACAGTGGAGGGCAGCGTCAAGCGTTCGTGATGGGACTTGGATCAGGGTGTTAGGGCGCGTAATCTATAAGTGCGACGAACCGTATCAGGGGTAAGATAACGGTGCGCAAAGTGTTGCCTGAATTGGGTCGTGGATATATCAGGCATTAAACCTAATTGGCGGGGCGAGTCCCGCCGCTGTTCGACTAGGAATTCGTTTTGGATTTTGACGCTAAACTTGATGCTGCTTTGGCCCGCCTTCACGAAGAAGGCCGCTACCGCACGTTTATCGATATTGAACGCAAGCAGGGCCAGTACCCGCATGCGATCTGGACGACGCCCGAAGGCACACAAAAGGACATCACTGTCTGGTGTGGCAATGACTACCTCGGCATGGGTCAACACCCTGTTGTGCTTGACGCAATGCACGAGGCGATCAATGCAACGGGCGCTGGTTCTGGCGGTACACGCAACATTTCCGGCACCACGGTTTACCACAAGCGCCTTGAGGCTGAATTGGCGGATTTGCACGCCAAAGAAGACGCGCTTTTGTTTACGTCTGCTTACATTGCGAACGATGCGACGCTGTCCACATTGCCGCGTTTGTTCCCAGGGCTGATCATTTATTCTGACGCGTTGAATCACGCCTCAATGATTGAGGGGATTCGCCGCAACGGTGGCGAAAAGCGCATCTTCAAGCACAACGATCTGGACGATCTGCGCCGGGTAATGGCCGCTGATGACCCCGCTGCACCTAAGCTGATCGCGTTTGAGTCGGTTTATTCGATGGACGGCGATTTCGCGCCGATCAAAGAAATTTGCGACATTGCTGATGAATTTGGCGCACTGACCTATTTGGACGAAGTCCACGCCGTTGGCATGTACGGTCCACGTGGAGGCGGTATAGCGGAACGTGATGGGTTGATGGGTCGTATCGACATCATCAACGGCACATTGGCTAAGGCGTTCGGCGTCATGGGTGGTTACATCGCGGCAAGCGCTAAGATGTGTGACGCTGTGCGTTCTTATGCACCCGGCTTTATCTTTACGACATCCATTCCACCTGCTGTTGCGGCGGGGGCGGCGGCGTCTGTTGCGCATCTGAAGGTCGACCAAGACCTGCGCGATCAGCATCAAACACAGGCGAAAATCCTTAAGACCCGTCTGCGCGGGCTTGGATTGCCGATCATTGATCATGGCAGCCACATTGTGCCGCTGATCGTGGGCAACCCTGTGCACACGCAAAAGCTGTCCGATATGCTGCTGCAAGACCACGGCATGTACGTCCAGCCCATCAATTTCCCGACGGTGCCACGCGGCACGGAACGTCTGCGCTTTACGCCGTCACCGGTGCATGGGCCAAAAGAAATGGATGCACTGGTTAAAGCACTGGACGCACTGTGGTCCCATTGTGCACTTAATCGCGCCGAACTCGCCGGTTAGGTTACCCTACGTCGGCGGGTTTTTGAGCTTCTTGTTTGCCGCACGTGCAAAATAGTTTTTCTTGTGGTAATAAGAGCGTAAGGAACGCGTATGGGACGAATCGACGCGTTTCAACTGGGGCAGCAACACGAGGGTAACGGATGATCCGGAAAGGGTTCAGACGCGCAAAGGAAGAGCAAGCTGTAGAGACAGCCGGCTTTGACGCGTTCGAATTACGTCTTGGTGATCTGATGCGCGGCGAACGCGCAACCATCGGTAAAAGCCTTTTGGATGTTCAACGCGAGTTGAAAATCAAAGCGGCCTACATCGCTGCCATCGAAAATTCCGATCCAACCGCATTCGACACACCAGGTTTTATTGCCGGTTACGTGCGCTCATATGCGCGCTACCTGAACATGGATCCTGACTGGGCGTTTGATACGTTCTGTACTGAATCCGGCTTTGCGACAGCGCACGGCATGTCCGAACAAGCGTCTGGCGCCAAGCCTGTCAAAGCTGCGCCATTTGAGAAAGACATCTTCGCGACCCCAGCCACGCCATTTATTCCGGCAGGGGATGCGATGTTTGCATCTGTTGAACCGCGAGCCATAGGGTCCTTTGCGGTTCTGATCGCTTTGATCGGCGGCCTTGGTTTTGGTGGCTACACGGTTTTACAAGAAGTGCAGAAGGTACAGCTTGCGCCGGTTGAAAATACACCAACCGTTGTTGCTGACATTGACCCACTCGCCGGTGGCGGTTTGCCCGCAGCGGACGCTGGCGTTGATGTTGTTGCTGGTTTTGAAGCGCCGACATCTGAAAGCCTTGATCGTCTTTATCGCCCACAAGCGCTTGATGCGCCTGTTTTGGTGCCACGTGATGGCCCGATCGCAACGCTGAACCCAGGTACGAACGGTGCTTTGGCGCCAACTTCAGCTGAACGTCCTGGTTTGTTGGATGACGGCAGCACGACGCTTGCTGGCGTTGGCCCAAACATCCAAGTCACCGAAAATCCGATCCCTGGTGTACAGCTTGTTGCTGTGCGCGATGCTTGGGTGCGTGTCCGTTCCGCAGATGGCACAGTTCTGTATGAATCGGTTATGACTGCGGGGGATACATACAATGTTCCGCAAAACGAAGTTCCAGCGACTTTGCGTATCGGTGAATCAGGTGCGGTATATTTCGCAGTGAATGGTACCCACTATGGACCGGTTGGCCCACGCGGGCAGGTCACGTCTAACTTGGCGCTTTCCGTTGATAACCTGACCGAAACATATGCGGCCGCAGACATCGAAGCGGACTCTGATTGGCTGAAGGCGCAAGAGATCATTCTCGCGCGTCTCGCGTTGGAACTGGCGAACCCGCTCGACGATGCAGATACGTCTGCACAAGACGCCGACCAATAATCCCGAAACAAACTGTCGCAGCCCGTTGTTCGTACGACGTGCGAGGGATAGGTAATGCCTAACGTATCCTGACAGGTGATCTGATGTCGCTGAACCATATCCGCCCGTGGCGAAATATCTATCGTCGTGAAAGCCGCCAGATTATGGTGGGGAACGTCCCAGTAGGGGGCGGCGCGCCGATCACGGTGCAAACGATGACCAATACGCTGACACCGGATGTTGAGGGTACTCTGGCGCAGATCAACCGCTGTGTGGACGCTGGTGTTGATATCGTGCGCGTGTCCGTGCCCGACGAGGACAGCAGCGCCGCAATGAAAGAGATTTGCGCGCGCAGTCCAGTGCCGATCGTGGCCGACATTCATTTCCACTATAAGCGCGGCATCGAAGCGGCCGAAGCGGGGGCGGCGTGTCTGCGCATCAACCCTGGAAATATCGGATCGCCTGAGCGCGTGCGTGAAGTGATCAAGGCGGCCAAGGACAATAACTGTTCTATCCGTATCGGTGTAAACGCGGGGTCACTGGAAAAGCATCTGCTTGATAAATATGGCGAACCTTGCCCTGATGCGATGGTGGAAAGCGGCCTCGATCACATCAAAATCCTGCAAGACAATGATTTCCATGAATTCAAGATAAGCTGTAAAGCGTCCGATGTGTTCATGGCGGCCGCTGCATACCAACAGCTAGCCGAAGCCACAGATGCGCCTATCCACCTTGGTATTACCGAGGCTGGCGGGTTGACGAGCGGCACGATCAAATCATCCATCGGCATGGGTAGCCTGTTGTGGGCTGGGATTGGCGACACGATCCGCGTGTCACTTTCTGCTGATCCAGTTGAAGAAGTTAAAGTCGGATATGAAATCCTTAAATCCCTTGGGTTGCGTCACCGCGGTGTGAATATCATTTCCTGTCCTAGCTGCGCACGGCAGGGTTTTGACGTGATAAAGACAGTTGAGAAGCTGGAAAAACGGCTTGAGCATATCAAGACACCAATGAGCCTGAGCATCATCGGCTGCGTTGTGAACGGACCTGGTGAAGCGCTGATGACGGACGTTGGGTTTACCGGCGGCGGCAATGGGGCAGGCATGGTTTATCTTGCAGGCAAGCAATCCCACAAGTTGAGCAATGACGAGATGGTTGAGCACATCGTTGAGCAGGTAGAGGCGAAAGCGGCTGAGCTGGACGCGGCGGCAGAGGCAGAGGGTTAAGGATCGAATTGGCTTCGCCAATCCGACACGCTGGGGGCCAGCCCGCCAGACCGACAGGGATATTTCTAAAACAAAAGCAAAGTGACTGGGGTATGGATTTCCTGTCTTTGGGTTTGTGACTCATTCCATATTGTGAACATTGTTCATGGTGGAGTGTGGCGATGAAAAAGTTATTGGTATTCGTGGTTGCTTTGATTGCGATCGGCCTTGGGTCTTATGTGAGCGCGCAAGGGCGTGAGATTTCGGGCGGGTTGCCTTGGAACAATCAAGACGCCGAAGTGGTCTTAAAGGAACGTGTTGCGGAGCGATTTCCCGACGGAACACCGGTTGGGGTTCTGAATGAGATACTCGACGCTGAACGCTTTTCGATGGTGTCAGATGATCGTGGTCAAACGACGCCGACGGGCGATGGATCGCGCTATGCAAGTAGGGGCGTCGCGCGGTTCATTTTTGGTTGTTCCACACGGGTGTCATTGCGTTGGCAGCAACGTGACGGGCAAGTCTTTGAAATGGAAGGCTATATGCACCAAGGGTGCCTATAGTTAACTGTCTTCGCGTTCTTCGGAGATGATCTTGCGCATTTGAGCAAGGTCGACATAGCCGCGCACCAGTTGTTCACCGAATACGAATGTTGGTGTGCCCGAGATTTGCATGCGATCACCCAGTGCGCGGTTGTTGGCGAGAACTTCACGTACTGCATCGCTTTCCATTTCGGCCATGATCGCATCACCGTCCAGATCAAACGCAGAGGCAAGTGCGGACAGGCTGGCAGGGGTCACGTCAGAGCGCATATTGATCAGAGCGTCAGAGACAAGTTTGTAAGCCTCGTCGCCCGCGACGATCTTGGTCGCGACAGCGAACTGCGATGCGATGACTGATTGCTCGCCCAAGATCGGGAATTCTTTTGTGATGATGCGAATATTGCCGTCAGTTTCGATCAGTTCGGCAACTTCTGGGTGCGCACGACGGCAGAACCCACAGCGGTAGTCAGTGAACTCAATAATCGTAACGTCGCCATCAGGGTTACCGCCCACATAAGAGAACCCGTCATCAACAAGTGCGGTCATGTTCGTGGCAACCAGTTGGTCGTCACGCAGGACTTCGGCCTGTGCCTGACGGGTTTCCAAAACGGCGATGGCTTCCATCAGGACCTCGGGGTTTTCCAAAAGATAGGCGCGGACTTCGGCGCGGAATTCGGTGCGCTCGGAATCAGACATCGTGTCTTGGGCAAAAACGCTGGATGCTGTCATCATCAAGGCGGCGAAAGTGGATGTGAGGCGCATTGGAAACTCCGTCAAAATACTATTGTGCAGCAGAAAGCACGTCTTGCGCGCGCTGCCAAGGGGCGGAACCGCGCGGTAGGCGATCTGACGCACGCGTGGCATGCACAATCGCGTCATCTATGCGGCCCTGAAGGGCATAGCGCTCGGCCGTGGCGAGAGACGCAAGGCCAGGTTGACCGGAGCGCGCATAGGCTTGGCCCAAGTCCCGCAAAGTGCTTGATGACTGCCCGTCCAGCGCGCGGGATCGTTCTAAAGCACGCACAGCGCGGGCGTTCCCGTCAGCGGTGTCCAACGCCAATAACGCACGACCGTAGCCCGCAAGGATCAGTGGTTCGTTCCCGTTTAGGGACACCGCGTTTTGGTAGGCTTGAACCGCTGGACCCGGTTGGCGGCTTTCGAGCAAGATTTGCCCGTAAAGTTCGTACCAATAGGCATCGTTTGGATATTGGGCGAGTAGGGTTTGCATTTCACGGATCGCACGGTTCGCATCGGCTTGGCGGTGATAGGCTACCGCGCGGCGCATCACACCAATGGGGCTGTCGTCATTGCGCACACGGCGCAGGGTCCAACCAGGGTTTTGAACAAACGCGCTCAGTTTGCCTTGCGCACGGGCAAACCAAAAATCGGCGTTTGCATTGGCTTCGGCTGCACCGGGGTTGGCGGCGACAAGTCCACGCAAGGCACGGATGCGATCATTGGTAAGGGGGTGAGTACGGGCGTAAGGATCTTGGCGTGAAACGGACAATGCCTCTTGCCCGCGGAAAATCTCAAGCACTTCGATTGAGGCGGCAGGGTCAATTCCAGCACGCAGCATAAAGCGGATGCTGGATTGATCGGCTGAGGATTCTTCTGCACGGGTATGGGCGAAAAACTGTCTTTGCGCAGACCCGGCTGCCCCAGCCGCGATGCCGCCTGCTGCAGCTGGATTGTCTGAGGCCAATGCTACAGCGAGGGCCAGAGCTAGGCCAAATCCAGCCGCACTGCTTGAACCGCGCAGGTTCGTCAGACGTCGAGAGATATGGCCATTGGCGATATGGGCCGTTTCATGGGCGATAATGGACTGCAGTTGGGCTGCTGACGTGACGCGCTGCAAAAGCCCCGAATGAATAAAGATCGCGCGGTTATTGATGACAAAGGCATTCAGCCCGCTGTCATTCACCACCAAAATACGCACGTTGTTGGGGTTCAGCCCCGCAGCACGCAGAATGGGGGCAGCCAGCTGATCTAAACTGTGTTCGATGTCTGCGTCGCGGATTAAGCTCACGGCGTGTGCGGGTTTTGCCGCGCTGATAAACGTCAGGCAAAAGCCTAGACAGAGAGACAAGATCGAGAGGCGCATTGACGGGCTCCGGCTGGACAGGGCAAACAGGGTTCAAAGAAGAATAGGGCGGGCAGCATGCGAAACTCAAGACGGGGCGAGGTTGATCCCTTCATCGTGATGGATGTGATGGAGCAAGCGCGCGCAGCAGAGGCCGCAGGGCGCCATATTATCCACATGGAAGTGGGGCAGCCGGGAACCGGAGCGCCGCGGGCCGCGATTGAGCGATTGTCCGCTGATATGGCGGGGGATCCGCTGGGGTATACTGTCGGGCTTGGGTTGCCGGAATTGCGCGCGCGGATCGCGCAGCATTACTGCGAATGGTATGACTTGGAGCTGGACCCTGAGCGGATTGTTATTACGGCGGGCGCGTCTGGTGCGTTTTTATTGGCGTTCTCGGCGTTATTCGACACGGGCGAACGCGTCGGTCTTGGTGCGCCGTGCTATCCGTCTTATCGCCAGATTTTGAAGGCGTTGGATTTGGTTCCGGTAGACATGCCAACAACGCTGGAGGCGCGGATGCAGCCTGTCGCTGCTGATGTGGCAGCACATGACTTAGCAGGTTTGATTGTCGCATCGCCAGCCAACCCGACAGGTACGATGCTTGATATCGATGCTATGCGCGCGCTGGCTAGGGCATGTGAGGCGACGGGCGCGGCATTTATCAGCGATGAAATCTATCATGGATTGGGATACGAGGGCCGCGCGGTAAGCGCGCTTGAGGTGACGGACGAGGTCTATGTTATCAACTCGTTCTCAAAGTACTTCTCAATGACGGGGTGGCGCGTGGGGTGGATGGTCGTGCCGCAAGACCATGTTCGCAAGATCGAACGCCTTGCGCAAAACATGTTCATTTGCCCGTCCCATGCGTCCCAACGGTTGGCGCTGCATGCCATGGACTGTGCGCCGGAACTGGATTTGAACGTCGATGTGTATCGCGCCAATCGTGCGTTGATGTTGGCGGAACTCCCCAAAGCGGGATTGGACAAGTTCGCACCACCTGACGGGGCGTTTTACGTTTATGTCGATGTGTCGGATTACACGGATGACAGCCTTAAGTTTTGCCGAGAAGTCCTTGATAAGGCTGGTGTTGCGATTACACCTGGCCTCGATTTTGATCCGGTTGAGGGACATAAATGGGTCCGGTTGTCTTATGCGCGTTCAACAGAAGATATTCGTGAGGGGCTTGTCCGGTTGGCGACGTTCATGGATGAGTTAAGGGCGATGCTTTGAGTTTTTTCGCCAAAATGAAGGCCGCGGTTTGCGCGTCGTTGACTGTGCTGGGCTCTGTGGTTGGCGCACAGGAGTTTTCTGCGTTGGCGCGGTTGGATGTGACCCAATCGGGTGCGGACGATGGATTTCGCCACGCGGGGGTTGAGTTGTTTTTGTCCCAACCCGTGCCGTACCGCGTATTTACGCTGGATGATCCGATGCGATTGGTCATGGATTTCCGTGAAGTTGATTTTCGTGGTGCTGACGCAGAGGCATTCACCCAAAGCGACTGGATTTCCGGTGCGCGGTTTGGCGGGCTGCGGCCCGGTTGGTCGCGCATGATCTTGGATTTGACGGACCCTGTGCAAATTGATGAAGCGGGGATGCGGGTGGACGATGTTGACGGCACAGCGCAAATCAGCTTGGTGTTGAAAAGCACGTCTGTTGACGAATTTATTGCCGCATCCGGCGCACCCAATGATCCTGATTGGGCGTTTCTAATGGCGGCTGATCCAGCGACGGCTGCACCGCAAGACGATGATGGCCCATTGGTTATTGTGATTGACCCTGGCCACGGCGGAATTGACCCCGGCGCGGATGTCGGTGACGTGCATGAGGCTGATGTCATGCTGGCTTTGGGATTGGAGCTTGCGGCGGCATTGGGCCGAATTGAAGGCGTGCAGCCTGCAGTGACCCGCGCGGATGATACGTTTGTGCCATTGCAAGAACGCCTTACATTGGCGCGTGGATCGGGCGCTGATTTGTTTATTTCACTTCATGCGGATGCCTTAGAAGGCATTCAGGCAACGGGCGCGTCTGTTTACACACTTACAAGTAAAGCCGCCGAAGAAGCGTCCCAACGCATGGCGGAGCGCCATGAAAGCGGGGATCTGCTGGCCGGTGTCGATCTAAGCGGGCAGGGCGACGAGGTGGCTATGGTGTTGCAGGACCTTGTGCGTGTTGAAACCGCCGCATCCGGAGAACGATTTGCAGATCAACTGGTTACTGCAATGCGTGATACGGGCGCCGTTTTGAATTCGCGCCCGCGTCGTGAAGCGGAGCTGGCCGTTTTGAATGCGGCGGATTTTCCGTCGATCCTTTTGGAGGTTGGATTTTTGTCTAACCCTGATGATCGTGCGCGTCTCACGACAGCACAGGGACGCGCACCGATTGTTGCTGCGGTAACCTTGGCCGTTGGACGTTGGGCGATTGAAGAAGCCGCGCTAAAGCCCCTTATCCGCCAGTAAACCGCGCTAACCAAATGCTATGGCCCTGACAGTTCGGGTCTTCGGCGCGAAAGCTAATGACCTTGAAGCCATTGGCGATCAGAAGGGCGCGATATTCATCGGGGGCCAAGCTGGAATGGTAGACCTGTTCTTTCACCGCATGGCCCCAAACTTCGCCGTCTGACGTGCCGGATGTGAACATCAACGCGGCGTTTGGTGCTGCGTGCGCGGCAAAGATCGGGAACATGGCGCGCTGCGCGTCTTGGTCGAGATGGAAGAAGCTGTTCCACGCAAGAATGGCGTCGAAACTCTCGCCTAGATCAAGGGTTCTCATATCCGCGTGAATGGCGCGGGCGTTTGGCAGGGTCGCCGCAAAGAGTTCGACCATTGTGGCCGCTCCATCTACACCCGTTACGGCAAGCCCGCGATCTGTCAGGTAGGTCGCAATCGGCGCGCCGGGACCACAGCCCAAATCAAGCAATCTACGCTGCGCGACATTGCGTGGGGTAATGCCTAACATCCTGTCTAGGTTCGATTTTTCGAACAAAGACTTGTTGCGCACTGCCTGAAAATCAGCCGCTTCACGTTCATACGTTGGCAGGATGTCGGCGGGTGTTGTGAAGGTTGTCATGGATACGGTGTGGGCTGTCAGGGCGGGGCGCACAAGGGCGTTTCAGGTTACCCCAATGTAACCGGCGGGAATTGGCCAGAATGGGTGTTTGGCCTTTTGACGCCAAGATGCATTCTGCCTATAAGCAGGGCAATTCTACCAAGGGGCGGTCTACTACATGGTCTTGCGATTCATCTTCTCGTTCTTTGGCGGCATCTTTTCGATGCTCACGCTTGGCGCGGGCATGGCAGCCCTGACGCTGGGTGCAATTTTCTACATGTATGGGCGCAACTTGCCGACCTACGAAACTTTGGCGAACTATCAGCCGAAAACCATCAGCCGTGTGTATTCCGGCGAAGGGCAAGTGATTGATGAATTCGCCGAAGAGCGCCGTCTGTTTACGCCGGCAGCTGAAATTCCTGATATCGTAAAGCAGGCGTTTATTTCCGCTGAGGATAAGAACTTTTACACCCATGACGGTTACGATCTGCGCGGTATTGGTGCTGCTTTGGTTGAGGCCGTGGTTAGCCGTGGTGAAAACCTGCGCGGTGCGTCGACGATTACACAGCAGGTTGCTAAGAACTTCCTACTCGATGGCTCGCGCCGTGTTGAGCGTAAGATCCAAGAGATCATTCTTGCGCCACGTATTGAAGAAACTTTGGGCAAAGAGGGCATCCTTGAGCTTTATTTGAATGAGATCGACCTTGGTGTTCGTTCCTTTGGGGTGACGGCTGCGGCGAGGTCTTACTTCAATAAGCCGTTGTCTGAATTGTCCCCCGCTGAGGCTGCATTCCTCGCGGTGCACCCGAAAGCGCCCTATAGCTATCACCCTGTGCGCAACCGTGAAGCCGCGCTTGAGCGCCGTGACTTCATCCTCGAAGAGATGTTTGAAAACGGCTATATCGACGAAAACGAGCTCGCGATTGCATTGGCCGATCCAATTCGCACCGTACAAAATGGCGACTTCCCGAGCGCCCGTTCTGAACGCCCACCACGCGACTACTTCACCGCTGCTATCGTGAACGAAGTTGAAGGGTTGTTTCCTGATTATGAAATGAACTCTGCCGGTCTTTCGATCCGTGCGACAGTGGATGAAAGCCTGCAAGACGCGGCACGTGATGCGTTGCAGCGTCAGTTAGAAAGCTATGACCGTGGGATTGGGCGATGGCGGGGCACTGGCCTTACGCTGCCGGTTGAAATGCTGACGGACGAAGAAACATGGCGCGCCAACCTGCGCAACGCGTCGGTCATCCGCACGGTGACACTGGAAAACCAATGGTACCCTGCTGTTGTACTTGAAGTTGGTGAAAACCAGATGCGCATGGGTATTGAAGGTTGGGAGATCGGCGACGAAGAACCGATCATCCCACGCCGCGATATCGAATGGATGCGTGGTGGGTTTGCTGACAATTTCTCGGCCGGCGATATTGTGCACGTGCGCCGTATGATGACGGGTGACAACGGTGAAGGCGATTTCATTCGCTGGACGCTACGCCAAGTACCAGAAGTGCAGGGTGCGTTCATGGCAATGGACGTGAACACGGGGCGCGTTTTGGCGATGCAGGGTGGTTTCGGCTACGAGATTGCGATTTCCGAATTGAACCGCGCCTATGCCGAGCGCCAGCCTGGTTCGGCGTTTAAGCCGTTCGTTTTCGCGGCAGCGCTCGATTCCGGCTATACGCCTGCGACGATTGTTGTGGATGCGCCGATTGAAGTTGTGGCGGGTGGCGAAGTTTGGCGCCCGATGAACGCATCTGATCGCTTTTATGGCCCAACGCCATTGCGCACCGGGATTGAGCAATCTCGCAACGTTATGACCGTGCGTTTGGCGCAAGAGGTCGGGATGCGCACCATTGCGGAATACGCTGAACGGTTCGGCGTCTATGACCGGATGAATGCCTACCTTTCAGCGTCGTTAGGTTCTGAAGAAACACAGCTGTATAAGCTCGTGGCAGCCTATGCGATGTTCGCCAACGGTGGTGAGCGGGTTGAGCCAACCTTGGTTGACCGTGTTCAAGACCGTTACGGAAACACGATCTATCGCCATGATCAACGCGTCTGTGCTGAATGTCTGGATGCGACCCTTGAACAGGGCCGTGGTCCGCGCATTGCATCTGACCGTGAACGCGTGATGAACGCGGTAACGGCCTATCAGCTGACGTCGATGATGGAAGGTGTTGTACAACGCGGTACGGCGCGTTCTTCCATTAACCTATCGGTGCCGATCGCTGGTAAGACAGGTACGACGAACGATGCCAAGGACGTTTGGTTCGTTGGCTTCAGTTCCAACATCGTGGCTGGTTGCTACATTGGCTTTGATACGCCGCGCTCCCTTGGGCGCGGGGCGTCTGGTGGCGGCCTTTGCGGTCCGGTGTTTAACAGCTTTATGCGTACTGCCATCAATGAGTACGGCGGTGGATCGTTTCGTGCGCCCGAAGAATGTCTGTTCATTAATATTGACCGCTTTACCGGTGCACGCCTTCCAGAAGGGGCAAGCGGCGACAACGTTGTGCGCGAATGTTTCCGCGAAGATGAAGAGCCAGTGTTTGGTATCACGTTTGACGGTGGTTTCGCGATGGCGGCCGATTTGCCGTTGTTTGACGAAGTACGTCCACCAGCGGCCGTTAGCGTAACGACATCAACTGGTGAGACGGCGACCATTAACTCAAACGCGTCTTTCGGGTCGTTGTCTTCGGGTGGTTTGTATTAGGGCTAAGGATTAGGGAAGCGGGCCGATTGCCCAGCCTACAGGGATAGGTTAGACCCTGCACAACCCTTTGACATAGAAGTCTGATATGCGCGCTGAAATCCAAACGATCGTTACCGAAATCGAGAAAAGCCTGGCGTTGCTAGAGCAGCGGATGGACTGGGAAACCGCGCCCCATCGCCTTGAGGAATTTGATGCACGTGTTGAGGACCCCAACCTTTGGGATGATCCAGACGCAGCGCAAAAGCTGATGAAAGATCGCCAAGCGCTGGTGGATGCGATCGCGAATTATGAGGGCATCAAACAAGAACTGTCCGATCAGCAAGAGATGATCGAGATGGGCGAGATGGAAGATGATGCAGACGTCGTTACCGAGGCCGAAGATGCGCTTAAAGCGTTGAAGGTGACAGCAGCCGCGAAAGAGCTAGAGGCGCTGCTGAACGGCGAAGCGGATTCCAATGACACTTTCCTTGAGATCAACTCTGGCGCTGGCGGTACAGAGGCTTGTGATTGGGCCGCGATGCTGGCGCGCATGTATGTCCGCTGGGCTGAGCGCAAGGGCTACAAAGTTGAGCTGCAATCAGAGAGCGCGGGCGAAGAAGTTGGCATCAAGTCGGCGTCTTACAAGATTTCCGGCCACAATGCTTATGGTTGGTTGAAGTCTGAAAGCGGCGTACATCGTCTGGTGCGGATTTCGCCGTTTGATAGCGCCGCCAAACGGCACACGTCATTTACATCGGTGAAGGTCTATCCGGTGGTGGACGACAACATCGAGATTGAGGTTAATCCGGCTGATATTCGTGTCGACACCTACCGCTCGTCCGGTGCGGGTGGTCAGCACGTTAACACGACAGATTCCGCTGTACGAATTACGCACGCACCCACGGGTATTGTGACGACCTCATCAGAAAAATCCCAACACCAGAACCGCGACATTGCGATGAAGGCGTTGAAGTCTCGTTTGTATCAAATGGAGTTGGATAAGCGTTCGGCGCTGGTCAACGAGGTGCACGAGAACGCGGGTGATGCAGGTTGGGGCAATCAGATCCGGTCTTATGTTCTGCAGCCGTACCAGATGGTGAAAGATCTTCGGACTGCTCATGAAACGTCAGACACCAAAGGTGTTCTCGATGGCGATTTGGATGCATTCATGGGCGCGACTTTGGCGATGGACGTGAGCGGTAAAAGCCGCGCGGATGCCAACGCTGAGGACTAATGCGCTAACGCATTGCGCCTGCGGCGGGCGGCGGGCAAAATTCTGCGAATTTTGGCAGCGCTTGCAACGGGCGAGTATTTTCGAACCAAAGAAGACCGCGGGGCGCTTGACCTGACGTGTTTGCCGCTCAATTCTGGGGGCGGAGGATACTTATGTCGCAAGCAGAACACCCAACCGCATCTCCGGTACCTGAAATTGGCACTGTGACCCTTGTTGAAGTGTGGGTCTGCCTGAAGGCGGGGCTCGCGGATTTTCGGGCCGCGCCCCAGTTTGGATTGTTCTTTTCCGCCGTTTACGTTGTTGGTGGGTTTGTAATGTTGTGGCTTGGGGCAGGACATGTGTCTTGGACATTGGCCACGTCATTAGGGTTTCCGTTGGCGGCGCCATTTGCGGCTGTTGGTCTGTATGAGGTTTCCCGCCGTTTAGAGAACGGGGATGCGTTGGATTGGCGCGAAGTTCTGGGGGTAGTTTGGAAGGAACGCACCAAGCAGGTGCCGTGGATCGGCGCGATAATCTTGTTTTACTTTTTGTTCTGGACGTTTCTGGCGCACATGATTTTTGCACTGTTCATGGGGCTGAGCGCGATGACCAACATCTCAACCTCGTGGGATGTGTTTTTTACATCAAACGGATTGACGATGATTGCCGTTGAGTTGGGTGTTGGCGGGGTGCTGGCGTTCTTACTATTCTCGCTGACCGTGGTGAGTTTGCCGTTGGTCTTGGACAAGGAGATCGATTTCGTCACGGCGATGTTGCTGAGCCTGTCCTGCGTGAAGGCGAACTTTCGCATCATGCTGGTTTGGGCTGCGATCATTGCGGTGATGACGTTCGTGGCGTTGCTACCTTGGTTTTTGGGGCTTGTTGTTGTGTTGCCAATATTGGGGCACGCAACATGGCACATGTACCGGCGCGCGCTTTACAGTCCTGTCTAGAGCAAGGCGCATGAAAAAGGGGCCAGCGTTAACACGCGGCCCCCGTTTCGAAATCATTTTCGGATGCTTTACGCTTTTGGCGCAGCAGCCTTCGCAGCCTTAGTCGCACCGGACCCCAGTGGATCATCCTGACGCTGAACGGAGCCTTCAAAGTGGGCGCCAGACTCAATCGCGATCGTCTTGTGGATGATGTCACCCTCAACGCGTGCGGTGGATGTCAGGCGAACCTTAAGGCCGCGGACTGTGCCAACAATGCGGCCGTTGACTACAACGTCGTCTGCCATGCATTCGCCGTTTACAGTGGCGCTTTCCCCGATGGTCAGCAGGTGCGCACGGATGTCGCCGTCTACTGTGCCTTCGATTTGGATATCGCCGGATGTCTTCAGGTTACCTGTGATATGCAGGTCCGTGGACAGCTGGCTGGCCGGTGGCTTTGCCTTTGGTGCGGAGGATTTGAAATCGCTCGCAGCAGGGGCAGGGGCCGGTGTTGCAGGCTTAGCTGCAGCCGTGTCTGATGTTGCGGGTGTGGCAGGGTTGCCAGGCTCATTGATTTTGCTTTTAGAAAACATCTTGTCCAGCTCTTATGTAAATCATTGGGTTAACGGGGCGTCCGCCTACGCGGATTTCATAGTGCAGGTGTGGTCCGGTTGAACGACCAGAGTTACCAATATCACCAATCGGGTCGCCACGCGAGAGTCTTTGTCCAACTTCGACGCGCATTCTGCTTTGGTGCGCATATCGTGTCTCGATGCCGAAAGCATGCTGTACCTTGACGAGACGACCATATCCTGAGGACCAGCCCGCAAAGGTTACCACACCGTCCGCCGGAGCGTAGATTGGCGTGCCGATTGGGGCTGCAAAGTCTGTTCCGTTGTGCATCCGACCCCAGCGCATGCCGAAACCAGAGGTAAAACGGAAACCTGAACGTACGGGCATATCGAACGGAATACGTTCAGCCGCGATGCGATAAAGGTTTAAACGGTCCATAGAGCCGAGAATCCCGTTGGCACGGGCCGCATCTGGGTCTTCACCGCCGCCACGCGTGGAAAACTGAAGTGGTGTCAGTGGGCCACCGGAGCCGGAATAGCCGCGACGTACCTGCGCGAGGACGTCATCGGGATTCATGCCCGCGGCGCGGAACATGTTGTCGAGCGGCTCAACAGAAACGGTAAACGCATCTTCAAGCTGGCGGAAAATCTGGTCGTTGCGTTCCTGCAAGAGGCGCAATTCAAGTTCCATGTCGGATGCACGGCTGAGCGCGAATTCCGCGTCGCTTGCGATTTGGTCGCGTTCTGCAGCTGTGTCTGCCAATGCAGTGGCCAGCAAATCAACGGTGCCATCAGCCTGTCCTGCTTGCGCATAGCCAAGCGGTGTTTCGCCATCGCCGCTTATCGCGGCTTCTAAGGCGGCAACCTGATCTTGTGCGTCTTCGCGTTCGCCCATGGTGCGGCGCAACGTGGATTGGACGACTTCGAGGCCGGTTTCCAATTCGCGGCGGCGGTCTTCTGAGCGCAGCAATTCGGACTGCATCAGGGAAATCTGTTCAAGAGCAGAGGAGAAACGTGCTTGGGCGGCAACGGCTTCGTTGGCGCGAATATCTCGTTCTGTAGAAAGGGCGTTCAGGCGGTCCTCATAGGTGACTTGGTCGCGCTGTGCTTGGGCGCGGAAGTTTCCGGCGCCAATGCTGTCCATAAGGAGAACGGCTGTCGCAATGATCGTCCAGCTGACGATAAGCGCGCTACCTGTCCACGCAACGAGCTGCGTTTCAGGCTTGAGGCGGATAAACCGTGTTTCAGTGTCGGAACGTAGAAACAGACGCTTCTCTGGGAAGCGCTTTTCCAAAGCGACGTGTAGTTTATGTATCAACCGAGCTTTCACGAAGGTTTCCTGATCCCATCCCTGTCCATTAACGCAACCCCCAACATCACGTCTCGACTGTGTTAGCGGGTGGTGGAATCACTGGCAAGGTTTTTGCCCAAAATAGTGAATATTCAGCACGATAGGCGGTATTCCGGCAGCAATTCGCCTATTTACCTTTAGGTTACCGCCTTCAGGTTGTGGTTAACGTGATGATTGTTCGGCGAGCGGCCAATAAAAGTCAGGCGGAATACCTGCTTCGGCGCGTTTTTCCTCGTTGAAGGGAGGTTTTAGCGTTGTGTGGAAGTATTTGCGCACCAGTTCATGAAAAACCGGCGTCGGATCTAGGTTTTCGCGACCACATAGAAAGTGAAACCATTTGGACCCGTAGGACACGTGGTGAACTTCTTCGGCGTAAATCACGTTAAGCGCATCAATCGCTTGTCTGTCTTTCGCTTGCTGGAAAATCTTGATCATGCCGGGCGTTACATCAAGGCCGCGTGCCTCAAGAACCATTGGAACAACAGCCAAACGGCCCATTAGATCGGTTGCCGTGTCCTCGGCCGCGCGCCACATACCTGCGTGGGCTGCCAAGGCGCCGTAGTGGGACCCGTTTGCTTCAAGACAATCGCACATCAGATTGAAATGTTTAGATTCTTCGTCGGCGGCTTTGACCCAATCGTCGTAGTATCCAATCGGCATAGGCGTGTCTGAAAAGCGCGCGATCAGGTCCCAGTGTAGATCAACCGCATTCAGTTCGATGTGGGCCACGGCGTGTAAAATTGCGATGCGACCTTCGGGTGTTCCCGGCTTGCGACGCGGCACGTCGCGTGGGTCCAGTAGTTCCGGTTGGGCGGGGCGTGCTGGCATGTCAGGCGGGGATGCGGTTCCGATTTCGGGCGTTTCACCTGCGTCACGTGCAGCTTTCCAAACGGCGGCGTATTCGCGTGAGATTGCGGTTTTGGTGCGGCCATCGGGTGTGCGCAGAACATCGTCTGCCATTTGTGCGAGCGTTTTCATACCTGAGGAATTACCGCCACGGCCAAGGATGCACAACACTTCAAGCGGCGTAGATGATTGATGCACATCAAGGTGCGTTTCGTGGTTTCTGTTAGATTTAAGCTGTCCCAACAACAAAGGAGCACGCAATGTTTGAGAAAATAGTCGTCGGCTTTGACGGATCGGAACCATCAGAACGCGCGCTAACGCTCGCTTGTGATATGGCGGATAAATATGGCTCGCAAATCCATCTCGTTTACACGCCGCAACCACCAACAGTCGCCTATGCGATGGGGGCAATACCTGGGTATCAAACGGCAGCGATCATGCCGCCAGTCAGCGAGGTGAAGGAAGCGAACGAGAAAGTCATGGCACAAGGCGCGTCTATTGTTGAAGGCTGTGGCCACACGCTGACAGATACCTATATCAAAACGGGCGAACCGGGGGATGTGTTGGTGAATTACGCTGAAAAATGCGGCGCTGATCTTATTGTGCTTGGTCGTCGCGGGCTTGGCGCATTGGGCGCGATTGTTCAAGGCAGCACGTCTTTGCGCGTCAATCACATCGCAAAATGTGCAACGTTGTCAGTGGTATAAACTGCATCCCTAACGTGGAGGCATTCGTGGTTATAACCCGCGCACGGCTTCCAAAACCTCGTCCACATGACCTGGTACTTTAACTTTGCGCCAGATGCGGGCGATCTTGCCATCTGCGATTAGAAATGTCGCGCGCTCGATACCCATGAAGACTTTGCCGTACATCTTCTTCTTGCCCCAAACGCCGTAACGCTCGCAGACGTCACCGTCCGCGTCCGACAAAAGCGCGATCTTGAGGTCGTGCTTGGTGATGAATTTTTCATGCTTGGCAACGGTATCTTTGCTGACGCCCCAGATCGTTGCGCCACTTTGTGCGAAAGCTGCAAGTTCAGCGGTAAACCCAATTGCCTCAGTTGTGCAGCCGGGCGTGTCGTCGCGAGGGTAGAAATACAGCACCAATGGGCCTGATACGTCTGACAGGGTTACCGTTTCGCCACCATCACGGGGCAAGGTGATCGCGGGGGCTGCGTCGCCAATCTGAAGTTCTGACATATGTGATCCAATTTGCGTTTCATTCCCTTTGCCTTCTACCGCGTGAGCGGCGATTATGCACCCCAATGAGTGAGAGCAGTGTGCCTAAAGAAGATAACGTTGAAGTGGATGCGGAGACCCGTCGTCCGCGCCGGTTATCTGTGTGGTGGTGGCTGCGCGCCTTAGTGCTGATTATCGGGGCTCCGCTTCTTATGGCGGTGATCGCCGCGGTGATGCTGATTGGACGCGAGGTAACCGCGCCGTCATGGATTGTGCGCGATGTCGAGGAGCGTGCCGCGGACGTTTTGGCAGGTGGCTCTTTGGGCTTTGGTTCCATGACGTTCACCGTGGGCCAAGACCTGCATCCGCGTCTTGTGTTGCAGAACGCGACGCTTTGGGATGCCGAAGGGGGTGTTCTTGCACGGGTGCCTCGTATTGAAGGGCTGATTTCGCCGCGTGGCGTGTTGCAGGGGCGGGTTCTTGCACAAGAGGTCCAATTGCACGGCGCGCAGATTTCGTTGCGCCGCGCCATGGACGGCACTGTTGCCCTCGCGTTTGATCAAGGGGCCGCTGCGGTTGGGGCTGCGGACGGCTTCGTTGGGCTATTGGATCAGATCGATCAGGTGTTTGAGGAGGGCGCGCTAGAAGCGCTTGAGGAGCTGCGCGCCGATGGGCTGATTATCAACTACGTCGATGCGCGGGCAAGGCGGTCGTGGGTTATCGATGATGGACGTATTGAGCTTGATGTGAACGACGGCGACCTTGACCTGCGTGCGGACGTCGCGCTGTTGTCTGGTCGGGCTTATGTGACCACGGCTTCGTTAAGTTACGAGTCCTTACGCGGCAGCCGCTCGGCTGAAATCGGGCTCAGCATCACAGATGCGGCGGCCCCCGATATTGCCAGCCAATCGCCATTGCTGGCGTGGCTTGGTGTGCTGGATGCACCTATTTCAGGGGCCGTTCGCGGACAGTTGGATGAGGGCGGCGAGTTGTCGACTGTGTCTGCAACATTGCAGATCGGTGAGGGAGAGCTTCGACCGAACTCTCAAACACGGCCTATCCCGTTTGAGTCCGCGCGCACTTACCTTAGCTATGATCCTGCTTTGGAAAAGCTGACGTTTGATGTGTTGGAGGTCGACAGCGCACTCGGAAGCGTGAATGGTTCTGCGCAAACCTATCTGCGCGAATTTCAGGATGGTTGGCCCTTGGCCTTGCTAGGGCAGGTTCAGCTTTCCGAAATGACGATCGCGCCCGAAGTTATCTTTGATGATCCGATTGATGTAGCGCGGGCGAACTTGGATTTCCGCCTGCGGTTGGACCCGTTCACCCTCGATATCGGGCAAGCGGTGATTGAGAGCGGTGATGTTCCTGTTGCGATGCAAGGGCAGGTTTCTGCACTTACAGACGGGTGGTTGGTGTCGCTTGATGCCAACGCGACTGAAATTGCGACGGATCAGGTTATCGCGTTTTGGCCTTCAAATTTGGGTACAAAGACACGAGATTGGATCGAAGAATTTGTCCGAGCCGGCGAGCTACTGAACACTTCTGTCGTCTTTCGTGCGCGCCCCGGGGATGAGACGACGTTTGCGATGACGTCAGAGTTTCGGGACGCCACTGTCGGGTTCATCCGCAACGTGCCACCTGTCGAAAACGCAAGTGGGATGCTATCAATTGTCGATCGCCGCGTGGCGCTGACGCTGGATGAGGGCCATGTAAATGCGCCGCAGGGTGGGCGACTTGATCTGGCTGGCAGCCAAATGGTCATCCCGCGCACGGGCATCCCCAATCCGCCTGCGCGTTTTGATTTGGATCTGGTGGGCGGGGTCACAGCCGCGGTGGCGGTGCTGAACCTCGAACCATTTAACGTCCTGCGCAACTCTGACCTTCCTGTAAGTTTCGCAGAGGGACGTGCGACGATCAGCGCGTCAATTGATACCCCCTTAGGACGGGGCATTCGCCCTGATCAACGGGTTTGGTCCGCGAATGCACGGGTGCGCAATGTGCGATCAAGTGTCTTGGTGCCGAACCAAACGCTGACGGCGTCTGAGCTTCGGGTGCAGGCGGACGTGGATAGTTTGGTGGTGAGCGGGCCGATGCAATTGGGTGACGTTGGCGGGACCGCGACGTTCTCGCGTGCACTTGGGGCCGGATCGGAAGGGACCGCGCGTGTTGAAGCGAACGTGTCGATTGGCCCTGCGTTTCTGCGAGAGTTCAATGTTAATCTGCCGTCGGGAATGGTCAACGGACAGGCCCCAGCGCAAATCGCAATTGATTTAAGCAATCCAAATGCGGCGTCGTTCCGCCTGACGTCTGACTTGCGGGGAATGGGGCTGTCGCTTGCAGGGGCAGGTTGGTCCAAGGCCCGCAATGCAGTGGGGGCGCTTACGGTTGTTGGGCAGCTTGGTGCGACGCCACGCATTGATCAGTTGTCGATTTCCGCACCTGGCCTGCAAACCACTGGGACCATCCGCCTGGCGTCTGGTGGCGGGTTAGAACGTGCTGCATTTGAGCGCGTGCGCCTTGGGGGATGGCTTGATGCGCCTGTCGTGCTTTTGGGGCGTGGTGCTGGGCGGCCCGTGCAAGTTCAAATTGCTGGCGGGTCACTTGATCTAAGGTCTGCCAATTTTGGCGGGGGAGGCAGCGGCGAGGGGGCTCCGATGGACATTGCCTTGGACCGATTGGTGATTACCGACAGTATTCAGCTCGACAATTTTCGTGGAACGTTCACATCGCCCTCAGGCTTGCAGGGAGAGTTTCAGGGTGATGTGAATGGAACTGCACCCATTCGCGGAACGTTGGTGCCGATCGATGGGCGTTCTGCCGTGCGGATTGTCAGTGACGATGCTGGCGCGCTGTTTCGCGCGACGCGCCTTTTGCGCAATGCCCACGGTGGGAGCCTACAGTTAACGTTAATTCCAGCAGGCGCTGAGGGGAGCTATGATGGCACCTTGGTCGGGAACAGTTTGCGGGTGCGCGATGCACCTGCTTTGGCGTCCTTATTGGATGCGATTTCGGTGGTCGGTTTGCTGACGCAGTTGGATGGGCAAGGGTTGCTGTTTACGGATGTTGACGCGAAGTTCAGGCTGACACCGTCGCAAGTGATCGTGACCCAATCCAGTGCGACAGGGCCGGGTTTAGGAATATCGCTGGACGGTATTTATTCGACGGCAGCCCAAACAATGGACTTTCAAGGCGTCGTTTCGCCGTTTTATCTGCTTAATGGGATCGGATCGATCCTGACACGGCCCGGTGAAGGGCTGATTGGGTTTAATTTCAATCTACGTGGTCCCGTTGACAACCCGCAGGTTCTGGTCAATCCGCTGTCCGCACTGACGCCGGGAATGTTCCGTGAAATATTCCGCCGCGCGCCGCCAACTGTGGACCAATAGGACGTGCCATGAAGCTGAGTGAGTTTGACTTTGATCTGCCCGAACACCTGATTGCCGTGCGCCCAGCTGTGCCGCGCAGTTCGGCCAAGATGCTGGTGGCTGAGGGCATGCAAACCCGTGATATGGCGGTGACCGATTTGGTATCGGTGCTGCGGGCCGGCGACCACTTGGTGCTGAACGACACGAAGGTCATTCCGGCACGTTTGTTCGGTGAGAGATCGCGCGTAAGCGAGCACGGAAGCGGTATTGCTAAAATTGAAGTGACGCTGCTTGAGCCGCAAGCGAGTGGAACTTGGGCGGCTTTGATCAAGCCGCTACGCAAGGTGCGTGATGGGGAGACAATTGTTTTCTCGCCCCGTTTGTCCGCCACCCTTACGGCGCGTGACGATGGCATGGGGTATCTGGAATTTAACCTCAGTGGTGATGATTTCGATGCGGCGTTGAACGAGGCAGGCGCGATGCCGTTGCCGCCCTATATCGCCGCCAAACGCGCCGCGGATGAGCAGGACAAAGACGACTATCAAACAGTTTGGGCCGCCAACACAGGCGCGGTCGCGGCGCCAACGGCGTCGCTGCATTTTGAACAATGGCTACTTGATGATCTCGCAGATTTGGGCGTGAAATTCAGCTACGTCACGCTGCATGTCGGGGCTGGCACGTTTCTGCCCGTTAAAGTCGATGATGTGTCCGAGCACGTCATGCATTCCGAATGGGGGCAGGTGAGCGCGCAAACGGCGGCCGAAGTTATGGAGACCAAAGCCGCAGGCGGGCGCGTCATCCCTGTTGGCACCACCGCGTGCCGCTTGATTGAAACTGCGGGACGTTCCGGCGTTCTAGAGGCGTGGGAAGGGGACACAGATATCTTCATCACCCCGGGTTTCGAATTTCAGATAGCTGATGGTTTGATGACGAATTTTCATTTGCCAAAGTCCACGCTCATGATGCTGGTGAGCGCGTTGATGGGCCAAGATCGGATACGTGAAATCTACGCCCATGCGATTACGAACGACTACCGCTTTTTCAGCTATGGCGATGCGTCGATATTACTCCCTAAGGGATAGGTGAAAGACCGCTTTCGGCCCAAATTGACCAAAGTCACGAAGTTAACTAGCGGCCAGATTTCCTCTGCAAATGCTGTTCATCCAGTCTGGCAATTTGGGATCAGGTCAAATAGGCTTTGTTCATCTCAGCAATAAAGGCATTGTGCGCTGCTGCTTGAGTGAGCGGAGCTTCCCGCCCTTAATAAGGCCGATTGACGGTCTTGTTGCGCGCAAACGGCTCCCTTGATGTAACTTAGGCCCCATGCGGTCTGAACAAGGAGGCACACAATGCTGCATAATGATAAACTTGAACAATGGGATCGAGAATCTTTCTTTCACCCGTCGACACATCTGGCGGAGTTCGCGCGCGGAAATGTTGCCCAACGCGTGATCACAGGCGGAACTGACTCACATATTGAGGATCGCGACGGCAATCGAATGCTGGATGCTTTTGCAGGACTATACTGTGTAAATGTCGGTTATGGTCGCACTGAAATCGCGGAGGCAATTGCCGAACAAGCTCGTGAATTGGCGTATTATCATTCCTATGTCGGGCATGGCACCGAGGCGTCGATCACATTAGCAAAAATGGTGATGGATCGCGCACCGGATCATATGTCAAAGGTGTATTTCGGGATGTCCGGTTCGGACGCGAACGAGACCAACATCAAGTTGATCTGGTACTACAACAATATTCTGGGACGTCCTGAGAAGAAAAAGATCATTTCGCGCTGGCGTGGTTATCATGGTTCGGGCCTTATGACGGGCTCTCTCACGGGGCTCGAACTATTCCATAAGAAATTTGATTTGCCGTTGGCACAGGTGCTGCATACCGAAGCTCCGGACTATTTTCGCCGTGCCAATTTGGGACAGACAGAGCCGCAATTCGTTCAACATTGCGTGGCCGAACTTGAGGCAATGATCGCGCGTGAAGGTGCGGGTACGATCGCTGCATTCATCGGTGAGCCGTTGTTGGGAACCGGTGGGATCGTACCGCCGCCCGAGGGCTATTGGCCTGCAATACAAGCAGTTTTAGATAAGCATGATATTTTGCTGATCGCAGACGAGGTCGTTACAGGATTTGGTCGCCTTGGTAGTATGTTCGGGTCCGAACACTACGGTATGAAGCCGGATTTGATCACCATCGCAAAGGGTCTCACGTCTGCCTATGCGCCGCTGTCTGGCTCTATCGTATCCGACAAAATGTGGCGTGTACTGGAACAGGGGACGGACGAGAACGGACCGATTGGGCATGGTTGGACGTATTCTGCGCACCCGATTGGGGCGGCTGCAGGCGTGGCGAATCTTCAACTGATTGACACACTTGGTTTGATTGAAAACGCTGGTACGGTCGGCGGCGGTTTGAACTCAAAGATGCGGGCGGCGTTGACGGATCATCCACAGGTAGGCGACGTGCGCGGCGAGGGAATGATCTGCGCGGTTGAGTTCGTCAAAGACAAGTCAGACCGCGTTTTTTACGATGCTGCCGACAAGATCGGCCCGCAGATAGCCGCCAAGTTGCTGGAGCAGAGCAGCATCATCGCGCGGGCTATGCCGCAGGGCGATATCCTCGGGTTCGCACCACCGTTTTGTTTGACAGAACGAGAGGCGGACCAGATCGTCGACGCAACGGCAAGCGCTGTGAAAGCAGTTCTAGGATGACTGGCCACGCGCCCTTCAGTGCGGCTGAGTACGACCGTCGACTGACACTGACCCGTAAAGCCATGCAAAAGGCAGGTCTTGATGCGGTCTTTATCACCGATCCCTCTAATCAGGCGTGGCTTACTGGCTATGATGGTTGGTCATTTTACGTCCATCAAGGGGTGATCGTTACCCAATCGGGAGAACCGATCTGGTGGGGCCGTAACATGGACAAGTTTGGGGGGCGACGCACCTGTTGGATGGGGCACGACAACATTCTTGGCTATGGCGACCACTACGTCCAGTCGAGCGAAGTCCACCCCATGCAGGACCTTGCCGATGTCATAAAATCGCGCGGTTTGGAAAAAGCCCATATCGGCGTCGAGATGGAGAACTACTATTATTCAGCCAAGGCCCATGAAGTTCTAAAAACTTGTCTTCCAGACGCACGATTGGCTGACGCCACGGGGTTGGTTAATTGGCAACGTCTGATCAAGTCTGAAGATGAGATTGACTTTATAAGCAAGGCGTCAGGTATCACTGACAAGGTAATGCAGGTCGCACTCGAGCGTGCAGAACCCGGAATGCGCAAAAACGACCTTGTCGCGGATATAATGCATGCTGGAATTACGGGGGTCGGTGACGATTGGGGGGACTATCCGGCCATTGTTCCGCTGACCCCTTCAGGCCTTGACGCGACCGCGGCGCATCTAACATGGAACGGCGATAAGTTGCGTGAGGGTGAAGCCACATTTTTTGAGTTGTCGGGGTGCTACCGCCGCTATCACGCGCCTTTGTGCCGGACAATTCATCTTGGCACGCCGCCTGACGAGATGAAGAGGGCAGAAATCGCCCAACTTGAGGGAATTTCCGCGGGATTGGATGCCGCCCGTGCAGGTAACCTCACCTGTGATATCGCGAATGCCTTTATGGCCGTTATGGCAAAACACGGCATCGAACGTCAGGGGCGTATGGGTTACCCGATCGGCCTCAGCTATCCGCCTGACTGGGGTGAGCGTTCGGCCTCTATTCGTTCAGAAGATCAAACCGTTCTTCAAGCGGGTATGGTGTTTCATTTTATGCCTGCCCTCTGGATGGACACATGGGGACTTGAAACAACCGAAACGATCCTCATTACCGAAAATGGTTCCGCTAAGCCGCTGAGCAATGTCGAGCGTAAATTGTTTGTGAAAGGCTAGGGATGTGCTGCAGACCACCAAAGACATTCTTGCGGACCTGATCGCGTTCCCAACAATCTCGTCGGACAGCAATCTGGAAATGATCGCCTATCTCGCAACGAGGTTGGAAGACTGCGGCGCAGAGGTTCAACTATTCACTGATCCTAGTGGCACGAAGGCAAATCTTTTTGCGACGCTTGGGCCAAAAAAGGACGGGGGGATCGTCCTTTCCGGTCATTGCGATGTGGTTCCGGTAGCCGACCAAAACTGGGAGAGCGATCCATTTACGATGGTTGAACGCGATGGCCGCCTTTACGGACGCGGCAGTTGCGACATGAAAGGGTTCATCGCGTCAACTATTGCGATGGCTCCGACATTTGCAAAATCCGTGAACGACCGAGCGCTGCATTTCGCCTTTACCTATGACGAAGAAGTCGGGTGCATCGGAGCCGCCCACCTTGCGCAATCATTTAGCGATTTGGGTGTCCGTCCAAGTGTTGCAATCATCGGTGAACCAACCGAAATGCGGATCATTGAAGGCCACAAAGGGTGTTATGAATACACGACAAGGTTTCAAGGATTGGAAGGCCATGGTTCTGCGCCTGATTTGGGCGTAAACGCGGTTGAATACGCCGCCCGTTACGTCACCTATTTACTGGACCTGAAAGAACAGTTGCGCGACATGTCCCCACCTGAGAGCGCATTTGAACCGCCTTGGACCACCGTAAACTTGGGCGCAATACACGGCGGATCCGTGCACAACGTAATCGCGCCCAAGGCACAAATTGATTGGGAAATGCGGCCTGTGCAGCAATCAGACGCAGTTTTCATCAAATCGCGTCTTCACGCATATTGCCATGACGTGCTTTTGCCGAAAATGCAGGTCATTTACCCTGAGGCCTCTATTGAAACGCAGATTGTTGGCGAAGTAGAGGGGTTGGTCCCAACTTTGGAAAACGAAGCAAAACAGATCGTGTCAGAGCTGACGGGTACCCAAGATGCGCATTTGGTGCCTTTCGGAACAGAGGGCGGACTCTTTCAGGGTCTTGGGATGGACGTCGTCATTTGCGGCCCGGGCTCTATTGAACAAGCACATAAAGCTGACGAGTTTGTCACGGTTGACCAGTTGGAGCGTTGCACCGCAATGCTATCAAAACTCTCCCAAAAATTGGCTTCTTAGCAATCGAGTTGCTTACAAGGTGCCATTGGCCACCGCATCGATGTGGCGCTTATTCCGCAGGGCAGACATTCATCACCAAGCTGCTTAACATCATTTAGTTCGATTCCGTCACTCACGTGTCGCTCTTATGTTCGACCAATGCGAAGATCGGCCTCAAATGGGGGCGAGTGGTAAATTTTCGTCTGAAAGGGCGCGTGATGTTTAAGGTATTTATCTCTTCTTGGGCGCTGTTTCTTGGCATGTTCATGCTGATGGTTGGCAACGGTTTGCAGGGCACCTTGTTGGGTGTTCGCGGCGGCATTGAGAATTTCTCGACGTTCGAGATGTCGATCGTTATGTCGGCCTACTTTGTTGGCTTCCTAGGTGGGTCGCGCCTTGCGCCTGAGATGATCCGCCGTGTTGGGCATGTGCGGGTGTTTGCGGCGCTTGGCTCCACGATTTCGGCCGTGTTGATCTTGTACCCCGTCCTGCCCGAAGTTTGGGCGTGGACGATGGGGCGCATCGTTATCGGGTTCTGTTTCTCGGGCGTGTATGTGACCGCTGAAAGCTGGCTGAACAATTCAGCGACCAATGAAACCCGTGGGCAGTCGCTCAGCATCTATATGCTGGCGCAGATGTCGGGGATCGTTTTGGCGCAAGGCATCCTAAGCGTCGGGGACGTGAGCGGGTATACGTTGTTCATCATCCCGTCGGTCCTCGTGTCTTTGGCGTTTGCCCCGATTTTGTTGTCCGTTGTGCCAACACCGTCGTTTGAAACAACGCGGCCTATGAAGATCAAGGACCTTGTCCAGACGTCACCATTGGCGTCTGTCGGGATGTTTCTGCTTGGCGGTGTGTTTGCGGCGCAGTTCGGTATGACGGCCGTTTATGGCACCCAAGCGGGTCTGAGTGTTGGACAGATTTCGCTATTGGTGTCGCTGATCTATATCGCGGCATTGGTTGCGCAATATCCGATTGGTTGGGTGTCAGACAGGATGGATCGCCGCACGCTGATTATTGGTCTTGCGGCATTGGGTGGGGCAGGTGCGGTGCTGGCCGCGATGTCGGGCGGGGATTTCTACATTATCCTGATTGGTGCCGCCATTGTCGGGGGGACGTCTAATCCGCTTTATGCGCTCTATATTGCCTACGCGAACGACTTTCTTGAACACGAAGACATGGCCGCTGCGTCCGCTGGATTTATCTTTATCAACGGGGTCGGGGCGATCTCTGGTCCGATTTTGTTGGGGTTTGTCATGGGACAATTCGGGGAAGCAGCGTTCTGGGTCGTTGTCGCCGTGTTGATGTCAGCCATGGCGCTTTATGGGGTTGTGCGTGTTCTGCAACGCCCAAGCGAAACCTCAATCGACGATCAGGTGTCCTACACGCCTGTGATGGCCAACGCGTCACCGGTCGCTATGGAATTGGCGCAAGAAATTTATATCGATGCAGAACTGGATGAACAGGAGGCCGAGGAAGAACCTTCCTAATGGTTGCCAGATTTAACGGTTTCTGCAAACTTTGGCTTTAAGGGTCGGTGTAAGGCTCGGATAACGATTGAAAGGGTTGGCTATGGTCACGCCTGAGCAGGTATTGTCGTATTGGGTCGATGAGGTCGGGCCGAAGGGGTGGTATGTCGCCACCGATGAATTGGACGCGCAAGTTCGTGAGAATTTTTTGTCCACTTGGCAAGACGCGCAGGCAGGTGCATGCGGCCTTTGGCTTACCTCACCTGTAGGCACGCTAGGGTACATCGTTCTAACAGATCAATTTCCACGCAATATGTTTCGCGGACATGAAGACAGTTTTGCGACAGACAAAAGCGCGCGTGCGGCGGCGAAAATTGCCATTGAACGCGATTGGGACCTTCGCATTCCTGAACCGGTCCGCCAGTTCTTTTACATGCCTCTCATGCATTCTGAAAACCTGATCGATCAGGATCGATGCGTGCGCTTGATGAAGACACGTTTACCAGAAAGCGGTGCAGATAACCTGCGCCACGCCCGCGCGCACCGTTTGGTTATTCGCCAATTCGGCCGCTTCCCGTTTCGGAATGAAGCGTTGGGGCGCACTCCAACCGCAGCCGAGACTGCATGGATTTCTGAGGGTGGTTACGGTGCTGCGTTGCGGGCTGTCGATGAACTGGCGCCTGCAAGCTAGGGCCGCTTAACCGGATCGTAAGTGTTGGGAAGATAGGGTCGCCGTGGATAAGCGGGGCTCTCGAATGACGAAATCTGAAGCGATTGACGACGGTGAGCTGGTTTCCCAGTCCCTTTCATGGCGCGATAGCCAAGAGACGGATGATGCTGGCCTGATGCTGGCAACCCAAATCATGAACGTGATGGAGCAGGGGATCATCCTTTGGTCGGCGGATGGCACCTGCGAGTTACACAACACCCGCATTTACGAGGTTCTTGAACTTGAACGCTCTGCCCTTGGAATTGGCACGAACCGGGATGAGTTTTTGGCGGCCGCGGTGCCTCGCGGGGAGTATACGGATGAAAAGCTGGCCGAAATGCGCAAGCATTCCAACACCCGAATCGCGTATCAATATGATCGGAAACTCCCATCGGGTGATGTGGTGGAATGTCATGCGCGACCCACGCGCGAAGGTGGGTATGTGGTCACCTGTACCAACGTCACCGAAGCACGACAGGCTGCACGCGAACTTGCGGCGGCGAAAAAGGCCGCTGAAGATGCGGAAAGTAAATCGAGCTTAATTCTCCAAGAGGAGCGTGCGCGTCGCGCCGAAGCACGCACCCTGTCAGATCTGGATGAATGGTTGCAGTCGTGCAAATCGCTGGATGAGCTGTTTCAAATTGTTGCAAAATTTATGGGTTATCTTCTGCCGGACAGTTACGGCGAATTGTACCTTTATTCCAATTCACGCGATGTTCTGGATGGCGCGTGTGAGTGGGGGCAGGAAGATGCCATCAACGCCCACATCACGCCGGATTCATGTTGGTCTTTGCGGCGTGGTCGCGTTTATGAGCACAATCCAGACGCGCTATGTTTCCCGTGCGATCACCTATCCGAGCAATCCAAAGCAACATTATGCGACTATATTTGCATCCCTATCATCGCGCATGGGGATACGGTTGGGCTTTTGCACATCAACTTTAAAGCTGGGATGTCGCGTGCTGAAATCAAGTCCTTGGGTCGGTTTGCAGCACGTTGTGGTGAGCATATCTCAATGGCGATTGCCAATGTGAAACTTCGGGATGAGCTGCATGACCAATCCATCCGCGATCCGCTGACGGGCTTGTATAATCGTCGCTACTTTATGGACGCGATGCGCCGTGAAACGTCAGTCGCGGATCGTGGCGGAAAGGGATTTAGCCTGATCTCATTGGATGCGGATAAGTTCAAAACGTTTAACGACAACCATGGGCACGAAGCAGGGGACCTGGTTCTACGTGCGCTTGCCGAATGTATGTTGGCGGTTTTGCCCAGTAGTGCGGTTTGCGCCCGTGTCGGAGGGGAAGAATTCGCAGTCCTTTTACCACAATGCATTGAGAATGAGGCGATGCAACAAGCCGAAGCCCTTCGGTCCAGCGTTTCGGAAATCGAAGTGCGCACGGCGTTTGGCTTACTCCCACGCGTTACGATTTCTTCGGGCGTTGCAGCCTATTGTGGCGACTCGACCGCGCCAAGTGTGGTGATGAAACGCGCGGATGAGGCTCTTTATGCCGCAAAATCTGACGGGCGAAACTGCGTGAGGCTTGCAAAAACAGGCACTCGCGAAGCTGTGACACCTGTGCATAGCTGAATTGACGTTCGGTCACTGGTTCTAATTTGAAAAGTAGTTTAATGCTAAACTATATTCGGATGAGGAGGATCCCAGCGTGGCTCAAAACTTTGATATGATCGTAATTGGTGCGGGGCCTGGTGGCTATGTGGCGGCAATTCGTGGCGCACAACTAGGCCTGAAGGTTTGTGTGGTTGAACGCGAAAATCTGGGAGGCATTTGTCTGAACTGGGGGTGTATCCCGACGAAGGCATTGCTGCGATCGTCCGAAGTTTTCCACCTAATGGAACGGGCTAAGGAATTTGGCCTATCCGCGGAAAAGATCGACTATGATCTGCCTGCCGTTGTGAAACGCTCACGCGGTGTTGCCAAGCAAATGGAAGGCGGCATTCGCGGCTTGTTCAAAAAGAACAAGGTGACGGTCGTCATGGGCGAGGCCAAGATTGCTGGCAAAGGCAAGGTCAGCGTTAAGACGGACAAAGGCACTGAAGAACTGACTGCTAAGAATATCATCATTGCGACAGGTGCGCGTGCGCGTGAACTGCCTGGCCTTGAAGCGGATGGCGATTTGGTTTGGACATATAGGGCCGCACTTGATCCTGTGCGTATGCCGAAGAAATTGCTGGTGATCGGTTCTGGTGCGATTGGCATTGAATTTGCCAGCTTTTACAACACATTGGGCGCGGATACGACCGTTGTCGAAGTTATGGACCGCGTGTTGCCTGTGGAAGACGAAGACATTTCCAAATTCGCCAAAAAGCAGTTTGTGAAACAGGGCATGAAGATCATGGAAAAAGCCATGGTTAAACAGTTGGACCGCGGCAAAGGCAAAGTTACCGCACACATCGAGGTTGGCGGTAAGATCGAGAAGCAAGAGTTCGACACCGTGATTTCAGCTGTTGGCATCGTTGGCAATGTTGAAGGTCTTGGCCTTGAAGAGGCCGGCGTGAAGATTGATCGCACGCACGTTGTGACTGATGAATTCTGCCGCACTGGCGTTGAAGGGGTTTATGCCATCGGCGATATCGCGGGCGCGCCTTGGTTGGCGCATAAAGCATCCCACGAAGGTGTAATGGTCGCTGACTTGATCGCAGGTAAATCCGCGCATCCGGTAAAGCCAGAAAGCATCGCGGGTTGCACATATTGTCACCCACAGGTCGCGAGCGTTGGCTACACCGAGGCGAAAGCCAAAGAGCTTGGGTACAAGGTCAAAGTAGGTCGTTTCCCGTTTATCGGTAACGGCAAGGCCGTCGCCTTGGGCGAACCTGAAGGCTTGGTCAAAACCATCTTTGACGAGAAGACGGGTGAATTGCTCGGGGCGCATATGGTTGGCGCAGAAGTCACCGAGCTGATCCAAGGCTATGTTATTGGACGTAAATTAGAGACAACGGAAGAAGACCTTATGGAAACGGTCTTCCCGCATCCGACCCTGTCAGAGATGATGCACGAAAGCGTTTTGGACGCTTACGGCCGCGTCATTCACATGTAACGCTGACGTTTTTGAAGACTGAAAAGGGCGCCCGATTGTGGCGCTCTTTTTCGTGGGTTGTCCCTGATGCGAGGGGGGCGTAGCCATCACATATGGAAACGCAACGCACCAATTGGGCGCTTATCGGGCTGCTCTGGACGACCGGCCTTTTGGCAGCGGCACAGTTCGCAAAGCTGACGCTGACGCTTGATGGATTTCAAGCAGCCTACCAAAACCATCCTGCGCCATTGGCGGTGTCTGGCGTTGCCGTTGTTGGTATTTTGGGTGGCGCGGTTGCGGGTTTCTTTGTCGCTAAAATCGGCGCACGCCGCGCTGTGCTTTGGGCGGTTGCGATGTCCGCAGTGGTATCCTTGGTCCAAGGGCAAAAGATGCCGTTTGAGTGGTTCATGTGCACGCGGATCATTGAAGGGTTCGGGCATTTGCTGCTTGTCGTTGCGTTACCGACGATGATGGTCGCGTTGGCTAAACCAAGCGACAAGGCCGTCGTGATGGGTATTTGGGGAACGTTCTTTGGCGTTGGTTTTGCGTTATTGGCACTTGTTATCCCAGTGATCGAAGGCTGGGGCGGGCATTGGGCTGTGTACCGCGCCCACGGGGTTTTGCTGGCGTTGATGTTCCCAATTGTCTGGTTTGTTCTGCCAAAGGTCATGGCGGCTGGTTCCGCGATGCCCAATATATTCGCGCTGCACCGCACAATCTACACCAACCCGCGCTATTTCGCACCGGGGCTGGGACATGGGATTTACACGTCAATCTTCATCGCGTTGGTTGCGTTCTTGCCGGGCACTTTGGGCGCTGCATGGCTGACGCCGGTTCTGCCACTGGCGAACCTTTCAGGTACTTTTGCTGCAGGGTTCATTGCCAAACGGGTGCCCGCATCAAAGCTTTCGATCTATGGGTTTTCTGCTGGAGTTGTTTTGTTTGCACTGATGGCGTTGACGGGATCGATCATCGTGACGTTGGTGGCGTTGTTTATCACAGGGCTTACAGCAGGCGCGAATTTCGCGGCCGTACCCGAGTTGAACGATGCGCCAGAAGACCAAGCGCGGGCGAATGGGTCTATGGCACAGATCGGGAATATGGGTACGTTTTGCGGCACGCCGATCTATGCGCTTGTCGCGGGAAATCTGTGGGGCATTGCAGGAATTAGCATCGTGATTTGCATCATGGGTGCGGTTTTTGCGGGGCTTGCGTATCGCGCCGCGCGAATGTCAGCAGAGTGAGGTTAACCCTTTCTTGTGTTCGCGGAATGTTCTAAATAGAGACTGGTTACCACATGCAACGGCACTATGTGGTGGTTTGAAATAGGGGGTCATGTCTTGGCTGAGTTGACGAACATCGAAGTGCGCGGCGCGCGGGAACATAACCTCAAGAACATCGACGTCGATATTCCGCGTGACAAACTTGTGGTGATTACAGGGCTTTCTGGCTCTGGGAAGTCCTCGCTTGCGTTTGATACGATCTATGCCGAAGGCCAGCGAAGATACGTGGAATCGCTGTCGGCCTATGCGCGTCAGTTCTTGGACATGATGGGCAAGCCGGACGTCGACCATATCTCTGGCCTTAGCCCTGCGATTTCGATTGAGCAGAAAACGACCAGCAAGAACCCGCGTTCGACCGTCGGTACTGTGACTGAAATTTACGACTACATGCGCTTGCTGTTCGCGCGTGTCGGCACGCCGTTTTCCCCGACGACGGGTTTGCCGATTGAAGCCCAGCAAGTACAAGACATGGTTGATCGCGTGATGGCGATGGAAGAGGGGACCCGCGGGTTCCTGTTGGCCCCCATCGTGCGGGACCGTAAAGGTGAATATCGCAAAGAATTCTTGGAGTTACGTAAGCAGGGTTTCCAGCGAGTCAAAGTTGACGGCGAATTCTATGAACTGGATGAGCCGCCCACGTTGGACAAGAAATTCCGCCATGACATAGACGTGGTCGTTGACCGGATCGTTGTGCGTGAAGGGTTGGAAACGCGGCTGGCGGATAGTTTCCGCACGGCGCTCGATTTGGCGGATGGCATTACCATTTTGGAAACTGCGCCCAAGGAAGGCGATCCTGAGCGTATAACTTTTTCCGAGAATTTCTCATGTCCAGTATCTGGTTTCACCATTCCTGAGATTGAGCCGCGTTTGTTCTCGTTCAACGCGCCGTTTGGGGCGTGTCCAGAATGTGATGGTTTAGGTGTTGAGCTGTTTTTCGATGAATCGCTCGTCGTGCCAGACAAGACGTTAAAGGTTTATGACGGGGCGCTGGCGCCGTGGCGTAAGGGTAAAAGCCCGTATTTCCTGCAAACGATCGAAGCCATCGCTAAGCACTATGATTTCGACAAGAATGAGCGTTGGAAAGACCTACCGGCCTTTGTTCAGCAGGTGTTTTTGCACGGGTCTGGCGATGAAGAGATCAAGTTCCGCTATGATGAAGGCGGTCGCGTATATGAGGTAAGCCGCGCGTTTGAAGGCGTGATCCCCAATATGGAACGTCGCTACCGCGAGACGGATTCCAACTGGATCCGCGAAGAATTTGAACGCTATCAGAACAATCGCTCATGCGGGGCATGTGGTGGGTACCGTCTGCGTGAAGAAGCATTGGCGGTGAAGATCGGCGGGCTGCATGTTGGTCAGGTCGTTCAGATGTCCATTAAGGAAGCGTTTGATTGGTGCCTGTCTGTGCCAGATGCGCTGACGAAACAGAAAAACGAGATCGCCGTCGCGATTTTGAAGGAAATCCGCGAACGCCTTGGATTCTTGAACAATGTGGGTCTTGAATACCTTACGTTGTCGCGCAATTCCGGCACATTGTCGGGTGGTGAAAGCCAGCGCATTCGATTGGCTAGTCAGATTGGGTCTGGGTTGCAGGGCGTGCTTTATGTTCTTGATGAGCCATCGATTGGCCTGCACCAACGCGACAATGATCGCTTGCTGACCACGCTGAAAAACCTGCGTGATCAAGGGAATACGGTGATCGTGGTTGAACACGACGAAGAAGCCGTTCGCGAGGCCGACTATGTGTTCGACATTGGGCCAGGCGCGGGAGTGCATGGTGGTCAGGTTGTCGCCAAGGGCACGCCGGATGAGATTATTGCCAACCCTAACAGCATAACGGGCGATTATTTGGCCGGACGTCGCGAAATCGCCGTGCCAAAGGTGCGCCGTAAGGGGAAGAAGAAAAAGGTCAGCGTTAAAAAGGCGAGCGGGAATAACTTGCAAGCCATTGATGTGGATTTTCCATTGGGCAAGTTCGTTTGTGTGACGGGTGTGTCTGGCGGCGGTAAATCGACCCTGACGATTGAGACATTGTTTAAGACCGCGTCGATGAACCTGAACGGCGCGCGCCAAACGCCTGCGCCGTGCGAAACGATCAAGGGGCTTGAGCACCTTGATAAGGTCATCGACATTGACCAACGCCCAATTGGACGCACACCGCGGTCCAACCCTGCGACCTACACCGGCGCATTTACCCCGATCCGTGATTGGTTCGCCGGACTGCCCGAAGCCAAAGCGCGTGGGTATAAACCTGGCCGCTTCAGCTTCAACGTTAAGGGCGGGCGATGTGAGGCATGCCAAGGTGACGGTGTCATCAAGATTGAGATGCACTTCCTTCCGGACGTCTATGTCGAGTGTGAAACCTGTAAGGGCGCGCGCTATAACCGCGAGACTTTGGAAATTCGGTTCAAGGGTAAATCGATTGCCGATGTCTTGGACATGAACGTGGAAGAGGCGCAGGAGTTCTTTAAGGCCGTTCCAAGCATCCGCGACAAGATGGATGCGCTGATGCGTGTGGGCCTCGGCTACATCAAAGTTGGTCAACAGGCGACGACATTGTCGGGTGGTGAAGCGCAGCGCGTGAAGCTGTCCAAAGAACTCGCCAAACGGTCCACAGGTCGCACATTGTATATTTTGGACGAGCCAACCACGGGTTTGCACTTCGAAGATGTTCGAAAATTGCTAGAGGTGCTGCATGAGCTGGTCGAGCTTGGCAACACGGTCATCGTGATTGAACATAATTTGGACGTTGTGAAAACGGCCGACCACGTGATCGATATTGGCCCCGAGGGCGGCGACAAAGGCGGTACGGTGGTTGCTGTCGGCACACCGGAAGAGATCGCTGAAGTCGCGGAATCCTTTACAGGTCAGTACCTCAAAGAGATGCTGAAACCTAAGAAAGCGGTCGCTGCGGAATAAACGCAGCGACGTCTTTTACAGAAGGCGGACTTGGGTGCCGACCTGCACAACAGAGAAGAGTTCTGCGATGTGTTCGTTGTACAAGCCGATACAACCGGACGAACTTTGACGTCCGATCTTGCGGGTGTCGTGCGTGCCATGGATCAGATACGCGGGCCAATCAAGGTACATCGCGTGAGTGCCCAGTGGATTCCCAGCACCTGGTTCCATCATTTGGGGAAGGGACGGGTCACGTACCCGCATGGCAGCTGTTGGTGTCCATGTCGGTCCAACACGCTTGCGTACAATTTGCGAATACCCACGGCGTGTTAGGGCTTCGGTCATCGGAACGGAAGACGGGTACAAACGGTAGCTGCCGTCAGAACCCCAATAGTGCAGTGCGCGCGACGTGATGTCTGCGAGAATTGCACCGCGTCCAAGGGACTGGAAGTGGTCTTGCCAGTCTTGTGTAACGAAAGAAGATGCGTTGCGATCTGGCGCTTCTTGCGCGCGCACCAACATTGGTGTTGCCAGTGTCGCTGCTGCGCCGAGTATGAATGTACGTTTGCTTTGCATGATCTGCCCATCCGATGTTTGTCTTTTCTTCACACGGATGGGCTACAGGATCAAGCCACACAGATTCACACATGCGTGAAACCGTGTCTTATGAAACGGTTATAGTTCCGCGCATATTCGAATGCGGGCGGCAACGGTAGTTGAATGAACCCGCCGCATTGAAGGTCACGCTTGCGGAGTCACCGTTCGCCAGAAGACCGGTGTCAAACGTATCGCCGCTGTCGTCCCATGCGCTGTGACGTGGGCGATCTTCGTTGACCCAAGTCACTGTATCACCTGCAGAAATTGTCAGGTTTTCTGGTGTGAACGACATGTTCTTAATGGTGACGGTGTGGGTTGTTTGTGCTCGTGCTGTTGTTACCAGAACGGGCAGGGCTGCAAGGGTTGCGACGCCACGGAAGAGAAAATTACGGCGAGTTGTCATTTGGTTGATCCTTTCAAAGTTAATGGCTTCCACGTTTTGGAGCCCATATTGAGTAACGACAGGCGTGTTTAGAAAGTTTCATTAAGTTTGAAGTTTTTTCATGATGTTTGTGGTCGGCTAAGAAAGTGCCGCCATATGGGCGACAACATCAGGACGTGGCCAACCTAGAATGTCGAATGCCTGTTCTTGAGTCTGGGCTGTACGTATCAGGATCTTGCTGGATCCTTCCCACGGGTTTCGGGCCATTTCGGCCATTTCTTCGGGCGGACCAGGCGGGGCGTAAAACACGTTTAGCTGCTGGCCGACCTCGGGTGGGTAAATGTCCAAAAGTTTCGCCATGAATTTGAAAAACAGTGGATAATCAACTTCGTAGCTTGTGATCTTACTGAAATCAAAGAAATGGGTTTGCCCGGCAAGTGCCGCACCGCGGGGTGCAAACTGGGTCAGAGCCTCCATAATTTCGGCTGTTTTCACATGCCCATGGTACCGGATGTAAACCAGTGTCGGGTCCGTGAAGATTTCGAATTCTACTGGCATAATTACGTGCCCCAACCAAGATAACTCCTAGATGGGGCACATATTTGATCAAAAGGTCAAGACGTTGGGGTTAGTCCATGGCCTTAAAGTTAAACTCGCCGCCTTCTTTAATGCCTGATGGCCAACGGGATGTGACCGTCTTCGTGCGTGTGTAGAACTTAAACGCATCAGGGCCGTGCTGGTTTAAATCGCCAAAGGCGGATTTTTTCCAGCCGCCAAACGTGTGGTAGGCGAGGGGCACAGGAATTGGCACGTTAACACCAACCATGCCGACATTTACGCGGCTGGCAAAATTGCGTGCTGCGTCGCCGTCACGTGTAAAGATCGCGGTGCCATTGCCCATTTCATGATCCATCGCGAGACCAAGGGCCTCTTCGTAGGAACCGGCACGTACGCAGGACAGGACAGGTCCGAAGATCTCTTTTTGGTAGATTTCCATGTCGGGTGTGACGCGGTCAAACAGGTGTGGGCCAACGAAGAAGCCGTCCTCGTAGCCCTGTAAATTGAAGTTACGACCATCAACCACTAGTTCGGCACCAGCTTCTACACCGCCTTCTACCATTCTGAGAATGTTGGCTTTTGCAGCAGCAGTGACGACAGGACCGTAATCAACATCAGCGTCGGCTGTGTAGGGGCCAACGCGCAGCTTATCGATGCGTGGAATTAGTTCTTCGATCAGGCGATCAGCCGTTTCATCACCCACTGGAACGGCAACGGAAATCGCCATGCAGCGTTCGCCCGCAGCGCCGTAACCAGCACCAACAAGTGCATCAGCGGCCAAGGCCATATCAGCGTCGGGCATGATAATCATGTGGTTCTTTGCGCCACCGAAGCACTGCACGCGCTTGCCGTTGGAACAACCACGACCGTAAATGTATTCCGCAATCGGGGTCGAGCCGACAAAACCGACAGATTGGATCACTTCGTTATCAAGGATCGCGTCGACGCTTTCCTTATCGCCGTTCACGACCTGAATGATGCCCGCAGGAAGGCCCGCTTCTTCAAGAAGTTCGGCAAGCATCAAGGGAACGGATGGATCACGCTCGGATGGTTTAAGAATGAAGGCGTTGCCGCAGGCGATTGCAGGGGCGAACATCCACATCGGGATCATGGCAGGGAAGTTAAATGGTGTAATTCCTGCAGTGACACCAAGAGCTTGGCGCATAGAGTAGATGTCGATGCCCGGACCAGCACCGTCAGTGTATTCACCTTTCAGAAGCTCTGGTGCGCCTATGCAGTATTCCACAACTTCGAGACCACGCTGAACGTCGCCTTTTGCGTCTGGCAGCGTTTTACCGTGCTCGCGGGACAGGGCCTCGGCCAATTTGTCCATGTCGCGGTTCAGCAAACCAACAAAGGCCATCATCACACGTGCACGACGCTGCGGGTTCGTTGCGGCCCATGCTGGCTGTGCTTTGGCTGCGATTTCAACCGCTTGATCCAGTTCAGAGACAGAGGCGAGCGGTACTTTGGCTTGCACTTCGCCCGTAGCTGGGTTGAAGACGTCCGCGAAACGGCCGGACGTTCCTTTGACGTGTGCGCCGCCGATGTAATGGGTGAGTTCTGTGGTCATGTTCGCCTCCCAGCGTTTACCAGTGTTAGCTGCAGCATAGCCTTGCGTTTTCGCCTGTTAAAGCGTCAGTATGGCAAATTCATTTTGCAAAAATGCAGGGCAGCCATGGCGAGTTGGGACGATATGCGGGTGTTTTTGGCGGTGGCGCGGGCAGAAAGCCTGAGCCGCGCGGCGCCGACGTTGCGAATGGACGCAGCCACAGTCGGGCGGCGCATCGCACGGCTAGAGGCGGGACTTGGGGCGGCGTTGTTCGTAAAATCCCCGCAAGGATATGCATTAACCGACCTCGGGGTCCGCATGCGGGACCATGCGGCTGATGCCGAGGCGTCGTTGAGCCAAGCGATTGAAGAAGCGCAGGGGGATCAGGCGGGATTAACGGGGCAAATCCGAATTGGCGCGCCGGATGGCGCCGCGAATTACTTGTTACCACAGGTTTGCGCTGCGATTTCTGCCGAGAACCCAGGCCTCGAAATTCAGGTGCTTGCGTTGCCCCGTGTGGTGAACCTGTCTAAACGAGAGGCCGATATGGCCATCACGGTGTCGCGCCCACAAGCGGGGCGACTAACTGTGCAAAAGGTCAGTGACTATCGACTTCACCTCGCCGCGCCCAAGGGGGAAACGATTGAGAAGATGGATGACCTGAAACAGCATCGCATCGTTGGCTACATCCCCGATATGATTTTCGACAAGGAATTGGACTACTTGGGCGATCTAGGGGCTGACGGCGTGCAGGTCGCGTCCAATTCGGTTGCGGTGCAGGTCATGGCGCTGCGAAACGGGGCGGGGGTTGGAATTATGCATGATTTCGCACTGCCCTTCGCGCCTGAGTTGAAACGTGTTCTGGTGGAGGAACTGTCTTTGACGCGGTCTTTTTACCTCGTGCGGCACGTCAGTGACCGGTCTTCAGACCGCCTGAGCCGCTTTGCCGCAGCCTTAAATCAAAGGCTTAAGGCCGAGATTGCACGGCTAGAGAGTCTGGTTGCTTGACTCCAACACACGCTGGACGCGACACTTGGACTATAAACAATAGGAGATTGCTATGATCGTATCCCAAATCCTCAAGTCCAAAGGCACAAGCGGCGTCATTACGTTGACCTCAGATGCATCCGTTGCGGATGCTGCAAATATAATGTCGGACAAACGGATTGGTACGATCGTAATCAGCGATGACGGTGGCGCGACGCCTGCTGGTATTCTGTCAGAACGCGATATCGTTCGTGAGCTGGGTAAGCAGGGACCTAGTTGTATGGCGACTGTCGTGAGTGAAATGATGACCAAAAAGCTGATCACATGTAATCCGTCCGACACGTCAGACACCGTCCTGAGCAAGATGACCGAAGGACGTTTTCGCCACATGCCAGTAATGGACGGCGACACGATGGTCGGCCTGATTTCTATCGGCGACGCGGTTAAAGCACGCCTTGCTGAACTGGCAGCGGAACGCGATGCGCTGACTGGAATGGTGATGGGCCACTAGGACGCTTGCATTCTGGTTCGTGTTAGGGTGTCTTGCGCCCCACAATCAAGGTGAGGACTACCATGCGCATTGGGCTTTATCCGGGGACGTTTGATCCCGTCACATTGGGACACGTCGATATTATTCGGCGTGCCTGTTCATTGGTCGACAAGTTGGTCATCGGTGTCGCGATCAATCGTGATAAGGGACCGCTGTTCAGCCTTGAAGAGCGAGTGGCAATGATTGAAGCCGAATGCGCCATTCTGTCTGAGGAAACCGGCTGCGAGATCGTAGCCCATCCGTTTGAGAACCTGTTGATCGATTGCGCCAAAGACGTTGGAGCAGGCATTATTATTCGTGGTTTGCGGGCGGTTGCCGATTTTGAGTATGAATATCAAATGGTTGGCATGAACCGCCAGTTGGATGACACCGTAGAGACAGTGTTCTTGATGGCCGAAGCCCAACACCAAGCGATTGCGTCAAAACTCGTTAAGGAAATCGCGCGGCTCGGGGGGGATGTGTCCAAATTTGTCACCCCGCCTGTACGACGCGCTTTGACGGCTCGATTGAAAAACTAAGGCAAACTTATCCGAAGTGAGTTTGGAATGCGTCCTTCAGTGTATCCGCTGGTGTGACACCGTTGATGAAATGCAACGGCGTTCCGTCGGCATCCAGTAATGCAAGTGTAACGTGCGGCTGGCCCATTCTGCGCTGAAATGCAGCGCCAATTTCGGATTTGATGTTTGCGACAAGATAAATGTACTGTTCATCACAGTCATTTAGGGCTGCGCGCGTTTCGCGTTGGAGCGCCAAACACAGCTGACAAGATGGGTCGTGTATTTGAACAATCGCCGGAGTGCCGGTGCCAATGCGGGTCAGGTCAGCTTCCGCAAGCTTTGATCTGAAATCCAGTGCAAAAAGCGCGCCACCTCCGGCGGCAACAGCGGTTCCGGTTCCATAGAGGGCCAAAGACTGCAAAACGGTTCTGCGTGTCAAAGGTACCTTTTGCGGAACCTGCGTTGATTGTGACCGTTTGGATTTCTTGGATTTTGGCATGTTCTGTCCCTAATTAGACGCGAAACATGCTTCAATTATGTAAATCTATACAATCACAGTCGATCAAGTTTCTGTGTGCAGCGCGTGCCGCACGCATGACTTAACCGTAAACAGCTTTGGCAGCGATCTTCTTCGCGTCTGCTGGGCAAATCCCAAGATCATTGATCGCGAATTCAACTGGCAGGTTTGCAAGTTCGAATTGTGTGCGTTTGAAAGCGGCGCGTTTGGTCAGGCGATCGCGGAGGGTGTTCATAAGTGTCATAGCGTATCCTTTCCATGGATATATGTTTGTCTTGACACCAATCTAGTCATGCTGCGCTGCAGCACTAGCCCTTCGTTTGCGCTAACGGGATTGCGTTCTGTGCATAGGTTCGTTTTCACGGTGCAACAAAAAAGGGCCACCCGATTGGGCGGCCCTTAAAAACATAGACATTTTTGGTGTTACAGAAGTTTGCCCATCGCAACGGCTGTGTCGCCCATGCGGTTAGAAAAGCCCCATTCGTTGTCATACCAAGTCAGGATGCGGCACATTTTGCCTTCCATGACACGGGTTTGTTCTGTGTGGAAGATTGACGAATGTGGGTCATGGTTGAAGTCCGTGGACACCAATTTCTTATCGGTGAAGCCAAGGATACCTTTCAGCGGACCTGCGCCAGCTGCTTTGCGGATGATATCGTTGATTTCTTCAGCACTTGTGTCGCGAGCGGCTTCGAATGTCAGATCAACAACAGAAACGTTCGGCGTTGGAACGCGGATCGCAACGCCGTCGAGTTTGCCGTCCAGTTCAGGCAATACAAGGCCAACGGCCTTAGCCGCACCTGTGGATGTCGGGATCATGGACAAGGCCGCTGCACGTGCGCGGTAAAGGTCACCGTGCATTGTGTCCAATGTTGGCTGATCGCCTGTGTAGCTGTGGATTGTTGTCATGAAGCCTTTGACGATGCCGATTTCATCGTTGAGGACTTTTACAACAGGGGACAGGCAGTTTGTGGTGCAAGACGCGTTAGAGACAACAATGTCGTCTGACGTTAACGTGTTGTCGTTCACACCGAACACGATTGTTTTGTCGGCGTTCTTACCAGGTGCTGAAATCAGCACGCGGGAAGATCCGTTTTCAAGGTGTGCTTGGCACGCTTCTTTTGATGTGAAGATACCGGTACATTCCAGCACGATATCAACGTCGCCCCATGGCAAGTCAGCCGGATTGCGCAGTGCGGTCACTTTCATTGGGCCACGGCCAACGTCAATTGTGTCGTCTGTTGTTGTCACTGGGTGCGGGAAGCGGCCGTGAACTGAATCGTACTGCAACAGGTGTGCGTTTGTCTCGACAGGGCCAAGGTCATTGATTGCGATGACTTCAATGTCTGTGCGGCCAGATTCGATGATGGCGCGCAATACATTGCGTCCGATACGGCCAAAGCCATTGATTGCTACTTTTACGGTCATGGGAGCCTCCAGTTTTGGATCAGCGGGTATGGCAACAACGCGCTGCCACTGTTGGCGCTAACATCCCCAAATCTCAGGAAAGGTCAACCCGTCAGACACGGAACTATCGCCAGATTGCGATCCAGCTCATCAATTCTATGATCTTTCTACCAAGAAATACTCCTGCGTTCAGGTGTAGGACGTAATGGTCCAGCACGAAAAACGCGGCGATCAGCAAGAACAGGATAAAGGCGAGGCGTGTGGTCATGGGCCTAGGCCATACCATTCCCGACCGTCATAGGAAATGAGAACCTCGCCGGTGACGTGATTGTGCTTATAAGACCCTCGCGTTCCATCGTCCGCCAGAATAGTGGCGATTGGATAAAGTGACAGCAGCGCAAGAACACCAAGCATGCGCACAATAAACGCAATCTTTAGTTTTCGCTGTAATGTTCGGATTGCTGAACTTTCTAGTTCCTGCGCAACGAGGCCGTGTCGAATGCTGTTTTGTTGATCTTGATATGAATGACTAGCGTGAACTGGGGACGACGCTATCGTCCTCATTTGGCGAAAGAACTGTGGCGTTCCACCGGCGAGGATAAAGCCAGAAAACAAGATACCCAACACAGGCAAATACCCAAGGCGCGAGAATTCAACATAAGACCAAGTTAAGAACGCGACGGCACTCGCAAAACCGATTGCCACCATAATCCAGCTATTGCGCAGTTTGTTTTCCAGATGGCGTTCGGCCAGGCGGGTTAGATGTTCATTGTATGTCGTATCCACGGAGCGTCCCTTTGGGTCGCACCTGTTGTAGCACCGCGTTTTGGCGAAAGTGTGGCCTTAGTTCAAGCGACCCATGTGCGCCGCAACGTCCGCCATACGAACCGAGAAACCCCACTCGTTGTCGTACCATGCCAGAACGCGTACGGTGCGCCTACCGATGACCTTGGTTTGGTCTGGTGCGAAGATTGAACTTTCAGGTGTGTGGTTGAAGTCGATCGAAACCTTTGGTTCTGGATCATAGGTCATCACCATGCCCATGTGCCCAGCGCAGGCCTCGGCGACGACGGCGTTTACGTCTTCAACGGTCACGTCTTTGGCAGCTTCAAATGTCAGATCAACGGCTGAGACATTCGGCGTTGGAACGCGCAGGGCGGTCCCGTCGAGCTTGCCTTCCATTTCCGGCAGTACAAGCGACAGCGCCTTAGCCGCACCTGTCGATGTTGGGATCATTGCCATGGCCGCAGCGCGGGCGCGGTAGAGGTCTTCGTGGCGGCGGTCCAGTGTTGGCTGGTCGCCAGTGTAGCTGTGGATCGTTGTCATGATGCCGCGCTCAATGCCAATGGCGTCATTCAAGACTTTGGCAAGCGGGGCGAGGCAGTTGGTGGTGCAGGACCCGTTGGACACCATGCGGTGGTCTGCTTGCAGGTCGCGGTGGTTCACGCCGTAGACGATGGTCTTGTCTACATTGCTAGCAGGGGCCGAGATCAGGACTTTGCCTGCGCCGCGTTCGAGGTGAACAGAGGATTTGTGACCGTCGTTAAACTTGCCCGTGCATTCAAGGACGATATCGCAGCCGTCCCAGTCCAACTCTTGTGGGTCATAGGTCGACATAACGTCGATTGGACCGCGCCCAAGGTCGAGTTTGCCGTCATTCACAGTGATGTCGCCAGGGAAGCGGCCGTGAATAGAGTCGTATCGTAGAAGGTGCGCATTGGTTTCAACCGGCCCAGTCGCGTTGATTTTGACAACTTGAATATCGTTGCGTGCACTTTCCGCGATGTGGGAGAGGGTGCAGCGCCCGATGCGGCCAAATCCATTGATACCTACTGTGACGGTCATTGCGCAGTTCCTTATGGCAAGTTGGTTGCGCCTTTCTTAGGGGCGACGTCAGGGTGTACCAAGTCTAAATTGGTGATTTATCAATATGTTAGCGATAACTGTGCCTCGCTGCCGCAGGTTTGCGCTAACAGTTTGCCGCCCTTTGCATAACGTTTGCGCTAACCGTTTGTGTTACCGTTGCGAAAACTTGGGTACTAAGAATCAGCTAGGGTCTTGCAGATACGTCGCTGACCGCTAGGTTCTGCACCAACACAGACTTGGAGACGATGATGAGCGGATTGATTGCCCTGTTGGATGACGTAGCAGCCCTGACACGGATTGCGGCGACCAGTATTGATGATGTGGCAAGCATGGCCGCCAAAGCTGGCACCAAGGCGGCGGGCGTTATCATCGATGATGCGGCTGTTACGCCGAAGTATGTCACAGGGCTGAACCCCAAGCGCGAACTGCCGATCATCTGGAAAATCGCACGGGCATCGTTCTTTAGTAAGCTGGTGATCCTGCTTCCGGTGGCGATGTTGCTGAACTACTTCGCGCCATGGCTGCTGATCCCGTTGTTGATGTTGGGTGGTCTGTATCTGTGCTTTGAGGGTGCTGAGAAGATTTATCATGTCATACGGCCCCATCATGATGCTTACGTTGACGCAGACATGGATGCAGGTGATCCGGCGCATCTGGAAGAAAGCCGTGTTAAAGGGGCAATCAAGACAGACTTCATTCTGTCCGCTGAGATCATGACTATTTCACTGAACAGTATCGTTGCTGAATTTCCTGATGCATCCATTTGGTTGCAAGGGATGACACTGGCTGCGATCGCGGTGGCGATCACCATTGTTGTCTACGGTACGGTCGCGCTGATCGTGAAGATGGATGATGTCGGGGCTTGGTTGGCGTTGAACGCAAAATCAGGCGTAGGCCGCGGCGTTGGCAAAGGCCTTGTGCGCGGGATGCCGCATCTGTTGACGGTCCTGTCTATTGTGGGCACGGCTGCGATGCTTTGGGTTGGTGGATCCATCCTCGTGCACGGGTTGCATGACCCGAATTTCCTTGGGTGGGCGCAGCCTTATAGCTTTATCAAAGATCTGTCGCACAGCATTGCTGGGGACAGTGGTTTTGGGAACTGGGCTGTGACGGCGTTTAGTGATGGGGTTCTTGGTTTGGCTGTTGGCCTGCTGTTGATCCCAGTCGTAACCCGCGTGATTGGGCCGGTTATTGGGTCCTTCACGGGCTCAAAAGCACATCACTAGATCAGAAACCTGCAAACCGTCGTTGTAGTGTTTCAATTGAATAGGACTGGCGAATTCCGGCTTCACCTTGTGGAACGAAGCCGGGGTCCGATGTTACGCAGCGCAAGCCGCAAAGCTGTTGCGTGGATTGGGTTTGGAAGTCTACCAGCCATACCCGGCCTCCAGGCGTTGAGACATAGCCATCAATGCCAAACTGGAAGTCAGACGCGAGGTCGATGACCGATGGAACTTCGTTGTCATAGGCGCGCCCAAACGCACCGTGTGTGTGGTAGCTGGCGATGATGCCTTGTCCTGCACGTGGAATTGGCATGTCGCAACCTGCAAACGATCCCGGGCGGGGCGGCGTGCCCTGTAGCCGGCCAGTACCGTCAATGAAGATGTAGCCACAGTATTCGCGGCGCTCTGCAATTGATTGCGCTTGGATGCTGTCTAGGAAGCCACGTGCGAAATTATCCACGACTGGGCCGCTTGGTGCGTTTGACGGCGCGACGGTGAAGCCAGTGTTATACAGCCGAGGTTGAGACACTTCACCTTTTGGCGAAACCTGACTTTGCGGCACGCCACATGCTGTTAAAGCAAAGGTTGCGGCGGTCATTAAGGCGGTCAGCTTCATCATTCTTCAGCTCCAGTCGGTTCGCGTGAAAGGCTAGCAGAAACGAAAAGGGCCACAATCCCGTGTTAAACACGAAACTGTGGCCCAATTTCTTGTTGCGGTGTTGGCGTTATGCCAGCAGATCGCGAACCTTTTGTGCTGTTGCTTCGGCTGTGATGCCGAACTTTTCAAATAGTTCAGGGGCAGGGGCGGACGCACCAAAGCTGTTCATGCCGACAAAGCCAGCTTTTGCCTCGCGGCCGCGCTCACCCAGCAACCATTTGTCCCAGCCAAGACGTACGCCAGCTTCAATAGCCACGCGCACAGGACCGCCCGGAAGCACGCGCTTGCGGATTGCCGCGTCTTGCGCTTCGAACAGCTCCCAACATGGCATGGACACAACGCGTGTACCGATGCCCTCGGCCTCAAGAATGTCACGGGCTGCCATTGCAACGCTGACTTCAGAACCCGTGGCCATCAAGATCGCCTGACGTTTGCCGTTCTCGGCATCAGCCAAAACGTAAGCACCCTGTGCGGTCATGTTCTTGTTCTTGTGTTCGGTGCGGACAAGCGGAAGGCCCTGACGGGACAGGCACAACACGGACGGTGTTTTCTTGGCCGTCAGTGCGAGTTCCCAAGCTTCCGCAACCTCGACAGTATCCGCAGGGCGGAAGACGTGGGTGTTTGGCGTCGCGCGCAGCATTGCAAGGTGCTCAACAGGCTGGTGTGTTGGGCCATCTTCGCCAAGACCGATTGAATCGTGTGTCATGACGTAAACAGTTGGAACTTCCATCAATGCGGAAAGACGCATCGCGCCGCGTGCGTAGTCGGTGAAGCACATGAATGTGCCGGAGTAGGGGCGAATGCCGCCGTGCAGGACCATACCGTTCATCGCTGCGGCCATACCGTGCTCACGGATTCCGTAGTGGATGAAACGCCCAGCGCGGTTGTCTGGATTGAACACACCCAGATCAGCCGTTTTGGTGTTGTTGGATCCTGTCAGGTCAGCAGAGCCGCCAACCGTTTCCATCATGATCGGGTTCACAATCTCAAGCACCTTTTCAGAGCTTGAACGTGTGGCAACCTTTGCGCCTGCTTCAGACGCCTGCTTTTTGAACGACTTGATCGCTGCGGACAGCTTTTTCGGCGCATCAAGGTTCAGGGCGCGGTTGAATTCGTCCTGCTTAGCCTTTGAGAGCTTATCAAAGCGTGCCTGCCATTCAGCGTGTGCAGCTGCACCGCGCTCGCCCATGGCTTCCCACTGGGATTTTACATCCGCAGGGATTTCAAACGGGGCGTAGTCCCAGCCGTAGCCAGCCTTGGCCGCTTTCATTTGCTCAGCATCCGTCAAAGCGCCGTGGCCTTTGGATGTGTCCTGTGCTGCGTGGCCCAGCGCAATGTGGGTTTTGCAGGAAATCATGGACGGACGTGGGTCAGCCTTGGCTTCAACGATGGCTTTGTCGATGGCGACTGGATCGTGGCCGTCGATTTCAATGACATGCCAACCAGACGCTTCAAAACGTGCGCTTTGGTCGGTGATGTCAGCCAGATCAACGGTGCCGTCGATTGTGATGTTGTTATTGTCAAAGAATACGATCAACGAGCCGAGCTTTTGCATACCTGCAAGGCCGATCGCTTCTTGGGACACGCCTTCCATGAGGCAACCGTCGCCTGCGATGACATATGTGTGGTGGTCTACAACGGCCTTACCGTAGCGCGCACGCAGGATTTCTTCGGCAATTGCGAAGCCAACGGAGTTGGCGATACCCTGACCCAGTGGGCCTGTGGTGGTTTCAATGCCTTCCATGTGGCCGTATTCTGGGTGGCCCGCAGTGCGTGCGCCCCATTGGCGGAAGTCTTTGAGTTGCTGAAGGGTGGCTTGCTCATAGCCTGTCAGGTGCAGCAGCGCGTAGATCAACATAGAACCGTGACCTGCGGACAGGATGAAACGGTCGCGATCCGGCCAGTTCGGGGCCTTCGGGTCAAAACGCAGATGCTTTTCGTAAAGAACAGTCGCGACATCTGCCATGCCCATCGGCATACCAGAGTGGCCGGAATTGGCGGCGGCGACGCCGTCAAGCGCGAGGGTACGGATCGCGGTTGCGCGCATCCAGTGCTCGGGGTGGGCTTTACGTAGGGCTTGGATGTCCATGAGCGCGGTCCTTTGGGCTGCAATGTTTGGTGTTAAGGAGGTCATAACAGGGCGGCCCCCAAGATCAAGGCGGCACTGCAACTGCATGAAAACTGCAACGTAGCGTTCTGAAATCGCGTAATTTTCGGCGTTTGCTGCCTAGGGCTGCATGGCTTAGGCTTTGATGAACTGGGCGCGATTCGAAATGCAAAGCCCGATGGTGGCGGCAATTAGGGTGATCTGTTTGATCCTCTGAAAGCTGGAAAGGACAGGCAGATGAGCGAACTTCCCGAACTTGAAACCCGGATCATGGCCGCATTGGAGCGGATCAAAGCCGGTGTTGGTGCGCAAACTGCGTCAGACCCAACGAGCGATGTGGATGCAAGCGCCCTTGAAGCGCAAGTGTCTGAGCTGACCAATAAGCTCGACGAAGAGAAAACGGCGAATTCCCAGCTTGAAGAGCGCGTGAAGCTTCTAAAGGAACGTCAGGACGGCAAGCTCGCCGAACTGGAAAGCAACGTTGACGCAGGGCGTGCGCGGTCGTCACGTATGGATCGTGAGTTGCAACGCCTACGCCAAGTGAATGCTGAGCTGCGCGATATCAACGGCCAGCTGCGCGAAGCTCTGTCTGAAGGCGTAAGCGAGCCGCATCTGGTGAACAAAGCCATGCTTGCCGAACTCGAAGCGCTGCGCGCCACCCGCGCCGCAGACGCCGCCGAGATGGATGCGATACTAGAAGAACTGACGCCGATCATTGAACGGGAGGCCGCAGATGCCACAGGTTGAAATCACAATCGGAGGTCGCAGCTTTGAGGTCGCGTGCCAAGAGGGCGAAGAACAGTTCTTGATGACGGCCGCCGCGATGCTGGACGTCGAGGCATCGTCACTGTCGACCCAAGTTGGACGCATGCCGGAAAGTCGCATGTTGCTGATGGCAGGCCTGTTGTTGGCAGACCGCACGGCGGGGCTTGAGGACAAAGTACGGATTGCTGAAGGCAAGCTGGCGCAAGTTCAAGCGCAGCTTGAAACCGCAAGCTCACAGGGAAAAGTGGAACGCGTCGAGGTTCCGGTAATTCCCGAGGGTTTCGCTGATACAATGTCGGAAATTGCGAAACGCGCAGAAGCGATCGCGGATGACGTGGAAAGCCGCGCGGCGGGCTAAACCAACGTCATTAAAAGATATTTACGGGCAAATCCTATGACAGGATTTGCCCGCTTTTCGTTTAACCGTTGGCTTCGCGGATCTTGTCTGCGGCTTCTTTGTCGTATGTCACGCCGTTCTCAGTGAACAATGTGTCCAGCTCGCCAGACAGGGTCATCTCGGTAATGATGTCGCAACCGCCAACGAATTCGCCTTTGACGTAAAGCTGCGGAATTGTTGGCCAGTCGGAGTAATCCTTGATGCCTTGGCGCATGTCTTCGTCAGCCAGCACGTTCACATCGGCGAACTCAACGCCCATGAAGTTCAAAACGCCAGCCACGCGGGATGAAAACCCACACTGTGGCATGGATTTCGTGCCTTTCATAAAGAGCACAACATCGTTGGCGGTGACGGTGTCTTTGATTTGTGTTTCAGCGGTCATGTTTTAGTCCTTATTCCGGGCGATCTGTTGATTGGCGCGAGTGATGTCGAGTTCTTCCATCCCCGTAAAACCTCTAAGGGTTTTCGGGTCCGGTTTCATATGGCTTAGCGGTTTACGGTGGCGGTTGGCGTACCAATCGTCGGCTAATATCCCTAACACGAGGATCATACCGCCGAATGTCAGCCAGCCAAGCATTACTCAGGGACCTTGGTAGTCAGCGCAAGTGCGTGCAGGTCTCCGTTTGATCCGTCCATTTTGCCTTTCAACGCAGCGTAAACGGCGCGTTGTTGTTGAACGCGGTTTTTGCCTGCGAAACTGGCGTCGATCACTTCGGCTGCGAAATGTGCGCCGTCGTCGCCTTGCACTGTGATTTGTGCGTCGGGGAAGGCATCGCGCAGGAGCGTTTCGATTTCTGGGGCAGAGATGGGCATATGGTATTCCTTTGGGTTCCTTAGAACCTAGGGCGCGGGCGCGCTGCGTTCAAGGGCGGGGTCTGTTGTAACCGCCCCGTTCTCACGGGGCGCTTTACCTAGATTACGCGAATGTTTCGGCGAAGGTTGAACGGAATGTCGCCGCGAGGTCTGCAAGCGGCGCGCTGGCCTCGCCCATCGTCACATCATCACCACCGAATTTACCGACTGTTTGGATGGAAACGCCTGCTTTGCCTGCCTCGATCATCAGGTGCTCCGCTTTATCAAAGCAACAGGCGATGAGGTAACGCGCTTGGTCTTCGCCAAACAGTTCCGCAGTGTCTGCGCTATCAAGCTGGATACCAGTCTCGGCGGCTTCGGCCATCTCGAAGGCTGCCAAAGCAAGGCCACCATCTGCGAGGTCAGTACAGGCGTCGATCCATTCCGCGTTGGCGCGGATGAAATCACCATTCAGCTTTTCCGCTGCAAGGTCGACGTTTGGCGCGTCACCGTCTTCACGGTTGAAGACTTCTGCGAGGAGGGCGGATTGGCCAAGGTGCGTGCCAGTTTCGCCAACCATCAACAGCACGTGGCCTTCGCGCGCCGTGCCTGCAATCAGATCGTCCGCGTTTTTCAACAGGCCGACAGCGCCGATTGTTGGCGTTGGCAGAATGCCTGTGCCGTCTGTTTCGTTGTACAGAGACACGTTGCCGGACACGATTGGCATGTCGAGCGCGATACACGCCGCACCGATACCTTTGATCGCGCCAACAAATTGTCCCATGATTTCAGGCTTTTCCGGGTTGCCGAAGTTCATGTTGTCGGTTGTCGCCAATGGGGTTGCCCCCACGGATGTGAGGTTGCGATACGCTTCGGCAACGGCCTGAGCACCGCCCATTTCTGGGTTCGCTTTGACGTAGCGCGGCGTCACATCGGAGGTGAACGCCAACGCTTTGTCAGTGCCGTGAACACGAACAACACCAGCGCCAAGGCCAGGCGCGCGTACTGTGTCGGCCATGACTTGGCTGTCGTATTGCTCATAAACCCATTGCTTGCCGGCGTAGTTTGGCGCGGCGAGGAGGGCCTTGAGGCCGTCGATGGGGTCGATGCTTGGCACATCTGCCAGCGGTTCAGCCGCAGGTGTTTCCACCCAAGGACGGTCATATTCTGGGGCAGAGCCAGACAGGGTTGCCAGCGGCAGATCGGCTTTTACTTCGCCGTTGTGAAGCACCAAGAAGCGGTCTTCGGCAATGGTTTCACCGACGATTGCAAAGTCGAGGTCCCATTTGATGAACACGGCGCGGGCTTCGGCTTCGAGTTCTGGCTTGAGAACCATCAACATGCGCTCTTGGGATTCCGACAGCATCATCTCATAGGCGGTCATGTTGGTTTCGCGCTGCGGCACGTCTTCAAGGTTCAGCTTAACGCCGAGGCCACCTTTGTCGCCCATTTCAACGGCGGAACAAGTCAGACCAGCCGCGCCCATGTCTTGGATGGAAATAACGGCGCCAGTTGCCATCAACTCCAACGTCGCTTCCATGAGGCGCTTTTCAGTAAAGGGGTCGCCAACTTGAACGGTAGGGCGCTTGTCTTCAATGGTGTCGTCAAATTCAGCAGAGGCCATTGTCGCGCCGCCAACACCATCACGGCCCGTTTTCGCACCAAGGTAAACGACGGGCATGCCAATGCCGGACGCAGCAGAATAGAAAATCTTGTCCGTGTCTGCGAGGCCAGCCGCAAACGCGTTAACCAAGCAGTTGCCGTTATAAGCAGGGTGGAATCGCACTTCGCCACCTACGGTCGGCACACCAAAACAGTTGCCGTAACCGCCAACACCTTCAACAACGCCGTGAACCAACTGGCGGGTTTTGTGGTGGGCTGGTTCGCCGAAGGAGAGTGAGTTCATCGCCGCAATCGGGCGGGCACCCATAGTGAAGACATCGCGCAAGATGCCACCAACGCCTGTCGCTGCGCCTTGGTAAGGTTCGATGTAGGACGGGTGGTTGTGGCTTTCCATTTTGAAAACAACACATTGGCCGTCACCAATGTCGACGATACCCGCGTTTTCACCTGGGCCGCAGACGACCTGTGGGCCCTCAGTGGGCAGGGTGCGCAGCCATTTTTTGGAGGACTTATAAGAGCAATGCTCGTTCCACATCGCAGAGAAGATCCCCAACTCGGTGAAAGTCGGCTCACGTCCGATGATTTCCAAAATCCGGTCGTATTCGGATGGGGACAACCCGTGGGCTGAAATCAGGTCGGTTGTGATGGCTGGCTCTTGCATGTTGGTCCCCTAAAATGCTTGGGCGTCCTTTACGGCAAGGCGGGACTGGGTTCAACGGCGCTTAACGCTCATTAAAGGTATAACGCGCAAGATTGCATGCGTCAGGCACGATCAGGACGGATTGAATTTTTGGGGAGGCCTAGAAAAAGAAACGCCGGGCACTAGGCCTGGCAAAGTCCAACAGGGAGGTATAAAGAGGCAACGCCTCTCTATGCATGTACAATTAATGGGCAGGGTTGAGTCGATCAAGATCAAACGGCCGCTATTAGCGCAATCCCGCTATGCGTGTGGCGCATGGGTAACGCTGGGGGAATGTGCATTTCAATAGGGTTAACCGAGAACAGATTCACCGTCGCGGATGCGTCTTCGGTGGGCGATAATCTCATCCTGAACGAAATCGCGGAAGGCCATGATGCGTTTGGATTGGCGCAATTCCTCAGGATAGGCAAGGAAAACAGGTACTTCGCCGCTTTCGACCTCGGGCAAGACCCGCACGAGGTTCGGGAAGTCCTCGATGACATAGTCGGGCATAACACCGATACCGAGGTCAGACAAAACGGCCTGCAACACGCCAAAATAGTTATTCACGTGCAAAAGGTTTGGTTTGTCGTGGGCAAGCAGTTGTTCAACCAGTGTGGCGCCAGCGGCCACTTGGAACGCGCTGGGGCTTTGGCAAATGAGGCGGTGCTTGCCGATATCTTCCATGTGCTCGAGCGTGCCGACACGGTCGAGGTAGGCTTGGGATGCGTACAGACGCATGCGCACCGTCATAAGCTTCTTGCGGATCAGGTCGGCTTGGGATGGCTCTTTCATGCGGATGGCAACGTCGGCCTCGCGCATTGGAAGGTCGAGCACGCGTTCTTCCAACATCAGGTCGATGTTGAGGTCTGGGTACTTTTCATAAAGCGCGGGTAGGCGCGGCGCGAGCCAAAGTGTGCCGAAGCCAGTCGTTGTGGTGACTTTAAGTTCACCAAACACTTCTTCCGCGCTGTCTTTGATACGTGCGCTGGCTGCATCTAACCTGCGGGACATGGATTTGGTGGCATCAAACAGCAGCTCACCCTGTTCTGTTAGGATTAGGCCGCGGGCATGACGGTGAAATAGAATGGTCGAAAGTGATTCCTCAAGCGCGCGAATTTGGCGCGACACCGCAGATTGGGACAAATGAAGCGTCTCACCGGCGTGGGTTAGGGAACCCGCGTCAGCGACCGCGTGAAATATTCTTAGCTTATCCCAGTCCATTCGGTATCCTTGCTGCATCTGTTATCGCTCACACCATTCCACTTGTTACCCGCGCTTTATGACTGTTTCAGTTCGTGATGTCAGGCACAAATGCGTTTGGTAGGTCAGGAGTTATGACCTATGGTCAAAAAATAGGCGAAAAATTAGCAGGGAGGTGCTTAATGACCCGTCAAGAAGTTACGCTGAATGACCGCTATGACCTGAGCAAACGTCAGGTCTTGTTGAACGGCACCCAAGCGCTGGTGCGCTTAATGCTAATTCAAAAGGCACGCGATGAAGCCGCAGGGCTAAATACGGCGGGATACGTGACGGGTTATCGCGGTTCGCCCCTTGGCGCTGTTGATATGCAAATGGAACGTGCAGAGAAGCAGCTTACGGAGGCTGATGTCACGTTTCAGCGCGGGCTCAACGAGGATTTGGCGGCAACGGCCTTGTGGGGAAGCCAGCAGGCGGAACTGCGCGGCGAGGGATCATACGACGGCGTCTTTGGCTTGTGGTACGGCAAGGGGCCAGGGGTGGACCGTTCTGGCGACGTGATGCGCCATGCGAATATGGCTGGAACGTCGCCAGCGGGCGGTGTCATCATGGCCATGGGTGATGACCATACGGGCGAAAGCTCAACCACGCTGCATCAATCAGATTGGGCGATGGTAGATGCCTATATGCCCATCGTGTCCCCGGCTGGGGTGCAAGAAATTCTTGATATGGGGCAATATGCCTGGGCTTTAAGCCGTTTTGCCGGTGTTTGGGTCGGGTTGAAGACCATGAAGGATACAATTGAAGTCACCAGCGTTGTGGATGGTGACCCGTTTGTCCAAAACTTCGTAACACCTGATTTTGAGATGCCAGATGGTGGGTTGAACATCCGTCTGATCGACACGCCGGTTGAACAAGAAGCCCGCATTATTGACCACAAACGCTTTGCTGCGGAAGCTTTCGCGCGGGCCAATAAGATCGATAAGGTCGGCTGGCCTAACAAGGGCGCTAAGATCGGCTTGGTCGCGGCAGGTAAAAACTGGTTGGACCTGCAACACGCCATGTCTTTGCTGGGTATTGATGAAGCCGAGGCCGAACGCCTTGGCATCACCACCTACAAAGTCGGGCAAGTTTGGCCACTTGATATGGAAAGCTTCCATGAGTGGGCCGAAGGGCTGGATCTGATCATTTCGGTCGAAGAAAAGCGCAAGCTGATTGAGGTACAGATCAAAGAGGCGATCTTTGACGATCATGACGGTCGGCGCGTTTATGGCTGGCATAAAGGGGACCACCGTAAGGAAGGTCGCCGCGAAGAGTTTTTCCCAACCCGCTTTGCGCTTGATCCGATTTTCATTGCTGAAAAGATTGGCGAAGTCTTGATTGAGGAGGGCTGTGGGTCAGAAAAGATTGAAGGCGGGCTCGCGAAACTTGCCGAAGCGAAACGTGCTGATAACGCGGAAGAAATTGCTGCTCGGTTGCCGTACTTCTGTTCTGGCTGCCCACATAATTCGTCCACCAAAGTCCCTGACGGGTCGCGTGCGTATGCGGGGATCGGGTGTCACTACATGGTGCAATGGATGGACCGTGATACCGTCGGGTTTACCCAAATGGGCGGTGAGGGCGCGAATTGGGTTGGCGAGGCTCCGTTTTCAAACCGTGGACATGTGTTCCAAAACCTTGGTGATGGGACGTATAACCATTCCGGTGTTCAGGCGATCCGGTTCGCGTTGATGGCTGGCACGACGATGACCTATAAAATCTTGTATAACGACGCGGTCGCGATGACGGGTGGGCAAGGCAATGATGGTGGGCTGACCCACGATCAAATTTGCCAAGAAGTTTTGGCGATGGGCGTTAAGACCGTACATCTGGTGCATGATCCCGCGGAGGGCGCTGACCTTTCAAATGTTCCATCTGCAGTCAAGATTTCGACGCGTGATCAGCTTGAAAGTGTTCAAATAGAATTGAGCGAAGTCAAAGGTGTATCGGTTCTTGTTTATGTGCAAACTTGCGCCGCCGAGAAACGCCGCCGCCGTAAACGCGGGTTGTTTCCTGACCCAGACAAACGCGTGTTCATCAATACAGACGTTTGCGAAGGTTGTGGGGATTGTGGCTTGCAGTCCAACTGTGTTTCCATCGTTCCAGTTGAAACCGAACTCGGTCGCAAACGTGCGATTGATCAGTCGAGCTGCAATAAGGATTTTTCCTGCGTAAATGGATTTTGCCCGTCATTCGTGACGGTTGAGGGCGCGCAGTTGAAAACTGCCGCGACCAATTCGATCGCGCTGCCAAATATGTCAGACCCAGCGTTGCCGACGATTAATGGCACACACAACGTGGTCATCACAGGTGTTGGTGGAACCGGTGTTGTGACCATTGGTGCCGTGCTTGCGATGGCGGCCCATGTGGATGGTAAAGCTGCAGGTATGATGGAAATGGCTGGGTTGGCCCAAAAGGGCGGTGCTGTGCACATTCATTGTCGGATTGCCGAGAACGCATGTGATATCAACGCGATCCGTGTCTCAACGGGTGAGTGCGATGCACTTATCGGTGGTGACTTGGTCGTTTCTGCGGGGTCAAAGACACTTGGCCTAATGTCGACAGGTCGAACGCGCGGCGTTGTGAATGCCCATGAAATCATCACGGGCGACTTTACCCGTGACATCAGTTTCAAACTTCCCGCAGATCGTCTGACGTTGGCATTGGAGGCACGCCTTCAGAATGGTTTGTCGATGTTTGATGCATCTGAGCTGGCAAAGGCACTGATGGGGGAAGCGATTTATTCCAACATGATGGTGTTTGGGGCTGCGTGGCAAATGGGGGCGATCCCTGTTTCTGGTGCATCAATTCGCAAGGCTATTGAGCTGAACGGCACCGCTGTGAAACGCAATTTGCAGGCGTTTGAATATGGCCGTTGGGCGGTGTTGCATCCTGCAGACGCTGCCAAGGTCCTATCGTCAGATGTGGTTGAATTGCCCAAATCGGCTGAGGAAAAAATCGCATTCCGTGCAACGCATCTGACCGCGTATCAGAATGCCGATTACGCAAAGCGCTACACTGATTTCGTGGCACGTTTTGAGGGTGATCTACGCGATGCCGTGGCCTTGGGCTACTACAAGGTGTTGTCTTATAAGGATGAATACGAAGTCGCGCGGTTGTTGATTGGTACAAAGAAAAAGGCGCAAGCGACCTTTGACGGGGACTTGAAGCTGACCCATCACCTTGCCCCACCGATGCTTGGCGGCACGGGCGCTGACGGGCGACCGAAGAAGCGGGCTATGCCAAGGTTCACCGCTAAGCTGTTTCCGCTTCTAGCACGCTTGAAGGGAGTACGTGGCACGGCGTGGGATGTGTTCGGGCGCACTGAGGAACGTAAGATGGAGCGCGCTTTGATAAAGCAATACGAGGCCGACATGGAGGAGGTGCACAAGCTCGTCCGTCCGGACACGCTGGAAGCGGCGATCGCGCTGGCGAAGCTGCCGCTCGACAACCGCGGCTTTGGCCCCGTGAAGCAGGCCAATGTCGCAAAAACAGCGAAACGTCGGGAAGAATTGCTTACTGTTTTGCGGGAGTCACAGAAGCGTTCAGCAGCCGAGTAGCTTTCGCTGGTGGTTGCTGGGCGGAAGGGTTACCTAAATCAAAAGTGAGTGGACGGCGGACGTTATGGCCAAGAACCAAATTGCGCGCGATATTTCTTATGCCAGCTCTGCATCCTCAAAAGGCGGGCGTGCAGTTATTCGAGTTATGGAAAATGCGACGGGGCGTTTTCGTTTGATCCGCAAGGCCCGTGGTTATGACGCGGAAGTTGCACAGGGCGCTGATTTTTGGCGTGTGATAACAGAACGTTATAAGTTGAACCTCAATGTCGTTGGTGGGTCTTTAGAGAACATTCCAAAGACTGGCCCATTGATCGTTGTGTCAAACCACCCATACGGCATTCTGGACGGATTAATGATGGGGCGCATTCTGTCTGAACGCCGCGGAGGGGATTTCAAAATCCTCGCCAATTCGGTGTTCCGAAAGTCCCCCGATCTGGAACGTGTTATCCTGCCGGTATCGTTTGATGAAACGAAAGAAGCCGCGCGTCTGAATCTTGAAACTCGTAAAGAAGCGCTGCGGTATTTAGACGAGGGTGGCGCAATGGGTATTTTCCCTGGTGGGACCGTCAGCACATCTGCACGGCCGTTTTCCAAACCGATGGACCCGCAATGGCGAAACTTCACGGCGAAGATGGTGTCCAAAAGCGATGCTGTGGTTGTGCCGATCTTTTTTGAAGGCGCGAACAGTCGCGCGTTCCAGCTTGCCAGCCATCTTCACACGACATTGCGCATGGGGCTTTTGGTGCGCGAATTCAAAACGCGGGTCGGGTCGGATGTGCGTGTTGTGATCGGAAAACCAATTCCGTCTGCTAAGCTGGATGCATTTAAGACAGATGCGACAAGTTGCATGGATTTCCTGCGCAAAGCGACGTATGAGCTGAGTCCAAAGGCCGTGAATGTTCAGACATTCGGGCGAGAATTTGATGATCGCTATAAGCGCAAAGGTTAAGCAGATGGCAGTTGGTATTTTTGATAGTGGATTGGGCGGCTTGACTGTGCTGGACGCCGTACAAAAGCGTCTGCCGGATGTTCCGTTCGCTTATTTTGCGGATAGCGCGCATGCGCCTTACGGTGTGCGCACGGCCGACGATATCTATGAAAAGACCACAGCTGCGACGCAGGCTTTGTTTGATGCTGGCTGTGATCTGGTGATTTTGGCTTGTAATACGGCGTCTGCAGCGGCGTTGCGCAAGATGCAAGAAGGCTGGGTGCCTGAAGGCAAACGGGTTCTCGGGGTGTTTGTGCCATTGATCGAAGCCCTGACTGAACGTTCATGGGGCGATAATTCCCCGCCACGCGAAGTCGATGTAAAACATGTGGCTCTGTTTGCGACACCAGCGACCGTTTCAAGCCGTGCGTTCCAACGTGAATTGGCATTCCGCGCTGTTGGTGTGGACGTCGAAGCGCAGGCCTGTGGCGGTGTCGTTGATGCGATTGAAGATAACGATCTGATCTTGGCCGAAGCACTGGTGAACAGCCATGTGGACGCGCTGAAACGTAAAATGCCGCATCCGGATGCTGCGATTTTGGGATGTACCCATTATCCTTTGATGCAGGACGCGTTCCAACAGGCGCTCGGCGAGGATGTTAAGGTGTTTTCGCAGGCCAATCTGGTTGCCGAAAGCCTTGCGGACTATCTTGACCGTCGCCCAGAGATGATTGGGAGCGGGGAGGCCTGTTTCCTGACCTCTGGCGATCCAAAACGCGTGAGCAATAGCGCGACACAGTTCTTGCGACGAGAAATTCAGTTTCAAGCCGCTTAACTGAGAATTGACGCATGCCTAGACCAAGGGTTTGGGCCACGGAGACTAAGAAATGACTTATAAAATCGCGATCCTTGGGGCCTCTGGCTATACGGGCGCTGAACTGGTGCGCTTGATTGCAAGCCACCCGCATATCGAAATCGCAGCACTGTCCGGCAATTCCAAAGCTGGGCAAAGCATGGCGCAGGTGTTCCCGCATCTACGCCACTTGGACCTGCCTGTTTTGACAACCATTGATGATGTTGACTTTGATGGCATCGATCTGGCGTTTTGCGCATTGCCGCACAAGACCAGCCAAGAGGTGATCTCAAAACTGCCAAAAACGCTAAAGATCGTTGATCTGAGCGCCGATTTCCGTTTGCGTGATCCCGAAGCCTATAAGAAGTGGTACGGCAATGATCACGCGGCAGTTGAGCTGCAAAAAGAAGCCGTCTACGGCCTGACAGAGTTTTACCGTGACGAAATCGCGAATGCGCGGCTTGTCGCCGGTACGGGCTGCAACGCGGCGACGGGGCAGTTTGCGCTGCGGCCTTTGATCGCAGCGGGCGTCATCGATCTTGATGAAATCATCATGGATTTGGCCTGTGCGGTGTCTGGCGCGGGGCGCGCTTTGAAGGAAAACCTGCTGCACGCAGAGCTGTCAGAGGGCGCGAATGCCTATGCGGTTGGCGGCACGCACCGCCATCTGGGTGAGTTCGATCAGGAGTTTTCAGCGATTGCCGGACGGCCCGTCGAGGTTCAGTTCACGCCACACTTAATCCCTGCAAACCGCGGAATTCTTGCGACAAATTACGTAAAGGGTGATGCGCAGGCTATTCATGATGTGCTGGCCACGGCCTACGTGGACGAACCTTTCGTCGTCGTGCTGCCGTTCGGCGAATACCCGAGCATTCGCCACATCCGTGGGTCCAATTTCTGTCACGTTGGGGTAGTTGCTGACCGTCGGGATGGCCGCGCCATTGTCATCGCGGCACTTGATAACCTCACCAAAGGGTCAAGCGGGCAGGCCTTGCAGAACGCCAACCTGATGTTAGGTCTTTCTGAGACTGAGGGGCTTATGATGGCTCCGCTATTTCCTTAGGGTTGGGCCATGAAATCGCTAAAGAAGACGCGCCGTATCCAGATTATTGTCGTTGCCTTCGTGGCGCTTGGGCTTTCCACTGCAATCATTGGGTACGCGTTGCGTGACGGGATTAACTATTTCCGTTCGCCGAGCGAAGTGTTGGCTGAACCACCCGTTGAAACGGAACTGTTCCGCATTGGTGGAATGGTGCAGGCGGGGTCAATCGTGCGCGGTGAGGGCACCCATGTGTCGTTCGTTGTAACCGATTGCTTTACCGCCGTTCCCGTGACGTTTGAAGGCATCTTGCCGAGCTTGTTTGAAGAAGGACAAGGTATGGTTGGTCAAGGAAATTACATTAACGGTACATTTGAAGCTGTTGAAATTCTTGCCAAACATGACGAAACATACATGCCTGCCGAAGTTGAAAACATGCATGAACAACAGAACTTCTGTGAGCCGGTTGATCCTGACCTGACCGACGCAACGGACGGTACCGCTACCAGCGGTTAACCTTCATCAGACACCCTTCATGTGCAATTGCATGGGGGTGCCAGGATGCACGATGTTCACCAAATCGCCGAAGGTATTGTTGCTCGTGAGGGTGGGTTTGTTAATGATCCAGATGATCCGGGCGGTGCCACAAACCATGGCGTCACCATTCATACCATGCGCCGCCTAGGGCTTGATCTGGATGGCGATGGGCAGGTGACAGAACAGGACGTGCGCGTGTTAACGCGCGAACAGGCTGTCACGATCTTCATCAATCATTATTTTAATCGGCCTAATATTCGTCTGCTGCCGTCCGCGTTGCAGGCGTCGGTTTTTGATATGTATGTAAACGCTGGGGCCAATGCGGTGCGGATTTTGCAGCGGCTGCTGCAGGACATGCGTATCTTGGTGACGGTTGATGGCGTCATCGGCCCCCAGACGATTGCAGCAACGGAACAGGGTATGGCGGCTGCAGTTGACCATTTCGTTGATGCCTACGGGATTGCACGGCGTAACTACTATTACGCGTTGGCGGATGCGCGTCCGGCCAGCCGTAAATATGCACGGCGCTTGGATGGCGGGAAGGGCGGTTGGATTACACGGGCGGAAGAATTTATCTCGCCACGCTTTCACCTGAGCGAGGACCAGCATCGCGAAAGGACAGCGCGATGGGTTTGATTGAGCGGATTTTCAGGGGCGTGTTTGGCGACGGGCGCAATGTGATCGTTGAAACGGCACAGGTGTTTCGTGAGAACGCCGAAGGCGCGGCAGTGCGTCAGGCAGGGATAAAACAACAAACCATGCAGCAGTTCGCGTCCGAGTTTGCGGTGCAACGGGTAGGGGGCTTTGATCGCCTTATGGACGGGTTGAACCGCTTGCCGCGCCCATTACTGGCGTTTGGGACCATTGGGTTGTTTGTGGTCGCGATGGTTGATCCGGTTTGGTTTTCCACGCGGATGCAGGGGATATCGCTGGTGCCAGACCCGCTGTGGTGGCTTATGGGCGCGATTGTAAGTTTCTATTTTGGTGCACGGCATCAAGCACATAGTCAAGATTTCCAGCGATCCATCGCGCAAACATTGGCGCGGGTTCCGACGGTTGTTGAAAACACACGCGCGTTGCAAGCGCTGCGGTTTGACACACCGCAAGTCGCACAAAGCAAGCCTTCGGCTGATCTAACATTGGGGGCTGTGGAACCTTCCTCAAATCCTGCCCTCCTAGAGTGGCAACGTAACCAGCCCTAGCCGTGACGTTTCGCCCTGCATTGTGATCGCAGTTTCACTGGCGGCGCGGCGCTTGAGACCTATAATCGCACCATGATTATTGAACTCGGACATTTCGCATTGATTCTTGCCGCCCTTGTTGGGGTTGTGCAGATGGTTGTTCCCCTTATTGGCGCTCACAAAGGGTGGCGTGGTTGGATGGGGTTGGCTGATCCTGCTGCGACGGTGCAGTTCCTTCTTGTTGGATTCAGCTTTGCAGCCCTGATGTATGCCTTTGTTGTGTCTGACTTTTCGCTGCGCCTTGTGGTGGCAAATAGCCATTCCGACAAGCCAATGCTTTATAAAATCAGCGGTGTTTGGGGGAACCACGAAGGATCTATGCTGCTTTGGTTGCTGATCTTGGTGCTGTTCGGCGCCTGTGCCAGCTGGTTTGGTAGCAATTTACCTGCCAGCCTGCGTGCCCGGGTATTGGGTGTTCAAGCCGCTGTTAGCGTTGCGTTTTACGGCTTCATCCTGTTCACATCCAACCCGTTTGAGCGTTTGGAATTTCCGCCGTTTAATGGCCAAGATTTGAACCCATTGTTGCAGGATCCGGGCCTCGCGTTTCACCCGCCGTTTTTGTACCTCGGCTATGTCGGGCTGAGCATGTCGTTCTCGTTCGCGATTGCCGCCTTACTCGAAGGACGTGTTGATGCGGCTTGGGGCCGTTGGGTGCGCCCGTGGACATTGGCCGCTTGGATTTTCCTGACCATCGGTATCGCGCTTGGCTCATGGTGGGCCTACTACGAACTTGGGTGGGGTGGCTTCTGGTTCTGGGACCCTGTTGAAAACGCATCCTTCATGCCGTGGCTTTTGGCGGCCGCATTGCTGCATTCCGCCATCGTGGTTGAAAAGCGCGAAAGCCTGAAAGCATGGACGATCCTGCTGGCGATCCTCGCCTTCGGGTTCTCGCTTCTCGGAACATTCATCGTGCGTTCGGGCGTGCTGACGTCGGTGCATGCCTTTGCCAACGACCCTGAACGGGGTGTGTTTATCTTGATGATCCTCGCGGTATTTGTTGGGGGTGGACTACTGCTATTCGCGTTGCGCGCAAAGGCGATGGAGTCGAAAGGCGTCTTTGGGTTGGTCAGCCGCGAAACCGCGCTTGTGTCCAACAATGTGTTGCTTGCTGTGTCCAGCTTTGTTGTCTTCTGGGGCACGATTTGGCCTTTGGTGGTCGAACTCGCGTCGGCTAGCCCTATTTGGAGCGGCGGTATGGCGAACCCGTTCTACGCGCTTGGACTGTTTGATAAACCTGAACAGGTCTCCGTCGGGCCGCCATTCTTCAATTTTGCCTTCACACTGGTTTTCGTCCCACTGGCGATCATCTTGCCTGTGGGTGCAGTGCTGGCGTGGAAACGTGGCAGCCTTAGCAAAGCCATCAAATCTATGGCGCCAGTTGCTGGTCTTGCAATCGCGTTTGGAGCGTTGGCATTTGCGCTACAGACTGGACGCTCTGCGATGGGTCCCATCGGGGTGATCTTGGGCGTTTGGGTTGTTGGTGGCGCATGTATGGACCTTTGGCTGCGCACAGGTCGCGGTGCTGTTGCGGCGCGTTTGAAACGTCTCACCAGATTGCCACGCGCGGACTGGGGTAAATTCACCGCGCATTCCGGCCTTGGAATTACGGTCTTTGCAGTCGCTGCACTGATGGCTTGGGAGGCCGAGGACATTCGGATTGCCCAAGTCGGTGATCGTTGGAACGTCGGTATTCATGAGATCGAACTGGCCGCCGTTGTCGAAATTGACGGCCCGAACTATTTCGGTGAAGGCGGTGAAATAAACGTCTATCGCAACGGTCGCTTTGTCGGGCAGGTCTTTGCGGAAAAACGCGTCTACCCAGTCGCACAAATGCCAACGACAGAAGCTGGCATTCGCAACGGTATTCTGCGCGATGTCTATGTTGTGCTCGGTGATCCACAAACCGGCGGCGGTTGGGCCGTGCGCACCTACATCAAACCCTTCGCGAATTGGATTTGGGGGGGCGCTATTTTGATGGCATTAGGTGGCTTCATTTCTTTGTCCGACCGACGCTTGCGTGTTGCGGCGGGTGCTGCAAAATCCACATCAAACACGGTGGCTGCACAATGAGGTGGTTGGCGTTTGTTCTGTGCATGCTGGTAACGCCGCTCGCAGCGGTTCAACCGGATGAGGTGCTAGATGACGCAGCGCTCGAACTTCGTGCGCGCGCGCTGTCTGAAGGGTTGCGCTGTCCTATTTGCCGCAACGAAAGCATCGATGAAAGCAACGCTGACATTTCACGTGACCTACGTATCTTGCTGCGCGAGCGGCTTGTTGCGGGGGATACGGACGATCAGGCGGTGCAATATCTGGTGGATCGCTATGGCGACTACATTCTGCTGAGCCCACGGGTTGAGGGTGTAAACCTCGCGCTGTGGTTGGCTGCGCCTATTATGCTGTTACTTGCAGGGGGAATTGCAGCCGTGACGATACGGGGGCGGTCTCAGGCTGTCGGGCCAGAAGAATTGAGCGCAGAAGAAAAGGCGCGAATTGATAAGATCATGCGGTCGTAATCAGAGCTGATTTCTATGACGTTGCGTTTAGGCTTTTCTGAACCGGAGAGTTCAGTAGTGTAGGCGCAACGCTACACAAAGGACGACCCATGGAATATTCCGCTATCCGCTTTGAAATCGCTAACGATGTTGCCACGCTGACACTGAACCGTCCGGATATGAAGAACGCACTGAATGTACAGATGCGGGCCGAAATCACCCATGCTGTAAAAGCGGCGGAGCGTGATGCGCGGGTTTTGGTGATTGGTGGCGCGGGGGATGCGTTTTGTTCGGGCCAAGATTTGGGTGACAGCGGTAATGCCACGAACCTTGATCTGGAACGCACGTTGCGCGACGAATACGTGCCGATGCTTAAGGCGATCTTTGACTGTAAAATCCCAACGATCTGCGCGGTGCATGGCGCGGCGGCTGGGGCCGGGGCCAACCTTGCGCTGGCGGCGGATGTCGTGATCGCGGCAGATGAGGCCTACTTCATTCAAGCGTTTACACGCATTGGCCTGATCCCAGATGCAGGCGGCACATATTGGTTGCCGCGTCAGATGGGGTCAGCGAAAGCGATGGGGGCAGCGCTGTTCGGCGATAAGATCACGGGCCGTCAGGCTGCTGACATGGGCATGATTTACGAGGCCGTGCCATTAAAAGAATTCGACACGCACGTTGCCAAACGCGCGCTGCACCTCGCGGCGGGTCCAACGGCGGCCTATCAACGGGTCAAGACCGCACTGCGTGGGTCATTTGAAAACACGCTGGATGAACAACTTGCGACCGAGGCACGCCTGCAAGGTGAATGCGGCAAGACCCGTGACTTCCAAGAGGGCGTGTTGGCATTCCTTGAAAAGCGCCCTGCGAAATATGAGGGGCGTTAAGGGTTCGCAATTCGATCGGCGACAAAATCACCAATCAATTCGTCAAGCAACGCTGCGCCATTATCCCTTTGGTCAGCGCCATCAAGCGCCTGCGATGCCACGCAAACCGTGCCCCAATCAGGGAAGGTCAACAGCACCCGTCGTGACCCGCGAACAAAGTAGACAGTGGCCCCCTGATCATTCCCAACTAGATCGATGTGGGCGTCGTCACATCGAAATGCGCGGTTCTCATCGTTGAGTTGTGGAACAAACTGGGCGCGCTCGCTTTCGGTTGCGTGACGGTTCGTACTATGGCGGCATTCGCCAAGCGATCCGACATGCGCAAGCATGGCAGGAACAGGATCCGTTGCCCCGAGGGTTAGATCAATCGCCACCACTTCGTTGTCGCGTGAAACTCTTAGGTGGATAGTTTCGTGCGGTTTGGCGGCGTCGACAACTTGGAGCAAGGTGTCCGCGGATTCCACATTAAACCCATCAATCGTCAACACGATGTCACCGCTTAGAAGGCCTGAGGTTTCTGCCGGAGTGCCAGGTTCCGTTCGCGTAATCACGAAACCGTCGTCGCCGAAGCTGTAACCGATACCGACCCGCGTGCGCGTAGTTGAAAGGTCGGCAAGGATCGCGTCGCGATCAAGCCAAGCAGGAACGCCAAGATCCACAATCGTGACGCCAACAGGGCAGGCGTCGCCCGCATAGGCTGGGGCGGCAAGCGCAAGGAGGAAGGATGTGGCGAGGTACTTCATAATAAATTCTCTGTAAAATCGGTTAGCCCAAAGGGACTGGGAAATAAGTCCAGAAAGAGGGCTATTATAAGGGTTGTGAAGTCAAGCTGCGAACGCAAAAGGTCGGATCGGCGCAGACGGGGTTCGGCTTTGCCCAGAAATAGAAAAGGGCCCCGAAGGGCCCAGATCAATTCGAAAAGTTAATGTCGCAGATTAGCGGTTTTCGATGTCCACATAGTCGCGCTTTGTCTCGCCTGTGTAGAGCTGGCGTGGGCGACCGATTTTAAGTTGTGGATCGCCAAGCTGTTCTTTCCATTGGGAAATCCAACCAACTGTACGTGCCATCGCGAAGATTGGCGTGAACATAGATGTCGGGAAACCCATCGCTTCGAGGATGATGCCGGAATAGAAGTCGACGTTCGGGAACAGCTTCTTCTCAGCGAAGTACGGATCTGCCAGCGCTTGCTTTTCAAGCTCCATCGCGACCTGCAAGAGTGGGTTATCTTCAACGCCGAGCAATTCAAGAACTTCGTCAGCGGACTCTTTCATCACAGTCGCGCGTGGGTCGAAGTTTTTGTAAACGCGGTGGCCAAAGCCCATCAAACGATAGTTGTCATTCTTGTCTTTTGCGCGGGCGATGAATTCAGGAATACGATCAACCGTGCCGATTTCCTTAAGCATCTCAAGGCAGGCTTGGTTCGCGCCGCCGTGGGCAGGGCCCCAAAGACACGCGATACCAGCAGCGATACAGGCGAACGGGTTTGCACCAGACGAAGACGCAAGACGCACTGTAGATGTAGACGCGTTCTGTTCGTGGTCAGCATGAAGCGTGAAAATACGGTCCATCGCGCGGGCGAGGATCGGGTTCACTTGGTATTCTTCGGCCGGAACAGAGAAACACATGTTCAGGAAGTTGGACGCATAGTCCAAGTCATTGCGCGGATACACGAACGGCTGACCGATTGAGTATTTGTAGGCCATCGCAGCAATCGTAGGCATCTTCGCAACCAAGCGAATGGATGCAACTTCGCGCTGATGCTCATCGTTGATGTCCGTGGAATCGTGGTAGAACGCGGACATCGCGCCAACAACACCAACCATTGTCGCCATAGGCGGCGCATCGCGGCGGAAACCACGGAAGAAGTTGTGCATCTGTTCGTGGATCATCGTGTGGTTCGTGACCAGACGCTCAAACTTTTCAAGCTCGTTTGCTTCTGGAAGGTAACCATAAAGCAGCAAGAAGCACACTTCGAGGTAGTGAGACTGGCCTGCCAATTGATCGATCGGGTAACCGCGGTGCAGCAGTTCGCCTTTTTCACCGTCAATAAATGTAATCGTACTGTCGCAAGCGGCGGTGGACGTGAAACCAGGATCGTACGTGAAAGCACCGGACTGTCCGTAAAGCTTACCAATATCGATTACGTCCGGACCAACTGTAGGGGTATGGATTGGCAGCTCAAACGAATTACCATCAATCGTCAATGTCGCGGTTTTGGTCTCGGTCATATTTATCCCTTTCTAGGTACGCCCTTGGGATATCCCAAGCAGCGACAGCGGTTTTCCAGTCAACACACCCCGTACCTGCAAATGGTAACAAAAGTGTTTCAGCCGGTTGCGTCCTTGATACGAGCGATCGTTTCGTCGCGGCCAAGAACAAGCATCATATCGAACACAGACGGGGAAACTGCGCGCCCAGCTAAGACCGCCCGTAACGGCCCAGCCAGCTTGCCAAGTTTGGTGTCATGGGCCTCTGCGAGGGTGGCCACGATCCCCTGAAGTTCGTCTCGGGACCAGCTAACAGTTTGCAGCTGCGGCGTCAATTCTGTCAGTATACCTTTGTGTACATCGTCGAGAGATTTTGCCGCTTTCTCGTCCATTTCGAGAGGGCGCGATGTCAAAACAAAGTGTGCCTTATCAATGAGTTCTGGGAAAGTCTTTGAGCGTTCTTTCAGGCTTTCCATCGCCTTCAATATTCCGTCATGCTGTTCTGACGTGAGGGCATTTTGCCCCGTCGCATCAAGAAACGCTTCTAATTCATGCAGCAGCGCAGCATTTTCAGAGACAGCGATGTGTTGGCCGCAGATGTTTTCCAGCTTTTTGGTATCAAAACGTGCAGGGCTTTTGCCAATACCGCCAAGGTCGAACCATTCACGGGCTTGGGCATCGCTGAAAAATTCGTCATCGCCATGCGACCACCCCAAACGAGTAAGGTAATTGCGCATGCCGGCAGCCGGATACCCCAGCGCCTGATATTCAGCGGCGCCCGTCGCGCCGTGGCGTTTGGACAGTTTCTTTCCGTCTGGGCCAAAGATCAGCGGGATATGTGCGAGGGTGGGCTTGTCCCAGCCCATTGCGTCGTAAATCAGGTTCTGGCGGAACGCATTGGCAAGGTGGTCGTCCCCACGAATGACATGGGTCACGCCCATGTCGTGGTCATCCACCACAACGGCCAACATATAAACAGGGCTTCCGTCAGAGCGCAGCAGGATCATGTCATCAAGCTGCTCGTTCTGCCAAGTAACGGCGCCTTGAACTTCATCATTCAGCGTCGTCGCACCGTCCCGTGGGGCTTTGACGCGGACAACGAAGGGCAGGTCCGGGTGGTCCGCATCCGCGACATCGCGCCAAGGTGAACGATAAAGTGTCGAGGTCTTGTTTGTGCGCGCGTCTTCGCGGAACGCTTGGATTTCGTCCTGTGTGGCAAAACATTTATAGGCGTGCCCGTTGGCGAGCATTTCGTTAGCAACCTCAATGTGACGGGCAGCTGCCGCTGCTTGCGACGTCGGCGCGCCGTCCCAATCAAGACCAAGCCATGTCAGGCCGTCAAGAATGGCTTGCGTATTTTCATCCGTGGAACGGGCTTTGTCCGTGTCCTCAATGCGCAGCAAAAACTTACCGCCGCGTCCACGTGCATAAAGCCAGTTGAACAGGGCCGTGCGTGCGCCGCCAATATGCAATGCACCAGTTGGCGAAGGGGCGAAACGGGTGACGACTCGAGCTTGCGACATGGGAAATTAACCTTTTGCTAACCACCATTTCGTTAGGATTGGCGGGCTTGATGCGGGAATACTAACAGCGCGGGGTAAGGACAAGTGCGCATGCTGAATGACGCGTGGGCGCAAATCGCAGCGCAGCGTGGTGATTTATTCGGCTGGGCGCCCGTGTTGTTTGGCATTGGCATCACAGGTTACTTTGCATTGCCGATCGAGCCATCGGTTCTGACGGTTTATTCTGCCCTCGCGTTAACGGCTGTCTTGTTCGCTGTGCTTTTTGTGTGCTCAGAACGCGTGAGCCTGTTGGTTACTGTCTGTGCGTTGCTTTGTGCTGGATTTGGGATGGCCGGTTTACGCACCAATATGGTGGCCGAACCCGTGTTAGAGTTTCGATATTATGGCCCGATCCAAGGCCGCATCATCGAGATTGACCGCTCAAGCTCAGACGCGGTGCGCCTAACGCTAGACCGTGTGGTGTTGGCGCGCATGGAGATGCACCGCACGCCTGCGACGGTGCGGGTGTCCTTGCATGGCGAGCAGGGATTTATCACGCCCGAACCGGGGCAGGTGGTTTTGATGACAGGGCATTTGTCGTCCCCAAGTGGGCCAGTGGAACCGGGCGGTTTTGATTTTCAACGCATGGCTTGGTTTGAGGGGCTTGGTGCAGTCGGCTATACCCGTACCCCCGTTTTACTTGGGGCTGAGGCCGCGGAAGGGGCGGCTGGTTTGTGGGTCTACCGCCAACGCGTAGCGATTAGTGCGGCAGTTCAGGGTCGACTGGATGGAGAATCCGGCGCCTTTGCTGCCGCGATTATGACGGGGGATCGCTCTGGCATGGGCCAAGACAGTTTGACCGCGCTGCGGGCGTCTAACCTTGCGCATTTATTGGCGATTTCGGGGATGCATATGGGGATTCTTGCTGCGTTTCTCTTCGCGGCATTGCGCTACAGTATGGCGCTATGGCCCCACGCCGCCCTGCATTGGCCGGTGAAAAAGATTGCCGCGATTGGTGCGTTGATTGCGGCTGCGGGCTATTTGGCGCTGTCGGGGGGGAATGTGTCTACTGAACGCGCGTTTGTCATGGTCGCCGTCATGTTGGTCGCGGTGTTGTTTGACAGGCGTGCATTGACGCTGCGTGCGGTCGCGATTGCTGCGATGATTGTACTTACTCTGCGCCCAGAAGCCCTGTTCGGCCCCGGATTTCAGATGTCATTCGCCGCGACCACGGCGTTGGTGGCCGTATTCGGTGTAATGCGCCAACTAGAGCTTCCCGAGGTGCCTAGATGGTTGAAATCCATTGGCGCGGTTTTCGTATCATCCTTAGTGGCTGGGTTGGCCACAGCGCCCTTTGCCGCATTCCACTTCAACCAAATCGCACAATTCGGACTAATCGCGAACTTGTTGTCTGTGCCGCTTATGGGAACGCTCGTGATGCCCGCCGCTGTGGTTGCGACGGTGCTCGCACCTTTTGGGTTAGAAATGATTGGTCTTTGGGTGATGGACCTTGGGCTGCGTTGGATTTTGGGTGTGGCGCATTTCGTCGCTGATCAAGACGGTGCCCTGCGCCATGTTGCGACACCTGGACCAGAAGTTCTCATGATGATCGCGCTTGGCGGTTTGTTTGTTGTTCTTTGGCAAGGGTGGCTTCGTTGGCTTGGTGTTGGGCCCGTAATTGCGGCGTTTGCATTGTGGCAAGTCGTCGAAAGGCCAATGCTGCTCGTGGCGGACACTGGGTCACTCATCGGTGTCATGACGCAAGACGGGCGCGCGGTTTCCAAGGAGCGCGGTGAATCCTTCGCCGTTGGGAACTGGTTGGAAAATGATGGCGCGCCTGTGGCACAAGACGTAGCGTATAGGCGTGACGGGTTGGTTGAAGAGGGGCGAACGGTGTTCGCGCGGGTTGGCGACGCCCGCGTGCTGAACGTTCGTGGTTCAACCGCGGTCGCGGCACTGGATGGGTGCGGCGGGGCCGACATCATCATCACCAACCAAGAGCTTGACCAGATTGATGGGTGTAACGTCTTTGACATAAGGCGTTTGCGCCAAACAGGGGCGCTGGCGGGTTATGTCGAAAATGGGACGCTAACGCTGATCGGAGCGCACGAACGTACAGGAGAGCGGATTTGGAACACCGCTTCCCTGCGGAGACGTTTGTTTGATTAGTAAGTGCGGATAAGTCCGACCAAACGACCCTGAACCTTAACCTGATCACCACGGAACAGACGGGTTTCATAGGCAGGGTTCGCGGCCTCAAGTGCGATGGCATCGCCATTGCGGCGATAGCGCTTCAGCGTGGCCTCAGAGTCTTCGACCAAGGCAACAACAATGTCGCCATTGTCTGCCGTCGAACTTTCACGGATCACAACGACATCGCCATCGTTGATGCCCGCGTCGATCATAGAATCCCCTTTGACTTCAAGCGCATAATGTTCGCCTTGGCCAACCATCGCTGACGGAACAGAGACGTTATGGCTGATCTCAGAGATCGCAGCGATAGGAACACCCGCGGCGATCCGACCCATGACAGGAAGCTCAATCGCGCCACCGTTTTCAAGGGGCTGTGCACCAGTAGGGCGGCTGTCAGGACGGTCGCCATCGATGACGCGCGGCTGAAAACCACCCGCAGATGGTGTGTCAAACTTGGCTTGCAACGCGTCTGGCAGCTTCACAATTTCTAATGCGCGGGCGCGGTGTGCGAGACGGCGGATAAATCCGCGTTCCTCAAGTGCTGTAATCAGGCGGTGAATGCCCGACTTTGATCGCAGATCAAGGGCTTCTTTCATTTCATCAAAGCTTGGGGGGACACCGTCGCGCTGCACCCGTTTCTGGATGAATTCCAACAGATCAAGTTGCTTCTTCGTGAGCATATGCCCTCTCCCTCAATGGTCTTTGTTAAGGAATGTTCTAGGCTTGTTCTCGTTTTGTGTCAATCTGTTCTTATGCGATGGGGTAAATTGTTACCGGATCGCTTGCGTTTTTGGCTGGGTCATCAATCGGGCGTAGCAAAAGGCAGTTCGCATTCGAAAGCACTGTTAGCATTGAGCTGTCTTGTTTATCAAAAGCCGTAACAGTGCGGGCCTCTAAGCCTTCTTCAAATACCGCACGCATGTAATGGGCACGTGGGCCACCTTCTGGCATTGGTGCGGTTAGGCGCGCTGTTACAGCGCGTGGCAGAACATCCGTTTGGCCCAAGGCACGGCGCACCATTGGCAGTAAAAACAAATGCCCACACACGATTGCAGACACTGGATTTCCTGGAAGGCCGAGGAATGCCGTTGTGCCTTTGGCGCCCGCCATCAGTGGCTTTCCAGGGCGCATGGCGATCTTGTGAAAGCTGCGGGTGACGCCGAAACGATCCAGCGCTGGGGCCACGAGGTCATGATCGCCCACAGACGCGCCACCAATGGTGACGATGATATCTGCGCCCCAGTCGCTGGCCTGTTTTAGGACGGCGTCTAACGCTTCAGGGGTGTCCAGCGCGATGGGCAGAATGCTCGGCTCGGCCCCCGCATCACGTAACATTGCATTTAAGGCAAAGACGTTGGACGCGATAATCTGATCGGGTGCCGGATCACCGCCGGGCATGAGCAATTCATCCCCCGTAGAGATAAGCGCCACTTTCGGTTTGCTGCGAACTGTTACGTTTGCATTGTTCATTGCCGCAAGCAGAGCAAGATCCGGTGACGATAGAACGCGCGGCGGATCAAGTGGGTGTTCGCGTTTAAAATCAGCGCCTTGTGGTCTGATATTCATGTTGGTGCCGATTGGCTCGCTTAGCGTTATCTGTGCGTCCGCAGCCGTCACGTTCTCTTGGATCACAACACAATCGGCGCCGTCAGGTACGGGTGCGCCTGTGAAAATGCGCACGGCTTGGCCTGCTGTTACTGTGCCATCCCAACCGTGGCCCGCAGCAGATTCCGCAACGACATCGAGTACCGCATGTTGAACCGCATCCGCGTGGCGGATCGCGTATCCATCCATCGCAGAGGCCGAAAACGGAGGCTGATCGCGTTTTGCATAAAGCGCTTCAGCGAGTGTTCGTCCTTGAGCGTTTGCGAGGGATACGGTCTCGGAGGGGGTTGTCTTGACTAGATCAAGGCAAAGCGCTTGAGCCTGTTCAACCGTAATCATGCTTCAAAGCGGCCGGACTTTCCGCCGTCTTTTAGTGTGACTTTGATCCCGCCGATTTCCATGTCTTTCTGCACCGCTTTGAGCATGTCATAGACTGTGAGGGCAGCGACGCTGGCGGCAGATAGGGCTTCCATCTCAACGCCGGTTTGTCCGGTGGTTTTGACCGTCGTCTCAATACGCACACCAGGGAGGTTGGCGTCTGGTGTTAGGTCCACGGCGACCTTGGTGATCGGGAGAGGGTGGCACAGCGGGATAAGGTCGGATGTTTTCTTGGCTGCCTGAATGCCTGCGATCCGTGCGATGCCAAGGACGTCGCCCTTTTTGGCGGTGCCTGCAGTGACATGGGCAAGCGTTTCAGGCGACATTTTGATCCACGCGGCTGCGGTGGCGATGCGGCTGGTCACGGCTTTGTCTGAGACATCCACCATGTGAGCCTGACCGTGGTCGTCAAAATGGCTAAGCTTGTCAGACACTTAAACGCCACCCATTGTCGTGCCACCTGCAAGTAGCGTGCGGGTTGCTGCGGTCACATCGTCCTGACGCATCAGGCTTTCGCCGATTAGGAAAGTGCGTGCGCCGTAGCGGGCCATGTCTGCGAGATCATCCGGCGTGGAAAGGCCGCTTTCGCAAACGATCAGGCGATCGGCCGGAACCATACGTGACAGGGTGCGGGTCGTGTCCAGCGTTGTCTCAAACGTTTTGAGGTTGCGATTGTTGATGCCCATCAGCGGAGATTTCAATGCGCAAGCACGTGTCAATTCTTCTTCGTTATGGACCTCAAGCAGCACGTCCATGCCCCATTGCGTGGCGGCGTCTTCAAGTTCGGCGGCTTGGGCGTCACTCACAGAGGCGAGGATGATCAATATAGCGTCTGCACCCAAGGCGCGGGATTCTGCGACTTGGTAGGTGTCGTACATGAAATCTTTGCGCAGGGCCGGCAGGTCAACCGCTTCGCGGGCTGCAACGAGGAATTCATCCGCGCCTTGGAAAGATGGGACATCTGTCAGGACGCTGAGGCAGGTCGCACCACCAGCTGCGTAGGCCTGCGCGAGTTCTGGCGGATTGAAATCATCGCGGATCAACCCTTTGGACGGGCTGGCCTTTTTGATTTCGGCGATGAGCCCGTAACCTTCGCGACTGGCCTCAACCAAGCGGTCTGCAAACCCGCGTGTGGGGGAGGCGTTTCGTGCGGCGGCTTCGACTTCAACCAAAGGGCGCGCCGTTTTGCAGGCCGCGATATGGTCGAGTTTATAGGCTTTGATTTTGTCTAGAATATCCATGATCGTAACGTACTGCGCGCAGATGGGGAAGACAATTGCGCGTGCCGCGAGCGGGGGCCAAAATTTGAGAAATTTTGGTGGTGCGGTCGGATCTGGTTGTGCTTTTGAGGAATGGTGGAGGGGCGCTGCCCCCGCTTCGCGTCCCCGGGATATTTGAGAAACAAAAGCAAGGTTAAGAGGAAAGGCGGTGCCGTAGCGCGGTTAGGTTTCCACCTGACAGAGCAAGCGTTGCGCCGAAGAGAGCCAAGAGGGCCGAAAAGATAAGGGCGCTAATGGCGGTTTGGCGTTTCTCACCTTCAAAGAGTTCGTGGCGCGTGGGGTCATTGGGGTGAACGGTGATGGTCCAAACCATGCCAACTGGGTGCGTTTCGAAGAAGGGTTCGGGCACCGTGCGTTCGTTGGTGATGGCTTGGTCGTTGGAGCTGTAGGTGTATGTGAGGAAAAACTTTGAGGGGCTATCGGGTGTTGGCGCTGTGCTACGCGTGTCAGTGACCGTTGCTTCGGCTGGGATGCCTTCGCGTGAAAGGCTATATGCGTCGCGCGATTGCACGGCAGTGACGACCAGGAAGCTAAACGATAACAGTGTGATAGCGCACCCAACCCAGAAGCGCCTGTTGAAGTTTAACTGTGGCGTCCAACTGGGCATGTTTGGTGCTAGCCTGCTTGTGTGATCTTCGCGAGGGTTTCAACAGCGCGTTTGGCGGCCCCGCTATCGATGCTTTCGGCGGCCAGTTTTGCGCCTGCTTTTAGGCCTTCGACCTTGCCTGCAACAAGCAATGCAGCGGCGGAATTGAGCAGTACCGCATCGCGGTAGGCGGAGTGTTCACCGTCCAACAACGCGCGGAATGCTTTGCCGTTGTCTTCTGGAGTGCCGCCAAGGATTGCTTCGAACGGATGTACTGGAAGACCTGCGTCCTCAGGGTGGATTTCGCGCATGGTAATCATGTCACCGGACATCGCGGCGACCCAGGATACGCCTGTAATCGTGATTTCATCCGTACCGTCGCTGCCGTGGACAAGCCATGCTGCTTCAGATCCTAGGGCCTGCAATGTTTGGGCCATCGGGCGGATCAAATCACGCGAAAACGCCCCTGTGAGTTGGCGTTTGACGCCTGCAGGGTTCGTGAGCGGGCCGAGAATGTTGAAAATTGTACGCGTGCCGAGCTCGGCGCGTGTTGGCATAACGTGGCGGATTGCAGGGTGGTGCATAGGCGCCATCATAAACCCGATGCCAGCCTCAACGATCCCGCGTTCAACGACGTCGGGGCCGACCATGACATCGATGCCCATTTGACCAAGCGCATCTGCCGCGCCGGATTTGGACGACAGATTGCGGTTGCCGTGCTTGGCGACCGGAACGCCAGCGCCAGCCACAACAAAGGCCGTTGCGGTGGAAATGTTCAGCGTGCCTTTGCCATCGCCACCGGTACCGACAATGTCGATCGCGCCCGCCGGGGCCGTGACCGGCAGGCAGTGGGCGCGCATGACAGCCGCGGCGGCCGCATATTCATCCACCGTTTCGCCGCGCGTGCGCATCGCCATCAACAAACCACCCATCTGGGATGGGGTTGCTTCGCCATTGAACAGGATCTGGAATGCTTGTTCGGCCTCATCGCGGGTCAATGGACCCTCGGCGGCGGCGTGAATAAGTGGTTTTAGCGCGTCGCTCATGCCAATTCTCTCTTCATGCCAGTACCTTCATCGTATCTAGGAAGTTTTGCAGCATCGCGTGGCCATGTTCGGATTTGATGCTTTCAGGGTGGAATTGCACACCGTGGATCGGCAGTTCGCAGTGTTGCAGGCCCATGATTGTGCCATCGTCGAGTTCAGCAGTGATTTCAAGGCAATCGGGCAGGGTTTCGCGTTCAACTGTTAGCGAATGGTAACGCGTGGCTTCAAACGGGCTGGGCAGTCCTGCAAAGACAGACTTTCCGGTGTGGTGCATCGTGCCCATTTTGCCGTGGACGATGTCGTGACAGCGCACAACCTTACCGCCGAAGGCTTCGCCGATGGTTTGGTGGCCCAGACACACACCAAACAGGGGGGTCTTGGTTTCAGCGGCGGCTTTGGTGAGCGCGAGGCAAATGCCAGCTTGCGCAGGATCGCACGGACCGGGGGACAGTACGATGCCGGACGCGCCCATTTCCATGGCCTCTTGCACATCAATGGCGTCATTGCGTTTCACGACGACATCCGCGCCGAGTTCACCAAAATAGTGCACCAGATTGTAGGTGAAGCTGTCGTAATTATCGATCAAGAGAAGCATTTATCTGCCACCTTTGGGATGGGTTAATTTGGGGCTACCGTCCGGCGGGCTGCCCCTTGTATAGTGTCGCCATACATGGGCCGCACGGCAAGGTGCGTCAAGGCCCGCATTACACTCGAATTGGCCCATCAGAGGTTAATCGGGACAGAATTGAGAAGGCGACGAGCGCATGCGTGGAATGATCGGTGGAGTGTTGGCAGGGGGCTTTGTCTCGGCTTTGGGACTAGGTGCTGCATCGGTGATGAGCGAATTGCCTGCCGGAGTTACACCACCAGAAGCGCCTTTGGTTGAGGCACCGCAGGTTGAGCCCGTGACCGTTGAGCCAGAAGAATCGAACAGCCCGTCAACACCAGTCGGCAGCGTTTCCATTGAAGAACCGCAAGCGCCTGAATTACCAGATGAAGAGGGCGCATTGGCTGATCCAAAGGTCATTGAACCGGGTGCGCCAGAAGCTATTGAGGCTGAAGTTGAAGCACCGCGTGCTGATACGGACCCATTAGATGAGCCGGCGGTGTTGGCGATTGAGGGGGCGATGGAAGCTCCTGAGGCGTCTGAAAGCGCCGCGTTGCTTGCGCAGCCCGTTGATCCTGTTTTGCCCAATCCCCAGTCACTCGCCCCACAAGTTCCTGCATCGGAAGCGGATCTGACGGTTTCGACAACACCCGCGCAGCCGACGCTTGTCGTTGAGCCTGAGGCCGAGGTTGATGTTGACGTTGATGTTGTCGACCCGATTGATCCGAACCCTGAGGCTGAGACGCCAGAAGAAGGGTCCGAGGACTTTTTCGTAGTCGACCTTGGCGCCGATGCAATCGGAGTTGATGGTGAAGCCGCTACGCCAGATACTGGTGTTGAGGATGCCCCAACGGACCAACCCGCCGATGATATCTTGGCGTCTGCGGAGCCCCAAGAACCCGCGACACCGCGTTTTCAATTGCAAGGTGGCGAGAACACGCTGCTTGGGAATCGCGATACAGGCGTGACCATTCGTCGACCTGGTGCCGATGAAGAGGTCGCGGAGGAAACACCAGAAGCCGCACCTGCAAACACCGACAATGCGCTTGTGGATTTTGCCGCCGATGCGGGCGACGTTGATGGCAAACCACTCATGTCTGTTGTTCTGATTGATGATGGGTCTATGTCCGCGGCGGCTGCCGCGTTGTCAGGTCTGACATTTCCTGTGACCATTGCGATTGACCCAAGTGTTGCGAACGCAGCCGAGCTGATGGAAACCTACCGTCAAAGCGGGTTTGAAATTGCAGTCCTTGCGAAACTGCCTGAGGGGGCTGTGCCAAGCGACGTTGAGGTTACATTTCAGAGCGTGTTCTCCAAACTTCCAGAATCCGTTGCCCTGCTGGACGTGGGCGATGGCGGGCTACAATCTGATCGCGACGTAACCCAACAGGCGATGGATATTCTTGCATCGCAAGGGCGTGGGTTCGTGAGCGTGAGCCAAGGTTTGAACATGGCGGGCCGCGCCGCTGAGGCCGCGGGTGTTCCTGCAGCTGTTGTTTATCGTGACTTGGATGCTGAGGACCAAGACGCCCGCGTTATTCGACGCTTTGTTGATCAAGCGGCCTTCCGTGCGCGTCAGGAAAGCGGTGTTGTGCTGGTTGGACGGGTTCGCCCCGATACGATTTCTGCGCTGATCCTTTGGGGCTCAACCAACAGCGGTGATCAGGTGGCACTTGTACCGATCAGTGCGATTTTGACGGCTGAATAAGTAACCAAACTAGAACAAGCCGTTATCGTTTTGTGACGTGTCTCCAATGACCTGCAGAACATCCCAATGTTCAACGATTTTACCGTTGTCGTCGAACCTGAAGATATCGATGCCAGCATAATCGTCGCTACCGGGCCAAATTTGGTGGCAGTGCAGAACAACCATGTTGCCTTCGGCAATCGCCCGTTTGAAGTGCGTGACTTTTCCAGGGTAGTCGGCTGCCATGCGTTCAAAGTAGGCGATAAACGCGTCTTTTCCGTCTGCCACATGTGGATTGTGCTGGATATATTCATCACCAACAAACTGATTGATTGCGTCACGTGGTTCGCATTGATTGAACATCAAATCATAGAACGCGATCGCGTTGCGTTTGTTCTGCTCTGTGTCGTTGGGCATTCTTAACGCTCCTTTAAGTCGGGCCAAGTGTCGCTTAAGCGATAACCCTCGGGCCATGGATCATCAGGATCAAGCATATGTTGATGCGTTCCGGTGATCCACGCACGACCTGTTATTTCGGGAATGATGGCGAGGGTATTGCCGACTGATGTTGTGCCCACGATCCGACCATGGAATTCCGAGTTTATGATTGAACGGGCCGTGAAGGTTTCGCCAACACCCATCTCACCACGTGCATGAAGAATCGCCATGCGGGCAGAGGCCGCAGTGCCAGTCGGTGAGCGGTCAATCTTTCCCGGTTGGATCGCAACTGCGGCAGAGGTCGTTAAGTGGTTGCCATCGCGGGTGATTGGTCCTGCGAAAAGACAAAACGAAAAATGGGTCCAGTCTGGATTGTCAGGATGGTGGAACGTCAGTTGATCGTTGGCGGCATTGGTGATCGCTACACCTAGTTGTGCGAGGGTCTTGGCCTCGCTTTCGACCAAGTCGAACCCCAGTGCCGCCGCATCGACGACAACGAAGCTATCCCCACCAAAGGCCGTGTCGACAGTGATCTGCCCCAAGCTTGGCACGTTTAACGGCACACCCAATTCACCAGCAAAGGACGGCAGGTTTTGCACAGTGATGCGTTCCGCTTTGCCGTCTTTGCAATCGGCCCGTACGCGCACCAATCCACCGGGGGCTTCTAGAACCATTTCGGTCACGGGCTCCGTCATCGGGATGATCCCGCTGTCCAACAGCACGGTAGAAACGCAGATAGAGTTGGAGCCTGACATTGGTGGCGTGTCTTCTGGTTCCATAATGATCCAGCCCATCTGTGCGTCGGGATGCACAGGCGGGACTAGAAGGTTCACGTGCCTAAAAACCCCGCCACGCGGCTCGTTCAGTATGAAATTGCGCAGGGTTTGATCCTTAGCGATCCATGTGCGTTGCTCCCACAGGGTTTCACCGGGTGGTGGAGCTACGCCGCCAACGATGACATCGCCGACTTCGCCCTCGGCGTGGCAGGACACAACGTGAATGGTTTTGCTGCTGCGCATGTTAGATATCCTTTACCAGCCGCAATGCGTCGTAGATCGCCGCATGGGTGTTGCGGGCTGATACGGCATCGCCAATACGGAACAGTTGGAACGACCCGTTTTCGTTGCGGTTAGCTGATTGGGGTTTGCCTGCGATGAGCGCGTCGTAATCAACTTCGCCAGCGTTGGAAGACATTGGTTTTAGATCAAAATATAGCTCATCAAGCGGCAAGGTACCGTAGTTCACCACGACCTGATCGACTTCGGTATCATAGGAATGGTCAGAATAGTCAGTACCAATCGTTACCGCCAATTTGTTGCCGCTGCGTGAAACGTCTAGCAAGCGGCGCGTGACGGTAAAGGTAACGTCTTTGTCCTGAAGGGCACGCATATAGGGGACCAAATTCATTGCCATAACATTGGGTGAAAACGTGCGGTCTGGCGTCATGACTTCAACCGTTGCGCCAGCATTCGCCGCGACTTCGGCAGCTTGAAGGGCAGGGTGATCGCCGCTCTCGTCATAGATTAGGACTTTGCCAGTAGGTTTCACATCGCCCGATATGATATCCCATGCCGATACAACATTCGCTTGCTCACCCTTCTGTTCGAACAGCTCCATATTCGGCAAACCACCCGTGGCAACGATCACAACATCGGGGTTTAACGCGGTCACATTTTCTGCCTCCGCCCATGTGTTGAAATGGAAGGTCACATCGCGGGCTGCACATTGGGCCATGCGCCACGCGATGATGCCAATCATTTCACGGCGACGGTGGGACCGCGCGGTCAGGCGCACTTGGCCACCAGCCTCGGGTGCGGCTTCAAACACGGTCACATCATGGCCGCGCTCAGCCGCGACACGCGCGGCCTCAAGCCCAGCTGGGCCTGCGCCAATGACGACGATCTTTTTTTTGGTTGCCGCGACAGGGATGTCATGGGGCATCGTCAATTCACGCCCTGTAGCTGCGTTGTGGATGCATAGGGCGTCACCGGCTTGATAGATCCGATCTAGGCAGTAGGTCGCGCCAACGCAGGGGCGGATATCGTCCTCACGCCCCTCGATAATTTTTCGAACAATATGCGGGTCAGCCATATGGGCGCGCGTCATGCCGACCAAATCTAGCAGACCCGCCTGAACCGCATGGCGCGCTGTCGCGACGTCGGGAATGCGGGCTGCGTGAAAGGTTGGCATGCCAGTGGCCTTACGCAACTCGCCCGCAAAATCGAGGTGTGGTGCAGACGTCATACCTTGCACGGGGATCACGTCTGTCATCGCGGGGTCCGTGTGGACCCGCCCGCGAATGACGTTCAGAAAATCGATCTGTCCTGTAGCGGCAAGGCGTTTTGAAATCTCCAAGCCTTCTTTTGGCGTGATACCGCCTTTTTGCGCCTCATCGGCGGTGTATCGCATCCCGACAATGAATTCAGACCCAACGCGTTTGCGGATTGCCTCAACCACATCCATCGGGAAGCGCATGCGGTTTTCTAACGTGTCAGCCCCATATGGTCCGACCAGATCATTCGTAAGGGGGGACCAAAACTGGTCCAACAGGTGTCCGTAAACCTGCAATTCAATCCCATCCATTCCTCCTGCTTTCATCCGCTCGGCGGCATCGGCAAAGTCGTTGATGATGCGGTCGATGTCCCAGTCTTCCAGCAACTTTGGAAAGGCGTGATGCGCTGGTTCCCGGTGTTTGCTGGACGATACTGATGGCAGCCAATTGCCCTTGTCCCACGTCGTGCGTCGTCCCAAGTGGGTCAACTGGATCATCACAGCACAGCCATGTTCGTGCACACTGTCAGTTAAGTTTTGGATCCACGGCACGACCTCGTCCTTGTAAGCAAGGATGTTGTTGAACACGGGCGGGCTGTCACGGCTGACGGCGGCGGATCCTGCGGTCATCGCAAGCGCGACACCAGCCTTTGCTCGTTCCGCATGATAGGCGGCGTAGCGTTCTTTGGGCATGCCTTCTTCGGGGTAAGCCGGTTCATGGCTGGTCGTCATGATGCGATTGCGCAATGTCAGGTGCTTAAGTTGGTAGGGTTGAAGCAATGGGTCGGTGGACATGCGGGCTCCTTTGAAATTCGTTCTGACATGAATATCATCAAATCGGTTCCATTCTGGTCGCGAACCGACGTCTGGACCCAATTTTTGCATCTATTTTGCCGGCGACGCAGTCCACGGCGGTGAAGCTGCAGCGGCTGCAAACCTTTTCGGCGGGTGCCCGTTTCAAGATGAAAACTGATTTCCAAGAAGATTTATCATGCGTTCAATATCGCTTGGCGCACAGTCTTGGCACAGGCTGTCATCCAATTCCGCGTAAAGCCGCCGTGCCGCCGCAATGAGCGCTTCGCCGTGGGCCGTGATCTGAATGACCTTGCTGTTGCGTTTGATCGGGTTGGGAACGTTTTGGATGTATCCAAGGGTGCTAAGCTCGGCCACGGTTTTATGGACTGCTTGGCGTGACAGGTTCAGCCTACGCGCAACTTCGGAAGCGTAGTTGTCAGCGCAGTCCAATGTCGAGAGGAATGACACATGCGTGGGCGTTAGTGTGTCGAAGCCTTGTTTGGCTAGTTCGTCGATCAACCATGTTACTTGCCCTTGCTGATACGCCGCAATCGCCTGAGACAAGCGCAACGCCTGACTGTCGACCAAGACAATGCCTGCGCGTGGTGATCTTGTAATCTTTGTTGACAACTTTTGCTCCCTTGATATTGTCACCCTAGTTGACAAGATTGGGTGCCGCAATGCTGCGAAATTTTCTTTGGGCGAATTGTTTTTCTTGTGCCGTGTTTGGTGTGCTGTTTGTCGCAATGCCGCAAGAGGTTACGCATTTTGTCGGCTCTCCACCAGCAACGATCATTACTGCGCTTGGCCTGCTATTATGCATTAACGCGGTGCTTCTCGCTGTGACCGCAACGAAGCTAAGCCACTTGCCAAAGGTGGTGTTGTTCTTTGTTCTGGGTGATGCTGGTTGGGTTGCCCTGACCGCGGCCTGTTTGATTTTTGGCTTCTGGATCGAGGGCGCCGCCGCGACTGTAGTGTCTATCGTGGTCGCCATTGTGGTAGGGGGCTTGGGCATTGGTCAGTATCGCCATGGTGTCGCAGGAAAGTCGGGCTAAAGCCACTGCGTATACCTGAATTAAGCGCAAATGGCGGCATGGACCGCATGCCAAATTCGGGTGTTTAGGAATTGCCTGACCGGAACATCGCCGCATCGGCGGCCGCGCGTCGGATCGCGTTGCTTTTGTGGACGGTCTCCATGTATTCCGCCTCGGGGTCGCTGTCATAGACAACGCCGCCGCCAGCTTGGATGTACAGCTGATCACCTTTCAGGACTGCAGTGCGTAAGGCAATACACATATCCATGTCGCCATTGGCACTAAAGTATCCGCAGCCTCCGCCATACAGTCCGCGCTTTTCAGGCTCTAGTTCGTCGATGATTTCCATGGCGCGGACTTTCGGTGCGCCGGATACGGTACCTGCTGGCATGCCCGCAAAGAAGGCGCTTAGGGCGTCTTGATCGTCGGCAAGCTCACCGACCACGTTTGACACGATGTGCATAACGTGGCTGTAGCGTTCGACGATGAATTGTTCGGTTGGGCGCACGGTGCCGATCTTGGACACTTTGCCTGTGTCGTTGCGGCCCAGATCAAGCAGCATCAAGTGTTCTGCCAGTTCTTTCTTGTCTGCCATCAAGTCCAACTCGTTTGCGTTGTCCTCTTCTGGTGTCGCACCACGGGGGCGCGTTCCGGCAATCGGGCGGATTGTGACTTCGGATCCGAATACGCGCACCAAGATTTCAGGGCTGGCCCCGATGACTTGGTAGTCGCCGTAGTTGAAATAGAACATGAATGGAGACGGGTTCGTGCGGCGCAGGCTACGATAAAGTGCGAAAGGCGGTTCCGAATAGGTCTGTGTCCAGCGTTGGCTTGGCACGCATTGGAAGATGTCGCCGGCGCGAATGTAGTCTTTCGCTTTTTCAACGGCTTCCATGTAGCCCGACTTGGTGAAATTGGACACAGGGTCGGGCGCGTCTGTCGCGTCGCCCAAAGCGCGGTCTTCCTTTGGAATGGGTCGCTCAAGCGCGCGCTGCGCGTCCATCACGCGTTCAGCGGCTTGCGCATAAGCGGCTTTGGCAGATAGGCCAGAGGTCGCGTAGGCAGGGGCCACCAAAATGACTTCGCCTTTAACACCATCAAGAACGGCAACGACGGATGGGCGTAGCATGACGGCATCGGGCAAGCCCAGCGGGTCAGGGTTTACGTCCGGCAAGTGTTCCACAAGGCGGATCATGTCGTAGCCAAGGTAACCGAACAGCCCTGCAGATGCAGCGGGTAGGTCGGCAGGCAGGTCAATCCGGCTTTCAGCGATCAGGCTGCGCAGGGTCGCCAACGGATCACCGGATTGGTCCTCAAACGCGGTCTCGTCAAAGCGGGCAGAGCGGTTGATTTTGCTTTGCGTTCCGCGACATTCCCAGATCAGATCGGGTTTCATGCCAACGATCGAATAACGCCCACGCACTTCACCGCCCGTCACAGATTCGAGCAAGAACGCGTCTTTGCCAGCGCTGGTCAGTTTCAGCATCAGTGACACAGGCGTATCAAGATCCGCCGTCAGCCGTGTATAGACGATCTGGTTTTCGCCCGCGTTATAGCCAGCGCTGAATGTTTCGAAATCGGGTTTCATGATTTACCGGAAATTCGTGTGAACAGCGTTGAGCGCTTGTTCGTTGATCTGAACATCGGTGCGCAACTGTACAGTGCGGTTGTAAAGCTCATAGATGTCTTGCGCGATGCCTTCGCCAACGGTTTCAGCAACGGATGCGACTTCGGCGGTGTAGGCTTCATCGGTTTCATCTGCGGCTGTGATCGCGTCGAGGCGGACGATGATCGCGTTGCCTTCGTTCGGGATAACACGCACGTCGCCTTGCTCCATTTCGAAAATCTCTGTCAGGAACGTGCTTGGCGCACCGTTGATGAACCCACGACGTGTGATGTTTGTCTCTTGGACAGAATCGAGGTCAAGGAACGCGAAATCCTGTACCGCAGAGCTAAGCTGCGCCTGCTTGTCTTCGGCTGCTGCGATAACAGCGGCTGTGGTTTCTTGGACTTCCCATCCTGCAACGACGTCCTCGCGGATGTCATCCAACGGGATCAGGTCCGGTTCGTGAATTTCAACGACTTCAAGAGCGAACAAGCCGCCGTCGTCCAGTTCCGCCAATTCAGGGTAATCACCAACGTTTTGCGTTACGGCCAATTCACGAAAGGCTGCATAGGCCGCAATGCCATCTGTTGTGACGCTGGTGAAATCAAGCTCGCCGAGCACCATGTCCGTTTGTTCAACCAAGTTATCCAGCGTCGCGCCACCTGCCATAAGGTTGGTGATCGGGTCGATCTGGTCTTCTATTACGCGGCGCGCACGGGCTGCGGATTGATCTTCGCGCAGTTGCGGCAAGGCCTCTTCAAAGGTCGTGTTGCGTGCGGCAAGGACAGCGTTCATGCGAAACAGTGTCGGGCCAAGGTCGCTGGGGAAGGGGCCCGAAACGCCACCGGTTTCGGATGCGAAGATCGCAGCGCCCGCATCACCCATTTCGGCCTCGGTGACATCGCCGCCATCAACATCAGACAAACTAAGACCACGTTCTTCAACCAAATCTGGGAAGGTCGTTTCGCCTGCGTTGATCGCATCAAGTGCTGTCTGTGCGTCTTCTTCACTGGAAAACACCAAACGTTCGATCAAGCGACGTTCTGCTTGGACGAACTCGTCGATGCGTTCTTCGTATTCAGCGCGCAGCTCGTTTTCATCAACTGGCATGTCGTCTTGGATCATATCAGGTGTCAGCCAGACATAGCGTAGCACGCGTGTTTCTAAGCTGGTGTAAAGCTCAGGGTTTGCGTCGTAGTGGGCCTGTAGGTCTGCATCTGTCGGCTCAGGCAGGGTGATTTCAACGTTGTCAGATGTCAAAGGTGCCCATGTGAATGTGCGGCCTTCACGGGTAAATTTCGCCACGACTTCGCCGAAAGCAACCGGATCTGAGACGCCTGTAAAGACAGCGCCTTGCAGCAGTGCCCGCGATGCGCCGTCACGCAGATCAGTTTCATATTCGCGCACGTTGGTGTTCGAGCGCGCCAGCGCTTCGCGGTAGACCGTGCGATCAAACGCGCCATCAATGCCACGGAAAGACGGGTTCGCCAGAACCTGTTCGCCAACAACGTCATCCCCAACAGACAGGCCCAGCATTGCGGCTTCGCTGTCTAGGCTGCGTTCGGCAACGACGGTTTGCAAGGCACGCGCCGGAAGGTTCGCGGCCTCTGCTTCTGGGAAGGACAAGGCACGGCCGGCTTGCGCGCTGGCGATGCTGATTTGCGACTGCAATTCTTGGTAATATCGCTGCACCGAAACGGGCTTTTCGCCAACCGAACCGATCGAGCTGATATTGCCTGAAAGACCCGTGGCGCCAAAGCCCATAAGTCCGACAAACAACAGACCCATAATGATCCATACAAAGAAGTTTTTAGTCTTGCCGTTGGCCATGATGCAGTCGCCTAGAATTAAGTCCGTTTAACGTTTGCAACTGAATAGGCGGGGCGTGGGCCGCGTGCAAGCGAACTTAGCCGTGATAGGCCACGAGACGGTCAAACAATGCCGTTATTCCGGCGCGATCGACGTTCGCGAAAGCCACGCGAAGGTGTTGCGTTCCTTCACCGTCGGGCATGAACATCGTGCCGGGCAGGGTCAAAACACCGGATTTCCTCACCAGATCACGCGCCAAATCATCGGACGCCATATCAAACGGGTGCTTGAGGTAGGCGAAATAGGCGCCGCACCCTTCAAGAATCCAACCATGTTTCGCCAACCGTGGAAACTGTTCCTCAATCGCGGCGCGACGGTCCAGAATTTCCAAACGTTCACCTGCCAGCCAGTCGGTAAGGTTCTGCATCCCCCAAAGGGCGGCGTGTTGGCCAAGCTGGTTAGGGCAGATCGTGACCGTGTCGAGGAATTTCTCGACCTCAACCAAACGGGACGGAGAGGCAACCAAGGCCCCAACACGGTGACCCGTCAAACGGTAGGCTTTTGAGAACGAATAGAGCTGGATCAGCGTGTCGCCCCAGTTGGGGTCCCTAAACAGGTCGTGCGGCGCACCTGTGCGGCTGTCAAAATCGCGGTAGGTTTCATCGATGATCAGTGCGATGCCTTTGGCGCGGGCAAGGTCTGCAAATGCCTGTACCGTTTCAGCCGGATATTCGACACCACCAGGATTGTTTGGTGTTACCAAAACAATCGCGCGGGTCTTGGGTGTTATAAGTGCTTCAGCGTCCTTCGCGTGCGGGACAAGGCCTGCGCCCGCTGTCAAAGGAACAGTTCTCACGCCTGCCATGTCCAACCACATGCGGTGGTTGAAATAATACGGAACCGGAAGAATTACTTCATCATCCTCAGCGCAAAGCGTTGAAATCGCGGCGGTAAACGCCTGATTGCAACCAGATGTGATGGCGACGTTGTCTGCGGAAACCTGCCCACCATAGCTGTTTGACCATTGCGTTGTGACTTCGGCACGTAGGTCCGGCAATCCCAAAACGGGCCCGTATAAATGCGCCTCGTCGTTGTCGACGATGATCTGTGCCATCGCCTGACGCATCGCCAAGGGTGGCGGATCAACGGGTGCGGCTTGGCTCACGTTGATCAGCGGGCGATCACTGAAATCGACCCCGTCCAACCAACGGCGCGCTTCCATCACTGGCGGCGAAAACGTGGTGGCTGTGCGGGGCAGGGTCGGTTTCATTTAATCTTTACCACGGTAAGGTTCGACATATTGCAATGCCATATCCCACGGGAAGAAGATCCACGTGTCTTGGGACACGCCGGTGATGAACGTATCGACCTGCGGTTCACCTTCTGGCTTGGCATAAACCGTTGCGAAGTGGGCATTCGGGTAAAGCTCACGCACCAATTCCAAGGTTTTACCGCTGTCGACTAGGTCATCGATCACAAGAACGCCCGTGCCGTCGCCCATGATTTCAGCGTCAGGGGCTTTCAACACTTTAGCTTCACGGCGTTGATCCGCTTTGCCACCGCCGGAATGGTAGGACACGACGGAAATCGTATCGACCGTGCGCACATCAAGTTCACGCGCGATGATCATTGCAGGGGCCATGCCGCCGCGTGTGATTGCCACAACGGCTTTCCACGCGCCATCATCTGGGCCTTTGCCATCCAGACGCCATGCAAGTGCGCGGCTGTCGCGGTGGATTTGATCCCAAGAGATGTGGAACCCTTTTTCGTGTGGCAGGCGGTCGGTCATGGCATAGGCCTTTTGTTTTGTGTGGCAGGTAGCAGGTTAGGTCGCTGCGATTTTTACGCCAAGAACGGCCAAAGCAGCCCCGAAAGCGCGATCAATTGTGGATTTCAGCCCCGTATAGGCGCGTTTGGTGCGATCAAACGAGAAAACACGCGCGACTGCGCTGTTCCAGATTGTTTCATTGGCAAACACAATGAGCAGAATGACGCCGTAAACCCAAGCTGGTGCCGTCGGTGGCACAGTGCCCAAGAAGATCGCACTGAACAGCACCGCAGGTTTAGGGTTGGCCAGTTGCGTGATCAATCCAAGGCGAAGTGCGTTAAGTGGGGTCAGTGACGGCTGTTTGACGTCTGATACATCAAGCGAAACAGCCGCCTCGCGCCACATATGCCAGCCCATCCAAACGAGATAGGCGCCGCCAATGATCTTGAACCCCAGCAGCAACGCGGGTGCCGCAGCAAAGAGCAAATTCAAGCCAAACAATGCAGCCGCAGCCCAGACAACGCCGCCGATACCAATCCCGACGGATAGAAAAATGCCTGTGCGCAATCCGTCACGAATGCCGATGCGCGCAGACATTAGAACCGCCGGGCCAGGGCTGACCGCGGCCATTAAATGAAGCGACCAAATCGCAAAAAGCGCGGCGACTGACATTTCTTAATCCTTGTTGGGCGACATATCAGGGGCGTCGACCGCTTTCATGCCAACAACGTGGTAACCCGCATCCACGTGGTGCGTTTCGCCTGTCACACCAGTGCTGAGGTCAGACAACAGATACAAAGCAGAACCACCCACTTCGTCGATAGAGACGTTCTTGCGCAGCGGCGAGTTGTACTCGTTCCATTTCAGTATGTAGCGGAAATCACCGATGCCGGACGCGGCGAGTGTTTTGATCGGACCCGCAGAGATCGAGTTCACGCGAATACCGTCTTTACCGAGGTCTTCAGCCATGTAGCGCACGCTTGCTTCCAAAGCGGCCTTTGCAACGCCCATGACGTTGTAATGCGGCATGATACGTTCAGCACCGTAATAGGTGAGGGTAATGGCGCTGCCGCCTTTGTTCATCATCTTCTCAGCCCGCTGCATAACAGCCGTGAACGAATAGACCGAGATGTCCATCGTCATGCGGAAGTTATCCGCGCTGGTGTCCACGTAACGGCCGCGAAGTTCGCTTTTGTCAGAGAAACCAATCGCATGCACGACGAAGTCAATGTTGTCCCAGTGTTCCTTGATGCCATCAAATAACCCATCAATGGAAGCATCATCGCTCACGTCACAGGGAAGAACGATATCTGACCCGAGCGAAGCCGCCAACGGATCAACGCGTTTCTTCAAAGCATCACCTTGATAAGAGAACGCAAGTTCAGCGCCCGCATCAGCAAGGGCTTTCGCAATGCCCCATGCAATGGATTTGTCGTTGGCGAGGCCCATAATCAGACCGCGTTTTCCTTGCATCAAATTGGATGACATAACTTTCCCTTCACTGCGCTTTTTTGTTTACGCACTCGTTTGGCCGCAAATTGGCGGATCTTGTTGCATTGGTTTAGGCGATAGGGGCTGCTCCCACAAGATCAGAGCGAACTAAGGATTGCTCTTGACCACACCCGTGTTGCGCCCACCTATATGAGCGGCGTACCAAAAGGATAATACAGATGGCGGACAGAAGCGGAAAATTTGCAGGCGAGGACCCCTTTGCGATTGCAAGGGCGTGGTTGGCCGATGCGGAAGTCACTGAGCCGAACGATCCAAACGCTATAGCGCTTTCGACTGTTGATGCTGACGGGATGCCGAATGCGCGTATGGTGTTGCTGAAAGAAATCGAAGCGGACGCCTTCGTGTTCTACACAAACTACGACAGCGCAAAGGGGCAGGAGCTGGCCCAGTCCGGCAAAGCGGCTTTTGTGATGCACTGGAAATCACAGCGCCGCCAAGTCCGGGTTCGCGGCACGGTTGTGCGCGAAGACGGCCCGCAGGCTGATGCATACTACGCCTCTCGTAGTCTCAAAAGTAGACTAGGAGCATGGGCATCAAAGCAGTCCCAGCCCTTGCCCTCTCGTGCGACGCTGGTCGGGGAGGTTGCAAAGGTGACCGCGACCAAAGGGATCAACCCTGACCGCCCGCCATTTTGGGGTGGTTTCCGAATCTCTCCGGTCGAAATTGAGTTTTGGGCCGACGGCGACTTTAGGTTGCATGACCGGTTCCGTTGGTCGCGTTCTAGCCTGCATGACCCTTGGAAAATTGAGCGTTTGAACCCCTAATTTTTCACGCTTCGTGAAAATTGCCTTACGGGAAAGCTTGTGTTTTCTTTCCTGACCGTACAGTTAACGAGTGGGTGGAACACGTTTGCGTTAGTTTTGGGGACGCGCAGACAAAGACAAGATTGATACCAAGATGAACACTGACGAATACATTATGGATGGCCACGTGAAGTGGTTTGACCCGGGTAAGGGGTTTGGTTTTATCGTTGCGACAGATGGTGGACCTGACATATTGTTGCATGCCAATGTGTTACGCAACTTTGGGCAGAGCTCGGTCACAGACGGCACGGGCATTCAAGTCATGGTTACGAAAACAGACCGCGGCTTGCAGGCATCTGAGGTCTTGTCGATCGAGCAGAGCTTGGAACCAGTATCCAGCGGCTTGGCCGATTTCGCAGAGTTCGATCCAGAAGAGATTGCAGCGGCTCCGGTTGAGCCAGCACGCGTCAAATGGTTCGATAAGGCCAAAGGTTTCGGATTCGCTAATGTGTTTGGCGACGATGCTGACGTGTTTGTGCATATCGAAGTCTTGCGCCTTGCCGGGCTTGCTGATTTGCTTCCCGGTGAAGCCATTGCGCTGCGGGCCATTGAAGGTAAACGTGGGCTCATGGCGGCAGAGGTTTTGCCATGGGAAAGTGCAGTTCCCCGCGATTAATCACGGGACTAACCACAGCAATGATTGCAGCGGTTTCTTTTGTCGGTGCAGTCAACGCGGCCTGTTCTCCAGATACAGTGACAATTCGAGATGATGCGGGAACAGTTCAGTTCACCGTTGATGTCGCCGACTCAGTCGAAGAACGTTCGCAAGGTCTGATGTTCGTCGAAGAGATGGCAACGATGCAGGGGATGTTGTTCGTTTATGAACGCCCTCAGCGTGCAAGTTTTTGGATGCGCAACACGCTGATTCCGTTGGATATGGTTTTTGTGAATGAGAATGGCGTTGTGCAAAATATTCACGCAATGGCGCAGCCCCTCGATGAAACACCTATTTTTGGCGGTGAAGACATTCAGTTCGTGTTGGAAATCAACGGCGGATTGGCTGCAATGCTTGGTCTTGAGGTCGGCGATCAGCTGCAACATCCAAGCTTTGGCACCGATGCTATTTGGCCCTGTGAAATCAATTGAACATTTTCGTCTTTTTGGGCTTTCCAACCGCGCGAACAGGCATTAGATGAGGCCTCGGTTCGGGGCGTGGCGCAGCCTGGTAGCGCACCTGTTTTGGGTACAGGGGGTCGGAAGTTCGAATCTTCTCGCCCCGACCATTTCTACTAAAACCCAGTTTAAAAGATGTTTGTTTCTAAAGAGGCCGCCCACCGGCGGCACTCAGCAGAGCAGACATCTCTTCTTGTACCGACAGATTGGGGAAACGCACCTGTTGTGCACCTCCTGAACGTTGCGGGACGCGAATGTAGTTGTCCGCTGTCACAAGATATCCTTCCGATGTGCTTTGACCCGAAAACGAAATTACAAACTTCGGAAGCGCTTCGACGGTCCCGTTGAATTGCAAAATGATCGCTGCGGCTGATTCTGGGTCGGGTAGGGATTCGCAACGGACCTCGTTTGCGCTGGGTTGCACCACAGATTGCCCTGGTCCGTTACAAACCGCAGCGGCAGCAAAGAACAAACTATCTGGGTAGTCCTCAAAATATGCCTGTTTCGCGCCCTCGGGGGCAAATCCTGGGGCTGAGGGAGGCGTCGAAACGGGCATTTCCGTGCACCCTGCAATGACCAAAGCGATTCCCAACACAGTCCAACGCATAATTTTCTCCACTCAGATTTCAGTGGCAAGACTGACACAGCCGATCTTGGACGCAAGTCACGTTTCCAAGATGCTGCGTGATCTAAATGCTCTGTGGATAACTCATGTAAAAAGTGAACTTTGCGAGGTAGGGTTCTGGGTTTCCTAGTATTTTTCTGATGGGCCGAAGGTGAAGACCGTTTGCATAGCTCTGTGTGTAACCCTGAGGGAGAATCGGGGGCCACTTTCTGCCGTACACGGCCAAGGTTCGGTCAAGGCTGTTTAATCCACATTTATGGTAAAAAATTCGTTGACCCACTAGGTGTAGTTGAGTGATGTTGTGCGAGCTGGATGAGACGACACAACATATAGTGTTGCAGACGGCGTGGGACAGGTTTCGAGCTACTAGATGCTGAACAGTATCGAAGACTTGACTGCACCCCCTTATTTTTAGGGGTCGCAGCGCATTGTTTGCCACGTGTTGTCGTTTCAGCAGTCGATAGGGTTCGACCTAACACAGGTCGGAATGTGGGATAAGGACCGCTGCAACGTCAGGGTCCACAGTATAGAGGCAAGAGCGCGATGAAAATTGAACGCAACTTCACGAAATCTGGACAGGACGCATACGCAGAAGTGGCATTTAAGTCCGCCACGTCCGAAATCCGGAACCCAGACGGAACGATCGTCTTCAAACTAGATGACTGTCAGATTCCCGAAGCGTGGTCACAAGTTGCGTCAGACGTCATCGCACAGAAATACTTCCGCAAAGCGGGCGTGCCATCTGAAACCGTCAAAGTAGAAGAGAAGGGCGTTCCTGAATTCCTATGGCGGTCTGTTCCTGCTGAGGGCGCTGAGATGTCCGGCGAGATTTCCGCCAAGCAAGTTTTCGATCGTCTCGCAGGTGCGTGGGCGTATTGGGGTTGGAAGGGTGGCTATTTCTCCACTGAAGAAGACGCCAAAACCTATTTTGACGAAATGCGCTACATGTTGGCGACGCAGCGCGCGGCGCCAAACTCTCCACAGTGGTTCAACACAGGCCTACACTGGGCTTACGGCATCGATGGTCCTGCACAGGGTCACCACTATGTTGACTACCAAACTGGCAAGCTGACAGCGTCTAAGTCCTCGTACGAGCACCCACAGCCCCACGCGTGCTTCATTCAGTCCGTTGCTGACGATTTGGTCAATGAGGGCGGCATCATGGACCTGTGGGTACGTGAAGCGCGTTTGTTCAAGTACGGTTCCGGCACTGGGACGAACTTCTCCTCGCTGCGCGCAGCTGGCGAAAACCTCTCAGGTGGCGGTAAGTCTTCTGGTCTTATGGGTTTCCTGAAAATCGGTGACCGTGCGGCTGGCGCGATCAAGTCTGGTGGCACAACACGTCGTGCGGCGAAGATGGTTATCGTTGACGCGGACCACCCTGATATCGAAGAGTTCATCAACTGGAAGGTCTTGGAAGAGCAGAAAGTTGCTTCCATTGTTGCCGGTTCCAAGATGCACGAAGACAAACTAAACCTGATCTTTGATGCGATCAAAGGTTGGGACGGCGCAGAGGCCGACGCTTACGACCCTAAGGTAAACCCACAGTTGAAAGACGCCGTGCGCGAAGCCAAAAAGGTCGCAATTCCAGAGACATACGTTAAGCGCGTCTTGGACTATGCAAAGCAGGGCCACACATCCATCGAATTCCCAACGTACGACACGGACTGGGATTCTGAAGCCTACAACTCTGTTTCCGGTCAGAACTCTAACAACTCCATCCGCGTAACAGACGCTTTCTTGAAAGCTGTTGAAGAAGACGCGAACTGGAAGCTGATCAACCGCAAAAACGGCGAAGTTCACAAGGTCATCAAGGCACGTGATCTTTGGGAGCAAGTTGGCCACGCTGCATGGGCTTGCGCTGATCCAGGCATCCAGTACCACGACACTGTCAATGCATGGCACACCTGCCCAGAAGATGGTGCGATCCGCGGATCCAACCCATGTTCCGAGTACATGTTCCTTGACGACACGGCCTGTAACCTTGCCTCGATGAACCTGCTGACGTTCTACGAGAACGATGAGTTCCAAGTTGAAGACTACATGCACGCGTCCCGCCTTTGGACGGTGACGCTGGAAATCTCAGTAATGATGGCGCAGTTCCCGTCCAAGGAAATCGCGCAGCGTTCTTACGACTTCCGCACATTGGGCCTTGGCTATGCAAACATCGGCGGCTTGCTGATGAACATGGGCTACGGCTACGATTCAGACGAAGGGCGTTCCTTGGCTGGCGCACTGACCGCGATCATGACTGGCGTTTCCTACGCAACATCCGCTGAAATCGCTGGCGAGCTTGGCGCGTTCTCTGGATATGAGCGCAACAAAGAGCATATGCTCAAGGTTATCCGTAACCACCGCAACGCGGCCTACGGTGCATCCGATGGCTATGAAAAGCTGGACGTTAAGCCTGTTCCACTTGATCACGCCAACTGCCCAGCCGCTGGCCTGATCGACATCGCGATGTCCACATGGGACGAAGCGCTGAAGCTTGGTGAAAAGCACGGTTACCGCAATGCTCAAGTGTCCGTTATCGCGCCAACCGGCACCATCGGTCTGGTGATGGACTGTGACACAACCGGTATTGAGCCTGACTTCGCACTGGTGAAGTTCAAAAAGCTCGCTGGTGGTGGTTACTTTAAGATCATCAACCAATCCGTTCCGGCGGCTTTGGCGAAACTGGGCTACACAACGTCCCAAGCTGAAGAAATTCAGGCTTACGCGGTTGGCCACGGCACATTGGGCAACGCACCGGGCATCAACCACACCGCCCTCGTGGGCCAAGGGTTCAGCCAAGTTGAGATCGACAAGATCGAAGCCGCGCTTCCATCTGCTTTCGATATTCGCTTCGTGTTCAACCAGTGGACGCTGGGCGAAGAGTTCTGCACCAAAGTCCTCGGCATTCCAGCCGACAAGCTGAACGACCCGACGTTTGATCTGTTGAAATCCTTGGGCTTTTCGAAGGAAGAAACAGACCTCGCGAACGACCACGTATGCGGCACGATGACACTGGAGGGTGCGCCGCACCTGAAAGAAGAGCACTACACAGTGTTCGATTGCGCCAACCCATGCGGTAAAAAAGGTAAGCGTTTCTTGGGCGTTGAAAGCCACATCACGATGATGGCTGCGGCACAATCGTTCATCTCGGGTGCGATTTCCAAGACGATCAACATGGCGAATGACGCAACGATCGAGGACTGCCAGAAAGCGTACGAGCTGTCTTGGTCCTTGGGCATCAAAGCGAACGCTTTGTACCGCGATGGTTCCAAACTGTCCCAGCCATTGGCTGCCGCGTTGATTGAAGACGATGAAGAAGCTGCCGAAATCCTTGAGAACGGCAACATCACCGAGAAGGCGCAAGTGATCGCCGAGAAGATCATCGAAAAGGTCGTCGTCAAAGAGATCATCAAGTCGCACCGCGAAAAGATGCCTCAGCGTCGTAAGGGCTACACACAAAAAGCCAATGTTGGCGGCCATAAAGTGTACCTGCGGACTGGCGAATATGAAGACGGCAACCTCGGCGAAATCTTCATCGACATGCACAAAGAAGGCGCAGGCTTCCGCGCCATGATGAACAACTTCGCTATCGCGGTGTCTGTTGGTCTTCAGTACGGCGTGCCGCTAGAAGAATTCGTTGACGCGTTCACATTCACCAAGTTCGAGCCTGCGGGCATGGTTCAGGGCAACGACAGCATCAAGAACGCAACGTCGATCCTCGACTACATCTTCCGCGAATTGGCTGTGTCCTATCTCGATCGCACCGATTTGGCCCATGTGAAGCCAGAAGGCGCATCCTTCGATGACCTTGGCCGTGGCGAAGAAGAAGGCGTGTCCAACATTCAGGAAATGTCGGAAACAGCAGCCTCCAAGTCCTTGGAAGTGCTTAAGCAAATCAGCTCAACCGGTTACCTGCGTAAGCGCGTTCCGAACGATCTGGTTGTTCTGCAGGGCGGCGCAGGTGCTGTGGCATTCGGTGGCGGTGACGCATCGGCGGCCTTGGACACATTGGTCCCAGCAGTCGCAGCTGGTGGCGGCATGGCGCAGGCCGTGTCCTCAACTACGGCTGTTTCATCTGGTACCGTGGGTCTCAGCGCCCGCGACAAAGCCAAAATGCAAGGCTACGAAGGCGAAGCCTGCGGCGAGTGCGGCAACTACACGCTGGTGCGCAACGGCACCTGCATGAAGTGCAACACCTGCGGCGGCACATCCGGCTGTAGTTAATCAGTTCCGGCGGGCAGGGTGACCTGTTCGCCGTGAGCGCCCACGGGCCGCAGGCAGAATACCGGGCGGTACACTAGAATGAGCCTAATGGGCGAGACTACACGGGGGGCTTTGGCTCCCCGTTTTTTCTGTGCGAGTACTCTGAATTAGGTGAGTGGAATTATGTTTTTCACGGGATGTCGAACTCGGGTTCAGCCAACGTAAATCCGTCAAACGAAAAACCTGGGCTGACGGTGCAACTGACCAATGTCCAATCTCCGGTCGTGCGTGCGGCTTGCCACCAATCCTTTGGTACAATTCCTTGTGGGCGTTCGCCCGCTGAAATGTCAGGGCCGAGGTGTATTTCGTTTTTCGGCCCGCGATCTGTCTCAGATACACTTAGGATCAAAGGCGCGCCTGCGTGGTAGTGCCAGATTTCTACGGCATCGACAGTATGCCAATGGCTGGCTTCGCCATCTTTCAACAGAAAGTAGATGCAGGTGCCTGTTGGTCGGCCCTTACTGTCTTCGTCCATCCAAGTTTGGCGATAAAACCCGCCTTCGGGATGCGGTGCGAGGTTCAGGGCGTCAATGATGTCTTGTGCTGTCATAGTGTCAGGCTAGGCTGATGCGCAGGGAAGGCCAAGGGAGGTATGCATGAAAGTTATCGTCGTTGGGGCAGGGATCATCGGGGCTACGATTGCGTACAATCTTTCTCGGGATGGCGCTGATGTTACGGTTGTCACGGATCAGTCCCCCAGTGCGACGCAGGCTTCTTTTGGTTGGATCAACGCCAGTTTTTACGCCGATGAAGTGCATCACCGTTTGCGCGTTACGAGTATGGCAGCTTACGGGCGTTTAATGGATACCTTGCCCTCTTTGCCGATCCAAATGAACGGGGCGTTATGGTGGGAAGAACAAGGGGACGGGTTAACTGCGCTGCAAGATGCGCTTTTGACGCTTGGGTATCCGGTTGAACGTCTGGATAGCGTCGACGTGTCAGCACTAGAGCCTGAACTGCGTGGGTTACCAGATGTGTTTTTGCGTTTTCCGAGCGAAGGTGATGCAGAGCCAGACGCGCTTGCCGCTGCATTGCTTAAGGCATCTGGTGCGCATGTGGTGACTGGTGTTCGCGTTAAGCGCATTATTGAGAACAATGGCATGGTTTGCGGTGTCGAAACGCAGATGGGTATTATGGCTGCGAACAAAGTCATCGTGGCGGCAGGCAATGGTGCGCCAGAAATACTAGCGTCTGTAGATGTCGCACTGCCGATGTTGGTGCGCCCGGGCGCTTTGGTAGCGACAAAGCCGATTTCGGGGAAGGTCTCATCGGTACTGGTCACGCCAAATGGGGAGGCGCGCCAGTTGCCTGATGGCCGAATTTTGGCGTCTGCTGTTGCAAGCCATCAAAGTGACAGTTCCGATAAGGTGATTGAAAATGCAGTGGAGATTGCCGTACGCGTGCTGGCATGGCTGGACCCGTTGATCGGCGATGAAAGGCTTGAGTGGGACTGCGTTTCGCTGGCTTATCGCCCCGTTCCGGAAGATGGGTTGCCTGTTATTGGTCGCGTCGGACTAGACGGTTTGTACGTTGCGGTGATGCATTCTGGCGTAACGCTTGCCGCGATTACGGGCGAGGCGATCGCAGCTGACGTGTTGGGAAAAGGTGATGCGTTTGATGCGCTGCTTGCGCCTTATCGCCCATCACGGTTCCAATGAAAAAGGCCCCCGCGATGTGCGAGAGCCTTTGACGTTTGGGTCTTTAGTTTAGCGCAGGATTGAACGGCCAGCGTAGATCGCTGTTTCGCCCAAAAGTTCCTCAATGCGGATCAGTTGGTTGTATTTCGCGAGCCGGTCAGAGCGCGCCAAGGAACCAGTTTTGATCTGACCACAGTTTGTTGCAACTGCGAGGTCCGCAATCGTTGCGTCTTCAGTCTCGCCGGAACGGTGGGACATCACGTTGGTGAAACGTGCGCGGTGCGCCATGTCGACGGCTGTCAGTGTTTCCGTCAGCGTACCGATCTGGTTTACCTTAACGAGCATGGAGTTCGCTGACTTCTGCTCAATCCCCATGGAAAGGCGGGCAGGGTTGGTCACGAACAAATCATCCCCAACGAGCTGGATCTTGTCGCCAATCTTAGCGGTCAGCGCGTTCCAACCGTCCCAGTCATCCTCGGACATGCCGTCTTCGATTGAGATAATCGGGTAGTCGTTGACCAGTGCTTCGAGGTAGGCGGCGTTTTCTTCGGAGGTCAGGGATTTGCCTTCGCCCTTCATTTCGTACTTGCCGTCTTTGTAGTATTCCGTCGCAGCACAATCGAGTGCGAGGTAGATGTCCTCACCCGGTTTGTAGCCAGCTTTTTCGATGGATTTCAAAATGAAATCAAGTGCATCACGGGTGGAGCTAATGTTTGGCGCAAAGCCACCTTCATCACCGATACCCGTGGACAGGCCAGCGGCTGTCAGCTCACCCTTGAGGGTGTGGAACACTTCGGAGCCCATGCGAACCGCGTCACGGATGTTGGTCGCAGACACAGGCATGATCATGAATTCTTGGATGTCGATCGGGTTGTCTGCATGCTCGCCGCCGTTGATGATGTTCATCATCGGAACAGGCAGAACGCGTGCAGCTGTACCGCCGACATAGCGGAACAATGGCTGACCCATGTAATCAGCAGCGGCTTTCGCAACGGCAAGGGACACGCCAAGGATCGCGTTGGCGCCAAGGCGACCTTTGTTGTCTGTGCCGTCCAACTCGATCATTGCGCCGTCGATTGCGACCTGTTCGGTTGCGTCAAAGCCAACGATTGCTTCTGCGATTTCGCCGTTCACAGCCGCCACAGCTTCAAGAACGCCTTTGCCTTTGTAACGGGACTTGTCACCGTCGCGCTTTTCGACTGCTTCGTGAACGCCTGTTGATGCGCCGGATGGCACGGCTGCGCGGCCCATTGTGCCGTCTTCCAGTGTTACGTCGACTTCGACCGTTGGGTTGCCTCGGCTGTCGAGGATTTCGCGGGCAAAGATGTCGATGATCGTGCTCATGTCAGGTGTCCTTTGGTAGTGTTAGCGCAAACGTAGCTTGCATTGGCTTTGCTATAACGGCTTGGGTGACGCATGGGAAGAGCGACGCGAACGAGCTTCGCGAAGTAGCGTAAATACCCCAGCACCAATCACGATTGCGACGCCTATTAATGTAAGCGTGTCGGGGCGTTCATGCAGAAATACGACGCCCACGATTAACGCAAATACCATGCGGGTATAGCGGAACATAGAAATGAAAGCCGCGTCACCTTCGCGGGTCGCAGCAATAATCGCGAGGTATGCCGCGAGCACCACAAAGACGCAAATCCCCAGAATGAGACCGTCGATCAAGTTAGGAATTACCAGTGGGGTACCTTCAAAAAAGCACAACAAAAGGCCGGCGAAGGTCAGCACCGAAAAAGCATGGAGCGAGACATGCGGGCCAGAGATATTCACCTTGATCGCACGTGTCACAAGATCCCGCGCGGCAAGGCACGTCATGCCCGCGATCCCCAAAATCATTGAGAAAGACATCCCACTTAGTGATGGGCGAATGATCAACAATACTCCGCCGAACCCAACCAGGATCGCGGCCCAACGTTTCCAACCAACAGTTTGCCCCAAGAACATGACCCCACCAAACGCCACGACCAAAGGCGTTGCCTGAATGATTGCGGATAATAGGGTTAGGTCCATCCGTACCAATGCCGAAATGAAGAACAGGGTTCCAAGCACGTCGAACCCCGTGCGCAACCAGATCTTCGGGTTCGCATGTTCGCGAACGACGACGGGCTGTTTCTTGGCAATAAACCAAGCGGAAAATGCGATCACCGACCCAATCGCGATAACGCTGATGATCTGTCCCGCTGGTATGCGTGCGCCAAGTGTCTTGATCAACACGTCCTCAATGGCAAAAGCCAACATTGAGAAGGTCATCAATGCTGCGCCGCGTAAGTTTTCCATCAGTTCGGCGCTTTTTTCGGGACGCCATAAAGCTCAAGGCGGTGGCCCTTTAATTCATACCCAAGCTTGTCAGCGATGCGTTCTTGTAAGGCTTCGATCTCAGCATCAAGAAATTCGATCACTTCGCCGGATTGCAGATCAATCAGGTGGTCATGGTGTTCACGATCCGCCGTTTCGTAACGCGCGCGCCCGTCGCCAAAATCGCGTTTTTCAAGGATGCCGGATTCTTCGAACAGTTTGACCGTGCGATAAACCGTCGCCAAGGAAATGCGCGGATCAGCCGCCGCGGATCGATTAAACAGCTCTTCGACATCAGGATGATCTTTCGACGCCTCGAGCACGCCTGCAATCGTGCGGCGCTGCTCGGTCAGGCGCAGGCCCACGGCCTCGCAACGGGAAAGAATGGTGTCGGTCATTTGGGGTCTTCATTTTGTGTTAGCTTTTGTTACGCCATCATCGGGACGGGGGCCAGTGGGGTCGTTGATCATCCTAAGCGTTTCTTCGCACCTGGTCTAAACCTTACCCACGTCCCACCAAGTTGACGCACCTGAGCGCCGGTTCCCAGTTTGAAGCGGGCCAAACCAGCGCTGCGGTCCGTTTCAATGCAACCAAGGTCAAGTGTCCCGTGTCCGAGGTCTGCCATGTCGGACGCTGCACGCCAAAGCAGCAGGCGTGGTGCCTGCAACGCTTTCCCCGTCTCAGACGCCCACGCCGTTTGATAGGTGGCTGTGGTGCCATGGCGAAGGATCAGGCACGCGCCAATTAGCGTTTGTTGACTGAAGGCTGCGAATATCACCGCGTCGCCTGCATTTCGTTGGGCAAATGCAGCCAGCAGGTTGAATGGATAGCTAGAGAACCCACGCTGACGGCCAAGGCGCGCGGCTTGGATGAACAATTCATGCGGTGATCCGTCCCAAACTTTTGCGCAGACGCGCACGTTCTGTTTCTCGCCTTTGATCAATTGATTGCGCCACTTTGGGTGAAGTGCTGCGCGTAAGTCGGGGCGCGTGAGATCCCATTCTGCAATGTGGCTGGGCGTGATGATTTGACGGAACCCCGCATCACGGTAGGCGCGCGGGCAGGGTGTTTCGCCGTTTAGTAGTCGAACTGCAGTTTCGGCGATGCTTTCAGGGGTCGCACGGGATGCAAACGCAATTGATCCAAGGCGTCCGAACCGGCGTTTGAGAATGACCGGATCAGTACCTTCCACAACGCTGCCATAAGCCTGCAGCGCCCGCGCAAATTGAGGTGACTGTTGCAGCGGGACATTGGGTTGATCAGACATGCCCGCATTAACGCGATCTTCACCTAAGACTTGGTTAATAGGCAGATGAAGTCCCTGCCAAATATTCCTGCTCCACGCCTGACACGACCAACACTTGCGCTGGTCGCGTTGATTATCGCATTGGTCGGTGGCGGCGTGTTGGCGTTGTTAACCTAGCTGAACAAGCGCGTGACGTTTCTTGCCCGCGCTAAGCTTGATTGGCGTCGCTAGGTCAGCCGTCGTGATCATCAGGCCGCCATTATCAAGCGCCGCATCATTCATCTTGGCACCGCCTTCAGAAATCAAACGTTTCGCTTCCTTGCCGGACCCCGCAAGACCGGATTTCACGATCAGCTGCACAATGGAAATGCCGTCGCCGATGTCATCGCTGCTGAGGGTCAGCGTAGGTAGATCGTCACCGACGCCACCTTTTTCAAACACTTCTTTAGAAGTCTTTTCAGCGGCTTGTGCGGCGTCCTTACCGTGAAGCAGAGTTGTCACTTCATTGGCGAGAATGATCTTGGCTTCGTTGATTTCAACACCCTCAAGTGCGCCAAGGCGATCGCATTCCTCGACCGACAATTCAGTGTAAAGCTTAAGGAAGCGTCCTACATCGGCGTCAGTCGTATTGCGCCAGAACTGCCAGAACTCGTATGAGCTGAGCATTTCTTCATTCAGCCAAATCGCACCGGACAAGGATTTGCCCATCTTTTTGCCGTCGCTGGTCGTTAGCAATGGTGACGTCAGGCCGAAGATTTGATGATCCAACACACGGCGCGTCAGGTCGATACCGTTAACGATATTGCCCCACTGATCTGATCCACCCATCTGAAGTAAACAGCCGTAGCGGCGGTTAAGCTCAAGAAAATCATACGCTTGTAGGATCATGTAGTTGAACTCAAGGAAGCTGAGGCTTTGCTCACGATCAAGGCGTGACTTCACGCTTTCAAACGACAACATCCGGTTCACCGAGAAGTGCTTTCCGATGTCGCGCAAGAAATCGAGGTAGTTCAGATCGTCAAGCCATTCAGCGTTGTTGATCATTTTGGCGTCCGTCGGGCCATCACCGTAGTTCAAGTAGGCAGAGAATACCTGCTTGATGCCGGCAATGTTGTCATCAATCTGATCAGGTGTCAGCAGAGGGCGTTCATCGGCACGAAAGCTGGGATCGCCAACCTTTGTTGTTCCGCCACCCATAAGGGTAATCGGCTGGTGGCCCGTCTTTTGCAGCCACCGCAACATCATAATTTGGATGAGGGACCCAACGTGCAGCGACTTCGCCGTGGCATCAAAGCCGATGTAGGCGGGCACAACGCCCGCAGCAAAGGCTTCGTCCAGACCTTGATAGTCGGTGCAATCGGCAAGAAAGCCGCGCTCGATCATCACACGGATAAAATCTGATTTTGGATGGTAGGTCATGACTTGTCGCCTCGTGTTCTTTCGGGTCATTCTATAGGGGGCCGTTCGTCCAAGGGAAAGAGCATGTTGAAAGATCAAGTGGTGCGTGTCGTTGGGGCCATGTCAGGCACGTCTTTGGATGGCGTCGATGCGGCCGAAATTGTGACCGACGGGCGCGAACACCTTGAGTTTGGGGAAACTACGTTTCGCCCCTACACAGACGCACAAACCGCCGTGCTGCGCGCGGCCTTGGGTAAGTGGCCCGAGGACGATGTGTCTGTGGCAGCTGAGCTTGTCGAAACGGTTCATGCGCAGGTTCTAAGCGGCTTTTCGGACGCGGAACTTATTGGGTTTCACGGTCAGACATTCGCCCATGATCCCAAAGGGCGCGGAACGCATCAAGCTGGCGACGGTGCGGTCTTGGCCGAAGTGTTGGGAAAACCTGTTGTCTGGGATTTTCGCAGTGCTGATGTCCAAATGGGTGGCGAGGGCGCACCCTTAGCGCCGTTTTATCACTTTGCCTTAGCCAAGAAGATGCAGGTAGACGCGCCGGTGGCGATTTTGAATTTGGGTGGTGTCGGGAACCTCACATGGATCGACCCGTGTATGCCATTGCCTGAAAGCGAAGGCGCCTTGTTGGCGTTTGACACAGGCCCCGCTAATGCACCGATCAATGATTTGATGCAAACGCGATTAAGGCGGGCCTTCGATGAAGATGGCGCGTTTGGGGCCAAGGGCGTTATCGATCAGGGCGTTGTTGACCAGTTTTTACAACAACCGTTTTTCTTTCGCATGCCGCCTAAATCCTTAGATCGTGATGCATTCGCTGGGCTTAGCGCTGCGGTAGAAAATCTGTCAGATGAGGATGCGGTTGCAACACTCACAATGGCCTGCGCTGCCTCTGTTGCGCAGGGCGTGCAGGCTTGTCCGCATGCCCCGGAACGGATTTTGGTCACTGGGGGCGGGCGCCGCAATCCAACATTGATGAGAATGCTTGCGTTGGTTTGTGATGTTCCAGTTGGCCCGATCGAGCACGCAGGTTTTGACGGCGATATGCTTGAGGCACAGGCCTTCGCGTATCTCGCGGTCCGTGTAGCAAAGGGTTTGCCAACCAGTGCGCCCGCCACCACAGGCGTTGGTGCTGCGATTGGCGGTGGCATAATTTCGCGCCCTGGTTAGGGCGGCATTTTGTTTTGCAGCTTTGATTTGAGTATTTTTGAGCCAAAGAAAATGCGAGAAAGTAAGGCGCCATTAACCATGACGCGCTTTTATGTTGACGCGGTACAGGCTGGAGAGCCGATGGCCGTAGCCTGAGAAGACCCCCACACTACGGCGCTTAGCGACCCACTGGTGTGCGGGGCGCTTGGCTGCTCTTGTTGTTTCTTTGGCTCTTAAATACTCAACTTTTCCGACAGCCGCGTTATGCGGGAAGGTGGATATTGAAGCGCTGCCGTATTTTGGCGTCCAGTTCGGGGTCGAACCGCGCAGTGGAGGGGGTTGAGAGGATTGCCTCTTTTCGTGCAATGGCGTTTTTGATCAAGTTAGGTTTGTCTTTTTCCGCCCATTCCTTGGGGCTCATCCGGTTGCCGAGAAATGGATATACGCGATCGCGTTCCATATGGCTGAGCGTGCGGTCGGTGCCGAGATAGTGTCCAACACCTGGGGCGTCATCGGTGCCCAAGCAAACTTCGCGCATCTGATCCAAAGCGAGCGTTTCGTCGTCTACTTCGATACCGCGAACACAGCGCATGGCTTGGCCAATCAGATCATCCCCAAGGATTAGGCTTTCGTGGCAGAACCCGAGGAGGGAGGCGTGCATTCCAGCGGCTTCGTAGATCATGTTGCAGCCGCTGGTCCCTGCGAGCACGTTGGTACACATCTGCTCCCAACCTGCCTGCATGTCTGGCATTTTTGAATCACACGCACCGCCTGTTGCGCCGCCCGGAACGCCGTAGAACGCATGCATTTGGGCGCAGCCTGCGGTCAGGAGCGCTTGTTCACCTGATCCAACGGTCATTGCGCCTGTACGAAGGTCCAAATCGAAAGGCCATGTTCCAAAAATGGTTGGGTGGCCCGGTGCGATCGCGTTTACGTAGACGATACCGGCTAGGCATTCTGCACAAGCTTGCGCAATTGCGCCTGCAATTGTTGACGGAGCCGTTGCGCCAGACATGCCGGCGGACAAGAGCAAAATCGGCATGCCTCCGCGGATGCAGGTTTCCATCGACTCGCAGCTTTCGGTCGCGAATTTCATTGGCGGTACCACAAAGCAGTTGGACATTGAGACGAATGGGCGTTCGCGGTATTTCGCTTCGCCACCGGCAATCTCGTAAACCAGTTGCAAGCATTCTTCTGCGTGACTTGGGTCCGATATTGAGGTGCCGACATGTTTAGTCGTGCCACTGCAACAGGCATAGATCGTGTTGAGGTCCATTTCGAGGTTGTCGGAAATATCGCGGGCAACCATGGGACGCTGCAGGAAGTGGATGTTGTCGAGGGTCTCTGCGATCCGTGCTGCGTCATGCAAGTCTTGCAAGGTGCTTTCACGGAACTCGTTCCCAGCAACGTCGACCAAGTTCACAGCCGCGCCAGCTGTTCCGTAGTGGACACGTTGGCCGCTAAGATTAAGGTCATGGGCAGGATCGCGACCCCGTAAAGTCAAATCTTTGCAAGAGATTGCAAGCATGTCTTCAACCAAAGCGCGCGGGAAACGGATACGACCATCGTCGCCGAGGATTGCACCTGCGTTTGTCAAAATTTCAACACCCGACGGTGGCGCATCAGCAAGGCCAATGGTTTCCAAAGCATTCAGCGCCGTTTCGTGGATCTTTAGAACATCGGCGTCAGAAAGGGGCTTGAAGGTTCCACCCGTCATACCGGCACGCACAGGGCGCATATCATCAGAAAGTTTGGCGTTACGGGCTGCGTGGCGTGCCGCGCGTCCACCGCTGCGGTTGGAGCGGGCGGGGCGGGAAGGAGTTTCGTCGTTCATGTTTAGTCCTCGTGCTGTAGTGAAAATATTGCTTTCCTACAGATCAACGGGTCTTCCACGTGCAGCCCGCCCGCGTCGGGCGCCGATCGTCAGTTGTACGCGTGTGGCGTGGGTGTTTAAGCACATGTATCATACTCCAATACCCGAAAGTTTGGCGTCATGGCGTTAAGGTTCTATCGCTTTTGCGACCTCAGGTCGCTTTTGGGCGATGAAGGGGATCAACTGTCGAATTTTCCTAAAAAGAATGCCCGCTCATTTTTTGTAAGTGGGCATTCTAACAGTCTATTTAGTTGGGCTATGTGGCCTGATTTACCATTTACCGGTCGAACCGCTGCCCGATGAGGTGCCGCCGGCCTCTGCTTTTTCTGGCGTGCGCTTTGAGATCGTATAGGGCGTCACATCGATGTGGCCGCATGCGGGGCAGGTTATGCGTGTTTCACCGGCTCCGTTTTCTTCAAGTGTCGGTTCACGCAGGACTTCACGTGATTTTTGAAGTCCTGTTTTACCGCAGTTGGTGCAGGCTTGGGCTGCGAATTTGGCGGCGTTGCGACGGTTCAGGCCAATGATGCCTGCGATCGCGGCCCCGATTGCACCAAGGATGTAGTAAAGCGTGTTGCTGCTACCTTCGCCTGTTTCCGACTGTGTGCTTTCAACGCTTTGTGTTGGCGCTTCAGGGGCGTTGATGACGCGGTCAAAAATGCCGTCGACACCGTATTCGATACCTTCCGAGTACTTGGAGTCCCGAAATTGCGGTAAAATGTCGTTGGACACGATCAAGTCGGTCTGTGCTGTTATGGTGTCGTCATATCCGTCGCCTACGATAAGTCGAACCTCGCGATCATCGCGAAATACCAGAAGTAAAATGCCCTTGTTTGTTTCATCGTTGCCAAGAGCCCATTGGTTGAACAGCGCGTTTGAATATTCCTCAATCGAGCTGTCGTTGGCGTAGAATTGTAGGGACGACAGAGTTACGACGGCAACCTCAGTGTCGTGTTCTGAAGCGTATTCAGCCAAGCGTGTGTTGATGCGGGCTTCTGTTATAGAATTAACGATATTGGCAAAGTCGTTTAGGCCGCTTTCCGTACGTTCCGGGTAAGTCTGAGCCTGCGCTGCGCTACTGAACGCCAGCACGGCGAGAAGGGTTAAAATACGTCTCATTTAAAAAGTCCTTAGGTGATTAATGCGTCCAGCTTATCACCTGAGATTGAGTGGCCAAGTAGAGAAAATTCCTGTTCCGCAAACATTTGCGCTGCTGCGTCGTGCAATATGCGGTGCGTGGCACGTGCTAATGCGGATCCGAGAGAGATGCGCGCGACACCAAGTTTCGCGAAATCTGCCATCGGGTGCGCTGTGTAGATCGGCCCCGCGACGAGTACATTCACAGGGGCAGAGACCGCAGTGCAAATGCGGGCCACATCATCCATGGATTTCGGCATCGGGGCATAAAGGCAATCCGCGCCGACGGCTTCAAAACCTTGCAAACGGGCGATGGCTTCGTCGATGTCATAGGTATCTGTCATGATGCCATCGGCGCGGGCTGTTAGGACGAAGTCGTTTGGCAAAGCGCGTGCGGCGGATGCGGCGGCTTTAATGCGTTCAATTGCGAATGCGCGGTCATAGGCGTCATAGGACGGCGTTTTGAGGTCTTCGATGCAAATTCCCGCCAAACCTGCTTCACCGGCGAGTTTCACGGTTTCAGCCACTGTGTCAGGATCATCGCCCCAGCCGTTTTCAAAATCGCCTTGAACGGGCAGCCCCGTTGCGGCGGTCAAATCTTGTGCATGGGCCAGTGCTTCATCGCGTGACACGCCAAGCCCGTCGGGGCGACCAAGGGTGAAGGCGTGGGCGGCTGAGGAGGTGGCGATGGCTTGCGCACCCATTGATTTCAGAACTTTAGCGGACCCGATGTCCCATGCGTTGGCGAGGATGAAGGGGTGTCCCGGTTTGTGAAGATCGCGAAAGCTGGTCATGGTGTGGTCCTTTTGTTTAATCGAATTTGGCTGCGCCAAATCCGACCCGCTGGAGGGCCAGCCCTCCAGACCACCCGGGATATTTATGAAACAAAAGCAGGGCTAAGAGGCTTTGTCTTTGGCGAAGTCGAGCAGGGTTTGTAGGGCACTTGTATAGGTTTCGTCGTCGATTGTCATTGCGACGCGGACGTGGCCCGCCGCCGCTGTTCCAAAGCTCTCACCAGGCATCGTGGCGATCAAGTGTTCGTCTAACAAGGCATTCGCGAAGTCTTGTCCGCTTAACCCCGTGGCGCGAACGTCGAGCATCGCATACATCGCGCCGCTGATTGGGCAGCCTTTGACGATGTTTTGCTTGGCAAGCAGGTCTTCGGTGATTTTGCGACGTCGCGAGAAAGGTGCGCTGACCACATCTTCAAGAGGTGTGCCTTCGCCGAGCGCAAACAGGGCCGCGTCTTGGATGTAGCCGGGAACGCCATAGGTAGTGTGGGTCGCGAGGTTGATAAGGTGTTCAATGGCATCAGCCGGACCACAGACCCAACCGACACGCGAGCCTGTCATCGCGTGGCTTTTGGACATGGAACCGACGACAAGTGTGCGATCTGCCATATTCGGTAGAGCGCGGGGGCTAAGATGGCTGCCGTCCCATACTTGTGTGTCATAGACCTCGTCAGAGATCAGCCAAAGATCGTTAGCGATGCAGGTGTCTGCAATGGCTTGCAGGGTGTCGCGTGTGTAGACCGCGCCCGTGGGGTTGTTGGGCGTGTTGATCAGCAGGCTTGTTGCGCCTTTGGCGTGTTCTTCAATGTCTTCGGCGCGCGGTTGAAAGCCGTTTCTTGGGTAAGCCGGAATTGCTTGTGGAACGCCACCGATACCGCGGATCGTACCCGGGTAGGTCGCGTAATAAGGATCAATGAACAACGCGGTGTCGCCTTCATCACAAATGGCGTTGAACGCGGCATAAAGCGCTGCTTGGCCGCCAGGTGTGATGAGGATGTTTTCTGCGCCGGTTGCAACGCCCGTGCGTGTTTGGATGCGCGTCGCGACGGCTTCGCGTAGGGCTTGTGTGCCCGGAACAGCGGCGTATCCGGTATGCCCACCCTTGGCACTGACATGCATCGCATCAAGAATACTTGGATGCGTGCGAATGTCGTGCTCGCCGATCGTCAGCTCGGTGACTGGCTCACCCGCTGTCTTTAGGGCGCGGGCCTTGTAAAAAACTTCCCAGCCGTCAGAGCCGCCAGGGGTGAGATGTGTGATGCGATTTGATAATTCCATTCGGCCACGTGACCTATAGAAACGAGTGGTGTCAATCCGCTATCAACGAGCGAGGGCCAGCCCCCTCGTCGGCACGGATGTCATCGGGGTTGTAAAGTGCGCAGCTGTCCAACGATAGGCAGCCGCATCCGATGCAACCGTCAAGGCGATCACGCAGTAGTTCAAGCTGGGAAATACGTACATTCAGGTCTTTGCGCATGTCCTTTGAGACACGGGACCAGTCTTCTTTACTCGGGGCTTTGTGAATTGGAAGATGCGCAATATGAGCGGCGATGTCTGCCAAGGCGATGCCGAGTTTCTGCGCGATCATTGCGAATGAGAGGCGACGTAAATCATGGGCGCCGTAACGTCGATGCCCACCGGCATTGCGCACAGGGTGCACGATTCCATGCGTTTCATAAAAACGGATAGCAGAAACCGCGAGGCCGGTGCGTTTCGAGAGATCACCGATGGTTAGCCCTGACATGTGTTCATCCTTAAAAAAAGGTCTTGATCTAAAGTGCACTTGAGAAATTAGAAACGAGTCATGAAGCGAATACAAGAACAACACGCAATAGATGGAGCAATAACGATGGCATATTTGGAACATGTAAATATTACGGTGGCGGCCCCCGATGCGACGGCTGGGATGTTTGTTGACCTTTTTGGTTGGCACGTCCGGTGGTCAGGGAACTCGATCCACAATGGGTACTCAGTCCATGTCGGAAGCGCGACGTCTTATGTCGCCCTTTATACGGGCGAAAAGGGATCGCTGCACGACGCGCAACAGGTCAGTTACAATCAACGGGCAGGTTTAAACCACATCGCGTTTGTCGTGGATGATCTCGATACAGTTGAAACCAAGGTTAAAGCGCGCGGGTTTGAACCGCATTCCCATGCAGATTACGAACCTGGACGTCGGTTCTATTTTCAAGATGAGAACGGTTTGGAGATTGAGGTCGTTCAATACGATTGACCGAATAAATACCGGCGAGCGCCGCAGGCTATTCGCTTGCGGCGTGCGCAGTCGGCATAACTTTTCAGGACGGCGAATAGGGTGCTAACGTTGCGCGAAGCTTCTTCGTGAGCGAGTTGCGCACCAGGGCGTAGGAGGTCTCAATTCGATGCTTCAGCTCGTCCTCATCGATGTCCCATGGGATTAAGACCCATGAGCGGTGGAAATACGGAGCTTTGGGCCAGCCGAACATATCTTCGAGGTGCAAAGCGTCTTCGATACTGGAGCATTTTACAGCAACGCCTTGGGTAACGGTGCCCATGCTGGCGAACATCTTGCCTCCGATTTTCCACGCGTCATGACCACCGCCCCAAGGGTCAGACACCTCAGCTGAGGGGAGGGTTTCGCAAATCGCATTGACTGTGGCAAGGCTCATGAGGGAATGATGGAGCATGAGTGATATGTCTGACAAGTGGGTGGCGTTGCTGCGCGGTGTGAACGTGGGTGGGGCCAATAAGGTTCCGATGGCAGAGTTGCGCGCCTTGGCTGAAGGGCTGGGTTGGACAGATGTGAAATCCTACATTGCGTCTGGCAATTTGGTTTTTGAGGCGAATGCCGGAGATTTAGTGGGACAGTTGCGCTCTGCGATGATCGCGCAAATGGGTGTTTATGTTGCCGTGCGTGTCTTGCCCGCGCAGGAAATTTTGGACGCTGAAAACGCCTGTCCTTGGGACGTGAAGGGCAATCTGGTTCATGCATTCTTTTGTTTGGAAGCGCCGGTTTTAGATGAAACGTTACGCGACACGTTGATCACTGAGGATGAAGAACTGGTCATTCAGGGAAAGCGCGTTTGGCTTTTTGCGCCATCCGGCGTGGCGCGATCAAAGCTGATGGCGAAAATGGAACGCGTGCTTGGTGTGCAAGCAACCGCCCGTAACCTCAACACGGTGCGCAAGCTTGCGCAAATGGTGCGTTGACGGGGGCGGTGCGGGACGGCTATTGAGTTCGTATGAAGAGCATTTGCATCATCTGCTGTATTATTACCTGCTGACTTAGTCGCGGGCTGCTCTTTCACGTTTCCTCATATCGTTGAACTTGCTAAGTCCGCGGGCAACCCCTGCGCTAGAGGCACGTCATGACGATTAGACTATTCAACACCGCGGTTCGCAAAAAAGTCGAGTTTGAACCGATCGACCCAGATAACGTGCGCATATATGTGTGCGGGCCGACGGTTTATGACCGCGCCCATCTTGGCAATGCGCGCCCTGTTATTGTCTTTGATACGTTGTTTCGCTTGCTGCGCCACACCTATGGCGCAGAGCACGTGACCTATGTGCGCAATTTCACCGACGTCGATGACAAGATCAATGCGACAGCGCTGAGCCGCCAAAAAGCGGGCGCGGCAGGGACGCTTGAGGAGCTTATCGCTGAGCGGTCTGATGAGACGATTGCATGGTATCTTGAAGATATGGCCAGCCTTGGCGCGTTGGAACCAAACCAAGCGCCACGAGCGACGGCGTATATCGGTCAGATGATCACTATGATCGAAGACCTGATCGAAAAAGGTCATGCTTATAGTGCGGAAGGCCATGCGCTGTTTCGCGTGCGGTCATACGAAGAATACGGCGCGCTGTCTGGGCGTAGCGTGGATGATATGATCGCTGGCGCACGTGTCGAAGTTGCGCCGTTCAAAGAAGATGCGATGGATTTTGTGCTATGGAAGCCAAGCACGGACGACCAACCCGGTTGGGATAGCCCGTGGGGACGTGGTCGCCCAGGATGGCATATTGAGTGTTCTGCAATGGCGTTGGATTTGCTCGGCGAGGAGTTCGACGTCCACGGCGGCGGCAATGATTTGCAGTTCCCGCACCACGAGAACGAGATCGCCCAGTCAACCTGCTGCGGCCACGGCTTCGCTAAGGTCTGGATGCACAACGAGATGCTGCAGGTCGAGGGCAAGAAAATGTCCAAGTCCTTGGGCAATTTCTTTACGGTCCGCGATTTGTTGGACAAAGGCGTCGATGGCGCGGTTATTCGGTTGGTGTTCTTGTTGACCCATTACCGCAAACCAATGGATTGGACGGATGTGAAGCGAGCAGAGGCCGAAAAGATGCTGTCTGATTGGTTTGAGGTACTGCGCAAGCATGGGTATTCGGCCGCAACAGTTGAAAAGCTGAAAGCGTCCGGTGATTGGAACGCTGATGTTGAGTTCATGGGCGTTCTTGGCAACGATCTGAACACATCGGGTGCGATTTCACGCATGCATGTTTTGGCGAAGGCCAAGACTGCGGCGGGGTTGGTTCCTTTGGCCCATGCTTTGGAAATGCTTGGCCTCGTGAATGACTGGGCTGTTCTGGATCAAGCCGAAACTGGCAATGACTTGCCCGAGTGGGTCGCGCCCGTGATTGAGCGTTTGATCGAAGAGCGCAGTGCGGCGCGTGTTGCCAAAGACTGGGGCGAAGCGGACCGCGTTCGCGACGTGTTGAATGCCGCCGGTGTTCAGGTGACGGATGTCGCTGGAACAGCAAGCTGGGAAGCTGGGCCTGATTTTGATGCGTCTGTATTGGAGGCGTTGAAATGATCTTCGATCAGCGCCTGCGGCGAGCGGGGGGCGCGGCTGCGCCGCGCAAGAGTGAGTATTTAAGAGCCAAAGAATCTGGGATGTGTGATCATGGTTGAGCGTCTTTACCTTTATGACACGACGTTGCGCGATGGGCAGCAAACCCAAGGTGTTCAGTTTTCCACGGATGAAAAGCATGCGGTTGCCGCTGTGCTGGATGAACTTGGTGTCGATTACATCGAGGGTGGTTGGCCCGGCGCCAACCCAACCGACAGTGAGTTTTTTGAAGATGCGCCCAAGACCCGCGCGACGGTTGTGGCGTTTGGGATGACCAAGCGGACAGGGCGGTCTGCGGATAATGATGACGTTTTGGCGGCTGTTATGAATGCTGGAACGTCGTCGGTTTGTCTTGTCGGTAAGACCCATGATTTCCATGTGAAGACAGCGCTTGGGATTACGCTGGATGAAAACATCGAGAACATTTCGGCCTCGATCTCGCATATTGTTGGCGCCGGGCGCGAGGCTCTGTTTGACGCAGAGCATTTCTTTGACGGGTTTAAGGCCAATCCTGAATATACGCTGCGCGCGGCGAAAGCGGCCTATGACGCCGGAGCGCGTTGGGTTGTTTTGTGTGACACCAACGGCGGCGCATTGCCCCACGATGTACGCGGCGCGACCAAAGCGCTGATCGAGGCGGGGGTGCCAGGGGATCACATTGGAATTCACACGCACAATGACACCGAAAATGCCGTTGCCAATTCACTGGTCGCCGTCGCTGCCGGTGCGCGCCAGATTCAAGGCACGCTCAACGGGCTTGGAGAGCGTTGCGGCAATGCCAACTTGATTACCCTTATACCGACATTGTTGTTGAAAGAACCCTACGCCAGCCAGTTTGAAACAGGCGTCAGCATGGAAGCGCTTAAGGATCTTCGCAAAGCATCGCGGATGCTTGACGAGATTCTGAACCGTGTACCGAATAAACAGGCGGCTTATGTTGGGGCTTCGGCGTTCGCGCATAAGGCGGGGCTTCATGCCTCTGCCATTGCCAAAGACCCGAGCACCTACGAGCATGTCGATCCGAGCGTTGTCGGCAACAGCCGTATTGTGCCTATGTCCAACCAAGCGGGGCAAAGCAACCTGCGCGAGCGCCTGAGCTCAATGGGTTTGGACGTGGCGAAGGGCGACCCTGCGTTGCAGAACATTCTGAACCGCGTGAAAGATCGTGAAGCTGCGGGATATTCCTATGACACCGCGCAGGCGAGTTTTGAGGTTTTGGCCCGTGAAGAGCTGGGGTTGATGCCTGAGTTTTTCGAGGTGAAGCGTTACCGCGTGACCGTTGAACGCCGTCGTAACAAACGCAACGAAATGGTGTCGCTGTCTGAGGCCGTTGTCGTGGTGAAGGTGGATGGTGTGAAAACGATGTCTGTGTCCGAAAGCCTTGGCCCGGACGGGTCTGACCAAGGTCCCGTCAATGCGCTTAGCCGTGCCTTGATGAAAGATCTGGGGCGCTACGCTGACAAAGTCGCTGACGTCCATCTTACGGATTTTAAGGTGCGTATCACCAATGGTGGCACCGAAGCCGTGACGCGGGTCATTATTGACTCAGAGGACGGGCAGGGCCGCACGTGGTCCACTGTCGGGGTCAGCGCGAACATAGTGGATGCGTCTTTTGACGCCCTTGTGGACGCGATCCGTTGGAAGCTGGTGCGGGACGGGGCTGAAACGTGAGCCTGAACGCCTGCGCTGCAATTGTTGAACGAGGCGACCCACATCGTTTCATGGCGGCTATGGCTGCCCCGGTTGAGGCGCGCCGCGTTTTGTTTCCGCTTTATGCCTTTAACGTCGAAGTGTCGCGCGCGCCTTGGGTGACTGAGGAGCCAATGATTGCAGAGATGCGGCTGCAATGGTGGCGCGATGCCTTGGAAGAGATCGCCAGTGGCGGGGCTGTTCGCCGACATGAGGTTACTACGCCCTTGACTGAGGTTCTAGACGCTGAGGCTGCTTCCGCGCTGGATCAGGTCGTCGCGGTGCGTCGTTGGGACATCTATAAAGACCCGTTTGAAGACGCGCAGCATTTCGTCGATTACTTCCGAAAAGGGGGCGCTGAATTGATGTGGCAAGCGGCCCGTCTGCTCGGGGCGCCTGACGATATGCGCTTGCCTGTGCTGAACTACGGCGCGGCCGTTTCCGTGTCCCGTTACCTTGCCGCCGTGAGCGCCCTTGAAGAGTCCGGTCGTGTTCCGTTGATCAACGGAACGCGTGAAGGGTTGGTGACACTTGCCTTAAATTCCGCCGCGGATGCTGGGTCTGCACGCAACCTTCGCAAACGTTTGCCTAAACTTGCGCACGCTGCATTGCTTGAGGGATGGACTGCGAAGCCGGTTTTGATGCAGATCGCATCTGAGCCACAACGCGTGGCGGACGGAACTGTGGGTATTAGCCAGTTTCGCAGTAAAATTAGACTGTTACGCTGGTCTTAGGCCGCGCGACGGGATTTGAATGTCAGCCAGATCAGTGCACCTGCGGCCAAAGCGATGAACGGTGCCATTGCGATATTCACGGCCGTCCAGCCTGCAATCGGTTCCCCGCCAGAGCAGTTCATCAAGCCACCCGATGCCAGTGACGCCATCATGACTGAGCCGAACACGATCATATCATTAAGGCCCTGAATAACACCGCGTTCGTGCGCAGCGTGCGAAGACGTCAGCAGTGTCGTTGCACCGATGAAACCAAAGTTCCAACCAAGGCCAAGCAAGATCAGGGCGGCGTAAAAGCTTACCAACGACGGCTGGTTTCCATCCGCGAGGCTGACCCCAAAGAGGGCAGCAATACCCGCGGCTGTCAGGATCACAAGGCCAATAGCCATGATCGTTTTGACGCCGTAGCGTACGATTAGGTGCCCCGTGAAGAAGGATGGCGCAAACATCGCAAGCACGTGCGCAGATACAATATTATTTGCATTATCAAGATCATACCCACAACCCACGACGGCAAGTGGGGTGGATGTCATCACAAGGTTCATCAAGGAATAGGACACCAGTGCGACGATCATCGCTACGATGATGTTGGGGTCAGAGAGAAGCTGACCACGGGTGCGCGGGGCGGGGCCGTCGACTTTGGGCTGTCCGCGTGTGCCTTTGGGTAAGTCAAGCGCCAGAAACAGGAACATACCGATTAGGTTCAGCGCAACAACGGCCATATAAGTGCCAAGGAATGGCACCACAGAATAGCCATCAACGATTTTGTTAAGCTGCGGTCCGAGGATCGCCGAAAGCAGACCGCCCGCCATGACATAAGAAATCGCCTTGGGTTTGAAACTGTCGGACGCGCTGTCGGTAGCTGCAAAACGGTAAAACCCCTGCGCGGACATATAAATGCCCGTGAAGTAGGACCCGATCAAAAGCACGGTAAACGAGCCGATATAAAGGCCGTACGCGGCAACCGCGGCACCGAATGCGCCCGCAATCGCGCCAATATAAAAGCCAAACCGTCTTCCGCGTGACTGCATAAGGGGGGATAGCCACGGGGCGGTAGTCATTGACCCAAAGATAATCAGTGAAATAGGCAATGTCGCCCAACAGATGTTGGAGGCCAGTTGCTTGCCCGCCAGCCCTCCGACAACAAAGATCATCGGCATCTGCGCCCCAAGGATTGCTTGGGCGAGAACGAGGACGGCAACGTTGCGTTTTGCGCGGCTGTCGTCTGGGATTTGGGAAGTGGCTTGGGTCATGCGATTTGGCTACGCCTCGCGACTAACCTTGGCAATGGGGCGCGACAATTAATTGATCGGATCAATGATATGCGCGAAAGATCCTGCAACGCGTCCTTCGATCAGGCCCATCGGGCCAAGCGGGGTTCCTTCGGCGTTGGTTGCATTAAACAGGGGCGTCCCATCTGCGCTTAAAGTGCTGGCATAGTGGAATTCATGCGCAGCGTAAGTGCGATGATTGGGTGTATTATATGTCAGAGGATGTTGGGCCAATTGGGTAAGGCTACGGTATCCTAAGTGCAGTTTACGTTCCTTGAAGCTTGTGGTGAGGCCCAGAAGTCCTGCCATCTTATGAGGCGTACCTTCCGCGTCGATCAGGGTTTCGCCAAGCATCATGTATCCGCCGCATTCGCCATATATATCAGTTTCTTGTGCCGCATATTTAAGGCTTTGAATGAAGGTTGCATTGCTGGCGAGGGTGGCCGCGTATAGCTCAGGGTATCCACCCGGCAGGAATAAACGGTCTGCTTCAGGTACAGGTTCATCAGCCAATGGTGAAAACGGTAGGATCGTCGCGCCGCTTTGGTCCCAATCGCGCAGCATGTGAGGATAGGTGAACGAAAAAGCGGCGTCGCGTGCCACGGCAATGCGTCGGGGCGCATTTTTTACGGGCTGTGCAACAGGCCAATCAGATGGTGCTGCTAGTGCTTTCAGCGCCCTGAGATCGACGTTTTCGGCAACTATGTCGGCTGCTTTGTTCAAGAAGGCATTGAGATCAGGCATCTCACCTGCTTGGACAAGGCCAAGGTGGCGAGATGGGCGTGACAATTCGGATGAGCGGGGAATAGCGCCAAGCACAGGGATTTTCAGCGGTGCTAGCGCGGTTTTAAGCATGTCAGCGTGACGTTCAGACCCGACATGGTTCAAGATGGCGCCCGCAATCTTCACATCTTTGTCGTGGGCCATAAAACCGCCAACCAAGGCCGTGATTGACTGTGACATTGCCTTTGCGTCCACAATCAAGACGACAGGCAGCTTAAGCGCTTTTGCGAGTTCGGCGGTAGACCCTCTTCCGTCAGGCGGGGCACCGTCAAACAGACCCATCGCGCCCTCAACGATCAAATCCCCCGCACCAGAGGCGAGCGATTTCAAGCGTTCTGGCGTCATCGCCCATGCGTCAAGGTTCACGCAGGGGTGCCCCGTGGCGGCTGCGTGAAACTGTGGGTCGATATAGTCAGGGCCGGATTTTGCAGATCGGATGCTATGACTCGCACGAGACAGCGCGCGTAGGATGCCAAGTGTTACGGTTGTTTTCCCTGCACCCGAAGACGGCGCTGCGAGGACAAAACCGCCCACTGGATTAGGCCGATTCAGCGGGCCGTCCACGGCCCAATGGGTCTAGGTTTACAGGTGGGATGCCTTCGGCCTGTGCTTGCCAGTTCAACACATCCCGCATGCGCACCGCTTTGCCGACACAGATAATCGCAGGCGGTTCGAGGCCCGCTTTGGCGATGTCAGCCTCAATCGTTCCCAGTGTTGTTTCAATGACCTGTTGGTCTTTTGTGGTGGCGGATGTCACGACCGCGACAGGTTCAGATAAGGGGCGTCCAGCATCGGTAAGGGATGCGGTAATTTGGGAAATGTGCTTCATTCCCATGTAGATAACAATAACTTGCGACCCCTTGGCGATTGAATGCCAATCGAGGCTTTGTGTAGCGTTGCCGGATTGGTCATGGCCCGTCACGAAGGTCACAGATTGGTTTACATCGCGGTGCGTCACGGGGATGCCAGCATAGGCAAGCCCGCCGATCCCAGCTGAAATACCAGGAATAATGCGAACGGGAACACCATGCTGCACAAGCGTTTGCGCTTCTTCGCCGCCACGCCCGAATACGAACGGATCACCGCCCTTAAGGCGCAGCACGCGCTTGCCTGTTTTTGCCAAATCGACCAACTGAAGCGAAATGTCGCGTTGTTTGGCTGACGGTTTGCCGCCACGCTTGCCTGCATAGATATGTTCGGCCTGCGGAGCCCAATCGAGGATCGCGACCTGAACCAACGCGTCATAAATCACAACGTCGGCTTGGCGCAGTGCATTCAAGGCGTGCAGCGTCAAAAGACCCGGATCACCGGGGCCAGCACCGCACAGCCAAACCCAGCCTTTTTCAAGCTCGGGCCAGTCATATGAAGGGAGTCGCGTATCCATACCGTCTTATGGCCCGAGAACGGGGCGTGTGAAAGGGAGCAAACGACATGGTTTTGCGGATTGGCGTCATCGTGCTGCGCGGTTAAGGTCGCGACAATGACACGTAAACCATCAGGAGAGCTGCGGCGGGGCTGGACCACGGGCGCATGTGCCACCGCTGCCACTAAGGCGGCGTTGATGGGGTTATGGGGTGATTTTCCCGACCAAGTTTCAATTACATTGCCCAAAGGCGAGCAGCCTGTGTTTGAGGTTGTTGGCGCGTGCCGTGGCGATGGTTGGGCGCAGGCCGGTATCATCAAAGATGCAGGCGATGATCCGGACGTGACCCATGGCGCGACGATTGATGTGCGCGTTTCGACGTCCATCGGGGGCGTGGTGTTTAAAGCGGGCGAGGGAGTTGGCACCGTCACCAAAGCGGGTTTGCCGATTGGTGTTGGTGAAGCGGCTATTAACCCTGTGCCAAGGGCGATGATGGATGAGATCGTTGCTGAGATGGCAAGCGAATTTGGGCAGTCCCCTAATGTCGAAATTACGGTTAGCATCCCGAACGGCGAAGAAATTGCCCAAAAAACGTGGAACCCGCGTCTTGGGATTGTCGGTGGGTTAAGTGTTCTTGGAACCACGGGGATCGTGCGCCCGTTTTCATGCGCAGCGTGGATTGCCTCTATCCATCGCGGGATTGATGTGGCGCGTGCAGACGGGTTGACCCATGTTGCGGGCTGCACGGGCAATATGTCTGAGAAATCGGTTCAGGCGCTTTATGGGCTACCGGATCACGCGATGCTGGATATGGGCGATTTTATTGGCGGGATGATCAAGTATATGCGCCGCAATCCCATTGCTCGGCTGACGATTGGCGGCGGCATTGGTAAGCTCACCAAACTGGCGCAAGGGGCCGTCGATTTGCACTCGGGCCGCTCGCAAGTGGATTTTGATATGCTATCTGAATGGGCGGGCAACCCTGCTGTGGCGAAAGCAAACACCGCACTAGAGGCCTATGAAATCGCAGGGCCGGAGCTTGGGCAAGTCATTGCACGCAAAGCCGCAAAGCAAGTGCGGGCGCAGTTTGGCGAAGACGCGCCTGAAACAGATATCGTGATGATTGATCGAAGCGGAAAGATTATCGCGCAGGTGGGACTGTGACGGTTCTACTGCTGGCAGGGACAGGTGAGGCCAAGCGTATTGCGTGGGCTTTGACGGATACGGGCATTAACGTGATAGCATCGCTTGCGGGCGCAACGCGCTCGCCCGAACCATTGCCAATTCCGACACGCACGGGCGGGTTTGGCGGCGAAGACGGTTTTCGCGCCTATTTAGAAGACCAAAACATCAGCGCCGTTTTGGACGCAACGCATCCGTTTGCCGATCAGATCACCAATCGCACCGCGCGGATCTGTGCAGAGTTGGGCCTTCCTTATGCGCAACTCGTTCGTCCACCTTGGATTGCTGAGACGGGTGATGATTGGACGATAATTGATGTGCCAGAAGACGCAGCAGCGTATATTCCCGCGAACGCTGTCGTGTTCCTTGCAACGGGGCGTCAAACGCTAACGCAATACGCGAACCTTGAGGGACGGCGCGTGCTGTGTCGTTTGATCGACCCACCCACCGCGCCGTTTCCATTTGAGGGCGGTGAGTTTGTTCTTGGCCGACCGCCATTTTCACCACGAAGCGAGGCGCAGTTGTTCAAAGCGCTTGGGGTAACTCATATCGTTGTGAAGAACGCAGGTGGGGACGGGGGCCGTGCAAAGCTGGACGCAGCGCGTGCGTTGAAGATTCCCGTTTTGCTGTTGAAACGCCCCGAAATGCCGAGCGCGACGCCGCTTTCGAACGTTCAAGAAGCAGTTGCTTGGGTGATGTCGCTTGGGACGCGCCAATGACTGAGCGAATTATTGAAACGGATGCTTGCGTCATTGAAGGCATGGATTGGTTAGCCGCGCATTGCCCGAAGATGAAAGCGGCTTATGCCCAAACGGGGCCACTGCCGCTGCGGCGCAAACCAGACGGGTTTGATCAACTTTTAAATGCGATCGTGGGTCAACAGGTCAGCATCGCAAGCGCGAATGCGATTTGGGGCCGGTTGGTCGATGCGGGCATGACCACGCCTAAGGCCTGCGCTGCCGCGAGCGAGGATGAATTGCGTGGGCTCGGTTTAAGCCGCCAAAAGGCGCTTTACACCCACGAGTTGGCGAATGCCGGTATTGATTTTGACGGGCTGCGCACCATGCCGAGCGTTGAGGTTATTAAGACGTTAACAGCGGTAAAGGGCATTGGTCCGTGGACGGCAGAAGTCTATGCGATGTTCAGTCTTGGCCGTGCGGATGTCTTCGCGCCTGGTGACTTGGCACTGCAAGAAGCCGCCCGCGTTTTATACGACCTACCGGAGCGCCCGAAGGAAAAAGCTTTTCGCGAGATGTCGCAGGATTGGTCGCCGTGGCGGTCGGTTGCAGCGCGGCTTTTGTGGGCGTACTACCGCGTAGACAAAGAGAGAGAAGGCATCATATGACACGGGTTCTAAATTCACAGCGCCGCGAACCGGCATCGGGCGAAATGCGCTCTGCGGTGGTGTTTTTACACGGGTACGGCGCGAATGGGGCCGACCTGATGGGCCTTGCTGATCCACTGGCAGAACACCTGCCTGACACTGCTTTCTTTGCGCCGGATGCACCCGAAGACTGCGCCGGAAGCCCGATGGGGTTCCAGTGGTTCCCGATCCCATGGATTGATGGATCATCCGAGGAAGAATCCCGCGCAGGGTTGGATCGTGCAGCGGATGACCTGAACAGCTATCTTGATGGTATTATGGTCGATGAAGACCTGTTGCCCGAACAGGTGATGGTGCTTGGGTTTAGCCAAGGAACGATGATGTCACTTCACGTTTTGCCGCGCCGTGAAGACGCGGTTGCTGGGCTGACTGCGTTCTCTGGTCGTTTGCTTGAGCCAGAAGCGTTGGTTGATGACGTTGTTTGCCGTCCTCCGGTCCTGTTAATCCACGGAGACGAGGACGACGTGGTTCCCGTTAAATCCTTGCCAGAGGCCGCCGAAGCGCTTCAAGGTGCAGGCTGGAAAGAGGTCTACGCACATATCCAAAAAGGTACAGGCCACGGCATTGCGCCGGATGGATTGCAGGTGGCGCTCGCATTCATGCGCGAACGGCTTGGCTATCAATAGGGTGCACGCCTTAGTGTCTAACCGGCACTGATCTGTCATAAAACTATCAATATCTTGGGCTTGAATGGCTGTGAGCACGAGATATAGTCGGTCTTAAGACTGGAGCGGGGCTCCCGTTCTGGTGCTTTTGATAGCAGACAGGATGGGAACGGTTTTGCAGATTGCAACGAATACAGACACGGATTTCAGATCAGACTTTGTGCGAAAGCCAGTAGGGTTAAAACAGCACCCCGCACTTGTGTTGAATGCCGACTACCGTCCGCTGTCCTATTACCCGCTATCACTTTGGCCGTGGCAGGATGCTGTGAAAGCCGCATGGCTGAACCGTGTCGACATTGTCGCCGAATACGACGAAGTCGCGCGATCCCCGTCGATGGAAATTCGCATTCCATCGGTTGTCGTGTTGCGCGATTATGTGAAGCCGCAAAAGAAGGTCGCGTTTACACGGTTCAATCTGTTCCTGCGTGACGAGTTTTCGTGCCAATATTGTTCTGCAACGGGGGATTTGACGTTCGACCACGTTGTGCCGCGGGCCGCAGGTGGGGTGACATCTTGGGAAAACGTCGTTGCCGCTTGTTCACCGTGCAATCTGTCGAAGGGATCAAAGTCACTGCGCGAGGCACGAATGTCTTTGCGCAAACCACCGCGGCAGCCAGCGGCAGAGCAGTTGCGCAATATGGGCCGCAAGTTTCCACCCAATTACCTACATGCGTCTTGGTTGGATTTTCTGTACTGGGATGCAGAACTTGATGCATAATGCGCGCGCGGCAATGTTTACGCTTTAAACGCGGGTAACGTGCTAGACTTAGATTTAAATCGAAGCTAGAAAGCGCTACGTTAGCGCTAACTTAACCTCGGAGGACCACATGGTCTCGCGCGTGATCCCAGTTGAAGAATTTGACCTCGTAATTTTTGGGGGGACGGGCGATTTGGCCCGCCGCAAAATTTTACCCGGATTATTCCGGCGATTTTTGTCCAACCAAATGCCTGCAGGCTCGCGCATTATTGGTGCAGCGCGCACGGATATGGACAGTGACGGATATCGTCAGATGATCCGCGAAGCGATTGCCGAATTTGGTGGTGACGAGTCCAAAGACAAAGAGTGCATCGAGAAATTCGTTGCACAGCTGCACTACATTCCCGTTGATGCCAAGGGCACCGGGGGCTGGGAAGAGCTGCATGACCTGATCCGTTTTGAGGTCGTGAATGCGTTCTATTTCTCAGTCGCGCCAAGTCTGTTTGGGGATTTGGCGGAACGGTTGCACAGCTTTAAGATTGCCGATGATGACAGCCGCGTCGTCGTTGAAAAACCGTTTGGCCGTGATTTAGAAACAGCGAAGGCGTTGAACGCAACGCTGGCAGAGCATTTTGACGAAAGCCAAATCTACCGGATCGACCATTACCTGGGCAAAGAAACGGTTCAAAACCTGATGGCCGTACGTTTCGGCAACATGTTGTTTGAGCCGCTTTGGAACAACCATTACGTCGACCATATCCAGATCACTGTTGCTGAAACGGTTGGTGTTGGCGGGCGAGGGGCCTATTATGACCAATCCGGCGCGATGCGTGATATGGTTCAGAACCACCTGATGCAGCTTTTGTGCCTGATCGCGATGGAATCGCCGTCGATGTTTGATGCGGACGCTGTGCGTGACGAAAAGCTAAAGGTTATTCGCGCGCTGCAAGCTGTTGAGCCGCACCATATTGTTCGTGGTCAGTATGACGCTAACAAAGACAGCCCAAGCTACCGCGATGACGCAGAAGATCCGCGTTCGCACACGGAAAGCTTTGTGGCCCTGCGCTGTGAAATCGCCAACTGGCGTTGGGCGGGCGTACCGTTCTACTTGCGCACTGGCAAGAAGCTTAAGGCGCGTTCGTCCGAGATTATTGTTGTGTTCAAAGACATCGGGCACTCGATCTTTCCGGGGGATGAAAAACGCCACCGCAACATCTTGTCGATCCAGTTGCAGCCGAATGAAGGCATGCAATTGCAGGTCACGATTAAGGAACCAGGCCCGGGCGGTATGCGGTTGATCGACGTACCACTTGATATGACATTTGCCGAAGCGCTGGGGCCAGACGCCGAAGACAGCACCGACGCCTATGAGCGCCTGATCATGGACGTTATCCGCGGCAACCAAACCCTGTTTATGCGCGGTGACGAAGTTGAAGCGGCATGGGCGTGGACAGATCCGCTGATTGAGGGCTGGAAAGCCCGTGGCGACGTTCCAAAGCTATATGACCAAGGGTCATCTGGCCCTGAGGACGCGTTGATGTTGATGCATCGTGAAGGCCGGCGTTGGCACGAAATTAAGGAATAACGCGATGAAACTTATCGAATATCCTGATGCAGAAATGATGATGATGGACCTTGCCAACACCCTCGCGGGTGAATTGGAAAGCCATTTATTGAACCATGACACCGTGTCGTTTGCCGTTCCGGGTGGCACGACGCCTGGGCCGATTTTTGACGTCCTTTGCGCGGCAAAACACCTCGATTGGGCGCGGATCAACGTGATGCTCACGGATGAGCGGCGCGTTCCAGAAGACCATGCGCGCTCAAACACGCGGCTTGTGAAAGAACGGTTGCTTGTGGATGCCGCTGCTGCCGCCAATTATGTGTCATACCTTCCAGCTGGGGACGCCGCGGATATTGCTGAACTTTCTGGAGCGGTTGAGCCGCATTTGCCGATTTCCGTTCTGCTTTTGGGCATGGGCGCGGATATGCACACAGCCAGCATTTTCCCGAACTCACCTGATCTTGAAATGGCATTAAACACGCCACTTCCACTGGTGACGGTTCAACCACCCGACGGATTGGAGCCGCGGATTTCATTGTCGATGAAAGCACTGCAAGACGCGATGCGCTGTCATGTCGTCATCATAGGAGCGGAAAAGCGAGAGGCGCTTGAGCGTGCGCAGTCGTTAACGCCAACGGATGCACCAATTGCGGGCGTTCTTTCTGGTGCAACAGTTCATTGGGCGGAGAGCTAAGTCATGTGGGGCAAACTACACATCCATCACGAGGCTGTAGAAAACCGTCGTTTTGAAACGCTGTTCGATGTTAAGCGTGCGGATGACTTTACCGCGTCCGTCGGCGATATGCGTCTGGACTATGCCAAAACCAACATCGATGAGCGCGGCCGTGCGTTGCTGATCGACCTGCTTGATCAAGTTGATCTGGCGGGCAAGCGCGATGCGATGTTCGACGGAACGGCGATCAACGAAACCGAAGGTCGCGCTGTATTGCACACGGCATTGCGTAATCTTGATGGTGGACCTGTGATGGTCGACGGTGCGGATGTGATGCCCGAGGTTCTCGGCACATTGGACCGCATGGAAAAATTTGCCGCCGACGTGCGCTCAGGTGCGTTCAAAGGGCAGGGTGGCAAGATCACGGATGTCGTGAACATCGGTATCGGCGGGTCTGACCTTGGCCCCGCGATGGGTGTTCTTGCGCTGGCGCCGTACCACGATGGTCCGCGCTGTCATTTTGTGTCCAACGTCGACCCTGCGGATATTAGTCAGGTGCTGCGCAGCTGCGATCCGACAACGACATTGGTGATTGTGGCGTCCAAAACATTCACGACAATTGAAACCATGACCAATGCCCGCACAGCGAAAGCGTGGATGGGTGAAAGCGTATCCGACCCTGCAGCGCAATTCGCGGCACTCTCTACATCCGAGGATGGCACCGCCGCCTTTGGGATCGATGCCGCCCGCGTGTTTGGTTTTGAAGATTGGGTTGGTGGGCGCTATTCGATGTGGGGGCCGATTGGCCTGTCCATGATGATTGCGATTGGCCCAGATGCGTTTCGTGCGTTTCTGCGTGGCGCGCGAGATATGGACCGCCATTTTCAAGCGGCTGACTGGTCCGAAAACATGCCGGTTATGCTGGCTTTGGTCGGCATTTGGCACAATCAGATATGTGGGTATTCCACACGCGCGGTTCTGCCTTATGATAACAATCTCAGTCGCTTACCAGCCTATCTTCAACAGCTTGAGATGGAGAGCAACGGCAAAGGCGTCAGCATGGATGGCGAAGACCTATCCATCAATTCCGGCCCTGTTGTCTGGGGTGAACCTGGTACAAACGGTCAGCACGCGTTTTATCAACTGATCCACCAAGGCACCCGCGTTATCCCTTGTGAATTCCTTGTGGCGGCCCGAGGCCATGACGATGACTTGCACCATCAACACCAGTTGCTTGTCGCCAATTGCTTGGCCCAGTCCGAAGCCTTGATGAAAGGCCGCGATCTGGATGAAGCGCGTGGTAAAGTTGCCGATAAGTTTGAGGGTGCTGAGCTTGAGCGCCAAGCAAAGCATCGCGTCTTTGCAGGTAATCGACCTTCAGTAACAATTGCTTACCCAAAGCTTGATCCGTTCACTTTGGGCCAAATCATTGCGCTTTATGAACACCGCGTGTTTGTTGAAGGCGTGGTTTTGGGCATCAATTCTTATGACCAATGGGGCGTGGAATTGGGCAAAGAATTGGCGACTGCGCTGCAGCCAATCGTTGAGGGCGCGGATGCGTCCGGCAAGGATGAATCAACGGCTGCGCTCGTCGGGTTCTTGCAACAGCACGGCGTTTAGAGCTGCACGGCACCATCGCGAAGGATGAATGCTTGGCGTAGTGCGTCAGGCAGGGGCCGTTTGGTGTTGTCTTGGTTTAACAACACCGCCACGCAATCACCCGTGGTGGTGATCTGACCGTCGACAAAGGTCGCGTATTCCATGACCCAGCTGGTGTTGCGCATTGAAACCGTGCGGGTAACGTTAATGTAGCTGGTTTCGGGTTTTACTTCAGCTTTGTAGTCTAAGCCTACTGATTTAACGACAAATTTTGGGTTCTCGCCCGCAAGGGTATAGGCGTCATAGTGGTTCAGATAGTTAACGCGTAAGGTTTCATACCAACGCAAATAGGCCACGTTGTTTACGTGGTTCAACACGTCTACTTCCCCGAACCGGACGCGATCGGCCATGCCGAAAGTCCACGGTTCGGGAACGCCCGCATTGCGAAGCGAAAGCTTATCTAACGGGATGATAAACGGGGTCATACTGCCGCGGTGACGATGATTTCGACTTTGTAACCGGTGGTCGCAAGCTTTGCTTCGCCTGTCCAACGTGCAGGCGCGCAGCCTTCTGCAACCCACGCATCCCAAACCGCATTCATATCGGCGAAGTCCGTGCTCATGTCTGCACACCAGATCTGTGCTGTGATCAGCTTGGTTTTGTCTGTGCCAGCTTTTTCCAACAACACGTCGATTTTACCGAGAATGGCTTGCGTTTGCTCAGTCACGGTGCCGCCTTCAGCGCCAACTTGGCCCGCGAGGTAGGCAATGCCACCCGTGATAACGACTTGGCTCATACGAGCGTTTGAATCGATGCGGATGATTTCTGACATGGGATGATCTCCTTCGAAAAAAATGAATGGAGCGGGTAACGAGAATCGAACTCGTAACTGAAGCTTGGGAAGCTTTCGTGATACCTTTTCACCATACCCGCTTGAGCGCACGGGTAACCAAGGCACTTAATAGTGTCAACTCCGCTTCAAGCCACGCTTAGCAATAGACGCACGAGCGCAGTCTGAGAGTTCACGCCGGTCTTTTCGTATATCCGAGTGAGGTGCGTGCGCACTGTATTCACACTGATGCCAAGTTCGTTCGCAATACATTTAAGGCCTTGGCCACTTGCCACATGGCGCGCGACATTGGTTTGGCCTTCAGAGAGGCCAAACACGGTCTGCGCGATAGCTAACTTGCGTTCAACGACGTCATCGAGATCAAATTGGACATAGGTCGCGCTATCTCTCACGTTCAGACAAACGACAGCCACACATCCTTCATCGGTTTCACCCAGAACGACTGGGCAGCGGAATGGACCATCGTTTTGTTCAATGAAACGGGTCATTTCAAAATGCCCGTGATAGAGGCTGGCGTTCTTTAGGGCCGATTGCAGGACTTTGTCCCATGCCAAACGGTTTGCACGCAACCGGCCAGAGGAGATGCTGAAAACTGGGTGCGACGTAAGTTTTTCTCGCGTTGCCTCGTTGGTCCAGATGACATGCCCCGATCTATCGACGGCCAGTGAGGCAACAGAGCTTTGTTTCCGAACTTTGACAATCACATTTGAATGGGCGATTTTCCATCCTTGTGGTGTCTTACGCATAAACCTTGTTTCGTAGGTGTCTGTGAAAATGCCTTCGGCACCTGTCGCGGTACTGTCAAAAGTCACGATCGCCGAGTTGTCATCGATAGATATCGCCATGTCATACTTGTCGTAGTGGGTGTTGTTGCATTGCAGTTTAGTTTCAAACACATGCTGCATGTGCTTGCAGGCTTCCGTCCAGCCACGCAGAACACAAAGTCCTGCGTTTTCAGATACATACACTATATGGGTGGACTCATGGGGAAGCCAACAGGCTTTCCATCCCTCAAAGTCGCCTTCCGAAAATGTGCTTGTTTCGGACAAGATCACATCTTGGATTGCGGTCTCATCAGCGGAGAGGCAGCCATTGATAGAAGAATGATGGGTCATCTGGTCAACATAGTTTCTGTACGGCAAGACGGCAATTGGCACCGACTTTTGTTAGCTTTGCCAGATTTAGCCCCTCAAGGAACGGCCGTACCCAGTTTGTGAGGCTTCCGAATATGGGTATGCTTTGGCGTGCGTAAAAATCTTCTTCGGTTTGGACTTGGCGTTTACCAGCGTTGTGAGAAAGCATTTGCGCGGCAATAATTTGTGAATAATCCATGATGTGCCTCATGTGTTTGAGATTTGGTGCAATCAATTTGCCTCAAAACACATCAGGTGGCCGTCATCTGGAGTGACCACAGGGCACCGATTTTCTGAATTAGTTAGCTGCGGCGACGTCTGCGCCGGCCGGCACCACTGTCACCTTGTGTATTGAACAGAACATCCGGCAAAGGCGTGTTTGAGCGCAAAATGGTAAATGGGTCCGTCGCGTGCGGAATTGCGTTGGCGTTGACGAAGTGTTCTTGGAACTTCGGCTCAATTGCGGTTTCGACTTTTGTGATTTCGCGTACGGTTTTCTCAATGGACGTGCGGGCTTCGACGGAACACAAAGCCATGCGTGCGCCTGTACCCGCAGCGTTGCCAGCAGATGTGACCTTATCAAGCGGCACATCAGGGATCATGCCCAGCACCATCGCGTGTTTGGGGGAAATATGAGCGCCAAATGCACCGGCCAAAACCACGCGTTCAACGGTATCGGTGCCCATTTCATCCATCAACAGACGCGCGCCTGCATAGAGCGCGGATTTCGCGAGCTGGATCGCGCGTATATCGCCTTGGGTTACGGTGATGAGTGGGCCACCATCCGCGGTACCGTCGTGGATGACATAGGAATGGGTGCGCCCATCAGGAATGCAGCGCGTCGTTCCGGTTTGCTCGGGGGCGCCAATCAGACCTTTGGAATCCAACAATCCTGCCATGCGCATTTCAGCGACAGCTTCGATGATGCCAGAGCCACAGATGCCTGTAACACCCGTGGTCGCAATCGCGGCGTCAAAGCCTGCATCGTTTGACCAAATATCAGATCCGATAACTTGGAAGCGGGGTTCTTTCGTTGTTGGATCAATCTCGATCCGCTCAATCGCGCCAGGGGCCGCGCGTTGGCCGCTGGAAATCTGTGCGCCCTCGAATGCAGGGCCTGTCGGTGACGAACAAGCAAGCACTTGGGTTTTGTTGCCAAGCAGGATTTCGGCGTTGGTACCCACATCCACAACCAGCGTCAGCTCGTCTTGTTCATATGGCGCTTCAGACAGGGCGACGGCGGCGGCATCTGCTCCGACATGTCCCGCAATGCACGGGAGAATGAACACGCGCGCAGCGGGGTTCATGCTTGTGAGGTCAAGATCAGCAACATGTAGGGACAGCGATTTCGAGGTGGCGAGCGCGAAGGGCGCTTGGCCAAGCTCAACCGGATCAATCCCAAGCAACAGGTGGTGCATGACCGGATTGCAAACGAACACGGCTTCCATGATTTGGCTCGGCTGGATTTCAGCCTCAGCCGATAGGGTGTCCGTCAGCGCATTCAACGCCGTACGTACCGCGTTGGTCATCTTCACGTCACCACCGGGGTTCATCATCACGTAGGACACGCGGCTCATCAGGTCTTCGCCGAAGCGGATTTGTGGGTTCATGATGCCGCTGGACGCAACAACAGTGCCATTGCGCAGATCGGTTAAGTGCGCGGCGATAGTGGTTGAGCCAAGGTCAATCGCCAGTCCGTAAAGGCGTGTTTCATCAAAACCAGGATGAATGTCTAGGATGCGGTGAACCGTGTCTTGGTGGCCTTTGTGCAGAACCACCGTGCAGGTCCATTTGCCTTTACGAAGAACCGGCTGCAATTTGCGCAGCACAGACATGCCAGCGGTAATGTCGTCAATGTCCCACTGTTCCTTCAGGGCGATCCCAAGGCGTTCGAGATCCCCCGTTGGGGTGTGCATATCAGGCTCTGCGACTTCGACGTAGTAAGACCGAACCGCCGGATCCATAACCATCGCGCGGGCACTGGCAGCCTTACGAACCACTTGGCGGTGGACTTGGCTTTCTGGTGGCACATCAATCACGATGTCGCCTTGCACCGTGGCTTGGCACCCAAGGCGGCGACCATCAATAAGCCCGCGTTTGTCTTTGTAACGCTGCTCGACCGAGTTCCACTCAGAAAGGGCGCCGTCTTTGGCCGTCACACCGTGTTTGGAAAACTCGCCATAGCTTGGCGTGATCTGACATTTCGAACAAATGCCGCGTCCGCCACAAACGGAATCCAGATCGACACCCAGCTGTCGCGCTGCCGTTAGGATCGGGGTTCCGGTCGGGAAATGCCCACGTTTGCCAGACGGGGTAAAGACGACGAGTGGATCATTGCTCATGGAGTTTGGCCTTTAGATTTTTTTCAACAATAGCGTCTCGGTCGCGATGATGCAGCCGCTATCCGCCATCTTAATGTTCAGGAACGTCATGAGGTTGCTTTGTAGGGCGCAGATTTAGCGCGGTTCACCCTTTTCCTTCGGCCCAATCCATGCGAAAGGACCATGCCTAACGACGCCATTGCTTTGGAGAGTATGATGGAGATTCGCGAGGCCCTCACGTTTGATGATGTATTGCTGGTTCCGGGGGCGAGTTCTGTCCTCCCGAGCACCGCTGACACGCGCACGCGCGTCACGCAGGCAATCGATCTAAACATCCCGTTATTGTCCTCTGCGATGGACACAGTCACCGAAAGCCGCATGGCGATTGCAATGGCGCAGGCCGGCGGCATGGGGGTCATTCACAAGAACCTCAATGTTGAAGAACAGGCGCGTGAAGTGCGCCGTGTAAAACGGTTCGAGTCCGGCATCGTTTATAATCCTGTAACACTGCGCCCCGATCAAACGCTGGCGGACGCCAAGGCGCTGATTGAGCGCTACAATTTCACGGGTTTCCCTGTTGTAGACGACAAGGGCCGCGTGATGGGGATCGTGACAAACCGCGACATGCGCTTTGCCACATCCGATGATCAGCCGATCTCGACCATGATGACGCTGGAAGACCTCGCCGTGCTACGCGAACCCGCCGATCGTGATGAGGCTATTTCGCTGATGAAGTCGCGCCGCATTGAAAAGCTGCTGGTCACTGATGACAGAGGTGTTCTGACAGGCCTGTTGACGTTGAAAGACACAGAGCAAGCAGTGTTGAACCCAACCGCCTGTAAAGATGACTTGGGTCGTCTGCGCGTTGCTGCGGCGACTTCAGTTGGAGATTCAGGATTTGAACGCACTGAGGCGCTGATTGCCGCTGGTGTTGATATCGTCGTGATTGATACTGCGCACGGTCATTCCGAAGGCGTGATCGAAGCTGTGAAACGCGCAAAGGCGCTGTCGAGTGGTGTGCAAATCATTGCGGGCAATGTCGCGACTGGCGAGGCCACCAAAGCCTTGATCGATGCAGGCGCGGATGCGGTTAAGGTCGGCATCGGACCGGGGTCAATCTGTACGACGCGTATGGTTGCTGGCGTTGGCGTTCCACAGCTCACGGCGATTTCTGATTGTGCCAAAGCGGCTGGCGATGTGCCAATTATTGCGGACGGCGGCATCAAGTTCTCAGGCGATTTTGCCAAGGCAATTGCGGCGGGCGCGTCCTGTGCAATGGTTGGTTCTATGATCGCAGGTACTGATGAATCCCCGGGAGAAGTCATTCTGTATCAAGGCCGTAGCTTCAAAAGCTACCGTGGAATGGGGTCGCTTGGTGCGATGGCGCAAGGGTCTGCCGATCGCTACTTCCAAAAAGACGCTGCGAGCGACAAGCTCGTGCCGGAAGGCATCGAGGGGCAAGTGGCCTACAAAGGGTCTGCAGCCGCTGTTGTGCACCAAATGGTCGGCGGTCTGCGCGCTGCGATGGGCTATACTGGCTGTGCCACGGTCGATGAGATGCGCAAGAACTGTAAGTTCGTGAAGATCACGGGTGCTGGGCTCAAAGAAAGCCATGTGCACGACGTTCAAATCACGCGCGAGTCGCCCAACTATCGGGCCATGTGATCCATGACACCTGCCGCACGTGTTGCCGCCGCCATCGAAGTTCTTGAAACGATCTTTGAAGGTGCGACGCCTGAAAAGTCCCTAACAGGCTGGGGGCGCACGCACAGGTTTGCAGGGTCCAAGGACCGCGCGGCTATTCGCGACCATGTGTTCCAAGCGCTGCGGTGCAAGGCCTCTTATGGCTGGCTTGGCGGTGCAAACACAGGGCGCGGGGTTATGCTTGGCGCCATGCGGGCTGCGGGGCAGGTGGATGAGATGTTTACGGGCGTCGGACACGCCCCACGTGACGTCGAAGACGGTGAAGAAGCGCGTCTTTTGAAAGATGCGGAACGTTGGATACAGCGTGATATGCCGGGCTGGATGCTGCCGCATTTTGATGCCGCGCTTGGCGCGGATTCAGACGACGTTTTTGACATCCTTAAGGATCGCGCTGGTGTGTTTTTACGTGTGAACGCAGCGCGCAGCACGGCTAAAGATGTGATTGCTTCGCTTGCCGAAGAAAACATCGTCGCTGTTCCCGTTCAGAACATGGGCTTCACACTTCAAGTTATTGAAAATGAAAGACGTGTGGCGCTATCTGCGGCCTATGAAGACGGTCTTATTGAACTTCAGGACACGTCCTCGCAACACGCGATTTCAGCGTTAAACATCACTAAGGGGCAACGCGTTCTTGATCTATGTGCTGGCGGCGGCGGTAAAGCTCTTGCGATGGCTGCTCTTGGCGCGGAAGTAACCGCACATGACATTGACCCCAAACGGATGGTCGACATTGCACCACGCGCCGCGCGGGCTGGCGTGACGATTGAAACCGTTGCGACGGAAAACTTGGCCACGATTGAGCCTTTTGACATCGTTTTCGTCGATGCGCCTTGTTCGGGGAGTGGAACTTGGCGTCGAAATCCGGCGGCGAAGTGGGATTTGACGGCTGAGCGGCTTCAAGAACTGACGACCATTCAGGATGAGGTTCTATCACAGGGCGCAAAGATTGTTCGCGCTGGTGGTGCGCTTGTCTATGCGACGTGCTCTGTGTTTGAGGCGGAAAATAATTCTCGTATTCAATCGTTTATGGCGGTCACTTCGGGTTTCGCGATCGAACAACAGGTTTCAATCGCGCCTCACGCCCTTGGTGATGGTTTCTACTATTCAGTGCTGAGGTGCGCTGCTTAGCAACCACTGATTGCATTGTTTATGAAACGCCCTAGTCTTACTCCAATAACTTAAGTGGAGGTTAAGGATTTTATCGTTAGCTGCACCTAACGAATCTATCCATGAATGAGGCGGGCGTGTCAGAAGAGAAGACCCATAGCCAGTTAACAGCGGCTGCCGAAGCAATAAGTTTGCCTTCACGCCATGAAGCGCGCGATTTTCCTGTTGTTGCGTTAGTCTTGCTGGGGAGTTGCGCAGCTATTGCGGCGTTTTTTCTATCCCAACCTGAATTCCGGTTAGGTCTACTAGCGTTCGCAGTCGCGCTTATTGTATTTGCGGGCTCGGCATCGGGCTACAAGGCGTTGCAAGCTCGCAAAAAGTCTTACGCTACCCAAGCTGTCGTTTCCCTTGTTGAGCATGATCCCACTCCCTGTTTTTTAGCGGATATCGAGGGGAATGTTGCCTTTCGAAATGAGACCGCTGATGAGAAATTCCGCGACAGGGCGAACGATACGCTAAGCTGCATTTTTGCTGACCTATTTGCGGACCCAACCTCTGTACTTTTCCGCCTTCAAAGCAAGGCCCAAGCTCTGGGCAGTGCACGAGAAGATATCGTAACGCGCAAAGGGCATATACGTCTCGCAGTGAACGCTGTTGAGGCCGATATGTACCTGTGGCGCGTAGAGGATCTTTCTGACCGTGGTGGTGGTGCGCGTGCGGCCGACGCGCTCAGCTTACCAATGCTAACAGCGGGGCCAACGGGGACCGTTCTTTACATGAACGAAGCATTTCGTCGCCTGTTAGGCGGGCGCGCGAAGAATTTGAGTGGTGTGTTTGCTGAATTGCCGATCACATCGGGGCATGTTCACAAAGTGCTGTGCGAATCTGGTGAAATCGAAAGTCTTGTGGCTGAGGTGCCAAGTCACGGAGGGCGCCGTGAAATCTACCTTCTTCCTGGCGACGACCTTTCCGATGCTGCGAACACCGGTACCGAATGGGACGCGATCGAGGAGCTTCCGGTTCCGTTACTTAAGATTTCGGCAGCTGGCGAAGTCCTATCGTCCAACCATGAAGCACGTGTTTTGTTAGACAATAAGATCGGTTCTGGATCCCGGATGAGTGATTTGCTTAAGGGGCTAGGTCGACCGCTAACGGATTGGGTCACTGAGACGGTAGAAGGCAAAGGGCTAGGAACGGCTCAATTTTTAGAAGCTGTTCATGAAAGCAAAGAAATCCATGTTCAAGTGTCGCTAAATCCCGCTGGATCAGAGGATGGAACAGATTATGTCGTTGCAGTTTTGAGTGATGTAACCGAATTCAAAAACCTAGAAATGCAATTTGTTCAAAGCCAGAAAATGCAGGCTATCGGGCAGTTGGCCGGTGGCGTTGCGCACGATTTCAACAACCTTCTAACTGCGATATCAGGCCACTGTGACCTATTGCTACTGCGTCATGATCAAGGCGACGGAGACTTTGCTGATCTTGTGCAAATTCATGAAAACGCCAATCGCGCAGCGGCGCTCGTCGCCCAACTGTTGGCATATTCGCGCAAGCAGAACCTGCAGCCAGAAGTTATGGATCTTCGCAACACGCTATCGGAAAGCACGCACCTGTTGAACCGGCTTGTTGGCGAACGTTTAACTCTAACGCTGGATCACGACCCGAGTTTAAGCCCGATCCGCGCCGACAAACGCCAGCTCGAACAAGTCTTGATGAACCTTGTCGTGAACGCACGTGATGCGATGCCCGAGGGAGGGAACATCAGAGTTGAAACTGAAAATACCGCTTTGGTGGAACCACTTCACCGCGACCGCGTTACGGTTCCTGCAGGACGATATGTGGTTCTACGTGTCCGTGATACCGGCATTGGCATTCCAGAAGATGTGCGAACCAAAATTTTCGATCCGTTTTGGACGACCAAGAAGTCGGGAGATGGAACAGGTCTTGGCCTGTCCACGGCTTATGGAATTATCAAGCAGACGGGCGGTTATATCTTTGTCGATTCCGAAGTCGGTGTCGGAACGACATTTAGCATCCTAATACCGCGCCATGATGCGCCGATCGAGCATGTGGAGAAACCGACCGGGAGCCCCAATTCAGTGGCGATCTCAGGGGATGGTGTCGTTCTTCTGGTAGAGGACGAAGCGCCGGTTCGCGCATTTGCATCACGTGCACTGAGGTTACGTGGCTTTACGGTGCTTGAAGCTGATTGCGCCGAATCCGCGCTCACCATGTTGTCTGATCCAGACCTTGAGGTGGATTTGTTCCTTACGGATGTGATTATGCCGGGCAAAGATGGTCCAACATGGGTGCGCGAAGCGCTGACGTCGCGCCCGAATACTAAAGTGATTTTTGTCTCCGGCTATGCAGAAGAGTCATTTGGGGAAGACCAAAAGAGCATTCCTAATTCGGTGTTCCTTCCTAAACCGTTTTCTCTCAACGAATTAACGAAGACTGTCCACAATCAGCTTCATTGAACAGCACGCAAGTTCTCTATGTGGGAAGCTGATCCCAAAAGGGCTGCGTAATCATCTTCAACGACAGAGACCGAAAAATTCGCCATGAAAGGTGAGAACCGCCCTTTGTCTTGAAACGCATCCTTGAAGCCAAATTCTGAAAGGTATGGCGCCAATGCTCTGGCAACACCGCCAACCAAATAGACGCCTCCAAAAGGAAGTTGAATCAAAGATAGATTGCCACAAACAGTTCCTAAGGTCTTTGCAAACAGGCCCGCAGCGTCGCGCGCCAGATTATTGTTGCCTGTTTCACAAGCGGCCATGATGTCTTGTGCGGATAACTTGGCGGGTGTTCCGGCTTCGTCGCAAAGAAACGAATAGACCCGTTCCAAGCCACGCCCAGACAACACGTCTTCGATCGCAGGAAACCCGTGCGCACTTGAGACGTATCGGCATAAGCGGAATTCTTGCTCGGATTGGATCGGTAAGTTCGCATGACCAGCTTCCGAGGGCGGTACAAAACGTCCTGTTTCGGTTTCAAAAACCGGCGCCGCGTTGAACCCTGTTCCGACGCCGACGACCAGCCGAACAGCCTGCGCCGACGTTTCAGGTCCATCAATAATCGGACGGAACGCCGCTGATGCAAGATCCCCAATTGCGTGACCTTGCGCTTGGAGATCGTTCAGGATCGCGACCGTTTTAGCATTTGTCGCGCTCATCAAAGTGTCGCGATCGATTGTCCAGTCGAGATTGGTCATCGTAGCAACGCCGTCGCGAACGGGGCCTGCGACCGCAACACAGGCCGCAGCGGGAACAACTTGTCCTTCATCCGCCAGGTAGGTTTGCAGGACGGCGGCCAAACCATTGTATTTTGCGTTTGAATACCGACGCACGGTTTCCGGTAACACCTCGCGGCCATTGGCAAGCGCGCAACGCGTGTTTGTGCCCCCGATATCGGCGACCAGAGACAGGGTGTTCATCGGATGTGTCATGTTTTCGAAGTTCCAAAACGCGTTACAGAATTTATTCTGTAGGGTTTTTGACCCGACGACGTGTAAGCTTCAATGCCTTTGTTTGAGAAACAGGGATATAGCCTGGGCAACAAAGGTAACAGTTTGCGGATCGCGATGCGACGAACTGCTGTATATCTTTAAAGGTTGAATAGGCGCTCTCTTTACTACCGCTAGGGCGCACGGTACTGGAGGGGATGGCAAAGAAACCCACATCCCGTTCCGGAAAAAATGACAGTGGCCGCGGCCAACGTGACTTGACCGTTAAGGTGAAGTCCGCGCGCGGCCGCAAAATGTCGTCCACGTTGTGGCTGCAACGGCAGTTGAACGATCCCTATGTAACGCGCGCGAAAGCGGACGGGTATCGTGGGCGAGCTGCCTATAAGATTCTTGAGTTGAATGAGAAGTTTAACTTTTTGACGCCAGGAAAGCGCATCGTTGACCTAGGTGCTGCACCGGGTGGTTGGGTACAAGTTGCGGTGCCGCGCATAAATGCTTTGGGCGAACGCAAGGGCAAGCCAACGGGCACGATCCTTGGCGTTGATTTGCAAGAGATGGAACCGATCGCTGGATCTGAATTATACGTCCTCGACTTCATGGAAGACGACGCCGACCTAAAAGTTAAGGACTGGCTGGGTGGTAAGGCGGACGTAGTGATGTCTGATATGGCGGCTTCTGCATCAGGTCACAAACAGACGGACCACAACCGCATTATGGCGTTGTGTGAAGCGGCCGCGTATTTCGCTTTTGACGTTCTTGAAGAAGGCGGTACGTTTGTAGCCAAAGTTCTTGCAGGCGGCGCTGAAGCGGATCTACAACGTATGCTGAAGAAGAATTTCAAGAAAGTTCAATATGTTAAGCCGCCAGCGTCGCGGTCTGACAGTTCGGAAAAATTTGTTGTCGCCACCGGTTTTCGCGGGGGCGAACAGGGAGACGACAACGTATGACCCATATCCTTTCGATCGACCAAGGCACGACATCGAGTCGTGCGATTTTGTTTGATGAAAAAATGGCTATTGCCCATGTCGCCCAACAAGAGTTCACGCAGATTTACCCTCAATCCGGTTGGGTTGAGCATGATGTAGAAGAGATTTGGGACAGCGTTGTGTCGGTTTGCAACGATGTCGTCGCCAAATCGGATGATATTGCCGCCATTGGGATAACCAACCAACGCGAGACCACGATCGTTTGGAACCGTGAGACTGGCGAACCCATTCACAACGCAATCGTTTGGCAAGACCGCCGTACGGCTGCGTTTTGTGATGAGCTAAAAGACGAAGGATTCGAAGCGGAAATCACCCAACGAACAGGCCTTCTTGCCGATCCGTATTTCAGCGCAACTAAGGTGAGATACATCTTGCAAACTGTTGAAGGTGCGCAAGAAATGGCAGATGCGGGCAAGCTTGTATTCGGGACCGTCGACAGCTTTCTGATTTGGCGCATGACCGGCGGCAAACGCCATGTCACAGACGCCACAAACGCAGCGCGCACCATGCTTTACAACATTCGCGATGGCGTTTGGGACGAAACGATCTGCAAGCGGTTCAACATACCAATGTCCATACTGCCAGAGGTGCTAGATTGCGCTGCGGACTTCGGAACGACTGATATGTTTGGCCCAGAACTGCCGATCTTGGGCGTTGCGGGCGACCAGCAGGCGGCAACCATTGGACAGGCCTGTTTTGAGCCGGGGATGTTGAAATCCACTTATGGTACAGGCTGCTTTGCATTGCTGAATACGGGCGATGAGCTCGTAAAGAGTAAGAACCGTTTGCTTGGCACGATCGCCTATCAGCTAGACGGCAAGACGACCTACGCGCTTGAGGGGTCGATTTTCATTGCGGGTGCAGTCGTGCAGTGGCTGCGTGATGGGCTCGGGATTATTGAGGATGCGAAAGATACGCATGCCATGGCTGAAAAGGCCGATCCATCCGTTGAATTGTATTTGGTGCCAGCTTTCACGGGCCTAGGGGCACCATATTGGGACGCTGAAGCACGCGGTGCGATTTTTGGGCTTACGCGAAATGCTGGACCAGCTGAGTTTGCACGCGCGGCTTTGGAAAGCGTCGGCTTTCAAACGCGCGATTTGTTGGAAGCTATGCATGCGGATTGGTCTGGCGCTGCAAAAGGCACCTTGCGCGTCGACGGCGGCATGTCTGCGTCTGATTGGGCGATGCAGTTCTTGGCCGACATCATCGGCGCGCCTGTTGATCGCCCGAAGGTTCTGGAAACAACTGCACTAGGTGCTGCGTGGCTTGCTGGTATGCGGGCAGGGGTCTACCCGACGCAAGATGAATTCGCGGCGACTTGGGCGCTCGAACGTCCGTTTGCACCTGAAATGGCGGCCACTGAGAAAGACCGCCGTTTCGCAGGCTGGAAAGACGCGATTGGTCGCACAAAGACTTAAGGTCTTAGGCGTCCAGCGTGCAGACTTCTACGCCATGGGGCAGGGTCGCTAATACCGTGCCGTGGTTCGTGTCACGCACGTCATACCCGTATCCGCGTAGGCGGAACTTCCATTCGCGATCCGATACGCAGTTTTTGCGTTCATCCATGACAAAAGTGCGGACCTCGGACACGATGGTCGCTGTGTTGCTTGTAAAATGCATTGTTTCTATTCCGTTACCAATACTTCCCATTGGGGGCGATTGTGCACATCGTTCGTGACCGAAATTCAACGTGATTGCGGCGCGCAGACGGTCATTTAGGACGTGGTTGTGGCGCTATTCATTGCGCCCACTCGTTAAAGATTGCCCCGTATAAACAAGGATCGCCATTCCGATGGAACCGCCAACAGAGACCATAAGAAGAACGATCAGGTCTATCGCCCCCCATGTCCCGCAACTTCGAATGGGTCATCGCAAGCAGGAACCAAACCGCTAACACCACGCCAACGGGCATCGATAGCTGCGCCCAAAGGAACTTGTGCCAACTCACCGCACGGTCGCGGATCAGGACAAAGAAGTAGGCCAACGTTACCATAACCACGACAACAACCATGGCCCAGAACAACCCGCGTCCGAAGATTTCTTCAAAAACCGCGAGCAGCGTTGAGAATGTCATATCTTTCATAGCAGGCTCCTTAAGCGCGACCGCGCAACATGGCGTTATAGGTGGCTTTCAAGGCGACATCTTTCATCAGCCATGAGATCCACAGTTCTTCCAACGGGGCGATGATGCCGGGGAAAGAAGGCGTGAGGTCGTTGTTGTAGTCGAATTCAACCAACATAGCGCGGCCGATCCGAGTAATCATAGGGCAGGATGTGTAGCCGTTGTAGGTTTCGGTCGGATCATTGCCTTGGATGGCGCTGACGATGCCGTCCTCAACCACAGGCACCTGCCATTTAACCGAAGCCGCGGTTTTACCCTTTGGAACGCCAGCTACATCACCAAGTGCCCAGATCGTGTTGTAGCGCAGGTGTTGCAGGGTGAATTTATCGCATTCAACCCAGCCTTGGTCTGTCCACTTGTCGGCCCATGACAAACCAGACTCGCGGATAACCTTTGGGGCACGTTGGGGAGGGATGACGTGAATATAGTCGTAGTCCATATCCACCGCAAAGCCGTCCTTGTCTTCAAAGGTCGCCTTAGAAGTCGGGTCGTCCACAGTCGATTGGTATCGAAAGTCATCTCAGGGGGGCGTTCAACACGCCACCCGATCTCCGGACACAGGTCGTAAAACTCGCCAAACGTCTCGCCTTCATCTAAAGCAACCTCTTCACGCGGATCTTCAGGCTGGACTAAAATTTCAGTAAAGTCTGGGCTTTCCTGAAATGGAACGATATCGATCCGGAGGCGAAGCAAATCGCAGAAGACATTGTCAGCGACTCCCGAGGGGATGAGCCGGGGCCGGGGTAGATGTCAAAGTTCGAACCGAAGGGGCTTTTTGGAGCACCTTTTGAGCGGAAACCAGACCTTCGCTGTATTTGCAAATGCTAGCCGCATACATAGACAATGCGGACATTCAATTGAGTTCATGTATCTTCATCAAAAACAAAGAAATTCCGCATAAGCGCGCTTATGTTACGTCATCACAAAGCAGCAAGTTGAAGTGCGCATCCATCGATAATGTGATCGTGCATGGCGCGTTGTGCATGTTCAAATCCACCCGAGCGAATATCGTTCAACAAATCCAAATGCCCAGATAGGGACGCTTCTAGCCCAGGGGCGTCCAGTTTCTCAAAACTCCGGATCGCGATCGATCGATTCCAGATTGCATCAAAACTTTCGAGCAAAAATGCGTTGCCTGAAGTCGCGACAAATGCGCGGTGAATGGTGCGGTTGGCGTCAAAATAGGCAGAATTCGTGTCCGGCTTTTTGCCTTCTTCCTGTGCAATAGTTTCTCGCAAGGTTTCGACCATTTCTTTGTCGTCCAAGCTGGCAAGAAGGCCGGCACAGAACCCTTCGACGGCCTGCCGCGCTTGGTAAATGTCGCGGACCTCGGACTTCGAAACGCGACGGATTTCAAAGCCGCCGTTTACCGATGATCGCAGCACACCTTCTTGTTCTAAACGCAACAAAGCCTCTCGCACGGGGGTTCTGCTGACGTCCAACATTTCTGCCAGCTTGACCTGATGAAGACGCACGTTTGGATCAATCGCCCCCGATTGCAAACCGCCGACAATCTGATCGTACACCAGATCAGCGAGACGTGGGCGGATGGCCGATACTTTTTGTAAGCTTTGCATTGGGGTGCTTTCGATCAAGAGCGTTCAGGGCTCTATATCAAGGGTTTGATGTTTTAAGAAGGATTTGATTTGTGTGACGACGTCAGGGGACGGGGACGTTTGCGTCAGCTTCGAATTTGCGGCGTTGACAAGGTCTGCAGGGACACTGGCGCGGCGAAGTTCTATCAATTCAGAGATGAAATCATTGTTGAACTCAGGGTGTGCCTGCACGGAATATCCGACTTTGCCGTAAGAAATCGCTGCATGTTCGCAGAATGTCGAGCGGCCAACGGTTTGTGCGCCATCGGGCAGGGCGGTGACCTGATCTTGGTGCCAAGCGTTGATTGTGACGGGAGTGTCTATGCCATCAAAGGTGTAGTCATGCGGGCCAAGACCCCAGCCCTTGTCGGATTTTTCGACTTTTCCACCAAGGGCTTGCGCCATTATTTGATGCCCGAAACAAATTCCGACCATCGGTACATGTGCGTCTTTGGCGGTGCGAATGAAATCTTCGAGGCGGGCGATCCATGGCAGATTTTCGTAAGCGGAGGACGCAGATCCGGTTATAAGCCATGCGTCGCAATCTGTAACAGTGCCGGGAAAATCATCGTTAAGGACTGCATAACTTTGAAACGTAAAATCATCATCGGCCAACAGGTTGACGAACAGGTCATCCATCTCACCGTGGTTTGCGTTGATTTCGGGTAAGGTTTGCCCTGTCCGTAAGATACCGATTTTCATGTTATTCACTCCAGTCCAAAGTCGATGATAGTCCGGATGCCGATGCCGCGGTCCAGATCCCCAAAACCTTTGTTGATTTGCGACAGGGGGAGGCGCGCCGTAAGCATGTCGTCGAGGTTCAGGCGCCCGTCCATATAAAGCCGCGCAAGACGGGGCATGTCTGTGCGAAACTGGTTTGACCCCATGTCGCAGCCCATGACTTTGCGTTCCGCGATGAAATGGCCGAAGGGCAGGGCGATGTCTTCTTCTAGCCCCATCAAGCCGATCATAACCGTGGTGCCGCCCTTGCGCGTACTGAGGAAGCATTGCTTGACGATTGCGGGATTTCCGACCGCGTCAAACGCGGCCTCAACGCCTTTACCATCGGTAGCCGCGCGGATGGCTTCAACAGCATCGGTGTCTTTGGGGTTCACCGTATGGGTCGCGCCAAGGGTTATCGCCATCGCCAAACGATCCGCGTTCAGATCGACCGCAACGATCACAGTGGCTCCGGCAAGGCGCGCAGCCTGAATTGTCGATAGGCCAACCGCACCGCAGCCAAACACTGCGACAGTTTCGCCTGCCCGGATTTGAGCGGTGCGCGTCACGGCACCCCATCCCGTCATTACGCCGCATCCGATCAGGGCCGCGCGGTCCAACGGCATCGCGCTGTCGACTTTGGTCAACGCGTGCTCGTGAACAAGGATCTCTTCGGCAAAACCTGACAAGTTCATGAATTGTGACACGGGCTGTCCGGCCATGCTGATGCGTGGCGGTTCGTCGTCGTTACGGTGAAGTGTATCTCCGCCTTCACAGATCGATGGGCGGCCGGACAGACACATTTCGCAGCATCCACAAAACGCCGACAGGCAACCGATAACATGATCACCCGGCTTCAAATATGTAACGCCTTTGCCAACTGCACGTACGATGCCAGCCGTCTCGTGCCCAAGAACGGCGGGGGCAGTTATAGGTAAATGACCGCGCATAAAATGCAGGTCAGTGTGGCATAGGCCGGTTGCGTGGACTTCAACTCGGACTTCATTATGACCCGGATTCCCCAGCGTAATGTCTTCGATAACTAGGTCGGCGCCATACTCGTGTAAAACTGCGGCTTTCATGTCGGGTTCCTTTACTTAAAGACCGTGTTCTAGGAAAAACCGCAGTCGTGCGGTGACGGGCGTAGGGTTTTCGAGGTTTACGATATGACCAGAATTCGGGATTATCGTCGCGCTTGCGCCGGTGATCATCTGCGCGATGGCATAGGCATAGGCAGGGGGAGTTTCCGCATCATCTGCGCCTGCCATGGCAAGTGTGGGGCAGGTGATATCGCCCAGTTTGTCTACCGCATCATGATGCGCGATCAGGCGGGTCGTTAGGGCCAGACCGTTAATACGCGCACGCGACATGGATTTGATCGTCGCCAGCTTAACGTCTTCGGAACAATTGGGACCGACGATAGCGCGGATCATGCCGTCTGAAAATTGCGCAGCAGTGGTGCCGCTGTCAAAGCCCGCAAGAATAGGATCGGCGAATGCGTCAGGATCGGAGTCGCCGCCGTAGCCAAATTTAGGCGAGCTGTCGAGAATCGCCGCGCTGTCAACCAGATCGGGATAGGCTGCCGCAAGATGCTGCAAGATCATGCCGCCGACTGAAAGTCCGACAATGTGCGCGGATTTAAGGCCAAGCGTCTGTGTAACAAAGCGGTGCAATGTCGCGACAGTCCAATCCATGTCGGCACCATCGGGGGCGTCAGCGGAGTCCCCAAAGCCGGGCATATCCCAAGCGATACAGCGGAAATTACTGGAAAATGCATCCATTTGCGGCGCCCACGCCGTCGCGGACCCAGCCATGGCATGCAAAAATATTAAGGTTGGATTTGAGGTGCTTCCAGCCTCTTGCCAAGCGATTTGTGCGGCGGTGTCCGTTGGCATCATCAAGCTCCTTGGGAAAAAACATACTTGTGTATTCATGAATACAGTGAGCATGATGATACCGCAACTGCTGTAAATCGACAGTTAGCCGCCACGACAGGAGAGACATAAATGAAACCGCAACTCGCAGCAGATCTATCCGATCAAGGTCATTTCGATCATGGTATACCGCAAGACGTCTTTAAGGACTTGCGTGCGATGGACGGTCTGGCGTGGAACCCCCTTCCCAGTGAAGGGCCCGACGAGGGGTTTTGGTCTGTTGGCCGGTTTGATGATGTACTTGCGGTAAGCCGCGATCCGGAAACTTTTTCGTCTGCAACCGGTCACATCCAGATGTATAATATCGATGACGACGCGCTAAGCGCGCGTGCGTCGATGATTGACATGGACCCGCCCGATCACACCCGTTTACGCCGTCTGGTCAATCCGGGGTTTATCCCCAAAGTCATCCGTACCTACACCGACATTGTGCGTGAGCGCGCCTCAGCTTTGCTTGACGATATGATGTCGCAAGGCGGTGGTGATTGGGTCAGCAAAGTTGCCAAGCCTATACCCATCGGGATCATTTGCGACATGCTTGGTGTTCCGGAAGAAGACCGTGATTTGATGATTGAGATGACAGATTACCTCGTTGCGGGCACATCTGCTGAGCCACTTGATCCGAACGCTTACGGTAACACGACCCCGCTGCGGCTTTTGCCATTCAACAGTCCTGCCGCACATGGTCTGCGTGAATATGCCCGCAAGCTTGGTGAGGAACGTCGCGCGAATCCGAAGGATGATCTGATCAGCCAGTTGGTGACTATGGAAATCGACGGGGAGATGCTAACCGACGAGGAATATACCAATTTTTTCCGCCTTCTAATCTTTGCAGGCAATGAAACTACCCGAACGGCTATGTCTCATATGGCTTTGCAGCTATCGCAGTACCCCGAACAGTTTGCCCGCCTTAAGGACGAACCTGAACTGATAGATACGGCGGTAGAAGAAATCGTGCGATATTCGTCACCAATAATGTACTTCCGCCGGACAGCGACCAAAGACACCGAATTGTCTGGAACTAAGATCGCCGCCGGGGACCGCGTTGTGATGTGGTACGCCAGCGCGAATTTTGACGACACGCGGTTTGATGATGCGCAAACATTCGACATTGCACGTCCGAAAATGCCGATCCACGCTGGGTATGGCGGTGGTGGTGTGCACACCTGCCTTGGTGCAGGTTTGGCGCGGATCGAATTGAAGGTTCTACTGGAAGAAATTCTTGCACGTGACCTGAAGATCGAAATTGATGGTGAGCCCGAATACGTCAACACGAACTTTGTGAACGGCGTAGAGGTCTTGAACATCAGATTGACCCAAGGAACCGGCGCATGAGCGATCGGTTCACTACCTTTGACGTCTGCGAAGTCGTCAAGGAATCCGACATTATCACGTCGTTCTACCTTGCGCCGCGCACCCCGTTAGCCCGCGCGTTTGTGCCAGGGGAGTATTTGATTTTTGAACATCAGCCGGAAACGGGTGATCCGGTGCGGCGCGAATATTCGATTTCGGGTATGCGCGGTGATGAAATACGGGTGACCATCAAGCACGAAACCGCCCCTGAGGTCGGGATTGCAGATGGTATCATGTCGACCCGTTTCCATAACTCAGTTCACGCAGGTGACACGGTAACAGCCGCGGGTCCAATGGGTGCCTTTACGCTTGATCGGGATTCTGACCGGCCAGTGGTCTTGCTCAGTGGTGGGGTCGGTCTGACCCCAGTCGTCGCTATGGCGCATGATTTAGCTGGGACTGCGCGCGAGACCGTCTTTATCCACGCCTGCGAAAACGGGAACGTCCATGCTCTTGGGCAGGAAATGCGTGATTTGGCGGTGGGGCACGACAATCTGTTGATCCATACGCTGTACCGCGCGCCGACAGATGCAGACCAACAAGGTCGGGATTACGATACCGAAGGGATGATCACACGCGAACTGTTGGACAGATTGGTGCCCGGTCCGCATGCCGATTTTTATCTATGTGGTCCCGGTCCGTTCATGGCTGCGATGTATGACACACTGTTGGATATGGACGTTGACCCAGAAAGGATTTCATATGAATTTTTCGGACCCGCGACCGTGCTGAAACCCAAGAAGCAATTGCAGGAAAAGGCCGCTCCATCGGGTGGGCCTATAATTAAATTTGCCAAATCCGGTGTTGAAGTTGAATGGGACCCGGCAGAGGAAAACTTGTTGGAATTTGCCGAAGAGAACGGCGTTATGGTTGATTACAGCTGTCGTGCGGGGACCTGCGTGACCTGTATGACCAAAGTTACAAAGGGGTCGGTCAGTTATCCCGTTGACCCATTTGAAAAGCCCGAAGAAGGCTATGCGTTGTTATGCTGTTGTGTGCCAGACGGTGATTTGGAATTGGACGTATGACCGGAGCATTAGATGGTCTGCGCGTGCTGGACCTAAGCCGCATTCTAGCTGGACCAACAGCCACCCAACTATTGGGTGATTTTGGTGCGGATATTATCAAGGTAGAACGCCCCGGTCTGGGCGATGAAACAAGGGCATGGGGCCCACCCTTTGTGGAGGGCGTTGATGGCCCGACGCAGGAAAGCGCGTACTATCTTTGCGCCAACCGCAACAAACGATCCATCGCGCTGGATATTGCCACACCCGAGGGCGCGCAAAAAGTGCGTGACTTGTTGGCGACATGCGATGTGTTGATTGAGAATTTTAAGCCCGGTGGGTTAGATAAATACGGGCTGTCGTACGCCGACCTTAAAGATGCATTTCCGAAATTGGTGTATTGTTCGATTTCGGGTTTCGGACAAACAGGCCCGAACCGTGAAAAACCGGGCTATGATTTGCTGGCCCAAGCGTATGGCGGCATCATGAGCCTTACGGGGGAACCTGAGGGTGAGCCTATGAAAACGGCTGTTGGCATCGCTGATGTGATGACAGGGATGTATGCGTCAAATGCTATCCTTGCGGCGCTTCGCCACCGCGATAATTCTGGCGAAGGCCAGCAGATTGATATCGCATTGGTCGACTGCCAAATCGCGTGGTTGATCAATGAAGGCACCAATTACCTAACATCCAAAAACATTCCCACGCGACGTGGTAATCAGCACCCTAATATTGTGCCGTACCAAGTCTTTCAGATGGCTGATGGTCACGCGGTTGTTGCCGTCGGAAATGACGCGCAATTCGGGCGCTTCTGTACGTTGATCGGGCGCGAAGAACTGGCAAACGACCCTCAGTATGCCACGAATGCAGCGCGCCTTGTGAACCGTGATGCATTGATTGCAACGCTGTCAGACACCTTGGCTGGACTGGGGCGCGATTGGCTTATTTCCGGAATGGAAGCAAACAAAATTCCCGGTGGGCCGATCAACAGATTGGACGATGTTTTTGAAAGTGATCAGGTCGCGGCACGCGAAATGAAAATCGCGATGCCCCATGCGTCTGCGGCAACTGGTTCTGTTGATCTGATCGGAAACCCTGTGAAATTCTCGAAAACCCCAGCCACATATCGGCGGGCTCCGCCGATATGTGGAGCTGATACCGATGACATACTGGCCGAACTTGCGGCCACCCAAAAGGACTAACACGATGCATTTTCTGACAGACGGTCAACGCGATATCCAAGCACGTGCAAAGGCGCTTTCTGACGACTACGTTAAAGACATGGCTGCCGAAATTGACCGGACCGAACAGTACCCGTGGGAAACCACAAAGAAGTTGGCCAAAGCGGGATTTATGGGGATGTCGATCCCGAAGGAATTTGGCGGGCAGGGCGCCAGTTATCTGGACGTGGTTCTGGTGATCGAACAAATGGCGCGTAATTGTGGTGTGACTGCACGTATCGTCGTTGAGGCGAATATGGGCGGCATCGGTGCAATCATGGCCTATGGAACCAAAGAACAAAAAGAGCTGTGCGCACCTTACGTGTTGGCCGGTGACAAGCCTGCGATTTGTATAACGGAACCAAACGCGGGATCAGCCGCGACAGAAATGACGACCACGGCCGAAAAGGTCGAAGGTGGCTACAGAATCAACGGTGTGAAACACTGGATAACCGGCGGTGGTGTCTCCAAGGTCCACCTGATTTTTGCACGCGTGGTTGAGAACGGTGAGTTCCTCGGTATTGGCGGCTTCATTGCGATCCGCGACGAGGACGAAGGTCTTCGCGTCGGTGAACGCGAACCTGCAATGGGGCTGCGTGCCATCCCTGAAACGCATCTGCATTTTGAAGACCTTTTTGTTTCTGACGACCGTGCGGTGAAACTACCGCAAGGCTACCGCAAGGGGTTTGCAGCGCTCATGAACGCCTACAACGCGCAGCGTGTGGGGGCGGCAACTGTCGCACATGGTATTGCGCAAGGCGCGTTTGAACGTGCGGTGGAATTCACCAAGGAACGTGAACAATTTGGGCGCCCGATTGCAGAATTCCAGGGCTTGCAATGGATGATGGCAGATATGTCCACTGGCCTCGCTGCGGCGCAGGCGCTGATCTACAAGGCCGCGACGACCGAGGACGGCCAATTCCCGAACATGCAAGAAGCTGCACAGGCGAAAATATTTGCAGCAGAAAATGCGATCAAAGTAACGGACAGCGCACTGCAGGTTCATGGTGCAATGGGCTATTCGCGCAACCTACCGATGGAGCGGATGTACCGGGATGCGCGTATGTTTACGATTGGTGGCGGCACGGCGCAAATGTTGCGCAATCAGGTTGCAAGTTCGGTGCTTGAAATGAAGTTGCCTCAGACCCGCACGGGTTATGTGAAACTCACGACGGAGTAATCTCGATGGACAAACTCGACCGCTTTGGCGCCCCTGTGTCGCACAATGATCAATCAGACATCGACGTCTTTGGTGAAGCGGCTGAGTTGATGTTAGGCTATGCGCCGGACCCTGTTGGCATGACGAAGGTTCTGCTGGAAAAATCGCCTGATTTCATCATGGCGCGATGTTTCTTAGCCGGAATTTTCCTGACGGCGAGTGACAAACGTCGCCAACCATTGCTGCGCAAGCACTACGATATTCTGGTGTCTCTGCTGGATCGTGCGAACGCACGTGAAAAGGGGCATATCTATGCCTTGGGTTTGTGGGCTGATGGTAATCTATATGACGCCAGTCAAGCTTATGCAGATATCCTGAACGATTGCCCTCGCGATCTGGTTGCGCTGCAAATGGGGCACCAAACAGATTTCTTGCTGGGCCAAGCATCGTCTACCCGTGACAGGCCGACCCGTGTCATGAACCACTGGTCCGAGGACGACCCGCAATTTTCCTATATCTTGGGAATGCAGGCATTCGGGTTGGAAGAAGCCGGGCACTACGCCGCGGCGCAATCCATGGCCGAACGCAGTGTAGGGATGAACCCAAAAGACACGTGGGGTGTTCACGCGCTGGCCCATTGTCTTGAAATGCAGGGCAAGGTTGATGAGGGCGTTGATTTTATGATCGCCTGCGAAAACCACTGGGGGAACGATACTTATATGTCGATCCACAACCGTTGGCATTTGGGGCTGTACTATCTGGAACGCTGTGAATTCGACACGGCGCTGACGATGCATGACGACCACATGAGTGTCACACCGAAATCAGAATTGATGGACATGCACGATTCCGCGGCGTTGCTCTGGCGCTTGCAGATGGACGGAGTAGATGTGGGCGATCGATGGCGCGTGGTTGCCGACAATTACGCAGATGTCATAGATCAGGCTTACATGTCGTTTACCGATCTTCATGCCATGATGTCGTTTGCCGCCACCGGCCGCGAGGTCGAGGCCAAAGCGCAGATAGCGGTTCTAGAAAACGCCGCATCCGCCAACACCGACATAGGTACAATCATCCAACAGGCGGGTCTGCCACTGGTGCGCGGGTTCTACGCGTTTGGAAAAGGCGACTACGCCGCCGCCAAACGTCATATTGGCAACGCACGTCACAAAAGCCATCTGATTGGCGGGTCCGTCGCACAGCGCGACGTCATCAACTGGACCCTGATCGAAGCCGCAATTCGCGATGGCGACACCACAATGGCGAACGCTTTGTTGGCCGAACGAACACTAATGAAACCACATTCACCTTTAACGGATATGTTCGCCCGCAAGGCCGTCTAATCTACAATTTGGGCTTGGGAGGGCCATTGCGATGACAGATACGAAAAACACTGACTTACTAGCACGTCGTGAGGCCGCAGTTTCAAATGGCGTCGGTCTGATGCACCCTGTTTTTGCACAACGCGCTGAAAACTCCGAAATTTGGGATGTAGATGGCAAAAGATTTATCGATTTCGCTGCAGGCATAGCCGTTACGAATTGTGGCCACCGGCATCCGGCTATGGTTGCAGCGGTTGCTGAACAGCTGGCGGCGTTTACGCATACTTGTCAGCACGTTGCGCCATATGAAAACATGATTGAACTGGCGGAGCGGTTAAATGAAATCGTTCCCGGTGATGGGCCGATGAAGTCGGCATTCTTTACGAGTGGCGCGGAAGCTGTTGAAAATGCAGTCAAGCTCGCACGTGCCTTTACGGGGCGCGACGGAGTTATTGCGTTTGGCGGCGGCTTTCACGGGCGCACGTTCATGGGCATGTCTCTGACCGGCAAGGTCGCCCCCTATAAGGCGGGTTTCGGCGCGATGATGTCAGACGTTTACCACGTGCCAATGCCCAAGGCATTATCTGGCACGAACGAAGACACCGCGATGGCGGGGCTCAAGGCGCTGTTCAAAGAGAGTATTGAACCGTCGCGCATTGCGGCAATCATCATCGAACCGGTTCAAGGCGAGGGTGGCTTTTATCAGGCTCCGGACACTTTATTAGTTGGGTTGCGGGAATTGTGTGATGCGCACGGCATTTTGCTCATTGCCGACGAAGTACAGACAGGGTTTGCGCGCACGGGAAAAATGTTCGCAATGGAACATTCCGGCATAAACGCCGACCTTACTGCGATGGCTAAGGGCCTTGCCGGCGGGATGCCGCTGTCGGCAGTCACAGGGCGCGCCGCAATCATGGATTACGTTGGGCCGGGCAGCATTGGCGGGACTTACGGTGGCAACCCGTTGGCTGTTGCTGCGAGCCTTGCAGTTCTCGATATCATTGAGAAAGAAGGACTGTGTGAAAGGGCAACGATGCTTGGCGAAGCATTGAGCGCGCGATTGAATGCCATGCGCGCGCAAGTGCCAGAGATTGCTGAAGTCCGAGGACCGGGATTTATGGTTGCGGTTGAATTCCGCGACCCGGTGACAGGCGCACCTTTGGGTGCGATGGCAAACGCGGTTAAGGACGGCGCGCGGGAACGAGGGATGTTGCTGTTGACCTGTGGTACTGACGGCAACGTCGTGCGTTTCCTCGCGCCGTTAACCATACCGCAAGATCATTTTGACGAAGCGATGGCCATTCTCGAAGCGTCAATCCTTGCGGCAAGTGGTAAGTATGATGCATGATTTGAGGGTTACGACTTGCGGAGTCGATGATCCGGAAATGGAGCGATGTTCCCGCAGTACGCGTGGAAAAACATGACCGAGCCTCGACATACAGCCACGCATTGGGGCACCTATAAAGTCGCCTGTGAAAACGGTCGCCTTACGTCCGTGACACCCTTTGCAGACGATCCTGACCCTTCCGATCTTGGTGGGAACATGCTCGATGCGATCCACCATGAAACACGTATCCGTCGCCCAGCCGTCCGCGAGAGTTTTCTAAAAGATCCGACTAGGTCCGATCCGCGCGCGCGAGGTGCAGAACCTTTTGTAGAAATTCCTTGGGACGAAGCTCTCGACCTTGCGGCAGCAGAATTGAAACGCGTCAGAGGTTCGTACGGCAATGAGGCTATTTTCGGCGGCTCGTATGGATGGGCAAGTGCCGGGCGGTTTCATCATGCCCAAAGTCAAGTTCACCGCTTCCTCAATGGTTTTGGCGGGTATACCGCGTCTACGGATACCTACAGCTATGCCGCCGTGAGCGCCTTGATGCCCCACATTGTAGGTCCGTTTTCAAAGTTGGTTTTAGACGAGGCAACATCGTGGGACGCAGTCGCGGATCATGCAGACTTAATCGTGATGTTTGGCGGAATGTCATTGAAAAATGCCGACATAAATGCAGGCGGCGTTGGGCGTCATACGCTTAAAGAATGGTTGGGTAAGATCCGGGCAAGCGGAACAGACTTCATCAACATAAGTCCAATCCGCACCGATGCGCCCGATGTTTGCGAAGCCGACTGGATCGCGCCACACCCCAACAGCGATACGGCTCTAATGCTGGCGTTAGCATATGTCCTTCATACAGAAGGGTTGGCAGATCGGGCATTTCTTGAACGTTACACCACGGGTTATGACCGCTTCCTGCCGTACCTTCTGGGGCAAGTCGACGGCGTTCCAAAAACGCCGGATTGGGCTGCTTCTCTTTGCGGCATTCCCGCTCAGACCATCACCGACCTAGCAAGACGCATGGCGCAAGGGCGGACGATGATTACGGTCGCATGGGCCCTACAGCGGGCAGATCACGGGGAACAACCCTGCTGGATGGCTATCGTTTTGGCTGCAATGTTAGGGCAGATTGGATTGCCGGGCGGCGGGTTTGGCGTTGGGTATGGCTGCGCCAACGGTGTTGGAAATCCGACGCATGCGATCCGTTTTCCTGCCTTTCCACAAGGCAAGAACCCAATACCGGATCCGATCCCTGTTGCGCGTATCAGTGATGCATTGCTTTCGCCGGGCCAACCTTATCGGTTTAACGGCCAAGACCGCACCTATCCGGATCTGCGCTTGGTGTATTGGACTGGGGGTAATCCCTTTCACCACCAGATGGACCTTGGCAAACTGGTACGTGGGTTCCAACAACCTGAAACCATCATTGTGAACGAGGTCTGGTGGACCGCCACCGCCCGCCACGCCGACATTGTTTTCCCTGCGACCTCTAGTTTTGAACGGCGCGACATTTCCATGGTGCGTTGGGATCCGCTCATTACACATATGGACGCGGCTATTCCTCCACAGGGCGATGCGCGTGATGATTATGCCATTTTTGCTGGATTGGCAGAGCGTTTAGGTTTCGCGGATACCTTTACCGAGGGGCGCAGCGCGGATGAGTGGGTTTCCCACATTTGGGAGAACGCGCAGCAGGCCGGTGAGACGGCGGGCATTGCATTGCCTGATCTTGCAGATTTGGCACGAGATGGCACACACGCGCGGCCTATCTCAGAAACACCGTGTGTTCTGCTCGCCGATTTTAGAGCGGATCCCAAGACTCATCCCCTTAGTACTCCGTCAGGTAAGATCGAGATTTTCAGCGATGTCATTGCGGGATGGGGTGACCCAGATTGTCCCGGCCATCCAGTCTGGCTGGGAAGTTATGAGTGGCGCGGTAGCAAGGCTGCCGAAATCTATCCGCTGCATCTGATTAGTAACCAGCCCAAAACGCGGCTGCACAGCCAAATGGATTGCGGCGCTACAAGCGTTGCATCAAAAATCAAAGGCCGCGAACCTGCTACGCTGAACACCGCTGACGCAGCCGCACGCGGTATAAAGGCTGGCGATGTGATCAAGCTATTCAATGCCCGTGGGTCTTGCCTCGCTGGGGCTGAGTTGTCGGACGACATCAAGCTTGGCGTGATCCAGCTGTCAACAGGTGCGTGGTACGATCCCGAAACGCCTGGTGATCCGCAAGCGATGTGTGTCCACGGCAATCCCAATGTTTTAACCCGAGATGCGGGGACGTCAACATTAGGGCAGGGACCCACGGCGCACTCAACGCTTGTCGAGGTCGCCCGCTTTGACGAACCGCTCCCCCCCATAACGGTGTTTTCACCCCCTGAATTTGTGCCGACAGAGCCAAAATAAACCCAACAAGGAAATCGACATGACAAAACCAATCATTCCACTTCCCGAAGGCATTAAGACCGTCGTATTTGGCACCGGAGATATCAACGGTGTGATGCGCGGGAAGCGCATTCCGGCCGCTCACTGGGACACGATCTGCGAAGACGGTTGCGCGATAATTGCAGCGATCTATGCCATGGATATGACCTGCGATATCTGGGACACGCCGTATTGCAGCTTTGGCAATGGCTATGTGGATATGCACCTGTATCCAAGCACGACGCCCGTACCGATCCCTTGGGAACCGGGGGTCGCTATGTGTCTGGGTTACAGCGAAGGAATGGATCATAAACCTGTTCCTATTGACCCGCGTCAGGTGCTGATCCGGCAATTGGATCGGGCCAAAGAAATGGGATTGGAAATTCAGGTTGGATCCGAGTTGGAGTTTTACTTGCTTGATCCGGAAACAAAACTTCCACGGCAAGAAGGAATTCAGGTTTACGGCATCAACCGTCAGTCAGAGATGGAGCACGTCCTTGGTCCAATCCGCGATGACTTGATTGAGATGGGGATTCCGATTGAGCAATCAAACCCTGAGTATGCCGCGGGACAAGCCGAAGTGAACGTTCGTTACTCCGAGGCGCTTTCCAGTGCGGACAACGTGGTTTTGTTCCGTACGTTGGTTAAAGAAATCGCCCAAAAACACGGCTATATCGCGACCTTCATGGCGAAACCGTTCATTGACGAGTCTGGAAGCGGGTTCCACACCCATTACTCGGTTTGGAAGGACGGCAAGAACGCCTTTGCTAAGGACGGAAAGCTCAACGAAATGGGGATGTCGTTCCTTGCTGGGATGCAAAAACGTATCGGGTCAACTTCGTTTGTATCGTCAACAACACCCAACGCATACCGTCGCCGCCAACCCTATACATTCTGTCCAGTCAACGCGAGCTGGGGACACGACAACCGTACCGTAGCTTTGCGGGTTATTGAGGGTGCAGACAAAGCGGTTCGGGTCGAAAAACGCGACGCATCAGCTGACTGCAATCCCTATTATCTGTTGGCCTGCGATATCGCTGCAGGTCTTGACGGGATCGAACAAGGTATGAAGCCAGGCCCCGCTACTGAAGGCGATGCGTATTCCGAATGTGACGATCCTGCATTGCCTCTCAACTTGCGCGACGCTGTGGATGCGGCTGAGGCGGACGGTTTTGTGCGCGGTGTATTGGGCGATGGTTGTTATGACATCTTGATTGAACAGGCTCGCCGTGAAATCGCGTTCGTTGAACATCAAGTGACTGACGTTGAACGTGACCGATACCTTGGCAATTTGTAGGGCGCGTCAATAACATCGATGCTACGTCCCTTTCGGGAACGTGGCAGAAGCCCTTGCAGAAGTACGCAGCGAACGTTCCACTCCGCCAGCTGCAATCACCATAGAGTATACGGAAGTGGTCGCTTGGAACTTGAACTTGCCATTCCATATAAGAAAGTGCTTTTCGATCATCTGGTTGTAGAGTTTTTGGAAACCCTGCGCTGGGTTGGGACAAACCTTAAATCTGTTTGAAGTAGTCTTAGAAGGGATGGCTCCTAGTGTCGGCAAAGGTTGTATTGAGATCGGGCAAGGATCGACTTCGATATGCTGTCAGCTTCGAATTTTTGCTGATGGTTATTCTGGTACCTGCCGGTGCAATTTTTTTTGACAAACCGATTACAGAGATTGGAGTGCTTGGCATAATCCTTGCTGTAAAGGCGATGATCCTAAACCTTGCCTACAACAGAATATTTGATCACTTTGATACCAAAGCAGGTAGAGTATCTAGTCAAAGATCGCAGGTAGGACGGATATTGCATGCAGTAGGGTTTGAGCTCATGCTTCTGATCTCCTCTATACCGCTCTACGCGTGGTGGCTGCAAATTACGTTATTGGATGCGTTCCTAACAGACATTGTCGTAACGACGTTCATCGTCGGCTACACATACTTTTTTACATTGGGTTACGATAAGGCCTTTCCGCTGCCCATGCCGTCCGAGTTCGAGGAAATCTGAATGTACTGTCACAACGATCACGTGGGTCAATGAATAAGTCAGAAGGAAAAACAATGGCTCAACCACAACCATTTCCGGCAGATGAAAGCGCGCTTGATGCCATCCTGAACTGGACCCGCGACCGCATTGTAAACGGCCCAGATCCACGCAACGGTGCCCAGAGCCAAGCGGTTCTTGAGGCTGCATTGGGCAATGCCATTACGCCCGGTGGAATTAACGGCATGCGCGCATTTGAGCTTTTCACGAATAGCATTATTCCCTCAACACGACCTTTTAATCACCCCACGAGCCTCGCTTTTGTCGCCGCCGCCCCAACACCTGCGTCTCTTGCATTTGACGCCGCGCTCGGCGCCGCGGAGATATTCGCGGGCAACTGGGACGGCGGATCCGGCGCGATCCATGCTGAAAATCAGGCGTTGTCGTGGTTGGCGTCGCTGGCGGGATGGCCGAGCAGCGCAGGTGGTGCGTTCGTTTCCGGCGGTACCCTTGGCAATCTGTCGGCACTTCACGCCGCACGCGCCGCATGGACGAAAGATCGACCTGATCGGTGGCGGATTTTGTGCAGCAGCGAGGCACACAGCAGCATCGCGGCTGTAGCGCGGGTGATGGATGCGGAACTGGTATTGGTTGAGGCGGACGCCTATGGGCGCATGTCAGCGGACGCTGCACGCTGCGCAATGGTGGACGGTGTTTTTGCGATTGTTGGGAATGCTGGCGCGACAAATTGCGGAGCCGTCGACGATTTGGAAGGCCTCGCAACCCTTGCGCAAGAGCAAGACATTTGGCTTCATGTGGATGGAGCTTACGGACTTGCAGCCCTTGCCTGTCCTGAAACACGCAAAGTGTTCAAAGGCATTGAGCGGGCGGATAGTTTCATCGTCGACCCGCACAAATGGCTCTTCGCGCCGTATGACAGTTGCGCGCTTGTTTACCGCGATCCGATCAAAGGCGCGCGGGCGCACGGTCAGCAAGGCGTGTACTTGGACACGTTGGATCACACAGCATGGAACCCATCCGATTATGCGTTGCAGCTAACCCGCCGTGCACGTGGCCTGCCGCTTTGGTTTTCTTTGGTTACCTATGGCACACAAGCGTATGAACAGGCGATTGCAAAAACGGTCCAGATTGCCAGTGATCTTGCTCGCGAAATTGACGCGGCGCCGAACCTCGAATTGCTCCTTGGGCCACAGTTGACGGTGGTTTTGTTCAAGGCGGCGAACATGAAAGGGTCTGAACTAGCAGATTGGTGCGAAGTCCAACGGCGTAGCGGTGCGTTGCTTTGCCTGCCGACCAAATGGCACGGAGAAGAGGTGCTACGGCTGTGTATTGTGAATCCCGAAACCAATACGGATCACGTGATGAAGGTGTTGCGGACGCTGAACTGAGTTTCAGGAATACAGGTCCGTGCGCCTGTCGTTGATGTGGGACAGCGACTTACGGACCCGTATCAGATTATCTTTAGAAAGATCAGCAAAGATCATCTCCTCGCCGCCCGCTGCACGTGCCAGATCAATTCCATCCGGCCCGGTGACACAAGACAATCCACAGTATTCAAATGCCCCTTCACCGCCGACACGATTGGCGTAGGCGACGTAGATTTCGTTTTCTTCAGCGCGGGACGGCACGACGCGGGTTGCGACGCCCACATACGGAAGCATGTTGGCCGTTGGGACCAGAAGGGCGTCCGCACCTGCCACTGCATAGGCGCGCACCAATTCGGGGAATTCAACGTCATAGCAAATGGCCAAACCTACGGTCCATTCGCCAAATTGCACGAGCGGGCAAAGGGTATCACCGGCGCTGAACGCAGCCCTGTCCACGTCGCCAAATAGATGCGCCTTGCGACATATCGAAAGGATGGAGCCGGACGCATCAACCAAGGCGGCGGAGTTGAAGACCCGCGAACCGTCGAGCTCAGGGAAGCCGCAAAGGACACCAATGCTGTTGCGTTTAGCGATGTCCTGCAAGGCTTGGACCATCGAGCCGTCACGGGGTTGAGCCAGTTGGCGGATACGGTCGGCACCAATATTGTATCCGGTAACCGCCATTTCGGGGAAAATGATCAAATCGCCGCCGCCTGCTTTGGCCTCTGCACAGGCCTGATCGATAATCGCCAAGTTTTCGTCAACGCTGCGATCAACGGAATTCATCTGGAATATCGCTAGTTTCATGATGTCCTCGGGGGTGGGGTTCGGTAAGGGCCAGTTGCTTCGAATGCGCAGGCCAACGCGAGCAATGCATTGTCAGAATAGGCGCGGCCTGCGAAGGTCAAACCGACTGGCATATGGGTGTCGGCCATTGTGCCCATCGGAACGGTTACGGTCGGGATGCCAAGATGGCGGATCGCAAGATTACCGTTCGCAACCCAAGTCCCATTTCGCCATGCAAGATCCGCGGAGGCGGGATTGATGTCGGCATCTGCGGGGCCAACATCGGCGACGGCGGGAAAGATCACGGCATCGAGGCCAAGGGCGCTCATCCAGTCCTCAAGGTCGATGAGGCGCGTTTCCTCAAGCCCGCGCAGGCCGTCGGCGAGGGTCGGGATATCAAGAAAGCTGTCGCGCGGGTTTGCGCGGGCGTGGTCGGGGTTATCGGCGATGTCGTCGTCAAAGCCGATGTAGCGGTCCGGCAAGCTATCCCCTGGTGCAGGAAAGATTTTGGATCCGTCGACGTCTGCCAAACGGAACAAGTTCGGATCGCCGTTGGATTTCAGGAAATCGTCCCAAGCCCAGACTGACAGATCAGTGATTTCATGGTTGAGGTAGCCTTTGGGGAGTATGCCGCGTGTGCTGATGTTTGGCGCGCCGGTGCGGTCGCCCTCATAGTTTGAAACAGTGGGGAAATCAACGATCACGACCTCAGCGCCCGCGTTTTCGAGGGTAGCACGGGCCGCATTCCAAAGTGCAATGATGGAAGCGCGGGTTTCGATTTTTTGACCTGTTGGACCGCTAATGCCCGATCTGTCGCCGGTGCCGGCGCTAGGGTCACCATTTATGTACATGGCAGGAACACCGAACCGCTTTCCTTTCAATGTTCCCAGCTCAAGCGCAGTGTATGACTTGGGGCGAATTTGCGAAGCGAGTGGAATGGAAATCCAAGGCTGACTGCGCCAAAAATCGCCACGAGGGTCGTGGTCGTCTCCAATCAAAACGTCGAGGACTTCCAGCATATCGGCCATGGAGCGCGTGTGCGGCACGACGACGTCCATGGTGGGCACCAATGGCCAGTTACCGCGCATTGAAATCACGCCACGGCTGGGGGTGTAGGCGCACAACCCGTTGTTGGATGCGGGCGCACGACCGCTCGACCATGTTTCTTCACCCAGACCAAAAGCCGCAAAACTGGACGCAGTTGCGGTTCCTGATCCGTTCGAGGAACCTGACGCGAAGGCCGCCGTAAGGTAATCTGGATTGTATGGCGATTCAGCCCGCCCATACAGGCCAAGTTGCATACCTCCATTGGCCATTGGCGGCATGTTGGTGAGCCCCAAGAGGATCGCGCCCGCTTCGCGCAATTGCGCAATGGCAAAAGCATCGTCTGTGGCGATCAGGTTCGCAAATGCTGGCGATCCCGCTGCAACGGTAAGACCTTTGACCTTGTAGCTGTTCTTGGCTGTGTAGGGGATGCCATCAAGCGGACCGCGTAGTTCACCACATTGGCGCCGATCATCGCTGGCTTGCGCTTCCACAAAAGCATCGGGGTTCAAAACGGGGACGGCATTCAGGCAAGGACCGTTACGGTCAAATTTGTCGATCCGGTCAAGATAGGCGGCAGTGAGGTCAACGGACGTAATCTCGCCACGCTCAAGAGCGCTTCGTAGTTCACTGATCGTGGCCTCGACGACGTTCAAGATGCGCTCTCAAAACCTTGTAGAACGTTGATCGTATTCACACTAATTTCAGCGATATCATACCCGCCCTCCATTACGAACAACGTCGGCAGATTCAGGGTCGCGATGTCTGCGCCGTAGGTTGTGAAATCCTCAGATTTGAGCTTGAAAAAGCTTATGGGATCGGATTCGAACGTGTCGACGCCCAGCGAGATTATCAATTTGTCAGGTGCATAATCGGCGATTTGCGCAAGCGCCCTTTGTAACGCTTCGCGCCACGTTTTGAAATCGGTGTTTGGGGGCATGGGGTAGTTGATTGTAAACCCGTCGCCATTACCATTGCCGGTTTCGTCTGCGTGGCCAAGGAAATGCGGGAAGGCATCCATCGGGTCGCCGTGAAGAGAAATAAAGAGAACGTCATCACGGGCATCAAAGATGTCTTGCGTCCCATTGCCGTGGTGAAAATCAACGTCGAGGATTGCGATACGTTTGGCGCCAGTATCCAACAAGTGTTGCGCTGCCACAGCGGCATTGTTCACGAAACAATAACCGCCGTACATGTCGATCGCGGCATGGTGACCAGGGGGACGACACAGGGAGAAGACAGATTTTGCTCCGTCATTCAGGCGCTGCGCACCCGTCAAGGCAACCTGCGCCGATGCGTAGGCCGCTTCCCATGTTCCTTCGGAAATTGTGGTTTCGCAGGCCAAAGCGTAGTAGCCTAGCCGGCCTTCGATGTTTGTTGGTATTTTTTGTGACATGCGCCGCGCAGGCCACACGGTTGGCATAGCCTCGCCTTCAAAGCCAGCGGACTGCCAGTCGGACCAAGCGCCCTGTAGGAAAGCAATAAAGTCCGCATCGTGAATGGCCAAAATAGGATCCATTCCGTAATCATCAGGTTCGCTAACCGGGCCGAGGTCCACTTCACGCACGCGACCGATGATGTATTCCGCGCGGGACGGTCGCTCGAACGGCTCGACAAGTTGCCCGCCGAACAGTTCGGTTTTTGAATTTCGCAGCCGGTGGCGTTCGGTGAAAATCGTTTCCATTGCTTGTCCCGTTTATCAATCTAATTAGAAACGGCGGCCCCCGCGAAGAGGCCGCCGACAGTTAAGCCAAGGGTGACTTAGTTTTTCAGGTTCGTCCAGATTTGGTCATAGACTGCCTGGGTCGCTTCGTCGCAAACAGCAACGAAAGCGCCTGCACCTGCTACCGCAGGAGGGTTGGCTTCAGGAAGAGAAGCCAGCTCAGGGTCAAGGAACTCCTCAGCACCGGTCACACCCAAGCCATAGCGGGCAAAGTTGGACACTGCGGCGATGTTTTCTGGTTCAAGCAAGAAATCCATAAACGCGATTGCGCTTTCGCGGTTTGGGGCGTCGTTCATAAGAACCACGTTGTCCATCCAAACGACGTAGCCTTGTGTCGGGAAGGCGTATGTAACAGACGGGCGGTCAACACGCGCTTTGGCGCTGAAGCCATCATAAATCATACCGACGGAAACATCGCCAGATACCAACACTTCCTTTGCCGTGTCAGAGTTAAATGAAGCCCAGTGCGTTTTTGCTTCTTGCAGCATATCGTTCAACGCGCTCAGCTGTTCGCGATCTGTTGAGCACTGCGGAATTCCCATGTGCAATGAAGCGAGCGCCATCACTTCACCTTGGCTGTCGAGCATGTTTATGTTGCCTGACAATTCTGCTGGTGGGTTGAACAGAATATCTGTTGTGTTGATATCGCCGGAATACTTGTCGGTATCCACGGAGAAGGATGTCGATCCCCACTGGTAAGGAATGGAGTGCATACGTCCCGGGTCAAACGAAGGGTCCGCCCATTCTGGTGCGATGTTGCCCATGTTAGCCAACTCACCGTCTGCAATGGTGTCTAGGAGTCCTTCGCCAGCCATGATTTGCACCATGTAATCTCCAGGGAAGGCGAGGTCATAAGTACCCAAACCACCCGCCTTAATGGATGCAAGCAATGCTTCGTTCGAGTCATATGTGTCCATTGTGACGTTGATGCCGGTTTCAGCAGTGAATTTTTCGAGCAGCTCGGCAGGCATGTATTCGAACCAGTGGTAAAGTACGAGCTCACCGTCAGCTGCTGCAGTATTTGCCAGAAGGGCCAGTGCCATGGCGGATGTTGTTAGAAGTTTCATGTTGATAGCTCCCTATTGCTATTTTGTGTTGTCCGACTTCGAGACGAAGTAAGAGATGGTCACCATCACGATTGAGAGGCCAAGAAGCATCGTAGATATCGCCATGATGTTGGGCTTAAGCCCTTGTTTCACCGAGCCAAAAATCGCTGTCGGCAGGGTTTCAACCCCTGCTCCTTTGACGAAGTTGGTGATGATGAAATCGTCGAGGCTGACGATGAACGCCAGCAAGAATCCCGATATGATGCCCGGCATCATAAGGGGGAAAAGAATGCGCCTGAACGCCTGTGCTTTGGTCGCATAAAGATCCATCGCAGCATGTTCGTAAGTGTCCTCGATCCCCTGCATCCGCGCCTGAATAGGTAGGTATGCGAATGGGATGCAGAACGCAGTATGCGCGACGAGGATGGTCATATACCCGCGTGTAAAACCGATGGAATTGAAGAAGATCAATGTCGCCACGGCAAGAACAATTTCGGGTACCATAATGGGTAATGAAATTAGTCCAATTGACGGGCCGCGTAGTTTGTACTTCCCGCCCCGTACGATGGCCGTGGCCGCTGCGGTGGCAATCGCTGTCGCAATCGTCGCTGCGATGATGGCGATTGAAAACGAGTTGAAAGCCGCTTGCTGGAACTTTGCACTTTCGGGTCCAGTGAAAACATCGGCATACCAGCGCAATGAAAGGCCGCCCCATGTGGTAATCGATTCCGAAGCGTTGAACGAATAGACCGTCACCACGACCAGCGGAGCATAAAGAATGAATAAGCACAGGATGGTTATGAACCGGAATCCCGCGTAGGTTTTGACATCTGTTGTAGAACTCATTGTTCGCCCCCCCCACGACGTTGCTGGCGGGCAAAGATCAATAGAATAACCATGACCATAGTGAGTAAGACCATTGATGCCGCAGCACCAAACGGCCAGTTGCCTGCGTTTCCTTTGAACTGCTCTTCGATCAGTGAACCGATCATGAAGTTCTTCGCACCTCCCAGCAAGTCAGGCGCTAGGAACGCCCCAAGGCTAGGAACGAATACGAGGATACAGCCGGCTATTACACCTGGCTTCACAGCGGGCAAAAGGATACGCCGCAGGGTCGTCCACTTGGTAGCGTAAAGGTCAGCCGCCGCTTCGGACATCGTGAAATTGTAACGTTCAACCGATGCGTAGATCGGTAGCACCATGAATGGCAGGTAGCTGTAAAACAGTCCCAATTGAACCGCGAGGTTTGTGTTGATGATATGCAGCGGATCGCCAATCAACCCGATGTTCATCAAAAAGTCATTTAGGGGACCCTCATCGCGCAGCAGGAATTTCATCGACACCGTGCGGATCAAAAGGTTCACCCAATAGGGGATCGTGATCAAAAACACCCAAAGCGCACGGGTATTAGCAGGGCGCGTGGCGATGTAATAGGCGGTTGGAAATCCGATCAGTAGTGACAGAATTGTCGCCAGGCCTGCTTGCCAAATTGAGCGCCAGAAAATGCTGATGTAGGTCCATTGCAGCGTCGGATCGTCGTCGCCGAACAAGCCGCGATCAAAGAAGAATTGATCGTAGGCCGCGAGGGTAGGGTCCCAGATTACTCCACCGCGAAATTCTTTGGTTAAAAACGAATAGATGACCATGACACAGACAGGCATGAGCACGAAAACAACGAGCACCAGCCATGACGGAAGCAAGAGCCAATTGCGCGCCTGTCTGTAGGTGTCGGATGCGGCACTGCCGCCGGAAGCTGCACCACCCGCCATTAGTCAACCAACAAGCGCGCAGCGCCTGTCTCCATGTCCACAAAAGCAGAGCTACCTGGCTCGAAAAGCCGTTTATTGCCGCGCTCAGTGTTTGATGTGCGGATGGTGATTTTCGGGCCACCGTCTAAATCCATCATCGTTGTGATATCGGTGCCAATAAAGATGTTTTGCGTCACCACACCTTTCAAACTCTCGGCGCTCGTGGCTTTTTCCGACAAGACCAGACGCTCCGGTCTTACAGAAAGATGTACTTTGGCGCCAGACGCGACACCTTCGACCGCGTCGCAGATTAGCTCATGACCACCGCCAATATGACATTGGGCGCGCCCTTGCGCGATTTTGTCGACGGACACCTCAAGAAGGTTGGTGTCCCCAATGAAATCGGCCACGAACATGTTGTGTGGGTGTTCGTAGATGTCGCGCGGCGCACCGAGTTGTTGCAATTCACCGGCGGACATTACGGCGATTCGATCTGACATGGTCAGTGCTTCTTCTTGGTCATGAGTGACAAAGATAAACGTAATTCCGGTTTCCCTTTGAAGCTGTTTTAGTTCTATTTGCATAGCCTTACGCAGCTTGAGATCGAGTGCAGACAACGGCTCATCCAGCAATAGAACTTTAGGAGATGGGGCTAGCGCCCGGGCAAGGGCTACACGTTGTTGCTGCCCGCCGGACAGTTGCGAAGGTTTACGGTGCGCAAACTGAGAGAGTTGAACCAGTTCAAGCATTTCTGCGGCACGTTTAGCGGCTTCTGCACGCGAGCTTCCCTTCATTTCAAGCCCAAAGCCGACATTTTCAAGCACTGTCATGTGTGGAAACAAAGCGTAGTTTTGAAAGACCGTGTTCACTGGGCGTTTGTGAGGGGGTAAGGTTTTTATCTCGTCACCAAAAAGGTAAATCCCACCCTCAGTCACGTCTTCGAAGCCAGCGATCATCCGCAAAAGCGTTGTCTTACCGCAGCCGGACGGGCCCAAAAGCGTGAAAAATTCATTGTCTCGAATGGCCAGTGAAATTTGCTGTAAAGCAGTGAAAGTACCGTATCGTTTGACAGCATCGCGGACATCGACCGCGATTTCTGTGGTCTCATTCATTTGTCGTCTCCCTGAATAGCAAGGTTAGGTGCGGTTTCATATTTGGTTTTTCCTACCTGAGCTGCTGCAATCGGGTTGGTCATCAAGGTGCCAATATTCACACTGTATTCATGAATACACTGGCAAGTAAAGTTATGAAGGCTTATCAAATGTCGATTGGCAACGCCGTTCATGACAAGCGCCCCTTTATCTTTATAGTCGCCATCATAGGATCTCTTCGATTTCGCCCTTCGTCTAGCGGGGGCTTGATACCAAAATTGTAGTTCCGCAGATAAAGAGATGTCACGTTTGAATTGACGAAGGCAAGCTTAGGCCCTTCCTTCCTCGCGGGGCAAAATCTTAGCCACACCCTAATCACAACTAATGCAGACTGTTCTTTCCACGGACCATTTAAACGGTAATCTTGAAAACCACCGATTGGGAAGGCCATTGAATGACAGTTGAAAAGATAGACACGCTAGTCGTTGGTGCCGGACAAGCGGGAATCGCGCTTTGTGAGCATCTAGGTCAACAAGGCGTACCGTTTCTGGTGTTGGAGAAAAGCCGGATCGCTGAGGCGTGGCGCACGTCGCGCTGGGATGCCCTAGTCACCAATGGCCCCGTGTGGCACGACCGTTTTCCGAACCTTGAATTCAAGGACAACGCGCCGGACGAATTCGTTGGCAAAGATAGGGTCGCTGATTACATTGAAGAATATGCATCCATGGTGAAGGCCCCAGTGCGAACCGGTGTTGAAGTATTGAGCGCTGTGCCGTTTGAGGATCGCGCTGGTTTTCGTGTTGAGACTTCAGATGGCATCATCGAAGCCATTCGGATCGTTGCAGCCACTGGGGCGTTTCAGCATCCAGTCATTCCGCCAATTGTTGAACAAGGCGCTGCAGTTCATCAGATGCATTCCGCCGCATATCGCAATCCTAATCAGCTCGCCGATGGCGCAGTCATGGTGGTTGGTGCAGGGTCATCCGGTGCACAAATTGCCGATGAATTAAACAGGGCAGGGCGCAAGGTCTTCTTGTCCGTTGGCCCACATGATCGTCCTCCGCGCCGTTACCGCGGCCGCGATTTCGTTTGGTGGTTGGGTGTGCTTGGTCTTTGGGACTTGGCGGCGCAAGAACCTGGCACAGAACATGTAACGATTTCAGTGAGCGGCGCTTACGGTGGTCACACAATGGATTTCCGCCGTCTTGCAAGTGAGGGCGTCACCCTTTTGGGACGCACGGAGACCTTCGCGGATGGTGTGCTAAAATTTGCAAATGACGCACGTAAGAATGTCGACGCAGGCGATGCCAACTATGCACAGATGTTGGATGCGGCAGACGCTTATGCTGCGTCCGCGGGGTTGGATTTGCCACTTGATCCGGACGCGCGCAAAACATGGCCGGACCCAGACTGCCTGACCGATCCTCAACTTAGCTTGGATATAAATGAGATGGGAATAACAACCATCATATGGGCAACGGGTTTCAAGCAAGACTTCAGCTGGCTAAAAGTGGATGCGTTCACTGAAACGGGCGCGCCAATCCACCAACGCGGCGTCTCCAAGGAGCCCGGCCTCTATTTCCTTGGCTTACCGTGGCAATCGCGCCGTGGGTCGACGTTCTTGTGGGGGGTGTGGCACGATGCCAAGTTCGTCGCAGATCTGATTGCAATCCAACGCGCCTATGCAGACTATGATGGCGATGCAGCAATTGTCCCTGCCGCAGATGAATGACTCAAAACTGAACGGAACCCCAATGGCACATACGCGCATTCGAAAATTCAATACGGGCGAAACCTACCCCGAACAGAACCTTGATAACGATCTGTGCCAAGCGGTTGTCACGCAAGGCGGCAAGACTGTTTGGCTTCGAGGGCAATGTCCGCAGAACCTTGATGATGCGCAAAATATCAATAGCCATGATCCCGTTGAACAGACCCATAAAGTGATGCAAAATATCCGTCAGCTGATCGAAGAGGCAGGTGGATCAATGGAGCACCTTGTCAAAGTTGTTGTCTACATTACGGACGTCCGCCACCGTGAAGACGTGTATCGCACGATGGGCGAATACATCAAAGGTGTGCATCCTGTTTCGACCGGTTTGGTGGTTCAGGCGTTGGCGCGGCCCGAATGGCTGGTCGAGATTGACGGCACAGCGGTGATCCCGGAATGACGTTCTCACTGGTCGCCCGCTGCGCTGAGACTGGGATGTTTGGTCTTGCGATATCATCGTCCTCTCCCGCTGTTGCAGCGCGATGCGCATATGCGCGCGCGGGTGTTGGCGCTGTGGCGTCTCAGAATGTTACGGACCCGACGTTGGGGCCATTGGCACTTGATCTCATGCAAGGTGGGATGGCCGCGGATGAGGCGATCGCAGGGGTGAGTGATCTGGGCAAATTCATCGAATACCGACAGGTTTTGGCCGTCGATAAAAATGGTGCGACGGCGATCCACTCTGGCCCGAACTCTCTCGGTATATGGACGCAAGCGCAGGGGCCGAATGTGGCATCTGGCGGCAATATGTTGGCCAATGACAGCGTGCCGCAAGCCGTGGTCGATGGATTTCTGAACAGTGCGGGTCACCTTGGGGATCGCTTGATTGCCGCGATGCGTGCAGGCTTGGCTGCCGGCGGTGAGGCTGGGCCACTGCATTCCGCAGGTCTATTGATGGTTGATAAAGTCGCGTGGCCCGTGGCCGAGTTACGCTGTGACTGGACCGAGGACTGCCCGATCGAGAATATCGCGACAGCTTGGGACGTCTATAAACCGCAATTGGATGCCTATGTGCAGCGCGCAATCGATCCACGCGAAGCGCCGTCTTACGGCGTTCCCGGCGACGAGTAAGTAAGGAATTTTACAATGCTAGATTACACCAAAGCCGACTGGACCAAGCGCGCCTCTGGCCTGACAATGCGTCACCAAGCTTTTATCAACGGGAAATTTGTTGATGCGGCTTCTGGAGAGACGTTTCAATCTATCAATCCGGCAACCGATGCCGTCTTGGCCGACGTCGCATCCTGTGATCTGGAGGATGTGAATCGCGCTGTGGCCTCTGGTCGCGCCGCGTTTGAGGCGGGCATTTGGTCGCGTACCGATCCTGCCCATCGCAAAGCGGTTCTTTTGAAACTCGCTGACCTGATCCGCGAGAATTTGGAGGAGTTTGCCCTGCTTGATAGCCTTGATATGGGTAAACTGGTCACGGACGCGGCGACAATTGACGCACCGGGTTCAGCGCATTTCTTTCAGTGGTACGCCGAAGCCATCGACAAGATTTACGATGAAGTCGCCCCAACCGGCCCCGGTGATCTGGCGATTGTCGCACGGGTCCCACTCGGTGTTGTTGGCGCGGTTACACCGTGGAACTTTCCACTCGACATGGCGACATGGAAAGCTGCAGCCGCTTTGGCCGCCGGCAATTCCGTTGTCTTGAAGCCCGCCGAGCAGTCACCCCTTTCGGCCCTTCGCCTTGCTGAGCTGGCGGTTGAGGCTGGCGTGCCTGATGGTGTGTTTAACGTCGTCCCCGGGTTTGGCCACACTGCGGGTCAGGCTTTGGGCCTACACATGGACGTGGACTGTCTCGCCTTTACCGGATCTACTTTGATCGGCAAGAAATTCATGGAATATTCAGGGCAATCGAACCTAAAACAAATCTGGCCTGAGACCGGCGGGAAAAGCCCGAACCTCGTGTTCGCTGATTGTGAAAACCTTGACGCGGCTGCGGATATGGCGGCCTTTGGAATTTTCTTTAACCAAGGTGAAGTTTGCTCCGCCAATTCGCGACTGTATGTTGAACGATCTATTAAGGACGAATTCGTTGAGAAACTCGTCGCGAGGGCGGCCGGCATGCAACCGGGTGATCCTCTTGATCCGGCCTCCAAGATGGGCGCGATTGTGGATCGTAAACAGACCGAAGGGGTGATGAAGTTTGTTGAAGCAGGCAAGCAAACCGCCAATCTTGTAGCAGGCGGTGAACAGGTTCACGTCGATGGCAAAGGGTGTTTTGTGCTGCCGACGATCTTTGATGACGTGAGCCATGATGACGCGCTTGCACGCGATGAGATTTTTGGCCCCGTTCTGTCGGTCATCCCGTTTGATGCAGAAGAGGACGCCATTCGTATGGCCAATGACAGTGTTTACGGCCTTGCTGCGTCTGTTTGGACAGACAACCTAAGTCGTGCGTTGCGCGTTTCTGATAGGTTGATGGCAGGAACTGTGTCGGTGAATACTGTTGATGCGCTCAGTGCGATGACACCGTTTGGAGGGATGAAACAGTCTGGTTTCGGGCGCGACCTATCGTTGCATAGCTTCGATAAATACACCGCGTTAAAAACCACGTGGATTAAGTATGCGCCCTGAGAATTGCGCTTGAAACTTTCAAGCAGCCCAGCGTAACTGGGGTATGGCGTTACGATTTACACTTCGACAATTGGAATACTTCGTCACGGTTGGTGAGCAGGGTTCAATTGCGCAGGCGAGTGCACAAGTAAACGTTTCGTCGCCTTCGATTTCTGCCGCGATTTCGCAGCTCGAAGACGAATTTGGTCTGCCGCTTTTCGTCCGAAAGCATGCGCATGGGTTAAGTTTGACGCAAGCGGGGCGTCAGTTCATGATACAGGCACAAAAAGTTCTGAAGGAGGCTGACAGCCTGAACCGGCTTGCGGGGACCATTTCCGGAAGCGTACAGGGACCACTGAATGTCGGCTGCTTGTTGACCTTCGCGCAGGTTTTGCTGCCTGCGCTCCGTCGCGAATTTCAACACAAGCATCCTGATGTGCAAATCTCGCAAATTGAATGCGATCAAGAAACGCTGATCGAGAAAATACGGCGGGCGGATATTGATGTCGCGCTGACCTATGATCTGGAAGTTCCGGCAGATTTAGATTTTATACCGCTGCGTTCATTGCCTCTGTATATTGTTGTCTCGGCCGACCATCCATTGGCCAATCGCAAATCGATTTCGGCTGAAACGCTCGTGAAATATCCGATGGTTTTGTTGGATCTACCGATAAGCCGCACTTACTTTATGAGCGTCTTTGATCGCGCCGGCGTATCCCCTAAAATCGTTGAAAGAACGCGCGATATGGCTGTTATGCGCTCGCTCGTCGCGAACGGTTTTGGATTCTCGGTTGCCAACATCCGTCCGCATACTGATCTGTCACCGGATGGCCGTGCGCTTTGCTTTATTCCGTTCAAGGACACGCCGAGGCCTTTGCGTCTCGGGTTCATTGTCCCCGAAGGTGCCCGCAATATTTTGTCGGTCGACACCTTCATCCATCATACATCTCAAACGATATCCAACTGGGGGTATCCGGGGCTTCCTATTGCCGATGGCGCTTAAGTCTTTCCTAAGCCATGGTTCCGCAACCGTGACTTTAGCCTAACCCGCTTCTCTGTCACGACTGGTCCTAAGCTTTTCCGTTACAGGAGTATTTTTCGTGCGCGATCCCCGTTACGACATTCTTTTCGAACCTATGCAGATTGGCCCAGTCACGGCTAAAAACCGTTTCTATCAGGTCCCGCACTGTAACGGAGGCGGTTACCGTGACCCGTCCGCGGCGGCTGAAATGCGGGCATCCAAGGCTGAAGGCGGTTGGGGCGTAATCTTTACTGAGCAGTGCGAGATACACCAAACATCGGAAATCACGCCCTTTATCGAGTTGCGTCTTTGGGAAGACAAAGACATTCCCATGCTGAACAAGATGTCGGAAAAAATGAAAAGTCACGGTGCTTTGGCAGGCATCCAACTGGCCTATTCCGGCGTGAATGGACCAAACCTTTATTCACGCGAAGTGCCAATGGCTGTCTCTGCTCAGCCAATTCGGACATTCACCAATGACCCTGTTCAGGCGCGCGCGTTGGACAAGACCGACATCAAGGATTTGCGACGCTGGTTTGTGAATGCGGCGAAACGATCAAAAGAAGCGGGTTTTGACCTGATGTGCCTGTATGGTGCGCACGGATTTGGCATTTTTCAACACTTCCTCAGTCGCGCCACCAACCACCGGACCGATGAGTACGGTGGCAGCTTGGAAAACCGTTCGCGGTTTGTGAACGAAGTCATCACTGACATGCGCGACGCCGTTGGCGACACAATGGCCATTACCTTGCGCGTCTCGTTGGATGAAACCATCGGTGACCTTGGGTTCTCAAATGCCGAAGTCCGCGATTTTGTAGAGATGAACCGCAATCTGCCCGACCTTTGGGATCTTGCCCAAGGTACGTGGGAGGACTGTTCAGGGCCGTCGCGTTTCAAAGAAGAAGCTGCGCAACACGAACTGGTCAAAGGCATTCATGAGCTAACCGATAAACCCATCGTAGGTGTGGGGCGTTTCACCAGCCCCGATGTCATGGCCAAGATGATCAAGTCTGGCACGTTGGATTTCATTGGATGTGCGCGTCCGTCGATTGCGGACCCGTTTCTGCCCAAAAAGGTCGAAGAAGGCCGGGTCGAAGATATTCGTGAATGTATCGGCTGCAACATTTGCGTTACAGGTGACATGACGATGTCGATCAGTCGCTGTACCCAGAACCCGACCTTTATGGAAGAATGGCGCAAGGGGTGGCACCCTGAACGGATGAACACCAAGGGCGATAGCTCTAATGTTCTTGTGATCGGCGCTGGCCCTGCTGGTCTTGAGGCTGCGCGCGCCGTCGCTGAGCGCGGCTATGACGTGGCGCTGGCCGAAGCTGGAACTGTCTTGGGCGGACGCGTGGCGCGAGAACGCCATCTTCCCGGCCTTAGCGCATGGGGGCGTGTGGCTGACTACCGCGAGTATCAGTTAAGCCAAAAAGCAAACGTCGAAAGCTATTTTGACAGTGAGCTGGACGCCGAAAGCATCCTCGAATTCGGGTTCGAAAATGTCTGCATCGCTACCGGTGCAAAGTGGCGGCGTGATGGCGTGTCTCGTCAACACGTTGTCCCGTTCCCCACAGACGATGCAATGCCGATCTTTACGCCTGATGATCTGATGGGCGATGCTAGCCCGAAAGGTCACGTCGTGATTTATGATGACGACCATTACTACATGGGCGGCGTCTTGGCTGAACTGCTGATCCAGAAAGGCTGCTCCGTTACTCTAATTACGCCTGCGGCTTATGTCAGCGAATGGACGCTTAACACGCTGGAGCAACACGAGATTCACCGCCGCTTGGCAAACATGGGTGTGTCAATTGAGCTTAACCGTGGCGTCTCCGCAATTGGTAAAGACCATGTCGTCAGCAATTGCATGTTTACAGATATGACCCGAGAGATCGCCTGTGATGCCGTGTTGATGGTGTCGTCACGCGCGGAAAACAACACCGTCTACAACGACCTAAAACTACGTGAACCGGAGTGGGCGGATGCAGGTATCAAGTCGGTCAAACTGATCGGGGACGCTAATGCGCCGGGGCCGATCGCTTGGGCGACTTATGCTGGTCACCGCTATGCACGAGAGTTGGATGGGACCGACATAGGTGATGCGCTTTCCTTCCGTCGAGAAATCACACAACTTGCTGATGATTGAACGCGTCAAATAGTTAGGCAATGACATGACAAACATAGCCAGAACGCTGGAGTTATTGGACAAGCTAGTGGCTTTTCCAACTGTCAGTTGCGACAGCAATCTTGATCTGATCGATTGGGTCGAGGATCTGCTGAAAAGCGCAGGTTTTGAGGTTGTGCGAATTTGGTCACCTGACCGAAGTAAAGCCGGATTGTTCGCGCGAATCGGCCCCGACGTTGACGGCGGCGTTTGTTTGTCGGCCCATACTGATGTGGTTCCCGTGGATGGACAAACCTGGACACGTCCGCCGTTTGAACTGACCGACGAGGGTGACCGCGTCTTTGGCCGTGGAACCACTGACATGAAAGGCTTTCTCGCGTCTGCTTTGGCGCTTGCACAGCGGGTAGGGGCGTCTTCATTGTCTGCTCCTCTAAGCCTGTCGATTTCTTATGATGAAGAAATCGGATGTGTTGGCATTCGTCAGATGATGCCCGAGTTGAAAAAGAAAGTGGGCAAGCCGCGCCTCGTAATCGTGGGCGAACCGACGTCCATGAAGGTCGCAACAGGACACAAGGGTAAGGCCGCTTTTAAGGTCACTTGCCATGGTCAAGCAGGACACAGCGCCCTCGCGCCGCAGTTCGTGAATGCAATCCATGTCGCCGCCGATTTCATTCACCAAACCCGCGACCTACAAGGCAAACTGGCAGCGGGACCACAAGATGCGGCGTATAGTGTCCCTTACTCAACCGTTCATGTCGGAAAGATCCATGGCGGGCGGGCGCTAAATATCGTGCCGGATAGCGCCGAGCTGGACATGGAAATTCGACACCTCGCCCAGACACCGGCACGTGAACTCCAGCAAGACATAGAAGATATCGCCCAGCGAGTAAGCGATGCTTATCCGGCAGCGTCGCCCGTTACAGTTGATCCCATCAATGCATACCCAGGTCTGCAAACCGACCCGTCAGAAGCAGCGGTCGTTTGGGCCACCAAGCTGGCCGGAGGCTGCGGCACGACCAAGGTACCGTTTGGAACAGAAGCTGGCTTTTTTGCTGACCTTGGATTGACGACAGTAGTGATTGGACCTGGTGACATGGCGTCAGACGGACACAAGCCAGATGAAGGGCTGCGCAAAGGCGATTTAGTCGCGTGCGACAAAATGATGGATAATATTTTTAAGGAGAATAGATCCTAGTCCTTCTTCAGGTAGGATTGGGCCAGGATCCGGTATGGGTCGAGAGAACAGCAACGGATGTCGCTAAAGGCTCGCGAAGAGAGGTTTTTCTAGGGGCTTTAAGCGGGTTTACGGCTGGTTCTGATGGTAAAACTCCGGCCTAGCAGTTAATTTTGATTTGTTGTTACCAGTCAGGGTCACACAAAACTGTACCCCGAAATGTACCCCAACCAAAAAGAACCCAGAATTTCTGAGTAATCCCAATATGTTCGCTAATCAAGATGGCGGAGAGACAGGGATTCGAACCCTGGGAACCGTTAGGCTCAACGGTTTTCGAGACCGCCACGTTCGACCACTCCGCCACCTCTCCGTGTCGATTGATCGCGGCTCTGATAGGCGCGGGGGCGAATTGGCGCAAGCGCTTTTGCTGACAATCGCGTGCACTTTGCGAACGGGTCTTGGAAATGCTGCGCCACGCACCTATTCCTATTATTAGAGCAGCAAAGAGGCCCCTTATGTTTATGCGTTTCGCGACACTGGCTACCGCCATCACTTTTGCCATGCCCGCAGTGGCACAACAAAGCGAGACGAACGAATTGTTCGACCTGTTGATGTTGCCTGACATCATCTCGATTATGCGCGAAGAAGGTGTAAGTTACGGCGACACCATCGGGCAGGACCTTTTTGCTGGCGCGCCAACGGCTGAGTGGGCCGCGACCGTGGAACGCATCTATGACTACGAAGTCATGGAAGGGATGGTCCGCGCGGACTTTGGAGCTTCCCTTGAGGGGGAAGACCTGACGCCGATCCTTGATTTTTTTGGCTCTGAACAGGGGCAAATGATTATCGGTCTTGAGGTGAGTGCGCGCCGCGCATTGCTGGATGATGCCGTCGAAGACGCGGCTAAAGACGCGGCCGTTATTGGACTCGCAGATGAAAACCCACGGATGATGCAGGTTGTCGAATTTGTTGACATCAACAACCTGATTGAAACCAACGTTGAAGGTGCGCTGAATTCCAACCTCGCGTTTTATGCAGGGCTGGTGGATGGGGGCGCGTTTGATGGGGCCCTCACGGAAGATCAAATCCTAACGGATGTCTGGAGCCAAGAGCCCGAGATCAGGCTCAGCACTACGGAATGGATAAATTCGTTCTTGTTCATGGCGTATCAGCCGCTAGATGATGCGGACCTTGAAGCCTATATTGCGTTCTCGCAAACAGAGGCAGGTGGTGTGATCAACCGCACGATGTTTGACAGCTTTGATCGCTTGTTCACTGGGATTAGCCGATCCTTGGGTCGTGCGGCTGCGAACGAGATGACGATGCAAGAGTTGTGAAGATAGGACGGCTCTGAGGGAGAAATCGGCCGTTCACTGCTTCCACTTCGTTGACGTAGCATCGCTTCGCGCACACGGTATGCCTGTTGCTGCACTGTTGCTGCATTTTCGTGGGAAAAGGTGGCAGCACTGGATCTCTCACTCTCGTAGAATTGTCACGCTGCGGGCCTTGGCGGCACGTTTTTGACACTTCTGCTTTGGGCTCAAATTCGACATTCGCAGCATAAGAAAACTGCGTTACCCTGACACCACCATAATCGCCACAATCAAAGCCTCGTAGTTGTTCGAGTAGAGCGCCAAGTCGGATTGTAACTGCAAAGTATGCGGTGCACGGATGGGTTTGGGGACGTCGGCAATCTCAAACGCTTGGGTCAGGATATCACCGCCGCCACGCTGGATGTCGGCGATGAGGGCAGGGTGGTTGGTTTTAACGAAGACTTCGACCTTGCCGCGGCGTTCATTGTAAACCGCATTCCCAAGGCTCGTGCCGAGCGCATTCAGGGGCAACAGCAGTGGGTTGCCCACGTGGTTCGCTTCATTGCTACACGCAGCGAGGAGCGTTAAGAAAACAAAGGTGAATTTGCGCATGTTGAACCTGACCAATTGGGTTGACTTGATGCGCAGTTGGACCGATAAGCCGCCATCCGAGCAAGGTATTTGTTCGGGCTAAGCGAAAACTCGCCCCAAGATGGGCGCGCTGTTTACGGGTTGCGAAAGCAATGAACGCCTTAGAAATAAGGGACCCCAGAGACGCGATTGAAAAGGAAAACGATATGTTTGCGGTTCTCAAAACCGGTGGCAAACAGTACCGAGTCGAATCTGGCGATGTACTGCGTGTCGAAAAAGTCGCTGCGGAAGCTGGCGAAACTGTTCAATTCAACGAAATTCTGATGGTTGGTAACAACGTGGGCGCGCCCCTCGTTAAAGACGCTGGCGTGCAGGCCGAAGTGATCGACCAGATCAAAGGCGAAAAGACGATTAACTTCGTTAAGCGCCGCCGGAAGCACTCTTCCAAGCGTACGAAGGGCCACCGTCAGCAACTGACACTCGTTCGCATCACAGACATCCTTGAAAAGGGTGCCGACAAGTCCGGCGTTAAAGCTGCGCTGAACGGTTCTGGCTTCATGTCTGCTGACATGATCGAACGTGCTGCTAACAAGGGCGCACCGTCGTCCAAGAAAGCTGAAGCTGCTGCTGCCCGCGCATCCCAGCCTAAGAAAGCGGCTGCAAAGAAAGCCGCACCAAAGGCCGCTAAGCCTGCTGCTGAAAAAGCTGCACCTAAGAAAGCCGCGCCTAAAAAAGCTGCTGCGAAAACTGACGGCGCAGACGACCTCACACGCATCAGCGGTGTTGGTCCGGTTATCGTGAAAAAGCTTCACGACCTCGACGTCACAACTTTCGCTCAGATCGCAGCATGGACCCCAGCGGACATCGCTGATATGGACGACAAACTGAACTTCAAAGGTCGTATCGACCGCGATGAGTGGCTGAAGCAAGCCGCAGAATTCGCTAAAGGTTAAGGAGAGACACCAATGGCACATAAAAAAGCAGGCGGCTCATCCCGTAACGGTCGCGACTCAGCTGGTCGCCGCCTTGGCATCAAAAAGTACGGCGGCGAGTCCGTTATCCCAGGCAACATCATTGCACGTCAGCGTGGCAATAAGTGGTGGCCGGGTACTGGCGTTGGCGAAGGCAAAGATCACACGATCTTCGCAGTCGTTGAAGGCAACGTGACCTTCCGCAAAGGCTTCAAAGGCCGCACCTTTATTTCTGTTGCACCGCTCGCGGAGGCAGCTGAGTAACCGAACCTTAGGTTTTAAAGAATTTGAAGGGGTCGGTGCAAACCGGCCCCTTTTTCGTATTTGTGTTCAGGCTTGGGAGGGCGTGATGATTTCAACAGAGAGACTAACGCTACGCGCCCCTAAGATGGGCGACGCGCCAGCCATTACGCGCATCCTTCAGGATGTTGAGGTCGCAAAGTGGCTTACGAACCCACCGTTCCCATACACGTTGGAGGATGCTGAAGCCTTTATTGGCATGGCTCACGATGAAGACGTGTATTTCATCGCTGACGATACAGGTGTCTGCGGATGCATATCTTTGCGCAGTGAGCTTGGGTACTACCTTGCGCCGGACCGTTGGGGGCGTGGTTATATGAAAGAAGCCGCCGTTGCGCTTGTCGCTGATCACTTTGAGACCTCAGATGCGGATCTGGAAAGCGGTCATTTCGTTGGAAATGAACGGTCGCGCGGCGTTCTAGTTTCACTTGGGTTTCAGGATACCACGATCGACAGGCATTTTTGCCCTGCACGCGAGGCCACGCTGAATAATCAAAAGATGATTTTGACCCGCGCAGGATGGGAGGCGCGATCATGAGCCTTGCTGTCCTTCCATTCCTAACGTTTGCTACGTCCCAAGTCGGCACACCCGGTCCAGCGAACATGGTTTTACTGGCAACGGGCGCACGATTTGGGCTGCGTCGTGCCTTGCCGTTTGTTGCGGGCGTTGCCCTTGGTAAGCAGTTGATCATCTGGCCGCTTGGTTTTGGACTTATGGCGGTACAGGACGACTATCCGATGCTATTTGAGGCTCTGAAATGGGTGTCGATCGCCTATATTTTATGGCTTGCGTACCGCGTGGCGAACATGCGCTTGAAGGCGGGTGAGGCTGAAGGCCAGCCCCATGGTTTCTTTGCAGGCTTAATCGTTCATCCCTTGAATCCTAAGGCATGGGCGATGATCACGACTGGGTTCACGACCTTCGTGAGCACCGGAACACCCCCCTTGCAAGCAACGGCATCCATCGCCATCTGTTTGTTGGGACTGCAAATGATACTGCATCCGATTTGGACCTATGCGGGACAGCGGATCGCGGTAAGTTTGGCCGGAACACCGGGGGAAAAATACCTGATGTGGACGCTTGCGGCACTTACTGTCGCGTCAGTTGTTTACGCATTATTTGCAGGAGGCGGCCAATGAATTCCGAAAGCCGGATTTCAGACGATATCGAGACCACTCAACCAGTGATTCACGCAGCACGCTTCGCGTTGCGCCCGATTGTGGCGTCCGACGCAGGCTTACTTGAGCGGTATTTGTCCGACGAGCGAGTCGCAAAAATGACCCGGGTGATCCCGCATCCTTTGCCACCTGAATACATCACGAACATGCTGACCCGTGCGCACGATCCTGAGCGCACAGAGGATTTTTGGGCGATTGACGGATCTGCGAATGAACACGCTGAAGTCATGGGCGTAATCAAAATGTCGCGTCTAGATCGCAACCAATCCGAGTTGCGTTACTGGGTCGCTCCCGCGTTCTGGAACACGGGTATTGCCACTGAAGCCGTTGAAGCAATCCTGTCCGCCAACCCGCAAGGGGCCGTTGATATCTATGCTGAGGTGTTTCAAGACAACCCCAGCTCTGCCCGTATCCTGACAAACGCCGGATTTGCCTACCTTGGTGACGCCGAAACGTTTTCCGTTGCGCGCAATATGGTGACACCTACGTGGACCTATGCCCGCAAGATGGGCAAGCCCGCTTGAGCGTGACGCGACTTTCGCGTATCGCCCAGTTAACCTGTTAGAAAGCCTGAACTGATGAACTTCCTCGACCTGTGTAAAGTCTATATCCGCTCCGGCAGCGGCGGCGGTGGCTGTATTTCGTTTCGGCGTGAGAAACACATCGAATATGGCGGTCCGAACGGTGGTGACGGCGGCAAGGGCGGCAGCGTCATCGTTGAGGCCGTTGATAACCTCAACACGTTGATCGACTTTCGTTATCAGCAGCATTTCTTTGCCAAAAACGGAGAGGCCGGTAAAGGTCAGCAACGTACGGGTGCGGATGGCAATGACATTGTTCTAAAGGTTCCAACGGGGACCGAGATCATGGATGAGGACCAAGAAACGGTCATTGTTGATCTTGCAGAAACGGGTCAACGCGTTGTGCTTGCAAAGGGCGGCAATGGCGGCTGGGGTAACCTGCACTTCAAGTCCGCAACCAACCAAGCGCCACGTCGTTCCAACCCTGGGCAAGACGGGATTGAGCGTACGATATGGCTGCGTCTGAAGTTGATCGCTGACGCTGGTCTTTTGGGTCTGCCGAATGCTGGTAAATCCACGTTCCTCGCAGCGACATCCAACGCACGTCCTAAAATTGCAGATTATCCGTTTACGACGCTGGTGCCGAACCTTGGCGTTGTTGGCGTCGATAATACCGAATTTGTTATCGCGGACATTCCTGGTTTGATTGAGGGCGCTAGTGACGGCAAAGGCCTTGGTCAGCTTTTCCTCGGCCATGTTGAGCGCAATTCAGTGCTTTTACACCTGATTGACGGAACATCCGGTGATCCGGTTGGCGATTACAAAACGATTATTGCCGAGCTTGAAGCCTACGGCGGCCACCTTGCCGACAAGCCACGTGTGACGGTTCTGAACAAGATCGACACGCTGGACGAAGAAGAACGCCAGTTCATCGTGGATGAGATCAAGGCCGGAACAGGCGTTGATGTGATGTTGATGTCTGGTGCCACGGGTGAAGGCACCGTTGACGTGTTGCGCGCCCTAAAGGTCGAAATCGATGCCGATAAGGAGCGCCAAAACGCACCTGAGGAGGAAGCGCCTTGGCGTCCCTAAAAGAAGCAAAACGTCTGGTCGTAAAGATTGGGTCTGCCTTGCTCGTGGACCAAAAATCAGGGCTGCGCTCTGATTGGTTGCGTTCGCTTGCGACGGACGTGGCCGCGATCCGTGCGCGTGGAACGGATGTGATCTTGGTGTCCTCTGGATCAATTGCTTTGGGGCGGGGCGTGCTTGGGCTGCCACGCACCGAACTTGCGTTAGAACAATCACAGGCCGCCGCCGCAGTGGGTCAAATCCGCTTGGCACGCGCTTACGAAGAAGCGCTCGCGCCGCATGGCATTACAACGGCACAAGTCTTGGTGACGCTTGAAGACAGCGAAAACCGCCGCCGTTACCTGAATTCACGTGCAACGATGGAAACTTTGCTGGGCCTGGGCGTAACGCCGATCGTGAACGAGAATGACACCGTTGCGACCGATGAAATCAGATATGGCGACAATGACAGACTTGCCGCGCAAGTCGCAGTGACGGTTGGTGCGGATTGTTTGGTTTTGCTGAGTGACGTTGACGGGTTCTATTCCGATAATCCTCACATCAACAAAGATGCACAGCACTATGAAGTTATTGAAGAAATTACCTGCGATATTGAACGGCAAGCCGGTGACGCCGGTTCTGGGCTTTCTAAAGGTGGCATGAAGACAAAGGTGATGGCGGCAAAGCTTGCGACAGGTGCAGGTTGTCAAATGGCGATCACATTAGGAACGCCATTAAACCCGTTGAAAACGCTTGAAGAAGGCGGAAAATGCACGTGGTTTAATGCGCAAACTAACCCGCAAGCGGCACGTAAAGGCTGGATCGCAGCGATGAAACCCCACGGCGAAGTTACCGTGGATGCAGGCGCTGGCGCGGCTTTGATGTCAGGTAAGTCGCTGTTGCCGATTGGCATTGTCGCAAGCTCGGGCGACTATCAACGTGGGGATGCGGTTGCGATTGTAACGGCTGATGGGCAGCATTTGGGCCTTGGACTGGCGCGTTACTCGAGCGCAGAGACTGTGGTGATCAAAGGCATGCAAAGCCGGGATATCGCTAAAGAACTAGGATATAAGGGACGCGGTGTGTTTATCCATCGCGACGATATGGTGATCTGATGACGGACGATATGAACATTCCTGCTTTGATGGCGGACATCGGTGAGCGCGCGAAAGCCGCTGCTAAAGCCCTTGCAAGCGCCACAGCAGAAGCCAAGACCAAGGCGCTCATGGATGCGGCGGATGCAGTCTGGGCTGCGCGTTCTGACATCATCGAAGCCAACGCCAAAGACATGGAATTTGGCCGCGACAAGGGCCTTAGCCCAGCAATGTTGGATCGGTTGATGCTGGATGAAACTCGCATTCAAGGGATGGTCGACGGGCTTCGCACCGTTGCAGCGCAGGACGATCCTGTTGGCGCTGTTATGGAAGAATGGACGCAGCCAACGGGCCTGAACATCCGTCGCGTTCGCACGCCACTTGGCGTGATCGGCGTGATCTATGAAAGCCGCCCGAACGTGACTGCTGACGCTGGGGCGCTTTGCCTGAAAGCGGGCAATGCGGTGATCTTGCGTGGTGGTTCCGAAAGTTTTCACAGTTCCGGCGCGATTCACGCGGCGCTTCAAAGCGGGCTTCGCTCTGCTGGTTTGCCTCATGACGCCGTGCAGTTGGTTCCAACGCGCGACCGTGCTGCGGTGCGTGAAATGCTGACGATGACTGACACCATTGATGTGATTGTGCCCCGTGGCGGCAAGGGGCTGGTGGGACTTGTGCAGAAAGAGGCCCGCGTGCCCGTTTTCGCGCATCTTGAAGGCATCGTTCACATTTACATCGACAAAGACGTCGACGCTGAAAAGGCGCGGGCTGTGGTGTTGAACGCAAAGACGCGACGCACTGGGATTTGTGGCGCGGCGGAATGTTTGCTGGTGCACAAAGATGCTGCCGCACTTGGCCAAGAAATCGTGGATGATCTGATGGCAGCGGGTGTCGATGTGCATGCGCAGGGTTTGAACGGGTCCAGTGTGGCGACGGGTGATGATTGGGGGATGGAATTCCTCGACATGAAGATCGCCGCGAAAACCGTTGATAACATTGACGAAGCCATCTCACATATCCAAACGTTCGGGTCCAATCATACCGATTGCATTTTGACCGAGAACGATGACGCGGCGGACCAATTCTTTGCACGCCTCGATTCAGCAATCCTGATGCGCAATGCCTCAACACAGTTTGCCGATGGTGGTGAGTTTGGAATGGGCGCAGAAATTGGGATTGCGACTGGCAAAATGCATGCACGAGGCCCAGTTGGGGCGGCGCAACTGACAAGCTTTAAGTATCTGGTTGTCGGTGACGGGACTGTCCGCGTTTAAAACTGGATCGCAACCCAGTCACTGCCGTGAGAAAACGAAAGCGTGCGTCTAGCTTCTGCTGCCATTTGGGGCAGGAGGCCGAAGTGAACCTGTGCGGCCGTCAGCGTATGCGAGTTTTCCCCTTTGCTAAGCGGAGCCCAGAGGTCTGGATCGAGGTTCAGGCGGTCGTGTTTTGCTTGAATGGTCCAGTTGGTGTCATCATGCGTGATCTGAACATCGCCACCCAATGGCAATGCCGTTTCGACACACATCGCTGATAACAGCGCGACACGCACATCGAGGCGCGGGGGATCAATTGGGACGTTCCAAGAATAACTAAGGCGCCCACCGTTGGAAACTTCGTCTAGGATCGACAGGATTTCGCTGCGCGCGACGACTTGGTCAGCCGTGGCATCCCCGAACGCCAAACGCAGAAACCGAACCTTCGCTGCTGCGTTTTGAACGCTTTCAGTGACCAGCGCCATTTCGGGGCTGTCGGCAACACCTGACAGGCCGAGTAGTTCAATGCCGTTGCCGATCGCGCCCAATGGGTTAATTAGGTCATGACAGATACGAGAGCCGATTAGGGCGTTAAAGTTGGACAACATGGAGCTCCGATAGATGACAGGGCCGTCTTTATTTGAACCTGGTATGATCGTGAAACATCCGGGCCAGCCGGATTGGGGTTTAGGGCAAGTCCAATCCGCTATTGGCGGAAAGGTGACTGTGAACTTTCAAGAGGCCGGCAAAGTTGTAATCGACGAAGCGCAGGTTGGATTAGTGGTTGTGTCATATGGTTAACGCTCCCGTCATAGGTGTAAAGGGCGAACTAGGTTTTCGCGATGAGTAAACTTGCTGAATTAAGTGACCGAATGGTTAACGGCGCACCTCTGTTTGAGACGCGGCTTGCGCGGACTGCGGCAGATATCCGTGGTGCGCAGGCGTTGCGTTATAAGATTTTCGTTGAAGAAATGGGCGCGGACGGCCCGCTTGTCGATCATGCGCAGGCGCTGGAACGTGATGTTTTTGATGCACATGCAGAACAGTTGTTGTTGATCGATCTGGCGCGTGCACCGGATGATCAGATCGTGGGCGTTTACCGTTTGTTGGGCCGCGAAGGTGCGAGCAACGCTGGGCAGTTCTATTCAGAAACCGAGTTTGATTTATCACCACTTACGCAATCTGGCCGCACCGTCATGGAATTGGGTCGTTCTTGTTTGCACGCTGATTACCGCGGTGGCGCGGGGATGTCGTATCTGTGGCAAGCACTGGCTGAGATCGTCAAGGAGCGCAAAGTAGAAATCTTGTTTGGGGTGGCGAGTTTTCACGGCACCGATTTAGACGCGTTGGCGCCATCGCTTTCGTTGCTGCATCAAAACTATCTTGCACCTAAAGACATTCGGGTGACGTCAAAGTTGAAACCACATTTAAACAACGAGCCTGTTACGGATCGCGTTGCCGCCATGCGCAATGTGCCAGCGTTGATAAAGGCCTATCTGCGGTTGGGCGGTTTCATTGGGGACGGTGTGTTTGTCGATCATGCGTTTAACACCACGGATGTCTGCCTTATCCTTGATCTGGCCCGCATGACGCCCAAGCAGGCATCACTCTATGGAGGCACGCGATGACATGGACGTCGGATGACCTGCCGCCAACGCATAAGGTAACGCCAGCTGGTTGGTTTCGTGTTGTGCTGCGTGGACTTGCATTGGCGATCCTTGTGTTTGGGTGTCTGGTGTTGCTGCTTCTCGTGCGTTTGATTGAAAGACCGTTGTTCGGGCAGGGTCGCCCTGTGACGCCCTACATCACGCAATTCGTTTGTCGCAGCTCCTTTGTGTTGATGGGGATCAAGTATACGCGCGTCGGCACGCCAATGGCGGGGGCGGGTGCGGTTGTGGCGAACCATTCGTCTTGGCTGGACATTTTCGCGCTGAACGCGGCAAAGCGCATATATTTCGTAAGTAAAGCCGAAGTCGCCGCGTGGCCCGGGATTGGCTGGCTGGCACGGGCAACGGGGACTGTTTTCATCGCCCGAGACCGTTCACAAGCGAACGCGCAGGTCGGTGTCTTCCGCGAACGTCTCGGACACGGGCATAAGTTGCTGTTCTTCCCAGAAGGGACATCAACGGATGGGCAATTGGTTTTGCCGTTCAAACCTACGCTGTTCGCTGCGTTCTTTGATGATGCATTACGAGAAACATTGGCGATTCAGCCGGTATCCGTCATTTACCAAGCACCCAAAGGCGTGGACCCACGTCATTATGGATGGTGGGGCGACATGGATTTCGGCACGCATTTACTGGCAACACTAGCGCAATCACCGCAGGGCGGCGTTACAGTCGTGTATCATGATCCAGTAAAGATCGCAGATTTTGAGAACCGGAAAGCACTAGCAGCACACCTTGAGAACGTGGTGCGCGCTGGTCATTCAGATCATAGCTGAGGCGAGCGTCGCAAGCGTTTCAGCTGGATCATCTGTTTTCCAAACTTCATCGCAAAGGCCAAAGAAATCGGTGTGTGGTGACAGCGTGCGTATAAGCTCGAGAGACAGTGCGCCTTCAGCGACAACTGGCACTTCGATCATTTCAGACCACCACTGGAACAGTTCAAGCTCGGCTTTTTCGCTGTTGCCGAGTGCTGTGTCACCAACAGGGCCGAAGCTGATGTAATCCGCGCCAAGTTCACAAGCCGTCATGCCGTTGTGGCGGGATGCGTAGCAGTTGGTGCCAATGATCGCGTCATCGCCCAACTCTTTGCGAACCGCTTTGATCGTGCGGGCCGCGTCATCAAGGTGCACACCGTCCAATCCGTGCGGTTCGACCAACATCACATGGCTATCGATGACCAAAGCCACGTCGCGGGCATGGGTGACTTCGCGCAGGGCATCAGCAGCTTTTGCGATGCGTGCTTCGTCCTTTGAGCCAAGCGAAAGACGCACACAGCCCACTTCGACCTTGTCCAAGCAAGCGGCAAGAAGGTCAGGATAGGTGGAAAGTTCGAATTCAGACGGGGTTATCAGGTATATCTGTGGTGTCTGCTTTTCTTCGATGATGTCGTCAGTCATGCGTGTGGCCTTTGTAATGGTGGCCTCGCTATAGCGTCCACATTGCGTATTGAATAGGGGTGCGCTACCTCAGCGGCAAATTAGGAGACAACCATGCCCACCGACGCCCCACAGCCGAGCTTTGTTTTGATCCGCCCGCAGATGGGCGAGAACATTGGTGCGGCGGCCCGTGCGATGTGGAATTTCGGGTTGGACCGGATGCGTATTGTCGCGCCGCGCGATGGCTGGCCGAACCCAGCGGCAGACGCAATGGCGTCAGGTGCGGGGCGTTTGTTGGACGAGGCTGAGGTGTCTGAAGACGTGGCAAGCGGGATTGCAGACCGAACATATGTGTATGCCACAACGGCACGTCCGCGTGAGCTGACCAAGCCGGTGTTTTCACCCGAAGCGGCTATGAAAGATGCAGCCGCGCGGATTGCGCGGGGTGAGAAGGTCGCCGTGATGTTTGGGCCTGAACGATCTGGGATGGAAAACGCCGATATTGCACACGCGAATGCAATTATCACGGTGCCGGTGAACCCTGAGTTTCCGTCCCTCAACCTTGCGCAGTGCGTTTTGCTTGTGGGGTATGAATGGCGACGTGCAGCAGGTGAGATTGAGGATGTTGTGGTGCAGGGTCAGACGACACAAATCGCTGATCAGCGCGACACCGAAGCCTTGGCGCGCCATTACGAAGAGCGTCTTGAAGAGGCTGGGTTCTTTTATCCAGAGCATAAGGCGGAGAATATGAAGGTGAACCTTCGCAATCTTTGGAGCCGTATGCCAATGACGCGCGCCGATGTTCAGATGCTTCATGGTGTGTTGCGCCAGTTGTTGCGTGGGAAAAGCTGAAGCTTTTGCGCCTGCGGCGGGCGGGGCACGCACCTGCAGTGCGCTTAAGAAAGAGGGGGCCAGCCCCCATCGCTGCGCGATCCCCCCGGGATATTTATGAAACAAAGACAATGTGAGCGTTTATGAACATTGCGGTGTTGGCTTTGGCTTGCCCATGCACGAGGGGCGGCATAGGTTCACCCAAAGCAAGTTTGAGGTTCGATATGGCTACCAAGCCGCGCAGTATTTTTGAAGATGTGAATGACGTACAAAAGCCCGTGGCAGCCCCAGGTGGGATTGACGCTGGCGGGAAGGGTGCTCGCGGCGCGATCCGAGTTTGGTTGATGGTGTTGTTTGCGCTGGTGGTCGTGATGATCGCAGTAGGTGGACTGACGCGGCTGACGGATTCAGGGTTATCGATTACGGAATGGGCGCCGATTTCCGGGTCTGTACCACCAATGAGTGTTGAGGCGTGGGAAGCCGAGTTTGAGGCCTATAAGCAGATTCCCGAGTACATTGAACAGAATGCCGGCATGTCACTGGGTGAGTTTAAGACAATTTACTGGTGGGAATGGGGGCATCGTCAGCTGGGGCGTTTTATTGGCGTCGTTTGGGCGTTGGGCTTCTTTTACTTTCTTTTGCGAAAGCAAATTCCGGTCGGGTGGACCGGGCGTTTGGTTCTTGTTGGCGCACTTGGTGGGCTGCAGGGCGCAATTGGCTGGTGGATGGTTCATTCTGGCCTGCAAGCGGGCATGCTGGATGTGGCGTCGTACCGTTTGGCGATCCATCTGGGGCTCGCGTTTGTGATCCTTGGGTTCATTGCATGGTTTGTGTTTTTACTTGGACGTCGTGAAGCGGATTTGATGCAAGCGCGCCGAAATGGCGAGGCCAAGCTGTTTTCGATGTCCACTGGGCTTATGCATTTTGCGTTCCTGCAAATCCTGCTTGGCGCACTAGTTGCCGGGATCGATGCAGGGCGCGCGTTTCCGACGTGGCCGTTGATGGGGGATGGATTTTTCCCGCCTGATCCGTTCCAGATTTCCCCGATCTGGCGCAATTTCTTTGAAGATGCGGGCTTGGTCCAGTTTATACACCGCATGTCTGGCTATTTGCTGTTTGCCTTTGGCGTTGTCGTTTGGCTGCGCGGGCGCAAGTCGGCCAACGGGCACACGCGCTTTGGTTTCAATGTGGTGTTTGCAGTGCTGGCGCTGCAAATGGTCATCGGCATTTTCACAGCGCTCTATTCTGCGCCGGTGCACATCGCGATCGTTCACCAATTCATGGCGGTCCTTTTGTGGGTCGCAATTCTAAGGGCGCGCTATTTGGCGCGGTATCCCCTGACACAATCCATTCGAGGAACCTGAGCCATGACTGCATATGATGATTTAATGGCGTTTCAACGCGACACGGAAGCCTTGGGCCAAGTGGCGGGTCGTTTGGGTTGGGATCAGGAAACCATGATGCCGCGGGATGCCGCACCCCAGCGTGGTGCCGAAATGGCCGCGATGGAAGGTGTGTTGCATGCGCGGCGCACCGACCCGCGGGTGGCGGATTGGCTGGCTGAGGCTGAAACCTCTGGCGAGGTTGAAGCCGCACAAGTGCGCGACATCAAGCGATCCTACGAGCGGGCGAGCAAAGTGCCAGCGGCACTGGCATCCGAGATTGCGCGGGTGACATCCCAAGCGCAGGGTAAGTGGGCCGAGGCGCGCGAAGCGGATGATTTCGCGGCCTTTGCACCTGTATTGAAAGAGGTTGTTTCCCTTAAGCGCGAAGAAGGTGCGGCGCTGTCTGCAGGCGGCGATGTCTATGACGCCATGCTTGATGACTATGAACAAGGCGCGACTGCGGCTGAGTTGAGCGCGATGTTTGATGCCTTGCGCCCGCGTTTGGTGGCGTTGCGTGAAAGCATTTTGGCCGCTGAAGCGCCAGCCGCGCTGCAAGGTAAATTTGATGAAAGCGCTCAGATGAAGCTGAGCCGTCAAATCGCCAAGACGTTTGGCTATGACATGTCCAAAGGGCGTGTTGATAAGGCGGTGCATCCGTTTTCAAGCGGTTCGGGCCTAGATGTGCGTATCACGACGCGCACGTCTGAAACCGATCCTTTCAACTGCATCTATTCAACGATCCATGAGGTCGGTCACGCGTGCTATGAACAAAATATCGACCCCGACTATCTGCTGACGCCACTGGGGCAGGGTGTGTCCATGGGTGTACATGAAAGCCAAAGCCGGATTTATGAGAACCAAATCGGGCGCGGCCGTGCGTTTACGGGCTGGCTATTTGGTCAAATGCGCGATGCGTTTGGCGATTTCGGGATTGCCGATGAAGATGCGTTCTACGCGACCGTGAACCGCGTTGAGAATGGCTATATCCGCACCGAGGCTGATGAGGTTCAGTACAATCTGCATGTGCTTTTGCGGTTTGATCTGGAACGCGCGCTGGTGTCCGGTGACATCGAAGTGGATGACCTTGAGGCTGCATGGAATGAGCGGTTTGAGGCTGACTTTGGCTTTGCCGTTGATAAGGCGAGCAACGGCGTTTTGCAGGATGTGCATTGGTCTGTTGGGTTGTTCGGATACTTCCCGACCTATTCACTGGGCAACGTTTATGCAGGCTGTCTGAACGAAGCGATGCGAAAGGGCGTTCCAGATGTGGATGCGGCGCTGGCACGTGGGGATACGTCCCATGCGACCCGTTGGTTGCGTGAGAATGTTCAAACGCATGGTGGGCTTTATGCGCCACGTGAAGTGATTGCGAAGGCCTGTGAGTTTGAACCGTCCGAAGCGCCGCTGTTGAGCTATCTTGAAGAGAAATTTAGCGGCATCTACGGGCTGTAAGTCAAACTAGTTCGACCAGTTGGGATCGCGCTTTTCTAGGAAAGCGTTGATGCCCTCATTGGTGTTGGCGTCGAGCATATTTTCAACCATGCGCGCACCTGTGTAGGTGTAGGCGTCTGCGGTGCTCATCTGTGATTGCTCATAGAAGGCCTGTTTGCCGGTTTTGACGGCGATGGGAAGTTTGTTGGCGATGGTTTCTGCCATATCGCGCGTTGCTTGGGCCAGTTGTTCTGCAGGAACTGATTTGTTGATCAGGCCAAGGGTCTGGGCCTCAACCGCGTCAATAAAGCGCCCAGTCGTCAGCATTTCGAACGCTTGTTTGCGCGGAATGTTGCGAGTGAGGGCCACCATTGGCGTTGAACAGAACAACCCGATATTCACACCATTCACGCCGAATTTGCAGGTGTCAGCAGACACCGCAAGATCACAGGTCGCGACCAACTGACACCCTGCAGCCGTGGCAATGCCGTGAGTTTGCGCAATGACCGGCTGGGGCAGCTTCTGGATCGTTTGCATCATCTTTGCGCAGCGATTGAACAGATCGCCAAGGGCAGCCGCGCCGCCATCAGCGGCCTGTCGTGCGGCCTGCATTTCACGAAGATCATGCCCAGCACAGAACGCCTTGCCCGCACCGGACAGGATAACAACGCGGGTATCTGTGTCATCCATCAGCCCGTCAAATTCAGCCTGAAGGGCGGCGATCATACCGTCGCTGAGCGCGTTTAAACGTTCTGGCGCGGTCATTTCGATATGGGCCACGCCGCTATGATCAGTTCTGTTCAGATGGGGCAACTTGTGTCTCCGCTTAGTGTCAGGCAAGTCTATGGGGTGAGGGGGCGTTTGGCTATGGAAATGAAGATGGATGCGGTTGCGCTGCAGGCGTTTTTAGAACGCGACTTTCCGCAAGTCGCGGATGATTTCGAATTTGTAGAGGTCGCGCCGCCATTTGTTACGATGGCTTTATCTGCTTCAGAAAAGCATTTGCGCCCTGGTGGGACAGTCTCAGGGCCAAGCATGTTCGCGCTGGCCGATGTCTGCGCCTATTTCTGCATCTTGTCTGTCTTGGGGCCCGTTGGATTGGCTGTTACAACCAATTGTTCCATAGATTTCATGCGCAAACCGCAACCGGGCCGTCTGCTATGCCGGATGGAACTGCTAAAGCTGGGGCGCGCTTTGGCTGTTTGCGAAGGGCGGATATTTACAGAAGGGTCTCCAGATAAACCCGTTGCGCGGGCGTCGCTGACCTATTCCATCCCGCCAAGTTCATAAAAAAGGGCCGATGACGATTGCGCGTCACCGGCCCAGTCAGGAAGTTACAAGAGTTCAGTCTTGCCAGAAGGGTTTGGACGCTTCGGTACGTGCGGTGACGCGGTCCAAACCGATGTCGTGGAGCAAATGCGCAGGCAGCCGTTTCAACTGCGTTCGGCTGCGGCGATTGTTATCCCATTTCGTCACCGTCACTGCGAATGCAACTGACCAACGAGCAACAAGCGGAAGGCTGTGTGCGCTGTGGAGGATATGCAATTGTGTCGCGTGAAGTGCGGGTGACATGGGGATGCTCCTTTATGTCATAGGGTGTTTTGTGTTGATTGTATCAATACAATTGGGCATTGTGCCGTGTAATGTTGATACAAAACGATTCCATGGCGGTAAACAGAATGATTGTACCTGATACAAAGTGGCTACCAGACCTGAAAGATAGCGGTCGATCTAAGTACAAAGCATTGGCTGAGGCGATCCGTGTTGCTGTTACCACCGGACAGTTGGAACCGGACGCGAAATTACCACCAGTACGCGAACTGGCCTACCAAATCGGCGTAACGCCGGGCACGGTTGCGCGGGCCTATAGCTTGCTGACCGATGAAGGCCGTCTGCGCGCCGAGGTCGGACGCGGTACATTCGTTGCCGGACAGGTGCGTAAAGCCCCAGCGCAGGATGTCCCCCTGATCAATACCGTCGATGAAACCTTTGCTGACTTTCGCAGCAGCCGCGTTCCAGACGTCGGGCAGGGCCGTCTGATCGATGCCGCCCTGATGGAAGTCGCATCATCCCACCGCCGCCGCCACATCAATTACCCAACTGAGGAAACTGACCTTGAGGCGCGCAACGCCGTTGTTGGTTGGCTTTCGAATGTGGACTTGGGCGCGTTCGATGCGAATGACATTGTACTTGCCAACGGCGCACAGAATGCAACGATCATGGCTCTCTTTTCCATCCTCAGCGGGCCAGCACCAGTTATTTTAACTGAAGATCTCGCTTATCCAGGGGTTCGCCATGCTGCACGCTTGTTGCGTGCCAAGGTCGTTGGCGTAGCTATGGATGATGAGGGGATCATTCCAGAAGCGTTGGCGCAGGCCTACCGCGAGCACGGCGGGCAGGTTCTGGTTACATCCGCAGAAGTTCACAGCCCAACAACGACACAGACGTCCCTAAGGCGCAAGAAAACCATTGCTGAGGTCGCGCGGTCCCTAAACCTTATGATCATTGAGGATGACTGTTACGGGCCGCTTCACACTGACATCCCAAACTACCGCGCGATCTTACCTGAACAAAGCTTCTACGTCTCTTCGCTGACAAAATCCGTAACTGGCGCGTTGCGGTTCGGGTTCGTTGTTGCACCTGCTGGGCAGGGGGCCGTGGTCCGCCAAGTCGCACAAAGTGCACATTATGGCGTGTCCCAACCGATTACGGACCTGTGCACTAAGCTGATTACCTCAGGCGTCGCTGCAAAAGTTCGGATTGATGTCACGGCTGCGGTGACGGCACGTGTGCGCTATGCTGTGAATAAGCTGGGCAGTTGGGACATTAAATGGCGCGAGGAAGCGCCGTTTCTTTGGCTGTCGCTTCCGCTAGGTTGGCGCGCCTCAAGTTTTGTGGCTGCGTGCGAACAACGCGGGGTGCTTGTTAAAGCTGCTGACGAGTTTGCATTACCCAGTGGCCGTGCGCCAAACGCAGTTCGGCTAGCAATTGGAACCTGTGTGTCTGACACGTTGTTTCAGGAAGCGGTTCAAACGATTGATGATTTGCTTAGTACTCCGCAGGGGCGGATTGATAATTGATGGGGTATTATAATACCTAATTTATAATGCATTGAAATCGTTTAACTAATGTAACTTCACACCGCTTGACCGTGTTTTCTAACCGCGTATAACGCCCCAATCGAATGACGGGCTACATGCGTGGCCCAAATACTTAGGAATGACCGATGAAAACCTTTTCTGCTACTCCGGCGGATATTGAGAAGAAATGGATCCTCGTTGACGCTGAAGGCGTTGTACTGGGCCGTCTTGCTTCCATTATCGCCATGCGCTTGCGCGGCAAGCACAAAGCAACGTTCACACCGCACATGGATATGGGCGACAACGTTATCGTAATCAACGCGGACAAGATCCAGTTGACTGGTAACAAGCGTGACAAGCCAAACTACTGGCACACAGGCACTGTTGGCGGCATCAAGTCCCGTACAACTGGTGAAATCCTCGAAGGCAAGCACCCTGAGCGTGTTGTCATGCAAGCTGTAAAGCGCATGTTGCCTGGCAACCGTTTGTCTCGCGTTCAGATGACACACTTGCGTGTGTTCGCTGGTGCTGAGCACGGCATGGAAGCCCAAAAGCCGGAAGTTCTGGATGTTGCATCCATGAACAAGAAAAACACGAGGACTTCATAATGGCTGATCAAGTAAACTCCCTCGAAGAGCTGGGCCAAGTTGCTGACAGCATCGAAACTGTCGACGCGGCACCTGAGATCACAACGATCCAACGCGAAGTCGTCAAAGACGCCCTCGGTCGTTCTTATGCGACTGGTAAGCGTAAAGATGCGATCGCACGCGTTTGGATCAAGCCAGGTTCCGGTAAAGTCATCATCAACGGCCGTGAGCAGGAAACATACTTCGCGCGTCCAGTTCTGCGCATGATCTTGCTGCAGCCATTCGAAGTAACTGCGACTGTTGGCCAGTTCGACGTTATGGCGACAGTCAAAGGCGGCGGTCTGTCTGGTCAAGCTGGTGCGGTTAAGCACGGCATCTCCAAGGCGCTTCAATTGTTTGACCCTACACACCGTGCAGCGCTTAAGGCGGCCGGCTTCATCACACGCGATAGCCGTGTTGTTGAACGTAAGAAGTACGGTAAAGCAAAAGCCCGTAAGAGCTTCCAGTTCTCTAAGCGTTAAGCTCTGGAATTACATTTTGGGGAAGGGCGTGCCACAGGGCGCGCCCTTTTTCGTTGGGAGAGTGTGCTTGCAGCGAATGTCCACTTAGAATTCCTGCTTCAATCCCCAATGCAATGCGGAAACGACTTTTTCGACGGAACCCTACGATATCTCCGTACAAGGCCTAAGGTAAACATTAGGAGGAATCCCATGCCAGCTCTACGCGTTGCAACAATCTTCATGATTGCAACTTCATCAGCCGCAGTTGCTCATGAGAACGTTACGCATACAGAAGTGAACGGGGACGTGACGTGCATTTCATCAAATGGGGCACCAGATCACGACATGGGAACTTTTCCTAATCGCGCCAATCCAAATGCATTTCGGATTCAGGATTTGACTTTCTGCTTTCCGACAGCGCCTAGCATGGCCGACACGGTCACGCGTGATTTGATGACCGTTGGCGTATCTGTCACGGGTTTCCCGATCCGACCGTATACCGCTGGTTATTATGACCCCGATGGACGGCGCGGGTTCAGCCAAGACCCGTCAAGCGGTTGGCGTCAACAGGCGATGCACAACCCTCGCAGTTTGGGCATGGACGATCAAAACGCCCATGTTGATCGATCCGGTCTGTATCATTACCACAGCGTTTCAAGTGACCTGCTGGCCTCGCAGAATGGCACATTAATCGGTTACGCACCGGACGGATTCGAGATCAAGTATAGCCCATCCACGGCAACGTCCTCGTGGCAGTAGAGGTCAGGTACCCGTCCGTCTCCTCCCCAAGGAACCTATGACGGCACCTTCGAGCAGGACTTTGAATACATCGCTGGCAGCGGAACGCTTGACGAATGCAATGGAGCGCAAGTGAATGGTGTCTATACCTACTTTGCGACGGACACCTACCCATACTTCCCCCGTTGTTTCGTGGGGCAAGTTAACCCAAGGTTCATGACGCGGAACTGATCAGCGCAATTGCTACTTGAATCGACGTGGTGGCTTTCCGACATGATTCTCGATCATCAATGGAAAAGTACGGACGATACAGACGTTCATTCCCATTTCACGAATGCCCGCTTCACCCGCAGAGCAGATCCTCTGCCATTTTGTCGACCTTCGACGCATAGAACTTCAGCCAGTTCCTCATCATTTTAATGAATACTATTCGGGGTGACGTCGCGGCTGGGGCTGGCTATGTCGCATGTACGCCGTACTTCAAGCAAATGCGCTCTAGGGTTCGGATATAACATTCTTACGGAGAGGCCAGTATGACCCGCACTGTTATCGAATCCAAAACCAAGACCGCCGTTATGGGCTTTGATGAGCCGTTCTGCGTTATTGGAGAGCGTATTAACCCGACGGGTCGCAAAATCCTGAATGAAGAACTTGAAGCGGGTGATTTCAGCCGTGTTGAAGCGGATGCGATTGCGCAGACAATGGCGGGTGCAACTGTGCTCGACATCAACTCTGGCGCTGTGTTCTCTAACAAAATGGCCGAAGATCCGCGCTATGCGGACAACAACTTCGTTGAGCCTGCTTTGATGGAAGAACTGGTGAAGCGCGTTCAGGCGATTGTGGATACCCCATTGTGCATCGACAGCTCGGTTCCGGGTGCGTTGGAAAACGGGTTGGCTGCTGCTGAAGGCCGTCCACTGTTGAACTCCGTCACGGGCGAAGAAGAACGTATGGAACTAGTTTTGCCGCTTGTGAAGAAATACAACGTGCCGGTTGTCGCGATTTCCAATGATGACACGGGTATTTCTGAAGACCCTGACGTGCGCTTTGCCGTGGCTAAGAAGATCGTGGAACGTGCCGCTGATTTCGGCATTCCAGCCCATGACATCGTGGTTGATCCACTGGTCATGCCGATTGGCGCGATGGGAACGGCGGGTTTGCAGGTGTTCACGCTTGTGCGCCGTTTGCGCGAAGAACTGGGCGTCAACACGACATGTGGCGCATCCAACATTAGTTTTGGTCTGCCGAACCGCCACGGCATCAACAACGCATTCCTGCCGATGGCGATGGCCGCTGGGATGACATCCGCGATCATGAACCCTGTGGCGCTACCGATTGGTCCCAAAAAGATCGGTGAAAAGAAGGCCGAGATCGAAGCGGCTGGCATCATCCTGCCAGAAGGTATTGATGACGAAACCTTCGTGACGCTGTTCGGCATGGGTTCAACTAAGCCACGTGCGGGTAAGGAAATGGAAGCCATTCGTGCGGCCAACTTCCTGACCAACAATGACGAAGGCGGTGCGGCTTGGATTTCCATGAACCGCGAAGCCCCGAAAGCCGGCCAAGAAGGTCGCGGTCGGGCAGGGCGCAAAGGTGGCCGTCGCCGCGGGTAACCCCAACTCGATCCTATTAATGTAGAACGCCCGCCATATTGCGCGGGCGTTTTGCGTTTCGGCGTCGAGCACGGCAATCCATACGAATTCGTATGGGATGTCTCAGGATTTCGACAATTCCTGCGTTGGCGTAGGTGATCTAAACAGTCTCCAGACACATCATGACGACAAATTTTAGCAGCTGCTTTGACGGGACCGTTTTAGCAGACGAACCCTTATTATCTGGAGAAGGACCTGACATGACTTCAACATATCCCTCACATCAACTGCCGCGCCTTGCCGGTGCATTCTATCTCGCAATCGCCTGCGTGGGCGGCTTTAGCATCGGCTATGTGCCGCAAGCGATTGTTGTCACTGGCGATGCTGCGACAACGGCCACCAATCTGTCCGCGAACCTCGGGCTGTTCAAACTCGGTGTATTGGCGGACATCTTTGTCATCTTGTTTGAGGTTGCCCTGACCGCAATCTTGTTCGTGATGTTCAAGAAAGTCAGCCCCGTTCTTTCTAGCACCGCAATGATAGCGCGGGCAGGGATGGCCATTGTTATGGGGCTGAACGTGCTGATCTGGGTCATGCCGCTGACATTCTTGGATGATCTATCGGGGCGGGCGGCAGAGATGATGATGCTCTTTGACGCACATGCACTTGGCATCTTTGTTTGGCAGCTGTTCTTTGGCGTTCATCTGTTGGCGCTCGGCGCGGCGATCCTGCGTTCGGACCTCGCGCCAAAATTGCTGGGCTGGGGGCTGTTTATCGGCGCGTTCGGCTATCTGGTGCAGGGCATCGCGAAGCTGATGTTCGTTGAAATCGCCGCCCTGAATTATGCGATCATCGGACTATTGGTCATCGTTACACTTGCCGAGCTTAGCTTTGCGGTTTGGCTGTTGATCTGGGGGCCAAAACGTTTCGCATCAGCGCAGCGCTAGTGAACTGGGCGTCGGTGCGCTGATTAGAACAGATGCCACACGGCGCCCAAAAGCGCCAAAACCAACAATGCCGCAATCGGGCCAAGCGAAAGCATGAAGCCAGTTCCACGCTTTGTTGGGGCATTCATGTAGGCCTGTTGGTACAGCGTGCGTCCTACCAGATAAACGATGCCGATTGGTGCAATTAGCCAAGCCGGCCAGTATTTCCCAGCCAATAACAGCACTGGAATGAGCGCGATCATAAGCTCAAGCGTGTTCATCTGGACGCGAAACGCCCGCTCAAACCCGTCATCGCCTGTCATTGTCGGTGCCTTCAGACCGGACTTTTGGCGCTGCATGCCAACTAAGTAACCAAAATACAGGAATTGGGCGACGGCAAGAAGAGCGATGATTTCGATCAAGGGCATTGATAACTATCCTAAAAATTGAGGTGTGTGGTGAAAACGGGAGATCAATACCCACGCCAAATCCAGCCGCCACCAAAGATGCGCGAGCTGTCATTGTCATAAAATACGCAAGCCTGACCCGGTGCGACGCCTTCTTCAGGGGTCAGCAGATCGACTTCGGCAGTCGTGGCGCTCAAGGGGCGGACGACGGCTTCCATCGGGGGCTTGGTGGAACGCACCTTCACCGAGATATGGTGCTCAGCCACGTCATCAAATGCACCGTCACCCAGCCAGTTGATTTCGCGCACGGGGATGGTCCGCGTTGTCAGCATCTCTTTTGGCCCGACGATGACATGCTTTTTGTCGACATCCAGTTTAACCACATAAAGCGGCGTGGCCAAACCACCGATGCCAAGCCCGCGCCTTTGGCCGATAGTGTAGTGAATAACACCGTTGTGTTGCGCCAAGACTTTGCCATCTGTGTCGACGATATCGCCAGGTTCCGCCGCACCAGGGCGCAGCTTTTCGATGACCGCAGCATAGTTGCCGTTTGGCACAAAACAGATGTCTTGCGAGTCCGGCTTATCCGCCAGCGCCAGCCCATATTTGCGCGCCAATTCGCGGGTCTGTTCTTTGGACGCGTGGTGGCCCAATGGAAAGCGTAGGTAATCCAGCTGTTCAGGTGTCGTGGAAAACAGGAAGTAGCTTTGATCTTTGGAGGCGTCCGCGGCTGAGTGTAGCTCGGCCCCGTCGTTTCCAACCATCCGTTGAATATAGTGACCCGTCGCCATGCAGTCGGCGTCCAAATCCTTGGCCGTTTCCAGTAGGTCTTTGAATTTCACGCGCTCATTACAGCGAATGCATGGCACGGGCGTTGCCCCCGCCAGATAGCTGTCGGCAAATTCGTCAATCACAGCTTCTTTGAACGTGTTCTCATAGTCCAAAACGTAATGCGGGAAATTCATTTCTTCAGCGACACGGCGCGCATCATGAATATCGCGCCCCGCGCAGCAGGCACCCTTTTTGGCCAAAGCAGCGCCGTGATCGTAAAGCTGCAACGTGACACCAACCACGTCATAACCTTCCTCTGCCAACATCGCGGCAACAACGGAACTGTCCACGCCGCCCGACATCGCAACAACGACACGAGTTTCGGACGGGGGCTTGGCAAAGCCGAGGGAATTTAGCGGATGATCAAGAGGCATAGGGCGTCCTAGCGGGAATATCAGTTGGAATATAGGAAAAGTGTAATCACTCTCAAGGGGCAGCTTTACCTCTCATTAGGCCGTTAGCTGCAAAAAGCATCCCATGAAAGACCACATAGGGGTGTGAGAGATGTATTTACGTAAAATTGACGGGCCAAGGTCCGTAAAACTTCCAGATGGAACTATGATGACGCGGGCAGACCTGCCTGCGCCAGAAACGCGCCGATGGGTCGCGTCGCGCAAAGCCTTAGTTGTGCGCGCGGTGGTGTATGGGTTGCTGTCGCGCGATGAAGCCCAAGACGTGTATGGGCTTTCGGGGGATGAGTTGACTGAATGGGAATCAGCAGTGCGCGACCATGGCGAAGTTGCATTAAAGGCAACATCGCTGCAAAAATACCGGCAACTTTAGGTAGAGTTGTAAAGTTAAATGTGTACGGTAACGTGTAGTTAACCATTGTTGCCCTAGGGTCTTCTTAGACACCGAAAGAGCGGAGAAGGCTAAATGCGCGTATTGCTGGTAGAAGATGATCCATCCACGGCCAAAAGCATCGAGTTGATGCTGAGCCATGCAAACCTGAACGTCTATACGACGGATCTAGGTGAAGAGGGGATCGATCTCGCAAAACTATATGATTACGATTTGATCCTTCTTGATATCAATTTGCCCGATATGAACGGGCACGAAGTTTTGCGCCAGTTGCGACTTAGCCGGATTGAAACACCAATACTGATCCTGTCAGGCGAAGATGGCACTGAAAGTAAGCTCAAGGGGTTTGGCTTTGGTGCAGACGATTACATGACCAAGCCATTCCACCGCGAAGAACTGGTCGCACGGATCCATGCGATTATCCGACGTTCAAAAGGTCACGCACAATCCATTATTAAAACCGGATCCATTGCTGTGAACCTTGATGCCAAAACGGTTGAAGCAGACGGCAGCCCGGTTCACTTGACTGGCAAAGAATACCAAATGCTTGAGCTTCTTAGCCTGCGCAAAGGCACCACGCTGACAAAAGAGATGTTTCTGAACCACCTTTACGGCGGCATGGACGAGCCTGAATTGAAGATCATCGATGTGTTCATCTGTAAACTTCGCAAAAAGCTCTCTGAGGCAACAAACGGGGACAACCACATCGAAACTGTTTGGGGACGTGGTTATGTGCTGCGTGACCCTGAAACAATGAGCATGCAAGACGCCGAGAAAATCGCAATCGGTGCCTAGCGCAATTTTTGTCTACGGCAAATCACTCACGGAGTGCCAAGACATTCGATGCGGGTCAGGGCTGGACCTGCCTCTGTCACAGACCTATCACTAGGCTAAAGGTTAATCGCTTTAGCAACGTCGGGGGTAGGGTGTGACCGCAGAGATATCGGTGAAAAATCTGACCCAAAATGAGGCCGCGCAGGAACTTGCGCGGCTTGCTCCGCTTTTGGCGCAGGCCAATGACGACTATCACCAAGCGGATGCGCCACAGATTTCAGATGCCGCTTATGACCAGCTGAAACGGCGTATGGCAGCAATCGAAGCGCAGTTCCCTGACTTAAAGCAGTCCGACAGCCCAACCGAGAAAGTCGGGGCGGCCCCGTCAGATGGTTTTGGAAAAATCCAGCATGAAGTTCGTATGTTGTCGCTTGGCAATGCTTTCGAAGATGATGATGTCGTTGAGTTTGATCAATCGGTTCGAAAGTTCTTGGGCCTAAACGCGGGTGCTTTGATCTACACAGCCGAACCCAAGATCGACGGGCTTTCACTGTCGTTGAGGTATGAAAACGGTAAACTCATGCAGGCTGCTACACGTGGTGATGGCAGCACTGGGGAAAACGTAACCGAGAATGCGCTAACCATCGAAGACATCCCGCATACCCTTTCAGGCGCCCCAGAAGTTCTTGAGGTGCGCGGTGAAGTTTACATGTCACACGCGGATTTCGACGCGCTCAATGTACGGCAAACCGAAGCGGGCGCCAAAACATTTGCGAACCCACGCAACGCCGCCGCCGGGTCATTGCGCCAGTTGGATGCGCGCATCACACGTTCACGCCCCCTTAAGTTTTTCGCCTACGCTTGGGGTGCTTTGTCTGAACCCCTCGCGCAAACCCAATCGGACGCTATCGAGCGGTTAAAAACACTTGGGTTTCAAACCAACCCACTGACCCAATCCTGCGCCGGCCTCAGCGCGATGATCAGGCATTACCGCGACATCGAAGCCCAACGCGCGACCCTTGGGTATGACATTGACGGCGTTGTTTATAAGGTTGATGACCTCGCGTTACAGGCGCGGCTCGGCTTTCGATCGACCACGCCACGCTGGGCTATAGCCCATAAATTTCCTGCTGAATTAGCTTGGACGACCCTTGAAGCAATCGATATTCAGGTTGGACGCACAGGTGCCCTCAGCCCTGTTGCACGTCTGAAACCTGTCACGGTCGGCGGGGTCGTCGTGTCTAACGCGACGCTGCATAATGAGGACTACATCCAAGGGCGCGGTAACAAGGGCGAGGCCATTCGCGACGGCAAAGACATCCGTGTCGGCGATTGGGTTCAGGTTTACCGCGCGGGAGATGTCATCCCGAAAGTTGCCGATGTTGACCTGAGCAAACGACCGGATGACAGCGTTCGCTACAGATTCCCCAGTGTTTGCCCGAAGTGCGGTTCAGCAGCGGTGCGTGACGAAGGGGACGCTGTTCGCCGATGCACAGGTGGTTTGATTTGTCCCGCGCAAGCCGTTGAAAAGTTAAAGCATTTTGTGTCCCGTGCCGCCTTTGATATTGAGGGTTTGGGCGCAAAGCAGATCGAAGCCTTTTACGAAGACGACCAACTGCCCGTTAAAGAACCTGCTGAAATTTTCACGCTACGCGCCCGAGACGCTGAGAACTTTACCAAGCTTGCGAACCGTGATGGTTGGGGTGACACAAGTGTCGCCAAGCTCTGGCAGGCCATTGACGAAAAAAGAAAAATTCCAATGGCGCGTTTGATTTTCGGCCTTGGTATTCGTCACATAGGTGAAGTTACGGCGCAGGATCTTGCGCGCCATTATGGAGATTGGGACGCGTTCGCGGACAATATCACAAAGGCACGCCCTGCGGCTTTGGCGCATCGCGCGGCGGATGTGGCCGAGGACAATGAACGCGTTGAAGCGGTGCGTGATGGGCGCCGCGCTCGGCTTGCGGATACGCGAAAAGCAGTCATTCAAGCGGCGAAGGTGCCATTTGATGCTGCGCGCGCTTGGGCGTTTTTGATCGACGCGGATGGGATCGGCGCGACAGTGGCCTTGTCGGTGTCGGATGCACTGGCAAACCCCGACGAACGTGCGGCGATTGACCGGTTGGTCGAGGCGCTAGAGGATATTCAACCGCCTGAAGCACGTGATACAAACAGCCCCGTGGCGGGCAAAACTGTCGTGTTTACAGGGACGCTTGAAAAAATGACCCGTGCGGAGGCAAAGGCCCGTGCCGAAATGCTTGGCGCGAAGGTGAGCGGATCGGTGAGTGCCAAGACGGACCTGTTGGTCGCGGGCCCGGGGGCTGGTTCAAAGGCGAAAAAGGCCGCTGACCTAGGGATTGAAACCATAGATGAGGACGGCTGGCTGGCGCTGACAAGCGGCGTATGAGCGCGCCGAGTGGCAGACCAGAGGTTCTTTGGCCGCTGTTTGGGAGCCTAGAAAGCCTTGATGGGATTGGCCCGAAATCAGCGCAGGCCCTTGTCGCGGCGCATATCGAAAAGCCGCGTGATTTGCTGTTCACACTGCCGCATTCTGGTGTCGACCGTCGTAGGCGTGCGTCCATTCTTGAGGTGCAAGCGCCCGCTGTTTGCACCGTGGAAGTGACCGTTGGCCAGCACAATGCGCCGTCTCAGCGGGGGCGTCCGTACCGTGTGATGGTCGAGGATGCACAAACGACGTTCCAGTTGGTGTTCTTTCGCAGTCACGGGGAATACCTTCGAAAACAATTGCCTACGGGGCAACGACGTGTGGTTTCGGGTAAGATCGAGCTCTTTGATGGTGTCGGCCAGATGGTTCATCCAGACCATATTCTGACACCGGATGAGGCGGAACAGATTCCGTTGTTCGAACCGGTGTACCCGCTGACAGGCACGGTGACCCAAAAGGCGATGTTTAAGGCAACGGCGGATGTTTTGGCACAAGCGCCGGACCTGCCTGAGTGGATTGACCCGGCGCTGCGCGCGCGCGAGGGCTGGCCAGAGTGGAATGCGGCATTGGCACAGGCGCACCGTCCGATGTCCTCGGCTGAGCTTGCGACGACAGCCGCAGCGCGGCAACGCTTGGCGTATGATGAAGTCTTGGCGCATCAACTGACGCTCGCGCTTGCACGTGCGCAACAACGCCGCGGTAAGGGGCGGGCGACTGTTGGGGATGGGTCCAAGCAGCGCGAGGTGCTGGCGTCGCTTGGGTTTGCGCCCACTGGTGCGCAGGTTCGTGCGACGGCTGAGATCGCTGAAGATCTGGCAAAGCCGCACCGGATGAACCGCCTTCTGCAAGGGGACGTTGGGTCCGGCAAAACACTGGTCGCGTTGTTGGCACTGCTGAACGCGGTTGAGGCTGGCGGGCAGGGCGTGATGATGGCCCCGACAGAAATCCTTGCGCGTCAACATCTTGAAGGGTTACAGCCGCTCGCAGCTGAGGCGGGTGTCGTGTTGGAAATATTGACAGGGCGCGACAAAGGGGCGGAGCGCAAAGCGAAGCTGGAGGCACTTGAAGCGGGCGACATTCACATTCTGGTTGGCACCCATGCGGTGTTCCAAAAGGATGTGGAATTCGCCGACTTACGCCTTGCGATCATTGACGAACAACACCGCTTCGGCGTCGCACAGCGTATGGAATTGGGAGCCAAAGGCGCTGCGGTTGATGTGCTGGTGATGACGGCCACGCCGATCCCTAGATCGCTGGCATTGGCGCAATACGGCGACATGGACGTCAGTGTGTTGGATGAAAAACCACCGGGCCGCAGCCCTGTGACGACCGCTTTGGTCGCGACATCAAAGATGGACGCGGTGGTGGACCGCCTGCGCGCTGCCGTGGCCGAGGGGCGGCAATGTTACTGGGTCTGCCCATTGGTTGAGGAGTCAGAGGTCAGCGACAAGACCGCCGCCGAGGAACGTTTTAAACGTCTACGTGCGGCATTGGGTGAGGGCGTTGTTGGTTTGGTTCACGGCCAGATGCCCCCCAGCGACAAAGACGCGGCCATGCGCGATTTCGTGAGCGGCCAGACAAAAGTGTTGGTCGCAACAACGGTGATTGAGGTTGGGGTGAACGTCCCGAATGCCTCGATCATGGTGATTGAACGCGCCGAAAGCTTCGGCCTTGCCCAACTTCACCAGTTGCGCGGGCGGGTCGGGCGTGGGTCTGCTAAGTCCACCTGTTTGCTGATGTATCAAGCGCCGCTGTCAGAAACCGGCCGACAACGGCTTGAGATCATGCGCGAAACCGAAGACGGGTTCCGCATTTCTGAAGAAGACCTTGCGATGCGCGGGGCGGGTGATGTCATTGGCACCGCGCAATCTGGCCTGCCAAGGTTCCGGATTGCTGATCTTGAACGGCAAACTGCCCTCATGGCGCTGGCCCAATCCGACGCTCGAAAATTGCTTTTGGACGATCCGACACTGGAATTTGAGCGTGGAACAGCCGCGCGAACGCTTTTATGGCTCATGGAACAGGATAGGGCTATTCGTTTAATTTCAGTAGGTTAAGCCTATTCAGAACATTTTGTTCACCTTTGTTCTCATAAAGTTCTTGCATTGTGAATTGGTTAATGAGAACAAAGGGGCAACAAAGAGAACATCACTGAGGAGCAGCACCATGGCGAAAGAAATCAAAAGCGTATTTGTTCGGTCAGCTGACACGATCATCGCGGATGCCATCGGTATGGCGGCCCTTGTTGTGATGCTTTTCGCGGCCCTGAGCCTGCCCAACGTCATCTAATACCTGTCTGTCTACCTTCGCGTTTCGTGCCGGTTTTCCCAGATCTTCTGTCCCACCTTACGATCTGTTTTAGTCCGACACTGCCTGTCATCGACCAATCGAGAGCCTGCCTTTCTCGCTTAACGCCGGTCCCACACGAAACGCATATCTGCCGCCACTTTCCGCTGTCCCGGAAAGTGGCGGTTTTTTCTTTTTGGGGCAGGGTGTTAGGCTGCTGTGGCGTCAGCAAAGGCATCCAATGTCGCATCGAACACCAGCAGGATAGACGCATGGCGGTTCTTGTATTCTGACGCGGGGCCGAGAACCTCGAACCCATCAAACGGCGCCTCTGGTGTTGGGCCTTCTGATTTCAGCATCGCAAAAAGCTGGTCGCGCCCGTGCTGCATTTCGGCTTGTGTGCGACCGATGATGTTCTGACCAACAATCGCCGCCGACGCTTGGCCCAATGCGCAGGCTTTTACGTCCTGACCGAACGCCGTGATCTTTCCGTCCTTAAGCGTCAAATCCACGGTCACTGTTGATCCGCACAAGGGGGATCGACGTTTCGCGGTGCCATCAGGCGCGTCCAAGCGCGTGCGATGTGGAATATCCGCAGCCAGCCCGAGAATGCGGGTGGAATACAATTTGATCAGGTCAGTATCGGCGGACATAGGTTTACTTTCTCGACGTGTTCTTCATAGATAGGCACGCGTAGCCAACTTGCCAAAGGAAAACCAGTCATGTCTTTCGATCCTTCAACATTGACCTACGATTCCAATGGCTTGATCCCATGTATTGCGCAGCAAGACGGCACGGGAGAGGTGCTGATGATGGCATGGATGAACGCAGATGCCGTTGCACAGACCTTAGCGACCAAGCGCGTCACCTATTGGTCGCGTTCGCGTCAGGCGTTCTGGATCAAGGGCGAGACGTCAGGCAACACGCAGGAGTTGGTGGATTTACGCGTGGATTGTGACAGCGATTGCCTGTTGGCCATTGTGCATCAAACGGGTGCGGCGTGTCACACAAATCGGCGCAGTTGCTTCTACACGTCAGTCATTGACGGTGAGGAAGTCGAGCTGATGGCACCAATGACCTAAAGCCCGACCATCTTGCGGATGTCTTCCGGCGTGGCACCTTCATCGCGGTACTTCGAAATTGCGCGGGCGTCGTCACGTTTGGCGAGGCGTTTACCCGCGTCATCGCGGATCAGCGTGTGGTGATGGTACACAGGTGTTGGAAGTTTCAGAACGCGTTGTAAAATAACGTGAATTTTGGTGGTTTCAAACAGATCTTCACCGCGCACGACGTGGGTAACTCCCTGTGCGGCGTCATCCAATACCACTGACAAATGATAAGAGGTGCCCATGTCGCGGCGTGCAAGAACGATGTCGCCAATCGTGTCGATCGCGTCTTGCATGCTGAATTCGATGCGGCCTGTTTCACTGTTTGGGCCTTGGCCTGTTTCTTCGAAAGAAAACAAATCACTACCTGTAAAGGCGCTGCCTTGTTTGCGTGCAACGGCATCCATCATCAAACGGATTGCGGTGTCTTCAGGCATCTGAACAGTGCCTGATTTATTGGTGCTAGCACGGCAAGTGCCAGGGTAGATCAGACCGTCAGGTCCGGTTGCAGGTTCTGCGCCTTCCTGTGGGGCTGACATAGCTTCCATCACATCGCGGCGGGAACAGCTGCATGAAAAGGCGTACCCATGGTTCCAAAACCAGCGCAGCTTGTCGCGGTACGCATCTAGGCGTTCAGATTGGCGCATGACGGGCGTTGGCCACCACAGGCCGAGCCATTTCAAATCCTGATAAATCTGCGCTTCCCATTCGGGACGTGCACGAGATTGATCAATGTCTTCAATACGTAACAGGAAATCGCCACCGCGTTCCATCGCCATGTCATGGGCCAGCAGTGCTGAATAGGCGTGCCCAAGATGCAGCGGCCCCGTTGGTGAGGGGGCGAAGCGGGTGATCATTGTGTCAGTCTGCATTCGCGTCCGATGTACCCAACCACGCTTGCCAGTCGAGCTTTGCGCGGTCTGTGTAAGCCTTGTAGCGGTCTTTGCGTCCGCGGCGACCGGACTTGAGGCCCTCAACTGGTGGGAACAGCCCGAAATTGACGTTCATAGGTTGGAACGTCTTCGCGTCAGCGCCGCCCGTAATATGTGTTACCAGTGCGCCGGTAGCCGTGGTGTTTGGAACCGCACCAAGGGTTTCACCGCGCATGTCGGCGGCTGCTAGGCGACCAGCCAAAAGACCCATCGCGGCACTCTCAACATAGCCTTCGACGCCTGTGATTTGCCCCGCAAAGCGGATGTTGGGTTTGGATTTCAAACGCATTTGATCATCCAGCAAAGTCGGTGAGTTCAGGAACGTGTTGCGGTGTATGCCGCCAAGGCGCGCAAAGTTCGCGTTCTCAAGCCCTGGAATGCGTTTGAAAACATCAACTTGTGCGCCGTACTTCATTTTGGTTTGAAAGCCGACTATGTTGTAGAGCGTCCCCAAGGCGTTGTCGCGGCGCAGCTGAACCACGGCGTAAGCCTTGTTTTGCGGATCGTGTTCATTGGTCAGTCCAACGGGCTTCATCGGACCAAAGCGCAATGTCTCGCGACCCCGCTCTGCCATGACCTCAATCGGGAGGCAGCCATCGAAGTAACCCGCTGTTTCGCCTTCTTTAAACTCGGTTTTGTCGGCGGCGAGTAGGGCGTCAATGAAGCCTTCGTAGTCCTCTTTGGTCATCGGGCAGTTCAGATAGGCTGTGCGTTCTTCTTCGGTCTCACCTTTGTCGTAGCGCGACTGCATCCACGCTTTGCTCATATCGATGCTGTCGTGGTAAATGATAGGCGCAATAGCGTCAAAAAATGCGAGGGCCTCAGCGCCAGTTTCGGCAGCAATCGCATCGGCCAGCTTGCTAGATGTCAGCGGCCCCGTCGCAATAATCCACTGACCGTCATCAGGAAGCGTATCTATTTCCTCGAATGAAACCGATATGTTGGGATGCGATGTTAATGTCGCTGTCACAGTCTCCGCGAAGGGATCTCGATCAACAGCCAAGGCACCACCTGCAGGCAATTTATGCTGATCCGCCGTGGTCATGATGATCCCGCCAGCCGCACGCATTTCCCAATGCAGCAGGCCAACAGCGTTTTGTTCATCATCATCAGAACGGAACGAGTTTGAACACACCATCTCAGCCAGATTGCCTGTGCGGTGGGCAAAGGTTTCGACCTTGGGGCGCATCTCGTGGATGACGACCTTTTGGCCGAGGTTGGCCACTTGCCAAGCCGCTTCAGATCCGGCCATTCCGCCGCCGATGATGTGTAATGTATCTGTCATGGGGCTGACTTAGGCGCTTGGTGTCCTATTGAAAAGAGTTGAATTTACTCTTGGGAGAGGCTTGGTCCAGTCGCCATCCTGCGATTACAACAAAAACGCCAGACAAACGACCAAATCGGAAACGTGGCACGTATCAGATAGAAATCGACCAATCGGAGAGAGCGAGACATGAGACAGCTTCACATCGGACTGATCGCGGTACAGGCCGCATTTGTCGCGCCGCAGTTGGTCTTGGCCCATGATGATGCTCAGCATTGCGAAGCGGTGCAAATGTCGGTGTCCGAGGCGGGGTTTTCGGAGACCGTGTTGGTGACCTGCAATGGTGATAATGCGGTTGTCAGCTCGGATACGTATCCCGATCATGAGCTGATGACAGGTATTGTTGGTACGAACGAGCAAGTGCCAGTGCCCGCAAAGAGCTACGACGCACCTATTCCCTTGCTGCCCGTTCTTGGCGATACACCGCAGACCCGCGACGCGGCCCTTGCGGTAGCTGTGAATGGTGTGCCGATTTTCGACTACACCGGTGGCGGCGAGATGAGTCAGGACGACTTGCTTCATTACCAGTCACAGCACGATACATTGACGACCCAGCAGCTTGATATTTGTGGCGGTCATGCGGGGCGTGGGGATGATTACCATTATCACGTCGCGCCGACCTGCATGATCGAGCAGATGAAAAACGCAGGCGATGATGCGATCATTGGCTGGGCGTTTGATGGGTTTCCGATTTATGGCGACAATAACCCTGATGGCACCGAGATCGCCGAAGGAGATCTCGATTTGTGTAACGGCCAACCTGATGAAACCTTCGGCTATCGCTATCACACCTCAACTGAGGCTCCGTATATCTTGCAATGCTTGATGGGTGAGGTCGCCAGCTTGCGTGACCTTCCGCGCACAGCACCGTTAGCACCTGCGTCAGGGGGCGGCGGCATTGAACCGGGGCGACCACCACGTGGCGGCGTCGAGGGTCTGGTTTTTACGCAATCGCCAGATGGTAGACGCAGCATGGATTACACCTATGAGGGCGAGGCCTATTACATGCGGTATTCACCGAGCGAAACGGCGGGCTGTTATAACTTTGAAACCCGCACCGTGACCAACGATGGCTCAGTCGTGTCCGAAGAATACTGCCGATAGGTTAGCTGCGCTTTTCAAGGGCAGCGGCGATGCGTTCAACCGCCGCTGTCTGTCGTTCTGCCAGTTCCATTTGTTTGCGTTGGTTGGCTTCGATCCGCTCGTTCGTCTTTTGCATCCGCTTGCCCCTTGGAATTCCCACCGCGACCATGAGGCCCAAAAGGGCGATCATGATTGTGAACGCGATGGGAAGAAAGATATCGGGGTTCATTCGTCTGCTGAATCCTCGGCTTCATCTTCATCCGCCTGATCCGCGATGTAGGCCACGGACACGACAACTTCGTTCTTGCCAGTGTTAAACACCTTCACGCCACCAGCGGACCGGCTGCGGAACGAGATACCTTCGATCGGTACGCGGATGGATTGGCCCTTGGACGTGGCCAACATGATCTGGTCATCCATTTCCACAGGGAAGGAGGCGACGATTTCACCCCCGCGCATGGCTTTGTCCATCGCCGTAACACCCATACCGCCGCGACCGCGAACAGGGTAGTCGTGGCTAGAACTGAGCTTACCAGAACCACCAGCGGTGATTGTCAGAATCAGGTTTTCTGACGCGGACATCTCAGCGTAGCGTTCTGTGGTGATGTCACCCGCTGGTTCTTCCTCGTCCTCTACTTCGGCATCATCTGCCAAGCCCGCCATGGCACGGCGCATCTTGAGGTAGGCCGTCCGCTCGGACGCTTCGGCGTCAAAGTGGCGGATCACGGACATGGAGACGATTTCGTCGTCGCCCTTTAGCTTAATCCCGCGAACACCCAGGGACGCACGAGAGTTAAACACGCGTACATCGGTACATGGGAAGCGGATTGCGCGGCCAGAGTTGGTGACAAGCATCACATCATCATCATCAGAACAGATGCGGGCGTTGATTAGGGAAACGCCTTCGTTCTCGCCCTCAAACTTCATCGCGATCTTGCCGTTGCGCATGACGTTGGTGAAATCAGACAGCTTATTGCGGCGCACGGTACCCGCTGAGGTCGCAAAGACGATTTGCAGGTCGTCCCAGTCTTTTTCATCGCGATCTACTGGCATGATGGCAGCAATCGAAACACCTGTCGGGATCGGCAGGATGTTGACGATGGCCTTACCTTTGGACGTGCGCGACCCTTGGGGCAGGCGCCATGTCTTGAGCTTGTAGACCATGCCGTCTGTTGTGAAGAACAACAGCTGTGTGTGGGTGTTGGCAACGAATAGCTGCGTAACAACATCGTCTTCCTTTAGACCACTGCCAGATACGCCTTTGCCGCCACGCTTTTGTGCGCGGAAATCGCTCAGCACGGTGCGTTTGATGTAGCCGGATTCCGTGACCGTCACGACCATGTCTTGGGATTCAATAAGGTCTTCGTCTTCCATGTCGCCGGACCAGTCGACGATTTCGGTGCGACGTGGAACAGCAAACAGATCGCGGCATTCTTGCAGTTCGTCCCGGATAATCCCGAGGATACGCTCACGAGAGGACAGAATGGCCAGGTATTCTTTGATTTTACCTGCGAGCTCTTCCAGCTCATCGGTGACTTCCTTAACGCCGATCTGGGTCAGGCGCTGCAGGCGCAATTCAAGGATCGCGCGGGCCTGAATTTCGGACAAGTTATAGGTGCCATCATCATTGGCCGTATGGGTCGGATCGTCGATCAATGCGATGAAGGGCAGGATTTCGGCGGCCGGCCAAGCGCGTGTCATCAAGGCTTCACGGGCGGCGGGCGCATCCGCGGACGCGCGGATGGTGGCGACGACTTCGTCGACGTTGGACACAGCCACAGCCAGACCACACAAAACGTGGGCGCGGTCGCGGGCTTTGTTCAGTTCAAACGCCGTGCGGCGGATGACGACATCTTCGCGGAATTCCAAGAAGGATGTCAGGAAACGGCGTAGTGTCAGCGTTTCAGGGCGGCCACCGTTCAGGGCCAGCATGTTGCAGCCAAAGCTGGTCTGCATCGGCGTGAAGCGGAACAATTGGTTCAGCACGACTTCGGCTGTGGCATCGCGTTTCAGCTCGACAACAACGCGCACGCCATTGCGATCTGATTCATCTTGAACGTGGGAAATGCCTTCGATCTTTTTGTCCCGCGCGGCTTCGGCGATACGTTCCACCATGGTGGATTTGTTCACCTGATAGGGGATTTCTTCGATCACGATGGCCCAGCGGTCCTTGCGGATCTCTTCGACTTTGGTCTTGGCACGGGTCACAACGGAACCGCGGCCCTCAAGATAGGCTTTGCGTGCGCCGGAACGGCCAAGCATAATGCCACCCGTCGGAAAATCAGGGCCGGGGACGAATTCGATCAGCTCTTCCGTGGTCAGATCAGGGTTTTCGATCAACGCCATTGTCGCGTCGATGACTTCGCCCAAATTGTGGGGCGGGATATTGGTGGCCATACCAACAGCAATACCGCCGGCACCATTCACCAGCATATTGGGGTAACGGGCCGGAAGAACCGTCGGTTCGCGGTCCTTGCCGTCATAGTTGTCTTGGAAATCGACGGTGTTTTTGTCGATGTCGGCCAACAGATACGCCGCCGGTTTGTCCATGCGGACTTCGGTGTAACGCATCGCGGCAGGGTTATCGCCGTCCATGGAGCCAAAGTTACCCTGACCGTCCAAAAGCGGCAGCGACATTGAGAAATCCTGCGCCATTCGCACCAAGGCGTCATAGATCGCGCTGTCGCCGTGCGGGTGGTATTTACCCATCACGTCACCGACGGCACGGGCGGATTTACGGTAAGGTTTATCGTGCGTATTTCCGCCTTCATACATCGCATAAAGAATACGGCGATGGACGGGTTTTAAACCGTCCCGAAGGTCCGGAATCGCACGGGAAACGATGACCGACATGGCGTAATCGAGGTAGGAGGTTTTCATCTCCGAAGTGATCGAAATCGAAGGGCCGTCATGCTCCATGCGAGTTACGACCGCGTCGCCAGAGTTTTCTTCTTCGTTTTCAGGTGTTTCCGGAGTGTCATTCATGTCGTTCGCCTGCCTGACCGAGCTGACTCGGTCCCTCTATATATTGTTAGTACAATCTATATCAGAGGCTAGGGATGGTGCAACGTCTGACAGTCGAATTTGCTTACGCAAATCCGATCCAGAGGGGGGCCAGCCCCCCCGTCCTGCGGACTCCCCCCCGGGATATTTTTGAGACAAAGACAGGCGCGGCACCTAGGACTATTTCGCGCGGTTGAGCATGCCATATAGGTCGCGAGGGTCGTCAGGGTCCGCAAGCATGTCGAAATCGATGTAAAAATCCGTTCCTTTGATCGCGTCTTTGATGCAGCGCAGCGCGGAGAAGTCCTCAATCGCAAAGCCAACTGAATCGAACAGCGTTATCTGCTTGTCGTCTGTACGGCCCGCCGTTTTGCCCGCAAAGACCTCGTGGAGTTCAATGACGGGGTGGTCGTTATTGAGGGCCTGGATTTCACCTTCAACGCGGGTTTGTGGCGGGTATTCCACGAAGATTGAGGAACGGTGAAGGATATCGGCGTGGAGTTCCGTTTTGCCCGGGCAGTCGCCACCGATGGCGTTGATGTGGACGCCAGCACCGACCATGTTGTCGGTCAGAACGGTTGCGTTTTGTTTGTCTGCGGTGCAGGTCGTTATGATCTGCGCACCCGTCACGGCGTCCTCTGCGGTTTGACACATCGTTACATGCAAGCCGCTGTTTTCAAGGTTCTTTGCACATTTTTGTGTTGCAGCCGCGTCGGTGTCGAATAGGCGCACATGTGTGATGCCACAGATCGCCTGAAAGGCACGGCATTGGAATTCAGACTGTGCGCCGTTGCCGATCATCGCCATTGTTGTCGCGTCTTTTGGGGCGAGGTGTTTGGCGGCCAATGCGGACATAGCTGCGGTGCGTAGGGCCGTTAGCAAAGTCATTTCAGACAGCAGAACGGGGTAACCGGAATGCACGTCCGCAAGCAGGCCGAAGGCCGTGACTGTTTGCAGACCTTCAGCGGTGTTTTTCGGGTGGCCGTTGACGTATTTGAACCCATACATCTCGCCATCAGATGTGGGCATAAGCTCGATCACGCCAACATCGGAATGCGACGCGACGCGCGGCGTTTTGTCGAACTGATCCCAACGCAAGAAATCGTTTTCGATCGTGTCAGCGATGCGGATGAGCATCTCATCAAGTCCGTTGTGATGAACAAGGCGCATCATGTTTTCAACGGACACAAAGGGCACAAGGGCGAGTTTTGAAGGCGATTGCATGTTCATTTCCTTAGGTAAAGGCGCGGGTTGGACGGTCAAAGACGCGGCGGCCCATGAGCGAGGCTGTGAGATCAACCATCAAAGAGGCGGTTTTGCCGCGCTCATCCATGAAGGGGTTAAGTTCGACCAAATCGAGGGAGGTGACGCGCTGGCTGTCGTGTAGCATTTCCATCACGAGGTGGGCTTCGCGTAGGGTCGCGCCACCTGGGACAGTTGTGCCAACTGCGGGCGCAATGTCGGGGTCGAGGAAATCGACATCGAGAGAGACATGAAGTAGGCCATTGGCGGCCTCAACTTTGGCAAGGAATTCGGCCAATGGCGCGCGAATGCCGCCTTCGTCGATTGCGCGCATGTCGGCGATGCTAACGTTCGTATCGGCGAGGGCTGCGTGTTCGGCGGGGTCAACGGAACGTAGGCCGATCATGCAGACGTTTTCTGTTGGAACGGGATTGTTGACCGCGGGAAAGGCGTCAAAGCCTGTGCGCCCCGTGAAATAAGCAGTTGGCGTGCCGTGGAGATTGCCAGAGGCGGTGGATTGTGGCGTGTGAAAATCGCTGTGGGCATCGAGCCAAAGCACGAAAAGCGGTCGCCCAACGTCGGCCGCGTGATCGGCAATACCTGTGACCGTGCCGAGTGCGAGAGAGTGATCACCACCTAAGAAAATCGGCAAACCCTTTGGAGCTGCGTCTTTTGCGGCCTCTTGCAATGTGCGCGTCCAGCCGACGGTTTGGGGCAGGGCGACGAGGTGGTCATGTTCCGAAATGTCCGTGTTTTCGGCGGTAAGGTTGCCTAAGTCAGAAACATTGTGACCCAGTTCAACCAAAGTCTCGGCAAGGCGGGCGGTGCGGTAAGCGTCTGGCCCCATTATGCACCCTTTGCGGTCTTTACCGCTGTCTACAGGGGCGCCGATGAGAAGAATGTCTTGTGGGGTCATGAGGGGCTCCGAAATGATTTGAGATATCTTCGCCGGAATTGACGGAGCAGTGAAGAAAGCGCATTGTGCAAATTGCGCGGTTAATTAGCAAAGTGGTCAGCTATGTTGGACGAATTGGATAGTAGGCTTGTGCAGGCACTAAAACGCGATGGGCGCGCGGCGGTTTCTGACCTCAGTGCCGATCTTGGCGTGACACGCGCCACGGTTAAGGCGCGGATGGATCGTTTGCGGGCTAGCGGTGAGATTGCTGGGTTCACGGTTCAAACCCGAAGCGATGTCGCAGCCCATAGCGTTCGTGGCTTGATGATGCTGGGTATCGAGGGGCGTGGAACCGACAAAGTCATGCGCGCGCTTTTGGGCATGGTTGAGGTTCAGGCCGTGCATTCTACAAACGGCACGTGGGATTTGATCGTTGAGATCGGCACCGAGACGCTGGATGTTCTGGATGCGGTGTTGTTTCGCATTCGTCGGATGGACGGCGTCACGCGATCAGAGACAAGTTTGTTGCTGTCAACACGTCGCGCGGGGCGGTGAGGGCGGGCTAGGGGCCAGCCGCTAGGGCCCCGGGTTACTTACAAAACAAAAGCAAAGCGGAAGAAAGGGTTTGATTATCGGCGCGCAGCCGCGATCCAAAGGCCCAGCAATACAAGTGAGATCAGCGCGTTGTAGGAGGCCATTGAAAGGCCCATGAGCGACCAGACGACATCGTCACACATGACAATTGGTGCAATGTCGGTGCTGAGAGGATCTGCCAAGTTTAATGCGCCGCCACCTGTGCAGCTTGTCGGGCCTTCCCACAAACCACGCTCGACCCCTGTATGGTAGACGCCGATGCCACCGGTTGTGAGGGCCGCGAGCGCGCCGAGGAGCGCCAGCTGGGTTTGGAAGCGTGTGAGCATGAGTGCCAAGATTCCGAGGACGATGGCCACCGCGTGCGGATAGCGTTGCCACAGGCACATTTTGCAAGGCGCATAGCCCAAGAATTGAAACAGGAACGCGCCAGCAAGGAGAGCGAAGCTGCCGAAAGCAGCAATGAAAATGTATTGAGATTTCGTCATTTCTTAACCGAGTCCTTCACAGCCGTTTGGGCCAGTTAGCAAGTGATTTCGAAGCATTATATCCCGAGCCAGCCACGCAATAGGGTGGCCAATGTCGCACCCGCAATAATCAAGGTTGCGATCCATGCTGTTCCAAGGAGTAGGCCCAGAAGGATCAAAATGCCATCCCGCTGTAAAAGACCCATTGAAATTATGACCACAGCCATACCCGGAACGGAATTGGTGCCGGGAAGCGGGACAAGGATGGAGGCGCTGAAAAGGACAAGCCCTATGCCAACCAAACGGTCCATTGGCGGGCGGGACAGGGCTGAAAGCCTTGGGTGACTGATGGCTTCGATTTTGCGTAGCCACGGGCCTGCACGGTCCGACAGGCTCTGAAGCCCCGCCTGCGTGACTGTGCGTGCACCCAGTTTTGCCGGAAGCCACGGAAGTCTGCGGCCGAATACGATTTGGATCGATACGAGCATCAGCGGCAAGGCCACGACCTGCGGGATTCCATAAAGAAAGGGAATGCAGCAGGGCAAAGCCAAAACAAGCAGAAACAGGCCAAACGCGCGTTCGTTCAGATGATGCAGAACCCAGTCAAGTGTGACGGTCTCATCGGGGGCGTTTGCAGCCAGTTGCGCGAGCTGTTGCGAGATCGCTAGATCTGAATGAGCTGAGGTTGTCATGGGCGTCCCCCTTTTATGGCACAGGTATTGTTGGCCGGGGACAAGGTACAGTTATAAAGACGACGGATCATGTAATGCTGCTCTTATTTGTTTGGTTTCTTAGGCCAGAGACAAGCTGTATGGTCAACAGCAACAATGTGCAGAGGATATGCAGATGAAGTGGCAAGGTAGACGTGGCAGCAGCAATATTGAGGATCGTCGCCGCAGTACAGGCGGTGGCGCGCGTAAGGCGGGGGGCATTGGTGGCATTGCCGGTGTGTTGATCTTGCTCGCTGGGTTGTACTTCGGTTTTGATACTTCGGGTTTTGTTGATCTTGGCGGTGGAACTGAACAGCAAGCAAGTGGCGGTGAAGTTACCGCTGCCGATGAAATGGCCGCGCAATTCGTCTCAGTTACTCTGGCTGACACAGAAGAAATTTGGGCGGATGTTTTTGAACGCCAAGTTGGGCGGGCATATAATCCACCAACTATGGTTCTGTTTAAGGGTGCAACGCAGTCACCTTGTGGGGGTGCATCCGGTGCATCCGGGCCGTTTTATTGCCCAGGCGATCAGAAGGCTTACCTTGATACAGAGTTTTTCGTGACGCTTGAAAACCGTCTCGGGGCAGGTGGGGACTTTGCAGCGGCTTATGTTGTGGCCCATGAAGTTGCACATCATGTCCAGAATGAACTTGGCATCTTGTCACAGGCCAACCGCATTCGTGCACAGGTTAGCGAACGGGAAAGTAACGAAATTTCGGTGCGCATTGAACTTCAGGCAGATTGTTTTTCCGGTATCTGGGCACGTTTGGCGCAAGAAAAGTTCAATTCACTTGAACGCGGCGACATTGGCGAAGCGATGAATGCGGCTGCACAGATTGGCGATGACACGTTGCAACGCAATGCTGGGCGCACGGTCCAGCCACATACCTTTACACATGGGACATCAGAGCAGCGTCAGCGCTGGTTCCGGACCGGTTATGAAACGATGCAAATGGCCGCATGTAATACGTTTGAGACCAATAACCTCTAAAACTTGATTTATCGCCGTTGACGTCGCGCGAGACGAGGGGTATTCGCCCCCTTGTCGCGTGTGCCGGTGTGGCGGAATGGTAGACGCAGGGGATTCAAAATCCCCCGATGGTGACATCGTGCCGGTTCGAGTCCGGCCACCGGTACCACTTAAAGTGGTGATGCATGCGACAAAATTCATATCAGATTTTAGTTGGTTTGTGACGTTGCGTCATAATTCGAATCGGTAACGTTGCCGAAGCGGATACAAATCGATTAAATTTGCGAAGTTTGTTTCCTTGCTGGAAGGCCCTTAAAGGGGGGCCTGTACTTAAGTTAGGTGCCTTTTGGGGGAAAACTTTTGTTTTTTTCCCCCGTTCAAAATTGTACATATTTTTAGGCCAATAGCCGGAAATTTGACCGATTGGTTGCAAAATGTAGCGTTTCTGGGGTTTTTCGGCTGTCGTCGTTTCCAATTTGGAAACAGTCGTTTCTCATTACCTTAGGTAAAGCGCAACCTATGAGTGTGCAGTCGCAGCATTGAATGAGCCGAGTAACGCAATCGTGCCACTTTTCGCTTTTTTGAACACAATTCTGTCTGTATTCAGAACAGGCCCATCTGGGGGGCATGCCGGCTGACTGGGGAAGCCGGGTCGAGATTTAGGTCTTGATGAAGTGAGTGGTGTCTGCGTGATCGGGGCTTTCCCTTTTACTAGCGGATGAGAGTTTGATCGCACTTTGTTAGTGCGGTCGGCGTGTGCGTGTAGCTGTGGCCCAAAACCCAGTTTCACACATACGTGTCATCAATAGGTCGGCCTGGGTTGGTCGACTTGGGGAAAGTAGGATTAACGATGTCTGATTATACAATTGACTGGTCAAATACGAACGTAGACGGAAACAACACAATCGCGGGCCCTGATGGGGACATCAGCGTTAGCATTGCAACGCCTCAAAATGCCGAGGGCAAAGAGTGGTTTGTTGACAACGGTATGTTGAAGAACTGGGACGTTACGTCCGATAGTTCAGCAGACATCACGTTCTCCGAAGAAGTGACGAACGTTCAATTCACAGTTCTAGACGTTGATGCGCTGGACGAGATTACCATCATGACAAAGGATGCCGACGGCAATCCTGTTGAAGTTCAGTTCGAAGCAACTGGCGTACACTCCGTTAACGGTAATACCGTGACTGGTACCCAAACAAACGCACCTGGCCCGGGTGAAACGAACAACGCCCAAGACATCAACATCACAATCCCAGGCCCACTCAAGACATTCTGGATCGTTCTGGATGACGGCCCAGAGCGTAGCTACTCTGGTACAGTTGCAGTAAGCGACATCACCTTCGACATTGCGACACAAGAAGACGGGTATGTAGAAGGTACTGCTGGAAACGACACAATCGACGTGGCCTACACTGGCGACCCAGATGGTGACCAAATCGACAACAACGATGCATTGCTTCCCGGTGAAGCCGCACAGGACGACATCGTTCTGGCTGGCGCTGGCGATGACCTCGTCATGGCAAACGACGGCGACGACGAGATCTATGGCGGCGAAGGCCATGATACGCTTTGCGGTCAAGATGGCGACGATGTCATCTACGGTGGCGAAGGCAACGATATCCTCGAAGGAATGAACGACAATGACGTTCTGATCGCAGGCGAAGGCAACGACACTGTATACGGCGACGCAGGCACAGACGTAATGTCTGGCGGCACTGGTGACGACAAACTGTATGGCGGCGCTGATAATGATGTTGCTTCTGGCGGCAAAGGCGATGACCTGATCAACATGGGTACTGGCGATGACGTAGCTTATGGCGGCGTTGGCGCAGACAGCATCCTTGGCGGCGCAGGAAACGATACTCTCATTGGCGGCAACATGTCTTATGACGGCACACAGGACTTCAATGACCTGTCCGCAGGTGAGCTCGTTGAAGGCCAGTACATCGCTGAAGGCGTGACAATCACGTCAGGTGATCCACGTCACCCTGTAATGGCGTTTGACACAAACAACCCAACAGGTGGTGACAGCGACCTTGCGACAAACAACCTCGGCACTGTTCTGATCCTTTCTGAGGATCGTGACGGCGGTGACCCAGATGACAACGCAGCTGGTGGTACATTCAACATCAACTTCGAAAACCCTGCTGATGTGACGTCTCTGACGTTGCTGGATGCAGACGGTGGTGCTTGGGTTAAGTACTACGACATGAACGGCAACCTGTTGCAGCAGGTCGATGTGACCACTGCAAACAACGGTCAGCATGTCGTGAACACCAACCTGTCCAATGTTGCTTCTATTGAAGTGATCCTCGGTTCATCCGGCGCAATCGACAACCTGACGTACTCTATCAACCCAGACAACATGGATGGCGCTGACGTTATCTCTGGTGGTGCTGGTGATGACTACATCGAAGGCAACGCAGGCGACGATGAATTGTCCGGCGACGACGGAATGGACACCATCCTTGGTGGTGCAGGCAACGACGACGCATTTGGCGGCGCAGACATGGACACGATCTATGGCGGCGCGGGTAACGACAACCTTGACGGTGGCGACGGCGCTGACCGCATCGAAGGCGGTGACGGCAATGACGTGATCGAAGGCGGTGCAGGCGATGACGGCTTCAACGGCAAAGGTCTTTATGGCGGCGCAGGCGACGATGACATCTATGGTGGCGAAGGCCGCGATGTGATCATCGGCGGGTCTGGCGACGACGAAGGCTTCGGCGGCGCTGGCAACGATGAAATCTGGATGGGTACTGGCAACGACACTGCAGAAGGTGGCGACGGTAACGACTGGATGCACGGTCAGGACGGTAACGATGAGCTGTTTGGCGGCGCTGGAAGCGACATGCTCTTTGGTGAGGGTGGCGACGATACACTGGACGGCGGCGACGGTGCTGACCTTCTGGAAGGTGGCGAAGGTTCCGACCTGATCCTCGGCGGCGCTGGCGACACTGTTGACGGTGGCGCAACGGGTTCCGATTGGGATGTTCTCGACCTTACTGGCCAAGGACCATTCTACCTCGACAACGTTGTGTCCGACACGGAAACTGGCGGTAACGGCAACGGCACAAACGGCACAGTTGTGTTCGTAGACGCTGATGGCAACCCAACTGGCGAAACACTGGCTTACACAGACATCGAACAAATCATCGGTGACGAAGTAAACCGTGGTCCAGACGCGGTAAACGACACTGCGACAACTGACGAAGACACGCCAGTAACAATCGACGTTCTTGGTAACGACACCGATCCAGATGGCGACGATCTGACGATCGTTTCTGCGTCAGTTCCTGCTGCGCAGGGCACTGTAGAGATCGTAAATGGCGAGTTGGTGTTCACACCAGCACAAGATTTCAACGGTGAAGCCACAATCACGTACACCATCTCCGATGGTAACGGTGGTGAAGACACAGCAACTGTTGCTGTTACTGTTGAAGCAGTGAACGACGGTCCTGACGCGGTTGACGATGCCGACACGACTGACGAAGACACAGCGATCACTGTTGATCTGCTTGCCAACGACACAGACGTTGATGGCGACACGCTGACAGTTATTTCCGCAACTGTTCCTGCATCGCAGGGTACATTGGTTGATAATGGCGACGGTACAGTCACATTCACACCGGCTGATAACTTCAACGGTGAAGCGACGATTTCTTACACAATCGAAGACGAATCCGGTGCAACAGACAGCGCAACTCACGTCATTACTGTAGAACCAGTAAACGACGATCCAATTGCTTGCCCTGACCACTACTTCGTTAACGAAGACGAAGACACAGGCGACCTGGACGGCAACGTCATCACAAACCCAAGTGACAACAACGCTGGCCTCGACATCGATCCAGATGGCGACACGCTGACTGTCGTTTCCGTTGACGGCGACGACACGGCTGTTGGTACGGTTGTGACGGGCTCTAACGGTGGTGAATTTGTTCTGAACGCAGACGGGTCATTCGACTTCTCCGCGAACGGTGACTTTGAAACACTGGGTGTTGGCGACACAGCCGATACACAGATCACCTACACTGTTTCCGACGGTAATGGCGGTGAAGCGACAACGACATTGACGATCACAATCAATGGCTTGAACGACGCACCTGATGCGGTGAACGACGCTGATACAACAGACGAGGACACTGCGATCACTGTTGATTTGCTTGCCAACGACACAGACGTTGATGGCGACACGCTGACAGTCACTGGCGCTACGGTTCCAGCAGAACAGGGCACACTGGTTGATAACGGCGACGGCACGGTAACTTTTACACCTGCTGAGAACTTCAACGGCACAGCAACGATTTCCTACTCCATCGAAGATGGCGAAGGCGGCACAGATACAGCGATCCACGAGATCGACGTGACACCTGTGAACGACGATCCTGTTGCGGTTGATGACATTGCTGAAACGGATGAGGACGTTCCTGTCACCATCGACCTGATCGGTAACGACACAGATGTTGACGGCGATCCGCTGACAATCGGTTCGGTCTCTGTACCTGCTGAGCAAGGCACAGTTGTCGATAATGGCGACGGTACTGTCACCTTCACACCTGCACCGAACTTCAACGGTCCAGCCACAATCACATACACTGTGGTTGACGGTCAGGGCGGCGAAGACGAAGGCGAAGCGACTGTAAACGTTGGATCTGTCAATGATGGTCCAGATGCAGTTGATGATGCGGACACAACAGACGAAGATACGCCGATCACGGTTGATCTGCTTGCCAACGACACTGACGAAGAAGGCGATGACCTGACTGTAACGGCTGCGTCCGTACCAGCAGAGCAGGGCACGCTTGTCGACAATGGCGACGGCACTGTAACATTCACACCAGCACCTGACTTTAACGGCGAAGCCACAATCAGCTACTCGATCACAGACGGAAACGGCGGAACGGACTCAGCTGAGCACGTGATCACCGTGACCCCAGTGAACGACGATCCAGTTGCGGTTGACGATATCGAGACAACAGATGAGGACACACCCGTCACCATCGACCTGATCGGTAACGACACAGACGTAGACGGTGACCCACTGACAATCGGTGAAGTTTCCGTTCCTGCCGAGCAGGGCACAGTTGTCGACAATGGCGACGGCACAGTCACCTTCACACCTGCACCGAACTTCAACGGTCCAGCCACAATCACATACACTGTGGTTGACGGCCAAGGCGGCGAAGATGAAGGCGAAGCAGTTGTTTCCGTAGGCGCAGTCAACGATGGCCCAGTTGCCAACACTGACACAGATACAACCGACGAAGACACACCTGTAACGGTTGATCTGCTTGCCAACGACACTGACGACGACGGCGACGATCTGACAGTTATCAATGCAACGGTTCCGGCCGAGCAGGGTACACTGGTCGACAACGGTGACGGCACTGTAACGTTCACGCCTGCGCCTGACTTTAACGGCGAAGCGACGATTTCTTACGAAATCTCTGATGGCAACGGCGGCACAGACACTTCAACGCACGTAATCACTGTAACACCAGTGAACGACGATCCAGTTGCAGTTGATGATACCGCTGAAACTGACGAGGACACGCCAGTCACCATCGACTTGATCGGTAACGACACAGACGTTGACGGCGATCCGCTGACAATCGGTGAAGTTTCCGTTCCTGCGGAGCAGGGCACGGTTGTCGACAACGGCGACGGCACAGTGACATTCACACCGGCACCTGACTTCAACGGCGAAGCTACAATCACATACACTGTGGTTGACGGCCAAGGCGGCGAAGATGAAGGCGAAGCAGTGGTTACTGTTGGCGCAGTCAACGATGGTCCTGACGCGGTTGATGATGCAGACACCACAGACGAAGATACACCAATCACGGTTGATCTTCTTGCCAACGACACAGACCCAGAGAACGATGACCTGACTGTGACAGACGCAACTGTCCCTGCTGAGCAAGGTACGCTTGTCGACAATGGCGACGGTACTGTGACCTTCACACCTGCTGAAAGCTTCAACGGTGAAGCAACGATCAGCTACACAATCACAGACGGCAACGGCGGTACGGACTCAGCTGAGCACGCGATCACTGTAACACCTGTGAATGATGCACCTGACGCGGTTGATGATGCAGACGTCACTGACTTCAACACACCTGTAACGGTTGACCTTCTGGCCAACGACACAGACGTTGATGGCGATGATCTAACAGTTGTCGCGGCGACTGTTCCTGCCGAGCAGGGCACGCTGGTTGACAACGGTGACGGTACGGTCACGTTCACTCCGGCTCTCGGATTTGTTGGTGAAGCAACAATCAGCTACACCATCGAAGACGAAGAAGGTCTGACAGACAGCGCAGTGCACGTCATCACTGTGGCACCTGGCGATCTGGACGGTACTGTCGAAGGGACTGCTGGCGATGACTTGATCGACGGCGACTACCTTGGCGATCCGGACGGCGACCTCGTTGACAACAACGATGCAATCCTGCCGGGTGATGTTGGTGACGATGACCTGATCTACGGCTTCGGCGGCGACGACAGCATCCTTGCTGGCGAAGGCAATGACGAAGTTTACGGTGGTGAAGGCAACGACACCATCGACGGCGGCAACGGCGCTGACAGCATCGAAGGTGGCGCTGGTGAAGACAGCATCCTTGGCGGCGAAGGTGACGACGTCATCGGTGGCGGCCAAGATGACGACATCATCGATGGCGGTGCTGGCGATGACATGATTTCCGGCGGTGCCGGAAATGATGACCTCTCTGGTGGTGCTGACGACGATAAGATCGAAGGCGGCTCCGGCGATGACACCATCGACGGTGGTGACGGTAACGACGATCTTTGGGGTGCATCAGGTGATGACACTGTCGACGGTGGTCTCGGTAACGACACAATCGCCACAGCCGAAGGCAACGATATTGTCTTTGGTGGCGAAGGTGATGACATCATCGACACTGCTAACGACCAAGTTCCACTACCTGATCTGAGCTTCGGTGACATCATTCCTGCGGATGGCGACCTTCCTGGGTCCTCACCAACGGATGATCTGGACACTGTGTTCGGTGGCGCTGGCAACGATAGCATCACAACTGGCGACGACGCTGACTACATCGAAGGCGGCACCGGTGCTGACACAATCGACGCAGGTATTGACGCTGACGAAGTCTATGGTGGTGAAGGCAACGACACGATCATCGGCGGCGAAGGCTCCGACACGATCTTCGGTGATGAGGGTAACGACACAATCTATGCAGGGCTTGAGCCAGGCACAGACTTGTTCGGTATCCCTGAGCAGATCGATGACAACCTCGGCGATCCAGAGCCCGACAACGGCGACGACACTGTTTACGGTGGCGCTGGCGATGACACGATCTTTGGTGCCGACGACAGCGATGTACTCTACGGTGACGAAGGCAACGACGTTATCAACGGTGAAATCGACGATGACACATTGTTTGGTGGTGAAGGCGACGACACTCTCGACGGTGGTGCCAATGACGACACCATCGAAGGTGGTGAAGGCAACGACACAATCATCGGCGGCACTGGCGTAGACGAACTGTCTGGTGGCCTTGGAAGCGATACCTTCCTTGGTGGCAACGGCGGCGACGTGGTTGTTGGTGGCGAAGACCCAGATGACGGCGACGTTGACGTTCTGGACCTGACAGGTTCCGGTGTTGCAAACATCACCTACACTGATGGTGACCCAGAGGCGGGTGAAGTGACCTTCCTCGACGGTTCAACAATGACCTTCTCCGAGATCGAGAATGTGATCCCATGCTTCACGCCTGGCACCACAATCGCGACACCAAAAGGTGAGCGTCTGGTTGAAGAGCTTCGCGAAGGTGATCGTATCATCACACGCGACAACGGCATCCAAGAGATCCGTTGGGTTGGCCGCAAAGAGATGTCCGGTAAGTCCCTCGTGGCGAACCCGCACCTCAAGCCAATTCTGGTTCGTGCTGGTTCCCTTGGGAACGGCCTGCCAGAGCGTGACATGCTGGTATCGCCAAACCACCGTATGCTGGTCGCATCCGAGAAAACGCAGCTCTACTTCGAAGAGCGTGAAGTTCTCGCGGCCGCCAAGCACCTCGTTGGTTCCGAAGGCATCCATGCCGTTGACGTGATGGGCACTGCCTACATTCACTTCATGTTCGACCGCCACGAAGTGGTTCTGTCGAACGGTGCATGGACTGAAAGCTTCCAGCCTGGTGATTATTCCCTCAAGGGTATCGGCAACAGCCAGCGCAACGAAATCTTTGAGCTCTTCCCAGAGCTTCAGGAAAAGCAGGGTCTGGAAGGATACCAGTCTGCACGTCGCGCACTGAAGAAGCACGAAGCAAAACTGTTGGTTCGCTAAACGAATATGCAGCACCCTCTGCGCGAATGATTCGCGCGGAGGGTGAGAAAAGGCCGATCCGCGCGTTTGCGGGTCGGCTTTTTTTGTTGATCGATTAAATTATGGGCGCTGTTGTTTACCGGCTGGAAACAATCGCCCATGAACATGAGCGTTGTCCCGCCGAAACTCTAAAATGATAGCCATTCGGAGAATATCCCCGGGAGTTTCGCCGAAATCTCATTATATGAATTCATGCGCCGCTGCTGGCGTAGACTAAGTTTCTTGAATTGCCACAAGGAAAACGAACATGGCCGAGATTACCGGCACCCAAAATGGCGACACGTTGCCAGGCACCGCCGACGACGACACCATCTCCGGTCTGAACGGTCAGGACAGCCTTTCTGGTGAAGGTGGCAACGACACGCTTTACGGAGGGGACGGTAACGACACCATCGAGGGTGGTGACGGTGACGATTCTATCGAAGGTGGGTCGGGGCAAGACATCTTGTACGGTGGCGACGGAAACGACACCATCCTTGACGACGAGGGCAACCAGAACCTTGGTCAAGATACGGTGTACGGTGGGGCAGGTGACGACACAATCTCCATGAGCGGCAACGGCGACATCGCCTATGGCGGCACAGGCGACGATGTTTTCAATATCCTGACGCTTTCGAACTTCAACGGACTTACAATCGATGGCGGCGAAGACGCCGATGGCAACGATAACGATGTCATCAACTTTTCAGCCCTGTACGAAGAATTTCCCGACCTGCAAATCATCTATGAGCAGGGCAGTGCGGACAGTGAAGACGGCCGCATCCTGATCAAAACTGCCCCGAACGGGCAGGAGCTTGGTCGTCTTACGTATACCAATATCGAAAGCATCATCTGCTTCACACCTGGAACGTTGATCGCAACGCCGCGCGGCGATATCCCTGTCGAAAACCTGCGCGCTGGTGACACGGTATTCACGCGCGACAATGGTATCCAGGAACTGCGTTGGACGGGTCGCAAAGATTTAGGCCACGTTGATCTGATGATGATGCCGGAATTGCAGCCTGTAAGGGTGAAAGCCGGATCGCTGGGCCATGGTTTACCGGAATCTGACTTGGTGCTGTCGCCCAATCACCGCCTGCTTTTGACAGGCGAAAGCGCGTCCTTATATTTTGAGGAATCCGAAGTCTTATCTGCCGCCAAACACTTGATAGGAATCGAGGGTGTGGAGCAATCGCAAGTCCCATCTATCGGCTACATTCACATCCTGTTCGACCATCACGAAGTGGTTCTGTCAAACGGCGCATGGACTGAAAGCTTCCAGCCTGGCGACTACTCCCTCAAGGGGATCGGCCAAGCGCAGCGCGATGAGATCTTTCAGCTCTTCCCTGAGCTTCGGGAAAAGCAAGGGTTGGAAGGATATCAGTCCGCACGCCGCGTTCTGAAGAAACACGAAGCCAAGCTTTTGTCGGCGTAAACGAATATGCAGCTGTGGCGAAGCCTTCGGGGTTCGTTGCTACAGAAAGGGCCGGATGCAGGGGTGCATTCGGTCATTTTTGGTTCTTAAACCTAAACATTATCGCGCGTGGAACTTGGCCCAGTCTTCCGGAGTATCCAAATCAAGACGTGCGCGATCACCTTGTAACGGAACAAACAACGTCTGCTCCTTAAGTTCGGCCGTTAGCTGCGCCGCGCCACGATCACCGGATATGGTTTCAAAGCGCGCAAAGGTTCGGGCCGCAAAGTAAATCGGGTGCCCCGCAAGGCCGTCTTGCGTGCAAGCGCGTATAATCGGCTCATCAGATGTCTGCGCAGCTTCAAGAATCTTGCGGATATCGTCTGCAGTTATGTCGGGCATATCGGCAGGGATAATCAACACTCCTTTGGCATCTGCGGGCAGGGCGGCGATCCCTGCTTTAATACTGTCGCTCATCTGGCCCGAAACCACGACGACCGTTGCTTCCTTTGGTAAAATCGCCCGCCGCGGATGATCTACACTTGGCAGTGTAACGTAGGTCGGCCCAGATTGGAGTGCGCGATCGGTTAGTAAACGAAGTAAGGGCACACCATCAACAAGTTCTCGTAACTTGTCGCGATCCCCCATGCGCGATGACTTTCCAGCCGCAATAAGAAGGATTGGTATCATCCGCGCAGTCTCGATCCATCGGCATCAAAGATCGGCTTCGTGATCAATGTCGCAGGGCGAAGGTCACCGAGGATTTCGATTTCAACGTTCAGGCCTTCTTTGGCGTCTTCCTTCGGGATCAGCCCAAACGCGATGGATTTGCCTGTGTGGTGGCTATATCCGCCTGATGTGCAAAAGCCCAAAACCTCACCATCAATGAAGATGGGTTCATAGGCTGTGACGTCCGCATCCGCGGCATCCACTTCAAATGTCACAAGCTGACGGGCAGGGGTTTCGGCCTCGGCGGCGTCTTTCCCGATGAAATCTTTGTCCCATTTGATGAAGCGATCCATGCCTGTTTCAGCGGCAGTATAGTCGGGTGAAAATTCCCGCATCCACGAGCCAAAGAAGCGGTCCAACCGCAACGACATGATCGCCCGCATTCCGAACAACGACAGGCCCATCGGCTGGCCAGCGCTCCACAATGTTGTCCACAGCGCGCGTTGGTCCATTGGATCGCAGTAAATTTCGTACCCCAGATCACCTGTGTAGGACACACGATTGACGGTGCACGCGACCTGCCCAATCGTCATCTGGCGCACGTCTAAAAACTTCATGTCTGCATCATCGCGGGTACACAGTTTAAGAAGTTCACGTGACTTTGGCCCTGCAATCGAAAATCCATTCATTTTATCGCTTATATTTCTGACGTTTACGCCATCTTTTTGATGTTGAAGGAACCAGCGCATGTGCTGCGCTTGCGCGCCATATGAAGCTGTCAGAACGAAGGTGTTTTCATCCAAACATGACACCGTGAAATCGCCCAAAAGCTTGCCCTTTGGGGACAACATAGGCGTCAAAGAAATGCGTCCAATTTTTGGGATACGCCCTGCCATAATGCGATCCAGCCACGCCCGCGCATTTGCACCCTCAACGCAATATTTTCCAAAGTTATGCACTTCGGTAATCCCGACGTTTTCGCGCAGGGATTTGACCTCACGTGCGACGGCATCAAACGCGTTTGAACGGCGAAACGACGGGTCTTCAAACGTCGGTTCATCGCCTTGGGCAAAGTAATTTGGAACCTCTAACCCATACTGATGCCCCCAAATCGCGCCATGCTGTGAAAAGATGTCATACATCGGCGTCATACGATGCGGGCGTGCCGCGGGAAGTTCTTCGTTTGGATACGCGATTGAGAACCGTTTTTGATAGTTTTCAATGACTTTGGGGCGCGTGTAACCGGGTGTGATCCAGTCCCCGAAGCGCGCGACGTCCATTGCGGTAACGTCACGCTCGCATTCGCCTTCAACCATCCATTGCGCCAGCATCAGGCCCACGCCGCCACCCTGTGAAAACCCAGCCATGACACCGCATGCAGACCAATACCCCTGCAAACCCGGGATCGGTCCGACGAGCGGGTTGCCGTCAGGCGCAAAGGTAAACGGACCATGCACGACAGATTTCACACCAGCGCGTTCAAGCGCAGGGAACCGTTTGTAAGCAAATTCAATGCTGTCCTCGATCTTATCAAGATCATCTGCCAGCAGTTCTGCACCAAAGCTCCATGGTGTTCCATCTACGGCCCAAGGGCGGCAGGGCTGTTCATAGAACCCGATACAGAGCCCGCGACCTTCTTGGCGCAAGTAGCTTTCGCCAGCAGGGTCCATCACATGGGGGTGTTCACTGTCACGCTCTACGATTTCAGGTACGTCATCGGTAACGATATATTGGTGTTCCATCGGGTGCAGCGGTGCGTAGATGCCCGCCATCGCCGCGACTTCACGCGCCCAAAGCCCACCCGCGTTCACCACGTTTTCAGTGTGGATCGTACCTTTGTCCGTGACCACATCCCACGTGCCGTCAGCCCGCTGCGTCGTTGCTGTGACCATGCAGTGCGTGACGATCTCCGCGCCGCCCATGCGGGCCGCTTTGGCATATGCGTGCGTCGTGCCGCTTGGGTCAAGGTGGCCATCAAGCGGATCATACAGCCCGCCGATAATGCCATCTGTGTTTGCGATAGGCGCGACTTTCTTGATCTCATCGGGGCCGATAATCTCGGTCTCGAGGCCCATATAGCGGTGCTTGGCACGTTCAGCGACGAGCATGTCAAAGCGGTCTTGATTGTCCGCCAGCGTCACACCCCCAACGTGGTGCAGCCCACAGGACATGCCGGTTAATTCTTCTAACTCTTTGTAAAGTTTGATGGTGTAGCCCTGAAGCGCCGCCATGTTTGTGTCGCCGTTCAACGTATGGAACCCACCTGCTGCATGCCACGTTGACCCGCTTGTGAGCTCTGATCGTTCTAACAGCATCACATCGGACCACCCCAGCTTCGTGAGGTGATACAATACAGACGCGCCAACAACGCCTCCGCCGATGACAACAACGCGGGTGGTGGTTTTCATAACATGCTCCTTCTTTCCTCAGCGTATTTTTGATTGGGACGCTTTGGAAGTCCGTTCGCGACAGGATGTGTCGCCTTACGGCAAATGATCGCTAGAATGGAGTTTCACAGTAAACGCAGGAGACATTGATGAGACTCGTTCTACTCACAGCATTCGCCACCCTTTGGTGGGCCGCAGCACAGGCTGATCCCGTCACTTTTGACGGTAGCATCGGGCCGTATGACATTGAGGCCGAGCTTTCGCGCAGCGATGATGGCTTGGTGGGGCGCTATCGTTATGCAGGGCGCGACACGTGGCTGGATTTGACAGGTGACGCGTTCGGACAAGACGTCATTCAGCTGAGCGAGCAAGTAGATGGCGAGGCAACAGGAACGTTTTTTCTAGACGTCGTAAACGACCAGCTTGAAGGGTATTGGGTAAACGAAACCGACGAGTACACGGCGCAATTGACGCCGCCTCAGGGCGCGCTCGTTTCCTTGCTTGATCCGATTGCGGAACCGCAGGTCAATTCTTCGGTAACGGGGCAGTATTTCGTCGGCAGTCACTGGGTCAATACGATGTGGGCGCCGCGCTATGAAGTTGCGTTCAATGGCGGGGACGTGAATGTCGTCGCTGTGTCGCCTGACCTCATTTACGTCCGGTTCGAATTTATAGTCGGGCCGACTTATCATTTCGCGTATTTCGAAGGGTTCGCGCGGCGCGCCAATGAAAGGACCTTTATTCACGATCAGGTGCTTGAGGGCGGCGATGAGCCCTGCCAGCTCGCCTTTACCTTCGAAGATGCCACACTTTCGATAGACGACAATAACAGCGGCTTTGCCTGCCAATTCGGCATGCGTGCCCATGCCAATTTTGACCTTAACAAGGTCAGCGATATTGCAGAATTTGAGGATTACTAATGCGAACACATGCCCAAGCAGTTGTTATCGGGGGCGGCGTCATCGGCTGCTCGATCTTGTATCATCTGGCGAAACTTGGCTGGACCGATGTGGTGCTGCTTGAGCGTGATGAGCTTACTTCAGGGTCCACATGGCATGCGGCTGCAAACATTCATGGGCTGCATGACAGCACAAATATCTCGCGTATTCAGCACTATACGATGAACCTCTATAACGAGCTTGAAGCAGAGACGGGCCAATCCTGCGGCGTGTTTCAACCCGGTTCGTTGTACTTGGCGCAGACCGAAGAACGTGAACATCAGCTGCGACTTCAGGCGGCTAAGGCCAAGTTCTACGGGATGAATTTCCATGAAGTTAGCCGTGCTGAGGCTGAGGCGCTGCATCCGATGGTCAACTACGACGGCATCCGCTGCATCATGTTTGAACCCGATGGCGGCAATGTGGACCCAAGCGGTGTGACCAACGCCTATGCAGTTGGCGCACGTCAACGTGGCGCTGAAATCATTCGCTTTTGTCCCGTCACCGCGACTGTGCAACAGCCTGACGGGACTTGGGTTGTTGAAACGCCAAAAGGCAATATTAGCACGGAGTGGGTTATTAACGCCGCGGGTCTTTGGGGGCGCGAAGTTGGCAAATTGGCAGGGATCGAACTGCCGCTATTGCCGACCGAACATCAGTATTTTGTAACCGAAACCATCGCAGAAATTGCGGACATGGATCGCCGACTGCCATCTGTCGCGGATCGTGACGGCGAATACTATCTGCGCCAAGAAGGGCAAGGTCTGCTCGTTGGGGCCTATGAGAAAGACGTACGATTCTGGGCTGAAGACGGAACACCGCAAGGGTTCGGGCATGAATTGTTTGCGGATGATCTAGAACGGATTGAGGACAACATGATGCGCGCAATTGATCGTGTGCCTGCCGTTGGTGAGGCAGGGATCAAGCGGGTGATCAATGGTCCGATGATCTGGTCGCCAGATTCCAACGTGCTGTTTGGCCCGCATCCAGACCTGTCGAACTATTTCTGTTGTAACGGGATTATCCCGGGCTTTTCACAGTCGGGCGGCATGGGCCTCATGGCTGCTGAATGGATCACCAAGGGCGAAAGCACCTATGATATGTTCGCGTGGGACGTGGCGCGGTTTGGCAAATGGGCGGATGCGAAATTCACCAAAGCGCGGGTCGGGGACCAGTATGCGAAACGGTTCGCAATCCATTTCCCAAATGAGGAACGCGATGCTGGGCGACCTGTGCGCGTGCGATCCGTTTACGAGCAGCAAAAAGAAATGGGGGCCGTGTTCGGGTTGAACTACGGCTGGGAACATCCGCTGTATTTCGATGCGGACACGCCGGAAAGCGCTGGATTTGTGCGCCAACCATGGTTTGAGAGTGTCGGGCGAGAGGCCAAGATGTTGCGCCAAGCTGTTGGCGTGATTGATATTTCTAATTTCGCCAAGTACCGCGTTGCGGGGGCTGAGGCCGAAGATTGGCTGAACGCTGTGTTTGCCAACAACATGCCCAAAGCCGTGGGTCGTTCGTGCTTGACGCCATTGATCGGTGTGAATGGTGGCATCGCGGGGGACTTCACCGTTACGCGCATGGGCGAGGATGAGTTCTGGGTCATCGGGTCGGGAATGGCGGAACGCTATCACCAGCGGTTCTGGAAAATGGTTCCGATGCCTGAGGATGTAACGTTTGAAAGCAAGACGGATGCTTGGTGCGGTTTCAATATCGCAGGACCTGCGTCACGTAAGGCACTACAAACGCTAACGAATGCTTCATTGGACACGGCGGACTTCCCGTTCATGCGTTCCAAGTGGTTGGAGATCGCGGGTGCGACCTGTCTTGCGTTGCGGGTGTCGTTCACCGGTGATCTCGGCTGGGAAATTCACTGCAAAGCAGAGGACCAAGCCGCTGTTTATAGTGCGCTGTTAACTGCAGCTAATCATGAGAAAGGCGGGCCGGTCGGCAGCCGCGCATTGATGTCGCTGCGGGTTGAAAAGGGCTATGGCTCATGGGGTCGTGAGTACTCACCCGAGTATTGGCCGCAAGAAGTTGGGCTGGATAGGCTCATTAAGACGGATAAGGGATTCTTACATAAAGACAGCTACTTGGAAGTCAAAGATAATCCATCACGTGAGGTGTTATCGCTGATCCATGTGCAAAACGTAACCACCGCAGATGCCACAGGTGGTGAGCCAATTTTCCTGACTGATGGAACACCTGTTGGTCGCGTCACATCCGGCACGTACGGCTATTCAGTTGATATGAGTTTGGCGCTTGGATACCTTAAAGATACCCCCGCAGGAGCGGCGGTGGATGTCATGATCCTAGGACAACCGCACCGCGGCGTGGTGCTGGCTGAGCCGCCGTTTGACCCGAAGGGTGAGCGGCTCAGAAACTAATTTATGGAATGATGCGCGTGTATTTGGTGCCTTCCAGCGTCGCACCTGCCCGAAAGCCCGCCTGTGCGAAAACAACCGCGATAACGGGGGCAAGCGACGTTGTGGTTTCCGCACGAATGGATTCGCCGGTGTCCTGCAGCGCGTATTCAATGTCTGCACCTGCCGCCCAACCATTTGCACGGCGGAAATCGGTAAGTGCATCTTGCGTCATGAAAAACAGCACTGTCGAGAATTGCTGCCCACCAATTTGCAGGCCCGCGCTCGCAGACGTTGCAGAGTAGTAATCCACAGTGGAGTTGCCGATGCGCAATGCGCCGCGTCCGAATGAGCCACCAAGCCCAAGTCCGGCTTCTGTAACAACCGGCATAACAAGCATACCGCTTGCTTTGTTGGCCAGATCGCGGGTGCCTGGGTAATCGTTATACATAAATGCCAGCGTGCTATCGACACGGCTGTCGATGACGGCGCTGCCGTTGCCGCCAATACCATTGCCACATGCGGACAACGTTGAGGTTGCAAGCGCGGAAAGCGCAAAGTTGCGTCTTGTGATTAGGGTCATAACTGCCTCGTGCCTATTAGATCGGGGTTTGTCCCCGTTATGACGCAAACTATAGGCGGTATTTCGCGCTCTGTCAGCAGCTAGATTTAGGGCGGCGAGAATTAGCCCGTTTTGACCCAAACGGTTAGTGGGCCGAGTGATGTAAACCCCATCGCGACAAAGGGGGCGGGGTCCGCCTCATAACCGACCAAACTGTCGCCAACGGGGAGATCGCTGAGCCCATCGAGGACGCGACTTAATGACCCGAACAAGTTGGAAATGCCTGTAACTCCATCGCGATGCCTGTTCGTAATAACGCCTGCATGGAAATCGGGTGTGGCACGCATTTGAATGTCAGTTCGCGCCAGAATGTCCAATGTGAAATTGCCTTGCGCACTTGAATTTCCTGCATCCCATGCGTTGAGCCAGCCCCGCAAGCTGAGCTCATCCGCAACACGATAGAGCGGTCGCCCCGTCACTTGCGTTGGTATACGTGCAATCCAATGGGCATTGACCACAGCGGTAAACCCCATCTGCGAAAGATCGAGCGTTGCAAAGCTGTCTTTGACTCCAGCGCCAATGGACAACGTTGCGATGTGGGCAATCGTGCGGTCGTCTAATTGCGCCTCACGGGTGATAACACTCGGAAAGTACGGACGCGGCATGCCATGAAATACGGTGGCGCAGCCGTGTGATTCCACTTTGATGCCAAACTGCGACAACACCGTGCGACACAAGTGAACATTGTTGTCGATTGCAGTGTTGAGCATCCTTAACCGTTTAACAACTTGGCCGCAGCCGGAGCGAAATACGTCAGGACACCATCACAGCCAGCCCGTTTGAAGCCCATCAAGGATTCCATCATCACAGCGTCATGATCAAGCCAGCCGTTCTGTGCAGCCGCTTGGATCATCGCGTATTCACCGCTGACTTGGTACGCAAACGTTGGCACACCGAATTCGGTTTTCACGCGGCGCACGATATCAAGGTAAGGCATGCCCGGTTTAACCATAATCATATCTGCGCCTTCAGACAGGTCTCGCGCAACAAGGCGCATGGCCTCATCCGAATTGGCGGGGTCCATTTGGTAGGTGTTCTTGTCACCTGTTAGCGCGGCAGACGCGCCAACAGCATCGCGGAACGGGCCATAAAACGCGGAGGCATATTTCGCCGTGTAGCTGAGGATGGTGACGTTCTGATGTTTGGCGGATTCCAATGCCGTTCGGATCGCGCCAACGCGCCCGTCCATCATATCGGAAGGTCCAAGAATATCTGCACCGCACTCTACCTGTGCCAGTGCCATCTTAACCAGTGCTTCAACAGTGCGGTCATTCACGATCTGGCCGTTTTCAACGAACCCGTCATGGCCGTTGATATTATACGGGTCGAGCGCAATGTCCGTCATCACGGCCATGTCCGGCACCGCATCCTTGATTGCGCGGATGGCGCGGTTTGCGACATTGTCGGGGGACCATGCAAGCGCGCAATCCTCGGTGCGCTGTTCCATTCCCGTATAGGGAAACACACAGATCGCGGGGATGCCAAGCTCGTACGCCTCACGCGCAGCAGCGCCGATACGATCAACCGTATGACGCATTACACCGGGCATGGATGCCACGGGTTCGCTTGCGTCCGTTCCATCCATCACAAACACTGGCCAAATGAAGTCACTCGGCGATAGCGTACTTTCGCGCACCATCGCGCGCAAAGCTGGGGTCGCACGCAGGCGGCGCAGGCGGGTGTTGGGGAAGGGTGGTTGCGTCATAACAGGGCCTTTCTGGTCACACCCATTGGGTGCCATGGAATTCACCTCATCACAAGGCTAGGCATTGTCGCATCGCGCGGCTAGGTTGCGACGAAATAGAGAGGCTGCCAAACCCCGTGAACTGGACCAATACCCTTTTCGAAGTAATCGACATGCGCTCATTCAGTAACCTTTGGTTCTGGATCGCGCTGGCTGTGTTCTGGTCGTCCGTAAGCCATTGGGTTTTGGGCGTGCCGTTCGACATGATCCAGAAAGCCCGAAAAATGGGTGGGCAGGCCGAAGTCGATCTACACGACATGGTGCGGATCAACGTGAACCGCTTGCTGTACATCGGCCAAGTTTCGGGCCTTGTGTTGTTGGCATTCCTGTCCTTTTTTCTAACATCAATGGGCATTTTGGCCTTTGTCTATGACGTGGAATTTGCTCAGGCGGTCTTTCTTCTCGGGTTCCCAATGACGATTGTTGGCGCGCTTAGCCTGTCCACGGCCAAAGTTATCGCAGCGCAGCAGCCCGAAGGTGAGGCGCTCTTTGCGCGACTTTCAAAGCACCGTGTGATTACGCAGTTCATTGGCATGATCTCAATCTTCATCACTGCGATGTTTGGCATGTATCAGAATTTGGCAGTCGGACCGGGGTTCTAAAGCTCGGGATTCTAAAATGGATTTCTAGCGGTTGACTTGGGCAGCCCGCGCAGTAAGTCGGACGTTATGACGAAACCATCACACATCACCGTTTCTGGCGCGCCGGAAGGCTTTGACGCCCGTTTGATCTTGGCCGAGGCCGAAAAGGGCGCGGTGGTCCACGTGTGTCGTGATGACAAACGCCTTGAGGCGACGCGCGCGGCTTTGGCGTTCTTCGCGCCCGATATGCCTGTGATTGTGTTTCCGGGCTGGGATTGTTTGCCCTATGACCGTGTGTCGCCCAATGCGGATGTGTCCGCTGCCCGGATGGCGGTGCTGGCAGGGCTGGCACATGGGATGCCGGAACGCTTTGTTCTGCTGACGACGCTGAACGCCGCGACGCAAAAGGTGCCGGCGCGATCCGTCCTGCGAGAGGCGGCGTTCACCGCACGCGTTGGGTCACGCATCGACGAACCCGCGCTTCGTGCGTTTTTGGTGCGCATGGGATTTGTTCAAAGCCCCACAGTGATGGAACCGGGCGATTATGCCGTGCGCGGTGGCATTATTGATATTTACCCTCCGGGGCAGGTCGGCCCTGTGCGCCTTGATCTGTTTGGCGATGATCTAGACGGCGCACGTCGCTTTGATCCAGCCACACAACGCACGACCGAAAAGCTGGATGTGGTTGAACTTGCGCCTGTGTCCGAGGTTATTCTGGACGAAGCTGCGATCACGCGGTTCCGCCAGACGTATCGTTTGGAATTCGGGGCTGCTGGGTCTGATGATCCGCTCTATGAAGCTGTGTCAGCAGGCAAAAAGCACGCAGGTGTCGAACATTGGATGGGGTTCTTTCACGAAAAGCTCGACACGCTGTTTGACTACGTAAAAGGCGCAACCATCACGCTGGATGAACAGAACGCCGCCATGCGTGAGGCCCGTTGGGTTTCCATTGACGATCAATACGATGCGCGCCGCGAAGCGATGGTCGCCAAGGGGCGGATGGATTCCGTTTATAAGCCTGCCAAACCAGACGGACTATATCTGGATGGTGCAGCATGGGATGCAGCGCTTGCTGGGTTTCGTGTGCTGCAATTCGGGGCACTTCCTTTGCCGTCCGGCCCGAACGTTATTGATGCAGGCGGGCGTATTGGCCGTAACTTCTCGCCAGAGCGTCAGCAAGAAAGTGTGAGCCTTTTCGGCGCTTTAGCACAACATATTAAAGCGAAGCTGGGTGATGGACCCGTTGTAATAGCGTCCTATTCTGAAGGTGCACGCGAACGTTTGATGGGTCTGATTGAAGATGAAGGCCTCGCTGAAACCATCCCTGTGACGGATTTCTCACGCGTTGGGAAAACGGGCCTGCATTTGGCCGTCTGGGCGCTGGAACACGGGTTTGAAGCCAAGGGCCTGACCGTTGTCTCCGAACAGGACGTGCTTGGTGATCGTCTGATCCGCCAAACCAAAAAGAAACGCCGCGCCGAGAACTTCCTCACTGAAACCCAAAGCCTCAGCCCGAGCGATTTGGTCGTTCATGTAGACCACGGGGTCGGGCGCTATTTGGGGCTTGAAGTTGTCACGGCGGCGGGGGCTGCGCACGAATGTCTGCTTCTGGAATATGCCGAAAATTCAAAGCTTTACCTGCCAGTCGAAAACATTGAACTGCTGTCGCGCTACGGCCATGAGGTCGGGTTGCTCGACAAATTGGGCGGGGGTGCGTGGCAGGCTAAGAAAGCTAAGCTGAAAGAACGCATTCGCGAGATGGCGGAACGTCTTATTCGTGTGGCGGCTGAACGTGCGTTGCGCACAGCCCCCGCACTAACGCCGCCAGATGGCATGTGGGATCAGTTCCTTGCACGCTTTCCGTATTCGGAAACCGACGACCAGATGCAGGCGATTGAGGATGTTCTTGAGGACCTTGGCTCTGGACTGCCGATGGACCGCCTTGTTTGTGGCGATGTTGGCTTTGGTAAAACCGAAGTCGCGATCCGCGCCGCGTTTGTTGCCGCGATGTCCGGCGTTCAGGTGGCAATTGTTGCGCCAACGACGCTGTTGGCGCGTCAGCACTATAAAGGGTTCGCAGAGCGCTTCCGTGGTTTTCCGATTAATGTCAGAACCTTATCGCGCTTTGTTAGTGCAAAAGATGCGGCGCTTACCCGCGATGGGATCACTAAGGGAACGGTTGATATCGTCATCGGCACCCATGCGTTGCTGGCGAAATCTATTCGCTTCAAGGACCTAGGCCTGCTGGTGATCGACGAAGAACAACACTTCGGTGTGCAACACAAAGAACGCCTAAAGCAGATGCGCACGGACATTCATGTGCTGACGCTGACGGCCACGCCGATCCCGCGGACGTTGCAATTGTCGCTCTCTGGAGTGCGCGAACTCAGCATTATTGGCACGCCACCTGTCGATCGACTGGCGATCCGCACCTATGTGTCGGAATTCGACACGGTCACCATCCGCGAGGCCTTGCTGCGCGAACATTATCGTGGCGGTCAGTCGTTCTTCGTCGTCCCGCGCATTTCTGATCTGGAGGAGATTGAAGATTTCCTCAAACGCGAAGTGCCCGAAGTGTCCTTTGTCACCGCGAACGGCCAGATGGCAGCGGGTGAACTCGATGATCGGATGAACGCGTTTTATGACGGCAAGTTCGACGTGCTGCTGGCGACAACGATTGTGGAATCCGGCCTCGATATTCCGACGGCGAACACCATGATCGTGCACCGTGCAGATATGTTCGGCCTTGCGCAGCTGTACCAAATTCGCGGGCGGGTCGGGCGTTCGAAAACCCGTGCCTATGCCTATCTAACCTACAAACCGCGCCAAAAGTTGACACCGCAGGCGGAAAAACGTCTTCGGGTTCTGGGATCAATCGACAGCCTTGGGGCTGGGTTCACGCTGGCGTCGCAGGATTTAGATATTCGCGGGGCTGGTAACCTGCTCGGCGAAGAACAGTCCGGCCAAATGCGCGAAGTCGGCTATGAATTGTACCAGTCCATGCTGGAAGAGCAGATCGCCAAGATTAAGTCGGGCGAAGTGACACTGGTCGACGACGGCAAATGGGCGCCGCAGATCAACCTTGGTGTCCCAGTGCTTATCCCAGAGGACTACGTGCCTGATCTGGATGTGCGCCTCGGCCTTTATCGTCGCCTGTCTGAACTGACGACGAAGGTGGAACTTGAAGGCTTTGCTGCCGAATTGATCGACCGTTTCGGCAAACTGCCGAAAGAAGTGAACACATTGATGCTGGTCGTACGTATCAAAGCAATGTGTAAGCGGGCAGGGATCAGCCAACTGGATGCGGGTCCGAAGGGCGCCGTGCTGCGGTTCCACAATGACAAATTCGCCTCACCGGTGGGGCTGGTTGAATTCATCGAGGACGAACGTGGAACGGCCAAGGTGAAGGACAACAAGATCGTCCTGCAACGTGACTGGGCAACTGATCGCGACAAGATCCAAGGCGCGTTCAACATCGCTCGTGATTTGGCTGCAAAGGTGAAAGCGGCTAAGAAGGCGCCTTAGTCGCTGTCTCTGCGGATCATTGATGTCAGCAAGAACGCCAAAAACGCGCAAACCAAAATTCCAATAGCAAGACGCAGGGGAGTGCCGTCAAAGCTGAGTCCGATTGGGATCGCAATAATGACTGCCCCAACGGTGGCTGTGGCGGTGACGATGGACGCCGCAGAACCTGCGATGTGGCCCATCGGTTCAAGAGCGAGTGCGTTCAGGTTGCCCAACGTAAGGCCAGCTTGAAAGAACACGGACACATTCCAGAGCGCGTAGAACAACAATTCAATCCGGTTTGGCAGGCCGAGCATCATCACAGCGAGCATTCCAACCGAGATCAAGATTTGCGCGATAAACATCGCCTTGATGATCGGGCGCATCCCTAAACGGCGTACAAAACGCGCGTTCACGATGGACGCCGTAGACGCGAGCACGGCGATGCCGCCGAACCAAAAATGGAAGGTGTGACCTTGCCCGTAGGTCTGATCAAACACCTGTTGAGTTGAGCTCAGCATCGAGAACAGCATCCCCAAGCTCAGAGTTTGTACGAACGTCGCAAGGCGTACCGTCGGATGTGAAAACACCTCAACGACGGCGGCCATCAAATTTGCCATGCTAAGGGGGCGGCGGTTTTCTGGGGCAAGCGTTTCAGGCTGGCGCAGCATCATCCAGAGGGTCATGGCGCTCATGAACATGGCGAAAGCCAAGAACAGGACACGCCAGTTGGCCAACGCGATAATGCCGGCCCCCAAAGTTGGAGCAAGCGCGGGAACAAGTGAAAACACAAGCATCACAAAGGACATGATGCGCGCCATTTCTCGTCCGGAATAAAGATCACGCACCATCGCAACAGCCGCCACGCGCGGCGCTGCGGCAGCAATCCCCATTAGCAACCGTGCCGCAAGCATCGTTTCGAGCGACGTCGTGAAATATGCGATGATCGTGGCCGTGACATAAAGAACAGCGCCCCAGACGATCACAGTTTTTCGCCCAAAGCGATCAGCCAAAGGTCCGGTGAAAAACGTCCCAATACCCATCCCGAGGACAAAGCTGGTCAGGATCAGTTGGGCACGGTTGAGGTTGTCAGGCGACAACTCTGCGCCGATGTCGGGCAGGGCGGGCAGCATTGCATCGATCGAAAAAGCAATGCTTGCCGTAAGCATAGCCATGAGCGCGACAAACTCGACTTGGCCGAGAGCCTTTGTCGGCGCAAATTTACGCGTCTTGGGTGCGCTCGTCACGCGTCAGGTCCGCGTTCGAGCGCTGCGTCTGCACGTTTTTCGGCTTCTGCCGCACGGTGGCGGGCCTTCATGAGTTCTTCGCGGGCTTTAATGCGGTTTTGCAATGTGAATGCTCCGATGTGTTGGATAACAGCGGCGACCACGATGACACCGAAGAATATCAGTATTGTTGTGCCAATTTTCCCGACTGCCGTCACGGGAACAAGCGACCCGTATCCCACTGTAGATAGGGTTACAACGGTGAAGAAATAGGCGTCTAGCCAGCTCCAACCCTCGACGAAATGAAAGAACACGGTGCCGACACTGACGATCATCACAAGGGAACCGATCAGGTAGACAACAAGGCCGCGACTCACTCTGCGGCCTCTATTTGCTCCATGATTTCGCCCATCACCTTGAGCCACATTTCAGTCGGCTGTGCGCCGGGAACAGCATGCTGATTGGCAATGATAAATGTAGGAACAGAATTGATGCCCATGTCGCGCGAATGTTGGTCGCGCTTTTGCATGTCATCAAGGTCCGCATCAGACGCGAGGAGTTTGGACACAACACCAGCATCCATTTCACAGCTGTCCGCAATGTCTGCGAGAACCTCAACATCGCCGATATCACGGGCATCGCGGAAATAGGCTTCAAACAGGCGCTGCACGACGAAGGATTGACGCTGCTCAATGCCGGCCCAATGAATAAGGCGGTGGGCGTTGATCGTATTTGGCGTGCGTTGCATGCCTTCGAAGTCGATCTTTAGACCAGCGGTTTCGGCAGCCTGAACAACGGGTGCGTAGGCGCGTACGGCGCCGTCTTTGCCGCCGAATTTACCCTCAAGATATTCACGGCGACCCATGCCTTCGGTCGGCATTGTTGGGTTTAGCTGAAACGGATGCCATTCAATCGTGAACGGATGATCGGGGAGCTGTTCCAGCGCGTGATCAAGATTGGTTTTGCCGATATAGCACCAAGGGCAAATCGGGTCGGACATAATATCAAGTTTGACCATTTTCGGTCTCCCATTGCGACCTGAGCGCACGGCGCAGGAGTTTGTTGTTGGCACCACGTGGCAAGGCGTCCTTGCGGATATAGAGGCGCGGGGTTTTGTAACGGGCAAGGTGTTTGGCGCAATGCGCCGACAGTTCATCTTCCTCTATCACATCCGTGCTGGTGTAAAAGGCGGCAATGACTGTGACATCTTTTTTGATCGGCAAAGCAACGGCGGCGGCTTCGTTCACATTTGGATGCAATGAAAGGGTAGTTTCAACTTCGATGGGGGAAACACGGAAACCGCCAGCGTTCATCATGTCATCCACGCGCCCGTCATACCCGATCGCGCCGGAGGGTAGACGATGGCCGACATCACCCGTCAAAAACCAATCACCGCGAAAACGGTTTGCGGTTTCTTTGGGCGCATCGAAGTAGCTCAACATAAGGCCCGTGTCGGATTTATGCACCGCGATTTGGCCATGATCGCCTAATGTTGCGTCGTCGGAGAGCAAAGCAATGCGGCGACCGGGTTGGGGGGCGCCTAGTGTTCCAGCATCAGCCGGTGTGGTTGGACTGCCTGAGATGAACGTGGAACACTCCGACATGCCATAGGCCTCATAGATGGGGGTCCCTGTGGCGGTCTCCCAAGCATCTCGCGTGGCATCTGGAAGCTTTTCACCCGCGGACAATCCGTGCCTTAGGGTGTTGATCGGTGGCATCTGTGACTTTAAGAGTTGCCGGTAAACACCTGGTGCGGCGGCAAAAATCGTGGCATTATGTTCGCGCAATAAAGCAGGAACCGCTTGGGCCGTCGTACCGGCCTCGGGGATCAACGCCGTCGCACCCAGCGTCCAAGGGTCCATCAGGCCGGTGCCGAGCGTATAGGTCCAGTTGAACGCACCTGCGTGCAAGACGCGGTCGGTTTGCGTTAGCCCGTACCAACCGTCATGCATCATACGGCGCGCCCAAATTGCGCGATGTGCGTGGACAACCCCACGCGGCGCGCCAGAGGTTCCTGAGGTGTAGATGATGTAGGCGGCGCGGTTGGGATCGCCCGTCACGTAATCCGCATGGGGGAGTGTGTAATAGCTTTCTAATGTGGGCGCGTCGATAACGGGGGCCGCGACATGTTCGGGCAGCGCGATATCATCGCCCGCAATGATCGCTTTGGGCTTCAAACCCTTTGCCATTGCCGTGATTTCCGCCGCTGTAAGCTGGGATGACGTCGGCACTGGGATCAGGTCCACAGCGATGCATGCCAAAAACGCGATTGGGAAATCCGGCGTATTTCCAAGGCGTAACAAAACGCGGTCGCCTGCTACCAATCCGCTGTTTAACAGCCCTGTGGCGGCACCCCGAATTGCAGCTTCAATTTGCCCATAGGTCCAGTTTCTGGCGGTACTGCGCCCTAGGATTGATAGCGCTGTTTTATTGGGGTTATCACCCGCGCGTGCCAGGACATACGCGGCCATATTGAACGGCGATGGAACAGGATCACGGGTCATGTACCAAGCGGTACCGTAAAGGCGTAGTCAGGCGCAAGTGTTGTGAAAATGGGCTTAGGCTGCGTCGGGTAGCGCTATTCGTTCGGCGCTATAGGCAAGCCAGTCATCCAGCGCTTGGGCGGCTTCTGTGATGGTCAAATCGTGGGTTTCAGCGAGGTACAGATTCATCTTGGCACGATTGCCGCGAAAACGGATCAATGCGCGGTGGTCTAGGTGTCGAAAACGGGTGCAAAGCTGCGCAAGCAGTTCTGACCAGTTGGCGAGGGCAAGGGTCCATGACATGACATTCCTTTCAATGACGCAAAGGGTCGGCATCATCAAAGCGCGTCAAAGTTGAAACTTCGTTAAGGTTGTTTTGGCGTCTCGTCAGAGAATAGCAAACGGATCATTGGCAGCGCGATCGCAAGCCCAATGATTTGCGCGACGATAAAGGCAACGACATGCGCTGGGTTTATGCCCGCGAAAGTATCCGTAAAAGCGCGTGCAATTGTGACGGCAGGGTTGGCAAAGCTGGTAGAAGATGTGAACCAATACGCCCCTGTAATATAGATCGCCACGAGGGTCGGCACAGTGTCAGGACGGCTGCGCAACCCGCCAAAGATAACCAGCAGCAACCCAAAGGTCGCAAAGATCTCCGAGGTCCATTGGTTCACCCCAGTACGCGCGGTGCTGGAGGTCTGAAAAAGCGACAGATCAAACATGATATGGCACAACCAAACACCCGCGATACCGCCGATGATCTGCACAGGGATATAGCTGGCAACGAGGCGCCACGGATGCTCACCTTTTATCGCGAAGGCCAGCGTCACGATGGGGTTGAAATGGGCTCCGGATATGGGGCCAAGGATCGTGATGATGAAATACAACGTGCAGCCCGTGGCGATGGCATTTGCCAACAGCGCAAGGGCGATATCATCAGTAAGCGATTGCGCCATGATGCCAGACCCAACAACCCCAATAAGAAGAAATGCGGTGCCTAAGGCTTCGGCGGTGAGTTTTTGAATATCCATTACGATTGGTTAGGTGGGTTTTGTAACGGGATCAAGACAAAGAGAGGGATGTCCGGTTTGCGGCCTTTAGCACCCGCAGCTATTGCTGATGCAGCATTTCTCACATGTACGTAAGCCTGATATCTCCGCCGCGGTCGCGGTCACCAGACCGGCCGTTCTTACCAGTAAATCTAGCCTAGATCGCGCAGCGTAAACTCATGCGCGATCGCCAAGGACCAATTCTGTGATGGTAACACAAGACCGCTTTGCATTGGCGAACGGCACGACCCCTCGCCATCGACAATTATAGGTCGATACGCTCCGCGATTCTATGCGCATTTTCCAGCTCGACGCCCAAGTATCGCACTGTGCTGTTGACCTTCGTTTGGCCCAGCAGAAGTTGCATTGCGCGAAGGTTGCCCATCTTGCGGTAAATTTCCGCAGCTTTGGTGCGGCGCATCGAGTGTGTTCCGTATCCGCTGGATTCCAGACCAATCGCTTTCACCCAGTCTCGCACAAGTCGACCGTATTGGCGTGTTGAAATTTGCGGGCGGTCACGAAAGCAGCTCGGAAACATGAACCGGCATCCGATCATCTCAGGTGATCTCACCCACTCAAAAACAGTATCACGTGTGTTTTCAGTCAGTTCGAGCTGAATTGGTTTCTTGGATTTACTCTGGATCACCGAAACCCGTTCACGCACGCGACCATCTTTGACCAAATCAGCCACGGCGAGTTTGACCAGATCACAGCCGCGCAGTTTGCTATCAATCGCAACGTTAAACACCGCCTTATCACGCAGGTGGCCTGCAAGTTCGAGACGGGCACGTATGGCCCACACTTGTCTGGGAAACAGCGGTCGTTTCTGACCAATTATCCGGCCCTTGTTCCATGCTTTGTGTATTGGGGTGACTGCGGGAAGTTGGACTCTTGGCATAAAATGCCCTCCAATCATCCTTCCAAACCAAGACATAAGCACCGCGCCGACAAAGAGAGCATAGCTTCCAGTCGAATGGCCGTTGTCCGAAGTCGCTGGCAAGCGGCGTTTCTGCAAACGCATTAGGCCGCGAAGAGCCCAAAACGACATATGCAACGGAGTGTGCGAAAGGCGTAAATAGTCGAAAACTGGAATATGAGCGCTAGAAGATTAATCGTTTCGGTGAACGATTCCACTAGACGCCATTTGTTATAGCGTTCGTTAATTAGTTGGTAGTTGTATCTATTTGGGGGTGTCATCTCAAAATGCCCAGCAAAATGCGAGGTGATCCTGCCGTTTCACTCTAAACACCGGAACTGTCTGTTTGAACCTCAATGGTTGGCGAGTATTTCCGCAAGGACCGAGACCGCAAGTGTGCTGCTGTCGCGTGCGGATGGTATTAGCCCAATCGGTCCACGAACTTTCTGGATTTTCGCCGCGGACACTCCGATGAGGTTCAATTCCGCAAGCCTCTTCTCGCTGGTTTTTTGGCTGCCCTGACATCCGATATAGAACGTTTCATGATCAAGGATTTTGCTGAGGATCGGGGCTTCCCAATCATGGTCATGGAAGAAAAGCAGAACGGCTGTGTTTTCATCCAATGATACCCCTGTCGGGCAAATTGGGCTGTGTATCTCATGTAAGTCCCACTCGCCGACGGCAGAAATGTTCAGCGTTTCTGGATCCGGAGAGACCAAGGCACCATGGTAACCGAGCGATTGGGCCAGTCGTGTGAATGTTGTCGCCTCGGGGCCTTTACCGAAGACCACAAATCTAAGCGGAGGCGTAAGGTGCAGGGCAAAGTTCGGGCCAAAAATTCCGGTCTTTGATGGTGGGCCTTGCGAAATTCGGCCGCTTTCCATTGCGATGGAAAGGTCAATTGCGTGACGATCGGTCACAATCTTGGCAATCAACGCCAGTTCATCGGGTTGCGGTTGCGGCAACAACAGGATCTCGAGGCCGCCGCCACAGGGCAACTGGATATCCACATAAGGCGACCCTGAGCCGTAGAGGATGCGCCGCGGGGAGTTATCTGCTTTTACCTCAGCGGCATGCAAGGCGAGATCGGATTCGATACATCCCGATGACAAACTGCCAATCCGGCTACCGTCGTCAGCAAAGACCATTGATGCCCCAACGGAGCGATAAGAAGGACCTTCGGTACGTATAACCAAGGCCACCACGCCAGAAACCTCGCCCATCGCCAGTGCAAGAAGCGGATCACGCGTGTTGGGTTGCGCGGTAGTGATCGCAGTCATGTGCATAAGGGGCTTTCGAACGATATTGAAAGAAGTGAGAACGCCACAATTGTGACGTCCTCACCCGTTTTTTTCGGCTTAGGTACAAGCCTGCACCGCGCGCCTAGTCAGTACGCCAATCAAATGCGCACGATACTCTGCAGACCCATGCAGGTCCGAAATCAGATCACCGGCATCCACAGAGAGGCCTTCGACTGCATCTGGCGCGAAATTGGCGCCCAATGCGGTTTCTGCTTCGCTCCAGCGGAATACTCCGCTGTTGGACGCGCCTGTGACGGCCACACGCACGGCGTCGCCGAACTTGGCAACAAAAACACCGACCAAAGCAAACCGAGAGGCGGGCTGGTCGAACTTCTGATAGTTCGCCGCATCAGGGATGGGGAAGTTCACGCCCGTGACGATCTCACCTTCCTCAAGCGCGGTTTCGAACAGATCGACAAAGTAGTCGTCCGCCGCAATTTCACGCGTATTGGTGACGATTGTCGCACCGGCCCCGAGTGCACCTGCCGGATAGCAAGCCGCCGGATCGTTATTGGCGATTGAGCCGCCGATAGTACCCCGATTGCGCACGGCTGGGTCACCGATATTGCCAGCCAAAACCGCCAAAGCAGGGAAAGCAGCGCCTTCGTCAGCAACCTGCGCATGGGTCGTTGCGCCACCAACACTGAGCGTACCCGATGCAGCGTTCACACCGACTAGTTCGCTAAGGCCACTTAGCCTCACCAAAACGTCCGGCGATGCCAATCGCTGTTTCATTGTTGGCAGGAGTGTCTGCCCACCGCCCAATGCCTGCGCGCCATCAGCTTTCATTGCTGTGGATGCCTCGGCCACCGAACTGGGGATTACCAAATCAAAATCATACATGTTTCATGTCCTTATTCTGTGACCAAAGGCAGGGGCGGACCCCAACCCTTGGCCTACGAGAGATCATTTGTTCATAGCCGCCCATACGCGTGACGGAGAGACAGGCATATCGATATGATCGACATCATGCCCCCCACGTACCAGCGCATCGACCACGGCGTTCACGATCGTCGGAGGCGACCCAATTGCACCCGCTTCACCGCAACCCTTGGACCCGATCGGGTTGTGGGTGCAGCGCGTCGCATGACTATGATCGACCACCAAATTTGGCAGATCGTCTGCCCGTGGCATCGCGTAGTCCATGAGCGATCCTGACAGCAGTTGGCCGTTCTCGTCATAGACGCTGTTTTCCAACAACGCCTGACCAATGCCCTGCGCTAAACCGCCCTGCACTTGGCCTGTGACGATCATCGGGTTCACGACAACGCCAAAGTCATCTAGCGCAACCATCGAACAAATCGTGACCTTGCCAGTTTCAGGGTCCACTTCAACCTCACTGGCATAAGCGCCCGACGGGTATGTGAAGTTCGCCGGATCATAGAACGCTGTTTCTTCCAAGCCCGGTTCGAGATCCTCAATCGGGTAGTCGTGCGGGATGTAGGCCTTAAGTGCGACATCACCAAAGCCCACGTTCTTGTTGGTGCCTTTAATCGTAAAGACGCCGTCTTTGAACTCGATGTTCTCCGGTTTATCTTCCAGCATGTGCGCTGCAATCGCAGTTGCCTTTAAGATGATCTTTTCCGTTGCGCGGAACACCGCGGACCCACAAACAGCAAGGCTGCGGGATCCATAAGTGCCCATCCCGAACGGGATTTTCGACGTATCACCATGCACGATGTCGACTGACAACGGATCAACCCCCAGCATATCCGCAACAATCTGCGGGAAGGCGGTTTCATGGCCTTGGCCGTGGCTATGCGCCCCAACCATGACCGAAATATTGCCCGTCGGGTTCACCCGCACAGTCGCGGCATCGTATAGACCAACACGCGCGCCAAGAATGCCGACAAGGTTGGACGGCGCGATGCCGCAAGCTTCGATGTAGGCGTTGATACCAAGCCCGCGTAGCTTGCCGTTCTTGGCACTTTCTGCACGGCGCGTTTCAAATCCGGCAAGGTCGGCAGTCTTTTCCAAACCGTCCATCAAGGCGTCATAATCACCGCTGTCGTATTCAAGACCAGCCGCTGAAGCGTAAGGATATTGATCCTTTTTGATGAAGTTTTTGCGGCGGATTTCGACAGGGTCCATCCCCAACTCGCGGGCGCACTTGTCGATGACCCGTTCGAGTGAATAGGTCGCCTCTGGCCGTCCTGCGCCGCGATAGGCATCGACGGGTGCCGTGTTGGTGAACACCGCTTTGACGTTCACGTAGACATTGGGAACCGTATAGTTCCCCGCCATCAACGTGCCGTGCAGGAAGGTTGGCGTCACAGTCGCAAAGTTAGACAGGTAAGCCCCGACATTGGCCATCGTTTCCGTGCGGAACGCGATGAAAGTGCCATCGGTTTCTGTGGCCAGTTCGATCTTTGTAACGTGGTCACGACCATGGGCATCTGCAAGGAAGGATTCTGTGCGGGTTGCCGTCCATTTTACAGGGCGACCCAGCTTCTTAGCTGCAGCAAGAACCAAAGCTTCTTCGCTGTAGTGGTAGATCTTCGAACCAAATCCGCCACCGACGTCCGGCGCATAAACAGTCAATTTGTTCTCAGGAATTCCAAGCACAAACGCCGCAATCAAAAGCCGTGATAGGTGCGGGTTCTGGGATGTGGTCGTAAGTTTATAGTCACCCGTACCAGGGTCGTATTCACCAATAGAGGCACGTGGCTCCAAAGCGTTCGGAACCAGACGGTTGTTGACCAATTCCAACGTCGTCACATGTGGCGCGGCCTTAATGGCATCGTCCGTGGCGGCACGGTTGTCTTCGATCCAGCCCCAGTCAAAACAGGTGTTCGTTTCGATTTCGTCATGAACGAGTGAACCTGCATTCGCGACGGCCGAAGCCATGTCGGTCACTGCATCGAGCTCTTCAATGTCCGCTTCAATCGCTTCCACCGCATCGAGCGCTTGTTCAAGCGTCTCGGCAACTACAGCCGCATAAGCATCGCCAACATGGCGGACTTTACCATGGGCCAGAACAGGCCGCTTGGGTTCTTTCATCGGCTCGCCGTCTCGGCTCACGATGGCCCAACCAGCGGGGTTCCCGCCGGTTTCGACGAAATCTTCGCCTGTGAATGTCGCCAAGACGCCGGGCATTTCTGCCGCCGCGCTCATGTCGACACTATTGATCTTGCCATTCGCCACTTGGCTGCGGGCAAAGGCGCAATAGGATGTGTTTTGGGGCGTGAAATCGTCTGTGTATTTCCCGCGGCCCGTCAGAAACCGCGTGTCTTCGCGGCGTTTGGTTGGTGCACCAATTCCTCCGTCTGGCATTTGGTATCCTCCCTATTCTGCGGCAATCGAGGGGACGTCTTGCCCGCTCGCTGCCATGATTGCGTTCACGATGCCCTGATATCCGGTGCATCGGCAGATGTTCCCCTCAAGGTAATCGCGGATTTCAGCCTCAGAGGGCTTGGGGTTCACTTTCAGAAGTTCAGCCGCGCTCATCACCATGCCAGGCGTGCAAAACCCGCACTGCAATCCGTGGTGATCCTGAAAGGCCTGCTGGATCACGTTCAGCGATCCGTCTGCGTTGGCTTGGCCTTCGATGGTGTCGACCGTCGCGCCATCAAGTTCAGCCGCAAAGACAGAGCAGGATTTCACGGCCTTGCCGTTCACATGCACCACGCAAGCGCCGCACTGGCTGGTGTCGCAGCCGATATGGGTGCCTGTCAGATGCAGGTTTTCACGCAATGCCGTCGATAGCAGGGTGCGGTTTTCCACCTCTGTCGACGTTTCGCGTCCGTTGATGTTCATCGTAATTTTAGGCATCTCTTCCTCCTTGGAAAATGATCTAAAGTCGGTGCGCTATGCTTTGAACATGCGCCCGATCCATCCCTTTCTCGTCTCTTTCTGGTCTGTATTTTCGGCAACGGTTTCGAGTTCTGGTTCCAGCCCTTCCTGAAACCTCTCAAAAAATTGGCCAGCCAATTTCTTGGCAAATCCGTCAATAATCCGGCTGCCGAGTTGGGCAAGCTTACCACCCACTTTGGCATCGACATCATATTCGAGCAGCGTGCCACCCTCTATATCAGTTAGACGAACGTCCGCCGAACCCGAGGCGAATCCAGCAGGCCCACCTTTGCCTTGCCCCGACAAGGTCAGGCTTTCGCCGATCACCACGTCGGAAATTGTGACTTCACCTTTAAACTTGGCTTTCACGGGACCGACTTTCTGTACGACGACGGCTTCGAACCCGTCTTCGTGCGATCCGGTCAGTTCCTCACAGCCCGGAATGCAGGCCTTTAGAACCTCCGGATTCAAGATCGCCTCCCAAACGGTTTGACGTTCAGCAGCGATCTCTCGTTGGTCGGATAATTTCATTGCGGCCCTCCCAGTCCATCAATGGCTCCTCGAAGTAGACAGAGCAGCAATTTTAGGGAGGTCTGGGAAGTGGCCTTTACGTCAAGCCATCCAACAAGTGTCGCACATCTGAGACAGGCGGCGGGTTATTCGCTCAAACCCAACCGTTTCATACGCCGGTAGAGCGTCGCACGGGACACAGCCAGATCGCGGGCCGCGACGCTGACGTTATTGTTGGCGCGAACCAAAGCACGCACAACGGCTGCGCGTTCTGCCTTTTCAAATCCGACAGGGCCGTCGCCACGCCCGAACAGATCACTGGCCGCCCTCGGCGATAGCGCGCCTTGCGCTTCCAAACCATAAGCCTTTCGCGCGCCACGGGTTGCCCCGACAACCACGTCGTCGGCATCGACAGCCAACAACATGGAGCTGGACGCATCGACGTGATCTGCAACCACGATACGGGCCTGCGCATAGGTCGCACGGAAATTGTCGGCCTCAACCGTGCGTGCAATCTGTGATACCATTTCAGCAATCATCCCATTGATGGCCTGCGTTTGGTCGGCACGCGCTGAAGACACATCAAGAGCTGCTATCAGTTGCCCATCGGATCCAAAGATCGGGGCGTCGATGCAGCTCATCGCGGTGTTGCGCGCCATGAAGTGCTCGTTGCGGTGAATCGTAACTGCGCGCTCTTCGGTGATGCAGGTTCCTATGCCGTTGGTACCTTCGGTCGCTTCACTCCACACCGCGCCAAGCCCCAGCCCCCATCCTTCAAAGACCGTTTGGTCGGCGTCCGAAAAACGATGATCCACAACGACGCCATCGCAGTCCGTCAATACAACGCCACAGCCTGAACTCCCCACCAGCTCGAAAAGTCGATCTAATTTGGGGGCTGCAATATCCATAACACGGCCCAAAGCGTCGCGTCGTTCGGCGATATCTTGACCGGGAAGACAGGCCTGTGGGGCCATATGGGACGGATCAAGACCATGCGACAACATCGAGCGGCGCCAAGACGCTGCAAGCCGAGAGCGCGCGGCCGCCGACTTTGATTGCACCGATGCGATTACAGCCTCGACGTGTGTTGTTGATAGCATTGCCAAGATTTGTGTCTCCCTCCGCAATCATTCTCAATTTCCTAAAAGAGTCAAATTTGACCATTGAAGACCTGCGCGGAGGTAAACTGACATTGAAGAAAAGTGTGCGGTTGCAGCCCCGATCCAGACGGCGAAAACCGACCCAGTGAAGTGACTTTTGCAACTGACCAGGTCCGCTCTTTTAACCTGAACGCAGCGTTTGAAAGGCAATCGAGAGGCAGTAGAAAGGTGGGTTTTGGCTGCAAGAAACCCTTTGAAAGGGAGAATTGAAAGCCAGCTTAGTCCCGCAACTTGTAAATTCGCCGGTTGATCCATGCTACGGGCTACACCATTGACAGTTTCTTTCGTTGCGCGACGGCATGGCGGCTTTCGCTTACGCAGCATTCTCCCCGCTGCGAGCGCGCGAAACGGGAATTTTACACTTCTGCTTTGGGTTCATTGCAGAAATTCGTTGCGCCGCAACAAAAAGGCGCTCCGAGGAGCGCCTTTTCTTTAGTCTTCTGAATACCACCAAACGTCTGGCTGCCAGCCGGGCCAGTCGCCGAAGATCGGCATGGTTTCTGGGTAGTGCAGGTTCTTGTCGTGGGCGATGCGGCTGATGTTCCACTGATAGATCGGGATCACGTAGCGCCCAGACGTCAGAAGACGGTCCAAGCCTTGCGTTGCGGCGAGGAAGTCGTCTTGGCTTGGGGACGTCAGCAAGTGGTCGATCATCGCGTCGATCGCTTCGGACTTCACGCCCATCATGTTGCGCCCACCTTCAACGTCAGCGCCTTCAACGCCCCAGTAGAGGTACTGTTCGTTGCCCGGGGACAGGGATAGCCCGCGGCGGTAGTAGGTCATGCCGAAGTCATAGACATCCGTACGCTCAGAGTATTGCGCGTTGTCCACCACAGTGATCGTTGGCGTGATGCCAAGGCGACCGAGGCTTTCGACATACATGTCCACCATCGACTGGTTTTCACTTGAGCCTGATTTCAGCAGGATTTCAAAGGTGAACGCTTCGCCGTCCGCGTTTGCCATCACACCGTCCTGAACGCTGTAGCCAGCCTGTTCCATCAGATCGAGCGCAGCGCCGATGTTGGCGCGGTTACGCTCTGATCCGTCAGACACGGGCAGGGCGTAGCCTGTGATCGCATCAGCAGGGATGCTGTCGGCGAATGGTTCAAGGAACTCCAACACGCGGCCCGTGGCTGGGCCGTCTTGCATCGCCAGTGGCGAGTTTGAGAAATAGGAGGTGATGCGCGGCTGCGCGCCGCCTGTCATCGTGTCGTTGATGAATTCAAAGTTGAACGCATGGATCATCGCATCGCGTACGCGGATGTCTTCAAACTGCGGCAGGCGGGTGTTCATGACGAAGCCTGTAATCCCGCTAGGGCGCGAGTGCGGCAGGATGGAGCGTACAAAATCGCCCGACTGCATCAGCGCGAAGTCATACTGGCTGTCCCACTTGGCGACGTTGAATTCACGGTTGGTGTTGATCTCCCCCACTTTGAAGGCCTCAAACGCGGCGGTTTCATCGCCAAAGAACTCCATACGGATCGTGTCGAGGTTATAAAGCCCGTTCACGAATGGCACGATATCGGCACCCCAGTAGTCGGGATTGCGTGTCATCTCGATGTGACGGCCAGCTTCAAAGTCGGTGATGATATAGGGGGAGGACGTGACAGGGATCACATCGAGGCCGGATTCAGCGAAATCCAAGCCTTCCCACTGGGATTTCTGCAAAA